>NZ_AXAP01000018.1 GCF_000472865.1 Bradyrhizobium elkanii WSM2783 | reverse complement strand
GACTGGAGGTATTGCTTCGCTCACTTCGCCCCAGCCGTATCAGCCTTCCCCGAAAGGGTCATCGGGTCGGCCTGCGCATCGTCCTTTTCGAGGCTTGCTCGGCGTTCACTCGCGTTACGGCCTGCACACTCGCGCTGTCACCAATTCGTGACACGCTAATCGAAGGCTTCAGCCACTTCGTTACCTCCATGACTGCTCCGATTGCTTCCGGCTGGAGCGTTTGCCGGGTGGGACTTGCACCCACTGGAAAGCGCCGCCTTGTCACGGCGCACACCCGTAGCGGACTTTGGAGCAAGCAAAGACAAAACAGCGTATATTATATTGTCGATGTGACCGCCCTCTTTTTCTGGCATGCTGTACTTGTTCCGATCTCCTTAGAGTCTGACTCAAAAGGCCTTCTGTGGCCTGGCGAGGCGTCGGGTTAGGAGCCTGAGATGGGCAACGAGAAGCCATGCGACTTCGGCGGCGGAGGAGCCCTCGAAGTCCCTGGCGAGACGACGGCATCTGCCGAGCCAGGCAAAGGTGCGCTCGACCACCCAGCGTCGGGGCAAAAGCTGGAAGCCTTTGACGCCAGGCGGCCGCTGGACGATCTCGATGGTCCATTGGCCGCAATGGGACAGTGCCTCGATCAGTGGTTTGCCGCGATAAACCCGATCAGCAAAGACGTGCTGAAGTCTGGGAAAGCGCTCTCGCAAGCCCTCCAGAAGAGGGACGGCACCATGGACATCTTGAACGTTGGCGGGATGAACGTGGACTGCCAGCAGAAGGCCCTCGGTATCGGTGACGATGTGCCGCTTGCGTCCGTGGAGGCGCTTGCCAGGATCGAAGCCGCGTGGGCCGCCAAACTGCGTCGTCGAAGCGGTTTGACTGTCAATGACGGCAGCCGTCGGGGTCGGCTTGCGCCCAAGTTCCTGCCGCGCTTTGCGCACCAAAGCTCGAACGATCCTGTGCCACCTGCCGCTATCTCGCCACGCATAAAAATAGCCCTGAACCGTCGAGTACGGCGGGAACTCGCTCGGCAGAGCTCGCCACTGGCAGCCGGTGGACAGGATATAGAAAATCGCCTGTACGACCTCGCGCAAATCGACCTGCCGGGGTCGCCCGAGGCGTCGACGGCGCGGCATCTTCCGGGCAATCAGCGCCCACTCCGCATCGGTCAGATCGCTTGCGTAACGCAGTCCTCTGCGCTGATACTGGATACGAGTGATTTCGGTCCACGGCATCGTGCCCTCCCTCGAATCTTCGCAAATCCGAAGGAATCACAGCCTATCGAAATCACTCACTCCTTTTTTCGGTCAGGCTCTTAGAAGGAGCTGTTCGTGACGGGTGACTGCGGAGAACGAACTGCACGATCTTTCGGCTTTGGGCCGTTTCTCCTTCTTCCCGAACGCCAATTGCTACTCAACGGAGAAGTACCAGTCCGGATCGGGGGCCGCGCGCTAGACATCTTGACGGCACTGGTCGAGCGGCCAGGCGAAATTGTGAGCAAGCAGGAGCTGTTCGCGCGTGTCTGGCCGAACACAATTGTCGAAGAAGCAAATCTTAAGGTCAACATGAATGCCCTGCGACGGGCACTCGGCGATGGGCCCGAGCCGGCCAAGTACATCGCGACTGTAACCGGGCGTGGCTACCGATTTATCGCGAAGGTCCAGGCAGCCGAAGGATGGATCTCAGCTGGAGCGGCGACGGGGGGGCAAGGTCTCCCGATGGCAGTAACGCGCATCTTCGGCAGGACGAGTGTTATTGATGCAATTCTGCACGATATAAATGCATCGAAGATCGTATCGGTTGTGGGGACCGGCGGTGTCGGCAAGACGACGGTCGCTGTAGCGGCAGCTCACGAAGCGGCTCGTCGGCGCGCCCACGGTGCTACGTTCGTGGACCTTGCGAAAATCAGCGACCCGCAGTTCGTGCCTACGGCGATCGCCTACGCGCTCGGACTTGGCGTAACGGGCGGGGACCCGCTGTCGAGCGTCCTGCATGCTTTGAAGCTGCAGGAAAAGGTCCTCCTGTTCGACAATTGCGAGCACCTACTTCCTGCCGTCGTTACTGCAGTTGATCGGCTTGCGCGCTACCTCGATGGTGTGCGCATTGTCACAACGAGTCGCGAGCCCCTCGGGCTCAGCGGCGCCGAGCGGATACATCGCATCCGCGGACTAGAATGCGATCCCAGCGAAAGTCCCGCAGCAGACGAGGCTTGCAAGTTTCCCGCGGTCGAGTTGTTTGCCACGCGCGCAACCGAGCGGTCGGGATATCGGCTAACTGATGCCGACGCCCCGGCGGTGGCGGAAATCTGCCGTCGGCTTGATGGCAACGCGCTCGCCATCGAGCTCGCCGCAACACAAACGGCCGCCTTCTCGCCGGCACGCATCCTGCAGATGCTGGACGAGAGTTTCCGCCTCCTCAATCTTGGCCCTCCTGGCGCGCCTCAGAGACAGCAGTCGCTCCTGGCGACACTCGACTGGAGCTACAGCCTCCTTTCCGAGTGTGAGGCCGCATTGCTGTGTGAAATCTCCGTGTTCGCGGGTGTTTTTAGTGTCGATGGGGCAGCCGCCGTGTCGAACGGAAGGCCCGCTGAGGCAATGGATACACTCGCCAAGCTTGCCGCGAAGTCGCTGCTGGCGATGGATACGAATGCCGACTTGGTCACCTACCGCCTCTTGGAAACAACACGCGCCTATTGCGCGGAGCGCCTGCGGATCAGCGGTGAGGATCAGGCGGTCCGCTGCCGTCATGCGGAATATGTATGTGCGGTGCTAGAGCAGGCCGCAAGCGAGTGGTCGCAGCGTCCAGCCCACGAATGGGGCGCCGCCTACCGCCACGTTGTCGACGATCTGCGTGTTGCGCTGGCCTGGGTCGGTCGGGACGAGGCAAATCGGTCACTGCGAATTCGATTGACCGTTGCAGGCCTGCTGCTCTGGAATCATTTTTCGCTCATCCAGGAATGCCACGTCCATGTTTCACGGGCGGTCGAGGAACTCGATGCCGCGGGGCTCGCCGGGACGGCATTCGAGATGAAGTTCAAGCTGTGGCTCGGAGCCTCCACGATGATCACGCGTGGTCTGAAGCCGGCGGCCATGGCTGCCTTGCGGCGAGCATCGGAGATCGCAAATCGGATTGGTGACACCGATTATCGTCATCGTTGCCTGATGTTGATTGCGGCATTTGAACTCTTTACGGGTGAGTACGACTCTGGAATACGCACAATTAAGACGTTCGCCTCGGTAGCCGCAGCGGATGATCCTTCGATTCTTCCCGAAGGCGAAGTTCACTTAGGCATAGCCGATCTCTTTCTCGGTCGTCTTCAAGACGCCCAGCAGCGGCTCGAAACCCTCCAGCAGCGCGATCTACGATATTTTAACCGTTCGTATAGCGTTCGGTACTTGGCCGACATTGTCATTCTGTTGGAATGCGCGCTATCTCAGGTACTGTGGTTGAGGGGCTTGCCAGACTCTGCCAGCCGTACGGCCGTTGCCGCCTTTGAGCGTGCCCGTCCGGGCCACCATCACCTTTCGCTGAATAACGCGCTTACATACTCATGCCCAGTTTTCTATTGGTGCGGGCGTTACGAGGAATGTGATAAATACGTCGAATTGCTCGCCGAACATGTCGAGAGGCAGGGACTAATCACAAGACGGCCGATTGCCAGTTTTTATCGCGCTGCTTTAGCGCACGAGAAAGGCGGCGCTTCGTCGGACACGATTGATTCCCTTAAGGAAGCGATCGAGGAGTTCCGCAATGTTAATTACCTAGTGCGGATGCCCTATTACCTCAGTGTTCTGGCAGATGCTCTTGCCCGTGGTGGACGGCTCGGCGAAGCCGAAACAATAATCCTGACCGCAGTAAATACTGCCCGAGCGCGGAACGAAGGTTGGTGCCTTCCAGAAGTCATTCGCGTTCATGCGTCTATTCTCAAGGCCCGGGGTCAGACAAGTGAAGCTGAGGCAAGCCTCATGGAATCGATCGAGCTTGCCCGGGACATCGGTGCGTTGTCATGGCGTTTGCGCGCAGCGAATGATCTCGCGAAGCTCTGGTGCGCCCGGTCGCGAAGGGATGATGCCCGCAAGATACTGCTGCCGATCTACGACGAATTTACCGAAGGTTTCCAGACGAGGGATCTACTCGTCACAAGCGACCTGCTTGCTAAGCTTGCAAGCTCCGGAGATGGCAGAGCGGCCTAAAAGACCGCATCGATCCGACGTTCAGTTGCTCCTCGCGCCTCCCAGCCGGTGAACACACCGACGCGGCCCTCTAGCTTTCCCATTGTCCGCGTCTGGTTTTGCATCGACCAACCGTGATTGCCTTTTGCGGCTGCCTTTTAACCTAGCGATTTTAACTTCTTTTGACCAGCGGTCGAGCGCCTTCGGTGCTTAAATGGAAGAAAGGAGCAGCGAAAGGGCACCTTACAAGTCCGGTCGGAGTGATCTGAAGGATAGGTGGGGCAAGGGGCCGGAAGGCGCACACGAACGACACACCATCGTTCTCGCAAAATAAGAGCTGACACCAAGGATTAGGCACATGGCAATCAATCCATCGTTCTCGTCCATGGCGCTTTTGCCGACGGTTCTTGCTGGGCAAAAATTATTCCACTGCTCACGATTCGTGGTTTAAAGGCAATCGCGGTTCAAAATCCGCTAAGCTCGTTGGCGGACGATGTCACAGCCGCTTACCGGGTCATCGGAATGCAGGAAGGTCCGGTTCTCCTCGTGGGCCACTCATGGGGCGGCGCCGTCATCACGGAAGCCGGCAACCATCCTCAGGTAAAGGGACTTGTTTACATCGCGGCTGGCGCGCCGGACAACGGTCAGTCGTTCTCCGATTGGTGGAAGGATTATCCGGCAGCGCCAGGCGCGGCCGAGATCAAGCCGTACGGCGATGGTTATGTCGCGTTGACACTCGAGGGTGTTCGCAGGCATTTCGTACAGGATGTCCCGTCAGACGAGGCCGACATCGTGTACGCGACGCAGGGCCCACTTGCGGTGAAGTGCTTCGGTGACAAGATCACCGCGGCCGCATGGCACTCCAAACCGAACTGGTACATTGTCGCAGCGCAGGACGAGACAATTCCTCCCGCTGTAGAGCGCGACTCCGCAAAGCGGATGAAGGCCGAGACTCTCGTGTTGGAAAGTTCGCACGTCCCCATGCTTTCTCAGCCGGACGTCGTGGCGGACTTTACTGCGCGGGCGGCATCGTCTCTTTAGGCCGCAAGACGTCTGGGCGGTCGCTGTTTCTTTCGCTCAAATCGCAGTTGGTGCCGATTACATAATCAGTAAAGGCCGGGGCCAAAACAGCCATCCGGTGGCCTTTTATGGGGACGCGGATACACGGGCGCAAGTTCGGTGGTGGCCCAGGCCGTGTGAAAACTCAGCCTCTGCTGTTATTCTCCAATGAATCGGCGGGGACGAGTGATGGCAGGATTCGTGGAAAGGGATTGATCGCGGGCAGAGCACGTTGTTCCCCGCGCTGCTCGACGACTACATGGCCGAGGACAATCCGGTGCGTGCGGTTGATGTGTTCGTCGACGGGCTCGATCTGGATAGCTCGGCTCTCTCGCAGCTCGAGACCGCCGATCGGCGCGGCGATGCAGTGCCAGAGGCGAAAGTTGCGAGGTTGAAGGACAAGATCGAGAAGCTTAAGGAGGAGACCGCCCAATGCGATCAATGCGACCACTGAGATGGCGCTCACCGTGCTCGCCTACAACATGAAGCGCGTGATGACGATCATGGGCGTAGCCGGATTGCTGGAGGCGATGCGGGCGTGAGGCCGGCAGCGCCTATATGAAGCTCCTGGTTGCCATTGAGATGAGAGGTCGATAAAGCGTTTTGGAGGCGAGCCAACCAGCGAAATCGGGGCTGGCCAAGGCAGCCTTTGAACCCACCGCCGACGCATCAGGGGCCGCTCGGAGCGGCTGTCGTTCACCTTCGTTGTCGGCTCCTAAGCTCAGCGGAAATTCACAGGCTCTGTAGCCTACGTTTTCTTCGCGGCAGCCGGTCCGACGCCATTGAAGGTCTCAGTTCCCCCCGTTTGCCCGCGTTGGCATCGCACTGGTCAGTCGGGGCAAGGCTGTCCGGCCGCCCCCCACATCGCCATGTCCTTGACGTGATCCTCGAAGGTGCCCGGCGGCGTCGAGCGGCCGGCTCCGGGCGCCCAGCCGCGCGGGATGAAGCCGCTCAGCGAGGCATCGTGCCGCAAGTGCCCGACGAGACCGGCGGCGTCGCGACCGCCATTGCGCTTGGGATCTTTCATCTGCGCGCAGATCTCGGCACCGCTCTTGCCGAACCAGATGAAAGCCACCGGGGCGAGCTGCCAGTCGATGCCGGCGCGCGGCGGCGCCGGCGCCGGCTCGTTCGCCTGGGTGGAGGTCATGTGACAGGTCGAGCACGGGATCGCTTCCGTGCCAATGCGGCTCTCGCCGCCGTGGATGTTCATGCCATGCGGGCGGGGCTTGGTTTCGCCGGCCGGCGTCCAGATCGGTATGGCTTTGGCATCGACATGGCAGTTGGCACACCGTGGATGTGTCACGACGGCCTCAATCCGCTTCCACGCCTCCAGTCCCTCGGCGCGGCTGACGCTGCCGGGCGGCAGCACGTCCTTGGCGGCCTCGTCCTTGGCCGCGACGATCCCGGTAAGGGCCGCGACAGCTGAAGCTGCCAAGACGAACACGATCAGAGATCTCTGCATGGCGCGTCTCACACGAAATCGATGAACTTGTTGAAGGGCATTTCGCGGATGCGTCTTCCGGTCGCTGCGAAGATCGCATTGGCGAGCGCAGGCGCCGCGGGAGGGACCGGCGGCTCTCCGACGCCCCTCACCTTCGGATCATTCTCGAGCCCGCGAACTTCGATGACCGGGCATTGGTAGATCCGCATCGCCTCATGGTGATTATAGTTGGTCTGCTGCACGGCGCCCTTGGCGTAGGTGAGCTCGCAATTGATGGCATGGCCAAGACCCCAGACGACCCCGCCCTGGACCTGGTTCTCGAAATTGACGGGATCGACGACCTTGCCGACGTCCACCGCGACCCAGACCTTGTCGATCCTGATGCCGCGGTCCGTCGCCGTCACCTCGACGACCTCGGCGACCGGTGTCCCGAACGACTCGACGAAGGCGACGCCGCGGCCCCTGCCGTTGCCGAGCGGCCCCTTCCAGTCCGACATCTCCGCGACGGTCTCTAGCACCTTGCGATAATGCGGCACGGTGCACATCGCGATGCGCGCCTTCATCGGATCAAGACCCGCCGCGTGGATTAATTCGTCGATGAAGCTCTCGGTGAAGAAACCGGATGTCGAAGCGCCGACCGAGCGCCATGTGGTGCTTGGCGACAAGCCCTGCGCCTCGTAGCTGGTGGCCCGGAAGTTGGGGATGTCGTAGTAGACGTTCCACAGGCCGGCAGCCAATTGTCCGTCGGGATCCTTCGAGGGCGTGCCTGAACGCTCGAGCAGCCCCTTGAGCGGCGCCGTCGAGGCCAGTTGCAGGTCGGCAGCGACAATCTTGCTCCTGTCGACGCTGCCGCGGTGCCGCGCGAGTGCGATCTGCCGCGGAATGTCCTGGAGGAAATCCTCTTCGCGCGAGAACACAAGCTTGATCGGCGTGCCCTTCATCTGATTGGCGATCTCGGCGAGCACGCGGACGTTCTCATACTCCAGACGGTGTCCAAAGCTTCCGCCGGTCCACTGATTATGGAAGGTGATCTGTTCCGGCTTGAGGCCGATTGCGGTCGCGGCGACATATTGTACGAAGCGTGGGCTCTGATGGCCAACCCAGATCTCCATGCCCTTGTCGGTGACGAGACCGATCCCGTTCAGCGGCTCGAGCGGCTGATGCGCCACATAGGGTGCGCGATATTCGGCTTGGACGAGCCTGCCGGTCTTCAGACCGGTGTCGATATCGCCGATCTTCCGCCACTCCTTGCCGAGGAACTCAGGCTTGAACGACGATTCCAGAACCTTCCAATGGTCGGCCTGCTCGGCGGGATAGACCGAAGGCGCCCACTCGCAAGCGATGGCGTCGACCGCCTTCATCGCGTACCAGCTGTTCGTGGCGATCACCGCGACGCCGTTGTTGATTTCGAGGATCTTCTTGACCCCCGGCATCGACTGCGCCTTGCTGGCGTCGTACGATTTCAGCGGCTGCCCCTTGCTGGGGTTCAGCTTGACGGAAGCGTAGAGCATGCCGTCCGTTTTCAGGTCGATGCCGAACTTCAGCTCGCCCATCACCTTCGCGCGGACGTCGAGCCGCATCATCGGTTTGCCGAGCATACGCCAGTTAGACGGATCGCGCGGCTGCGCATCGAGCACCGGCGGAATTTTCGATGCCTCCGCCGCGAGTGCGACATAGGCGATCTTGGTCCCGTTGGGCAGGATCACGTGGCCTGATTGAGTCCGAAGGTCGGCCATCGCGACACCCGAACGTTTGGCCGCAGCCGCCTTGAGCGTCTCGCGCGCGACCGCACCGGCAACACGCAGCTTGTGATACGTGTCCGGAATCGTGCTCGATCCACCCGTCATTTGCAGGCCGGACTTGCGCAACCATTCGAGCGTGGCCGCGCGCGCTTCCTCCGCAGCCGGGCTTTGATCCGCGGCCACGAACGGCGCGAACTCGTCGGCGAAACCGGTGTTGAAATAGGCGGGGCTTGGATCAGCGAACCGGATCTCGAACTGGCCGGGGTCGAGGTCCATCTCTTCGGCGATCATGATCGGCTGCACCGAGCCGACACCCTGGCCGATATCGGCGTGTTGCGCGATCAGCGTGATCTTTTCGGGGCTGATCTCGACCCATGGATTGAAGGTCACCGAATTCGGGCCGAGGCCGGCGGCCAGCGGATTGCCATCAGCGCTCGGCGCGGCCGCTTCGGCCCGACTATAGGCACCGAAAGCGATGCCTCCGGCGACGGCGGCAGAGCCGAAAACGAAAGCCCGACGCGAAAAGGCGTGCATGTGGCTCATCTCACTTCTCCGCCATCTTGTTGGCCGCAGCCGCATGGATCGCCGCACGAATCCGCGGATAGGTGCCGCAGCGACAGAGATTGCCGGACATCACCTGATTGATCTGCTCGTCCGTCGGTTGGGGGATCGATGCAAGAAGCGAGATGGCCTGCATGATCTGGCCGGTCTGGCAGTAGCCGCATTGCGGCACCTGATGCGCGATCCAGGCCTGCAGGACTGGATTTTGGTCCTTGTTGTGCAGGCCTTCGAGCGTGACGACCGATTTGCCTGCGACCTCGCCGATATGGGACTGGCAGGACCGCACCGCCTTGCCGTCAATGTGAACGGTGCAGGCACCGCATTGCGCGACCCCGCAGCCGTATTTGGCACTGGTGACGCCGAGCTCGTCACGCAGCACCCACAACAGAGGCATCTCGGGAACGACGTCGACCTGGCGCTTGATCCCGTTCACCGTCAGCTCGATCATGTCGATATATCCTCTCGCCTATCTGGTCGCTGCAACAGCACTGCCCGATGCACGGTGAGCCGTATTCCCGAATCCTGCTGGATCATGCGCAATCCGTGCGGAATGGCTTTTCGACGCGATCGGATTTCAGCTCGGCCTGGCCGCAGCACAATTCGCGATACTGTCCCGGCGTGAGATTTGCGGCCTTGCGGAATACGCGCGTGAAATTGGCCTGCGAGCCGAAACCGAACTCCAGGGCAATCTCGACCAGCGACAGGCGATCACGCGCGAGCTCCTGTCGCGCGGCGTGGACGCGGCGATCGGTGACGTAACGGTGCGGTGACAGTCCGGTCGCTTCGCGAAACAGACGGGAGAAATGATAGGGGCTGAGGCAGGCCTGAGCCGCCAGATCCTCGAGCCTGACATCGTTGCCGAGAGAAGCGTCGATATAGTCCAGCACGCGCTGGAGACGCCGCGGGTCGAGCGCCGGCGACTTGTCGGGCGCGCGCCAACGGTCGATCGTGTAATTCCCCAGAAGATGCGCCGCGAGGGCGACCTGGATCCCCTCGACGAACAGCGAGTCGGTCGGCTGGCGCGGGCGATGGAGCAGATCGCGAAGCGGCGAGCAGATGTGGAAGAGCACCTGGTCGGCCAGACCGTGAGCGTAGGCGATCTCGACCTTTGCCGGATCGATGTCGAAATCCGCAAGTGCGCTGTGATCGAGCAGCGCCGGCGGCAGATAGAGATGAAGACATTCCATCCGGTCGGAAAGCTCGAGATGGCTCTCCTGCGTCCCCACGGGCACGAGATAACTCATCCCCGGCCGGGCGAGGCTTTTCTGGACTTCGCCGTTGCCGACGCGGCACACCATCCCGCCGCCCGACAGCAGCATGACGAGCTCGGTGCAGATGGGAACGGGCGTTGCCTGACGGCCCGCCTCGAACTTGCGATGCTCGATGCTCAGCCCCGGCCAATCATTGGCCTCCGCGAGCTTCTCGCTGTTCTTGTACTTCTGATCTCCATGCGTCGCGAGCGCCATCACGACCTCCGCTTCGTTGCGGCGAATCCCGGCCCCGTATCGCGCGAGCGATCATTCCATCCGGTGGTGAATTGCAGCCCCGGTCGCTGCCACGCCGATTGCGAATTACTCACAAGCTGCGTCAGCGAAGTCCAGAGGCGGCGCGGTTAAAAGAGGTAAAAGCCAGCTAACGCAAAGGCTTACAGCGGTACGCATTCGGCTTCGAAAAGCTGATCTCGTGGCGCCTGAGCAAGATGCGTGCGTCATCGCGCAGGAATCGGAAATACCGCAATGCGGGCACGCGCTAGTGAAAGGCGCGCATCAACGGCAATGTCGCCGTATCGAGGATAGGAGCCTGGTATGAAGCCGCTTGTCGCCGCGCTTGCTACATTGTCGATCGCAACCGCCATCCCCGCGGTCGCGGCCGAGAGGACCGTGTCGATTGTTCTGGTGCACGGCGCCTTCGTCGATGGCTCGGGCTGGAAGGACACCTACGACATCCTCTCGGACGCGGGATATGAGGTGCTCGTCGTCCAGCAACCGACGATCACGCTTCGAGACGACGTCGCGGAGACCGAGCGCGTGATCGCCAAGGCGCGGCATCCGGTCATTCTCGTCGGGCATTCCTATGGTGGAATGGTCATCACGGAAGCCGGCGACAATCCGAAGGTTCGCAGCCTCGTCTATCTCGCGGCATTTGCTCCCGACGCGGGAGAGTCCGTCAGCACGCTGGCGGACGCCCCAGTGCCCGCCGGCGAGCACAAAGCTCCGCTGGTCACCGAGGGCAATTATCTCCTCGTCGACCGCGCAAAATTCCCCACCTCTTTCGCGGCCGATGTCGACGCGGCCACGACCCGCTTCATGAGCGCCAGGCAACTGCCCTGGGGATTGCAGGCGGTGCAGACGAAGGTCGATCGCGTGGCGTGGAAGGCGAAGCCGACCTATTACATGGTGACGAGCGAGGATCACATGATCCCGCCGACGGCACAGCGCACGATGGCCAAGCGCTCGGGCGCGAAGGTGGCGGAGCTGAAAAGCAGCCACGCGGTGATGCCGTCGCATCCGCGCGAAGTCGCGGCGTTCATCAGAAGCGCAGATCCATCCGCGACCGAGTGAGATCGGCCGCGCCGCACACGGACGGACTCGCCTGTCGGAGACAAGGACTCGCAACATGGCCCTCAAGGATATTCTGCCGGGAAAACTGGGGTTCGGCGCAGCGCCGCTCGGAAACATGTTCCGCGACATCCCGGAGCGGGAAGCGCTCGCGACGGTGAATGCAGCCTGGGAGGACGGCATCCGTTATTTCGACACCGCGCCGTTCTATGGCGCAGGGCTTGCCGAGATCCGCATCGGCGCCGCGCTCGCCGGCCGGCCGCGGAGCGACTATGTCGTCAGTACCAAGGTCGGCCGCCTTATCCTGGACGAGATCGAGGATGTCGATGCCCGCGACCTCGGCGAGAAAGGCGGCGTCTTCAGATACGGACGCCCGAACAGGATCGTGAACGACTATTCCCGGGACGGAACGTTGCGCTCGATCGAGGACAGTCTGAAGCGGCTCGCTACCTCCCACATCGACGTCGCTTTCGTGCACGACGTTGCACAGGATTTCTACGGCGACGAGTGGCTCTCGGTGTTCGAAAGCGCCCGCAAGGGCGCCTTTAGAGCGCTCGACCGGCTGCGCGACGAGGGCGTGATCAAGGCGTGGGGACTCGGTGTCAACCGGGTCGAGCCGATCGAGCTGCTGCTCGCGCTGGACGAGCCGCGACCCGACGGCTTCCTGCTCGCGGGCCGATACACGCTGCTCGACCACGCAAGGGCGCTGCAGCGGGTGATGCCGGTGGTCGCGGAGCATGAGCTCGCGATCGTCCTCGGCGGCCCCTACAGTTCTGGCGCGCTCGTTGGCGGTCCGAACTTCGAATATGCGCCGGCGCCTCCCGAAATCCTCAAGAAGGTGGCGCGGATCAAAGCGATCGCAGACCGCTATGGCATCGGCATGAAAGCGGCCGGCCTGCAGTTCGCGCTCGCCAATCCGGTGGTCGCAGCCGTCATCCCCGGCGCGAGCCGCCCGGGCCGCATCGCCGAGGATCGCGCTGCGCTCGAGGAAGCCATCCCGGCGGACTTCTGGCGCGAGCTCCGCTCCGAGGGGCTAGTCAGCCCTGCAGCTCCGCTTCCCGCCGCCGATTGAAAGCCCGAGGGCGCACCCCGGCCGAGCACTGCTCCGGCGGCCAGGACAACGCAGACCATGCACCGAAAGACCAAGGAGAGCGACATGACAGATGAAGCCGACAACGCCACCGACATGGGTCGCCGCGCCTTGCTCCAGACAGCCGGCGCAGCCGTCGTCACGGGCCTCGCCGGCGCGGCAACCGACGCGCGGGCCGCGGCACCGGATGCCGACGGCATGTCGTCAGCGGAGCGCGACGAGGCGCCGCTCGGCGCGCGGCTCCAGGGCGTCCAGCATTTCGGGCTGACGGTCCAGAACATGGAACGGGCTTACCAGTTCTACACGGAGGTGCTTGGCGGCACCGAGGTGTTCCGGCACGGCGACTTCGAGGGCGACGGGGTGCAGAACACGCTGCTGGCAGACCAGGAGATCGAGGCGCACGCACGCGGCGTCAATCCGCGAACCATCGGCGTGCCCGACTTGCGAAGCGGAGCACAGCGGCTCGATGTCCGCTTCATCCAGTTCGACAACATGGTGCTGGAATTGCTGCAATATCGCGAGGCTGATCAGCCCATGGGCAGCGCGAAGAGTTTCGCCGAACCGGTGGAGCACATGAGCCCTGCCTTTCCGCGCATGATGCACATCTGCTTCTATGTTCGCGACGATGTCGACTTCAACAAGTTCATTGTCGATCTCGAAGCGGAATCGGCACGCTGCGGCATGACGCAGGTGAGAGCGAACCGCACCGTCCGCGTCACGACGGAAGCGGATCGCAAGGCCGCGCCCCGCAGCACCAACACGAACCGGGTGACCGCTGAACCCTCGAACGGCTGGGAGCTGATCTACTGCAAGGGACCGGAGGGCGAGCAGCTCGAGTTCGTCAAGGCGCTCGGTCCCGTCAAGAAGCGCTTCAGCGAGGCCTTGGCAAAACGGCAACAGAAGATCGTGCGCTAGACCCTCGTGCAGCGGGGCGGCTGTCAGTGCCTTAGCTGGTCACCCGGCGATACAATCACATGTCAAGGGCGTCACCATGCAAACTCTCGTCCGCAACTCGCTTGCCGCCCTGCTGATCGCCTCTACGGCGCCGGCGACACTTCCGGCCGTGGCTCAGGAAGCGCCGCGCGTGCACTATCAGGAGATTCCGGAGGGTGCATATTCCGTGGTGGCGCAGGTGCGTGCCAAGCCCGGAAAAGAAGACATGCTGCGCGCCGCCACCTTGCCGCTGATCGACCTGGTCCGCAGCGATCCCAAGAACCTGGTCTATTTCCTTCAGGAAGACCGCGCCAAGCCCGGCCACTTCGTCTTTTACGAAATGTTTGCCAGCCAGGCCGATTTCGACGCACACAACGCGATGCCTTATGTGAAGGATTGGTTCGCCAAGCTTCCGGAACTTGCCGACGGCGGCGTCGAAGTCATGCGCATGACCATGCTTGGCAAGCCCCAAAAATAGCCGAACCGTCCCGCGCGAGCGTTTTGTCGCAATCGGCCTGCTCTCTTCAGAAATTTTGCAGTGCATGATAGTTACAGCCGATCGGTTTGATCGATTGGCAATGATCAATGCGGGCTGCCACGGAGACACGACAACGGGGCACAGACCGGCGGGAACTCACGTACTGCCTCGGCCCTTTTCGACTGGTTCTCCGCCGCCAGTTGCTCCTTCTCAAAGAGCGACCCGTCAAGCTGGGTGGACGCGCATTCGAGCTTCTGCAACTGCTGGTGCAGCGCCGCGGCGAGCTGGTCAGCAAGAACGAGCTGATGGCGGCAGCCTGGCCGGGCACCTTTCTCCACGACGGAACGGTACCCAAGACACTCGCACCGAACCTGGCGCTCATACGCGCGCGAATCAGAGAAAAGCCAACCGATACGGTCTTTCTTTCGAAAGAAATGGAGGACACGCTGATCCATTTCTCGCATGCCCGCAAACTGCAACGGAACAAAGCCGCTGAGCCGATGCATGCCGCGAAGCAGATGCGAGAGTATCTGGAGAGTTTGAAGCTGGGAGGCGTTTCTGACGTACACGACTACTACAGTCAGCTCTGTTCAATCACCCACCCGTCGGCGGAGACTGTCATGATTTGGTTCGAGGGCGAGAAAGACGGTGATCAAGTCGTCTGGCGGCGCACGAATGATACGCACCGGGACAGGATCGACCGGTTTCTCCTCGGTTGGAAGCAGACCAACGAACTTGTGGTTGCCGCTGCCTTTATGCCTGCCTTGACGAGCCTGCGCATGCTCCACAAGCTTGATTTCCTTCCCAAGATTCCCAGCCTCAAGTCGCTTCCTTTGGAAATGCCGGTGTGGAAGGAGTTCGAGCGTCATCTAAGACGGTAATAGTTCGGACTTCCGATGCGGGCATCCAGGATCAGGCAGAAGTGCCTGAGGGTCACCAGCGGGAATTCTCAATCGATCAAAGTATGTCAGCTTCGCCCTTAGAAGGCGACGTCGCTTGTTTCGGTTTTTATTCTAGGTGGGTAGGGCAGGATCTTCCTTCACGCCGCGCGCGACGTTTCGGAGCGCTCCGTCAGGCAACGGTCGCTGCAGCTTCAGCGCCTCGTCGGCGGGCGCCGTCATCCAGGCCTCGACCTCGTCGGGTGTCGTTAGGATCACCGGCATCGCCTTGGGGTAGCTGGCGCCGACCTCGACAGCATCGAAAGCCTTCCGCAACCAAAGGTGCGGAGGGGGAAGGTAGCTCGATGATGTCGGAATAGATGCATCCCTATCGATCGAACGGGTGTCGCGACCGCACCATTACGTCGATCCAGACCGGGTCAGGCCGCTCCTTGCGGCGGTGGCGCTCAGGGAATCCTGTAAACTCCATTATCAGTCGATGACAAGTTCATCGGCCGTCGAACGGGTCGTCTGCTCGCACGCGTTGGTCAAGGCGGCGGGACGCTGGCACGTCAGGGCTTTCGACTTTGTCCGGAAGCGGTTCATCGATTTCTCGCTGTCGCGCGTGCTGAGATCCGAGGCCTTACCATCGCAAGCTCCTGTACCAGCGGATCTCGATGACGATTGGCATGCGATTGTCTCCGTGGAGTTCGTTCCACATCCAAAACTTTCAGCCACACAAAGACAAATCATCGGGCACGAATTCCGGATGGACGACGGCCAGCTGATCGTCCAGATCCGGCGAGCCCTACTGTTCTATCTTTTGGACGAAATGCGTTTGCTCGTTGCCATTCGACGGGGGAAAAGGACGCTGCGGACGTCCCGATCTGGGTAAGAAATGTCCGGCACGTGGCATCCGAACTTGCGAAGATGGATGCCGAATACTAGAGTTTCACTTCGCCGCTCCAGCCACCACCACCCAGCGGACTCGTGGTCCGGGCGTCAAGAAGGCCAAAACGGAGCGGCTCGAGATCGAGGCTACCGAGAGGCCCGAACGTCGCCTGATAGACCTTCAGGCGCAGAACAACGAAGCTCGGGCACGAGGCGTTGCCGTTGACAAATTGGTACCCCTCAGCCGTCGGCAACGGATCTTTGGCTATTTCGGGACATTTGGCATGAGACGCATCGAGCGATGGCATGCCTCTCTTGCCGGTATTGAGACGCCTGTCACTCCGATCATCGAGCCGGCTGACAACGCCTGAGCCGTGGCGGCGAAAACGATCGGCGTGTGACGGAATATGCGCTGTGTCCCGTTCTGCTGCGCAGTCAGTTCACATGGCGTTCGCCTTGCTCGCCGGCAACGATCTGGACATAGACGTCAATCCGCGTTCAAATATTGCAGGCCGAATGACAATCCGTCGCCACGCGGCGTTCCTCGGTCGGCGCGCTTCGCGCTTTTCGGCCTTGGGACAGACCCTAATCCTATCGCCGCAGATCCCAAATCCTCGTTTCCATCGGAAAAAGGACTTTGCGCCAAAGCGTTTCAAGTTCAAAAGGGCGAATTCAGACGAATACAGCCCGATTCGATGACTGCCTTTCGCGCCGATGCGGTTTAACGGGCCTCAGAAGCCCGTAGACGCGCCTTCGAAGATCCCGCTGTGGGGGACCTCGATGAATTTCTAACGCGCCAGAGGCCGTCTAAACAGATCGCGTTTCTGCCGCCTATTTTCCTGATTCAAAAGACAATCTTATGAGGTGCAAATGGTAGCGAAGAACCATCGGTCAAATTGCACGTGACCCTCTTATGAAGGGAGACAGTTCGAAATCATTGAGTTTTTTCGCCTCGCGTTGCGCACTTATGAGGTGCGCGACAGAGTTTCAAGAACTCGCTGGGACTCAATTAAACGTCAAAATACCCCAAAAGGGGGAAGCAGGTGCGCCATGTCAGAGACGAGGGAAATCTTTGAACCCATCCGCGACATGGTCCCGGACGTTGCGAAGTGGTGGGCTGAGCGTCCCAAAAGACGTACGGCCATGCATCGACCGGCGGCTTCTTCGCGTTTCATCGGTCAGCCGGAAACTCGTCACTAAGCAATATGAGACTTTTTCGACAGCATCGGCCCATTGAAGCTAGCGTTTGAAGCTAGCGTTCCACCTAAGGAGCGTACCGGAAATAGATGGCTTTTTGGGGAGGCTCAGGATAGCCGCGAATTTCGGCTAGCCTCGGTGGTGGAGCGCCTGTTTCAAGAAGAATTTTGAGATCGTTCAAAACGTTTCGTGTTGTAGCGAACGCGTTATGATTGAGCCCAAACAGCTCATCACCGATAGCGCTTACGTCGATTGTCGAGACCGATGCGACAACGATCGGTCCCGACGCGGGTACATCCCCAGCACGCGGAATATTTCCAGCAACTCGTTTCGAGAGCAGCAGAGCTTTATCTTTTGCGGATGCGTAGAGGGTTAGGCCTTTGGCGACTGTTGCCACCTTCGGGATAGCTTGGACAAACATGTCGCGATCAACATCGGGAGCTGCCATAATGAGTTGAGCGACGTCTGGCCGCGATCGTGTCGCCGCGCTATTGGCTAGCGCGTCCACAGCAATCAAGTTGCCCATGCTGTGAGCGAGAACGTCTATTTGGTCAAATCCAGCTTTCCGTAAGTCGGCTACAACGTGGAGCAACGCGTCACGTGAGCCTAGGGCGCTATCCTTGTCATACAGATAGTCGGCTATTTCCCCGCGAGACGGCCATGAGAACAGAACTGCTGTGTCCTGGTACTGAAGATCCCAGACTATTTGCGCTGTGCGAAATGCGGCATCCCGGAACTTCGTGTTGAATCCATGGACAAATATTAGCGCTCTCTTTTTCTTGGTTGAGGAAAGTGATTTGATCCACTGATCTTCGCTCGTTTTTGCGATGCTGCGTATCGTGAAGTGCATAGATGGATTGGGGCTGTCAGTTCTAAGTGTGAATCCAAAAATTTTGACGCTCGAAGGCAGCTCTAGTTTCCCGATCCGATGCCCCTCCGGCACGCGAACCCTAGCTGCGCCGAAACTGAGGCTCGCATTGCGTTCGCCCGTGTAGTCACCGACGACTGTCCAACCGTTTGCGCCTAGAACGAGAGCCCTATTGCCCTTAGAGTCCGACCTAGGACTTCTTTCTAAAGATACGGGCTGATCCGATTCTTTACGGTTGGTCGCATAGAAAAATTCTACAATGTTCGGTTGGTTCGACGGCGTGTCAATGTCGATGAAACCTATCGTCCCTGTTCGGGGCGCAGGCGGCCGAATTCGGAATGGTTCCTCCCATTCTTCGTCAGCTGCTAAGGTCACCGGTCTGTAATGGCGAACAGAAATTTCGTTGATTGACCTGTCGTCTATAGAAAAGTGCCAGTAGCTCTCGTAACGAGTGTGCTGGATCAAAAACGTCGCGCCCGTTTCGCCACGCCGCAGCTTTGCCTCGGTCGCTGACAAACAACCGTCCAGCCTTTCGGAGAAACTGCTATAGGTCTCGATGAACTTTTTGCTGGCCTCCGGCGTAACAATCGCTGGCATTCGATCGGCCGCTCGATTTGAGAAAGCTTCGCAAATCTGAAGGACGATTTTTTCGTCAATGGCCGGTTGCGCTAAGCAACTCCCGAAGCTCATCGCGAAAGCAAAGGACCAAACAGCAAAGCATATTGACCAACACTGGGGCATGGCACTCCCCCGAAATGTCTTTGAAAAGCTCAGCTTGATACAGGCTGCGTGTTTTGGCAATCCGAAGTTATACAGATCTCTGCATCGGGTAGTGAACCTTACTTCCCGAGCGCACGCCAAGGGCCCGCTCCCACCCCCGACCCAAGCCTATTGCCTTGTGAGGCGATGAGCCATCGACCTAAAGGACGAAGCCCGTCCAAGCCGATGCGGAGTGCGCGCGCGGCTCAGTCCGCTGTGCAAACCTGCGTTTCGCCGGCGAAGACCCTTCCGCATCGTTATTTGTCGGGCGGTGGCAACGGCACGCGTTGCAGCTTCACCTCCGCCGTGCCGCTGTTGTTGCCGTAGAAGAGATTGAATGGCCCCAGGAACGGAAACACCTGGACGGCGTCGTTGACATAGAGGAACAACTCGCCGGATTCGGGCGCCACGAAGTCCGCCACCATCAGGTCCGCTAATCCCTGCGTGCGCCAGACCTCGTGCGCGGCCTGCAGCAAGGCCTGCGGAATCGGCTCGAAAGTTCCGAGCTTCGCGAGGGTGCGCCCCGACTCGTTGTTTTCATCCTTGAACGGCAGCACCTCGTCAAGCCGGATGGGCAGCGTCCTCTTCTCTGCCGCATTGCTGGTGCGCGGGAGGTCATCGGCCGGCACTCCATTGATGGCCTGTAGCGGCAGGTCGTCCGATCCTTCATCGCCGATACGTGCCACCGGCTGGAGCCAGTCCGCGCGGTACAGGCGGCGGATCGGCAGCGCCGAGAGATGACGAAACTCATCGTACCTGAATCCGGTCACACCGGACATGATGGTGCGGTCGAACCACGGATCGCGCGCCTTGATCCAGATGCGATATCGGCGGCCCTTTTCGACCCTAAGCCCGCTCGCCCAGCAGGGATTGCTGATGTCGAACAGCGCGCTCGCGGTCGCTACCTGTTCGCCGACGGAAGCAGGTTTTGCCGTGCCGTCACAAAGCCCGCCGGTACCCACGCGCCAGTTGAAGTAACTGCGGCCGACCGCGAGCAGGGCGATGCTGAAGATAATCAGCAGGAACATGCCCGGGAATATCCCCTTGGTGAACAGCGTACGCACTGGCCCGGCATGCAGCCGCATGAAGCGGCCGATCTTCAGAAGCGGGCTGGCCTTGCCGACGTTCGGCACCGCGCGGTTCGGGTGATCCCATGCCAGCCGCGCGCGCTCCTGAATGCGGTCGCGCAATGACGCGTTCCAGTGCCATGCCGCAAGCACGAGTAGGACCAAGACGGTCGTCGCGAACGGGTAATAGATCGCGATGTTGAGCCAAGGTGCGACATAGGATGGCAGGAAGCCGCTGAGGAGTTTCGCGGTCGATCCGACTACGGCGCCGACGCCATCGTCTATCCAGCGGATGGCCGCGAGCGGAGTGGTGCCGCCGACGCTGACCGCGTCGAACGGCTTCGACAGCATCCCGACAGTCGAGCGTGCCACCCATGGCCAGGTGGCAAGCAGGGCAAGTCCGCCAAGCAGCGAGAAATACGCCACCCGTCGCCACCACACCGTGTCGAGCGCCTGGTCGGCTATCTCCGCATTGGGCGGGGGCATCGTCTCGAATGCGTCCGCGGCAATTTTTACCTGGCCGTTGTGCGCTCGCGCGGTTCTTTCGTAAGCCGATTTCATCGCCTCCCCCGTCTTGGGCGCCGTGAGCGGCTGCGCCTTACCGTTCGTCAGCACCTTGGCGCTGGCAGGCAGCGTCACCGGCGCGTAGTCGTCGCAGCCGTGCAGCATGCGCTCGACGACGCCGAAATGTATGACCGGTGGACCACCGTCGGCTTTCGTTTCGGTGATCGGACGCGGGCCGTAGCGATACATCACCGCGGCGCCGCTGCGCGAATCGTGGATCGGCCCGATCGCCGACTGGTAAGCCCTGAAATGTTCGATCCGGCCCGGCTGGAAACGCAGCCTGTGCTCGATCTGTTCGACCATCCACACGAGCGGCACAAAGGACAGCGTGCCGTCCGGATAGCCGCCGCCGACATCGGAATGCACGCCGGAGAACCACACCTCTCTGATCTGCTCGGCACTCGCCGGCGCGCTCTGGTCGAAGCGGATCGGATGGAAGGTTGCGCGCTCGTCATCCAGTGACAGCGCATGGCGCGCAAGCTTGACCTTGTCGGACAGTTTTCGGTTGCGGAACGAGATCGGCCAGATCGCCCAGTCGATCGCGGTGCGCAACTCCTCGACCGGGACGCCGAACGCCTCCACCGTGTCGAACAGGCCAAGGAATTCGATCTCCACGTTGGTGCGGCCATCCATCGCCTTGCGGACATCGTCATAGGATCGGTGCCGCATGATGCGATGGTAGATGCCTAGCGCGAGATCGCGAACCGCACGCGTGATCCAGATCGTCGGCAGAGTCTTCCGCCACGGCACAGTCTTGCGGCGATACTCGCGCCAAGCCGCCATGGCGTTGCGCTGCATCTCGGCGTGCGTCACGGTCTCGCCCCCGATCGCCGCCGGCACCAAGCCTTGCGAGGCGATCAGGGCCGCAAGCGTGCGTGCGGTGAAGGCGCCCCGGCTGAAGCCGAAAATGTAGATCTCGTCGCCCGGCTCCCAATTCCAGCATAGGAAGCGATAGAGCTTGCGGACGTTGGACGGCACGCCGATGCCGGTGGCGCCGTCGATCGCCGCCAGCGGTGCCCAGCCCGCGGTACCAACGCCCTTGATGTAATGGGCGACCTGGTCGGGCCTGGTACGGTCGAGCGCCTCATAGAGGCGCCACACGTTGGATTCCTGCTTTGTGAATGCGTTGCCGGTGCCGTCCGCGAACAGCACCAGTTTGCGCTTTGGCCGCGGCACGATCGTCGTTGCTTGCGTTGCGCTGCGCTCATTGCTCCCTCTCACGGGAGCAGCAGTTGCATCTTGATCGTTGCCGAGCATTTTTCGCTCCACGCTAAGGGCGCACGTGGCGGCGGTGCGGTGTGGCGCTTGACCGCCTGCCGCGGTCCCGGCTGCTCCCGCTTCACGCAGTCAAGCGGTCTTCGGCGCTTGCGCCTGGGCGGCGACCCTCCACTTGTCGAATTTGCCGAGCGCGCCCCACGCCGCGAGACCGAGCATGATCGGTTGCAGATAGGGGACCGCAACGCCAAGCGTGGAGAGGATACCCATGAGGCCACCCGCCGCTCCGGCGGCTCCGGACGTCGCCGCAGCAGGCGCCACCGCGCCAAGCAGCGCGGTCAGCACGCTGCCGATGATTCCAATCGCGCTCTTCTTGCCGTCGAGCAGATTGCCGATTGTCTGCCCGAGCGCGCCGTTGACCGGCGTCAGGGGCCTCGTGGTAGCGGCGCCCGGGGTGGTGGGGACCGGAGCAACGCCAAGGCCAAGTTGGCGCAGCACGTCGACGATCTGGCCGATCCGGGACAACGTGTCGTTCGCAGCCAGATGCGTGGTGCTGGCGATCGGCGGGTTTGGCTTCTGACCGAACAGTTCGAGCAACTCTTCGATCTTCGTGAGAACTTCGGCCACGTACGGCTGGGCCTTCGGCTGTTCCGACACCGTTGTTCCTCCGGTTGCGACGACTATGGGCTCGGCAGGGAGCGTGGCGATGAAACTCCGCATATCGTTGAGCCGGTTGAGCCAACCCTTGCCGAACACTGGAAATTCGGGAAGCGCTCGAAAATAGGCGTCCTCGATGTCGAGGAACACCTTGCAGAGCCGCGGCACCTCGACCACGCCTACCGCGCCGAGCGTCTCGGGGCCGATGATGCGGTCGACGCTCACCTGCGCGCCGCAACTCACGAGCGAGTTCTGCAGGAACTCGGCGGATCGCCCGGTGCCATGTAACACCGCGGCATTATAGACGGCCGCGGCGACCTGCAGCGGCAGGTCGTCGCCGCGCACCACGTCATAATAACGCGCCTTGAAGATGCGCCGGGCTTCGTCGCGGCTCAGTTGCTTGACGTCTTCCGCGGTCAGGCTGTCGTTCTGGCGCCAGGTCCGCAGCGTCGCGAGCGTGATCCCCATATTGGTCGGCCCGCCCCGGTCGCTGGGATGGTTGCTGTAGCCGCCTTCCCATTTCTCGATAAAAGGCTGAATTCGCGCGAAGTTGTTGGAAGTCATGACTGTGCTCGCAGAACTGGCGGGACGGTCGACGTCGGATGGCGCCGCTGTCGCCGTGACCGCGGCGCCCGGCGCGAGCGCGGGTCGCGAAACGGCCATCGGCGCAGGCGGCGGCTGCGGCGATCCACTCCATCCGGCAATGGCCGCTTCGAGATTTTCGGCCCAATCGGCGTCGCCGCCGGGCGGCAAATGTCCGGCGTGAAGGTTCTCGACGCGCAAGCCCGCCATTTGCAGGTGCGGGGTCTCGAAATTCAGCGGCTCCATTCCATGCGCGCGGCCGATTTTATGAAGCTGTTTCCACGCCACGGCGTTAGCGCGGCCGTCGCTCCAGTCCCAATTGCCATTGGTCTTGAGCACGAAATCGACTGCCAGCCCGTATTGGTGATACGACGTCCATGGCCGCGCATAGGTGACAATGTTGCCCGGCCGGGTGCGGCCTTGCGCATAGAGATAGGCCTGGCGTTGCGGCGACCGGAAGGCCTCAAAGATGTGGAAGTTGAAGCCTGCGCCGTTCAGTTCGTGCTGGATGGCTTGCACGCGTTCTCGAATGGCAGGGTGCAGAAAAGCAAGCTCGACGGATCGTCGGTCCTCACCGGCCATGAAATACTCCCAGCGAAAAAGAATAAATTACAAGGCAAGCTGGAATTACAGAGCACTCGCTGTCGCTGTACAAAAGCGGAATAAATCCTTGTACTAGAATTGCTCATTGACAAGTGACGTGGCTCACATGCCTGCGGAGCGTGTCAATTTGTCACGGCTTCGTAGACGAGACAGCCGACAAGGCGGTCGCGGCGCTCACCTTGGCGCTCTCGGGCTCGATCGCAAAGGCCGAGCCGGCGGCACAGGGGCGCAGCGCTGGCAAGACATTCGGCGACAGGGGGGCAATGGATCATGCGCGTGCATGCCATGAGCCCCTGTCATCCGGACTTGGCGGCGGCCGGATGGCGATTAGCGCGAAATCCAAAAACTTTCCGTGTTCACAATCGGCGGAAAGAGTCTGCGCGCTTGTCCTTATCCAACGACCAATGGTTCTAATGTCATTGTAATAGCGGGCGTAGGATCGCAGGATCCGGCGGAGATGTGCCTCGCCCAAGACAATGATGTGGTCGATACACTCACGCCGGATTGATCCGATCAGCCGTTCGGCACGCCATTCTCCCACGGCGAGACTGGGGTGGTCGGCTTTGTCCCGGATGCCGCTCGAGACATTCAGTGGCTAATTATAGCGTGTACATAACCCCGCCGCGCAGTCAGGGCGCGTCGCCGCCTTCACGGCACCGGCTTTGCCCTACTCCGGATTTTTGCCCTCCTGGGACATTCCTGGCAGCAGCTAAAAGTTCGGCTTCCGCTTGTAAGGCTGACCACCTGGGCGCCCGATCCACTGGATTGTCCTGCAACCGGCGATCGGCGCCTATTGCGTCGCCGCAAATCCGTTACGTGAGTCCCAGCACAGAGTCTGAAGAACTTCCCACTTCCTATGCATGAGTGACCTCGCCAGCCAGATTATCCCTCACTACGAAAAGCACGCAGCAGCGTGGGACCGCGACCGTCGGAACGCCTGTTGGAACGACAAGGTCTGGCACGACCGTTTCATCGGCCGACTAGCCAAGGACGCCACGGTGCTTGATCTCGGCTGCGGTCCAGGGCAACCGGTTGCGCAGCAGATGATTGAACGAGGACTGCGCGTGACCGGCGTCGATTCCTCACCGACGATGATCTCGTTCTGCCGTGATCGCCTGCCCGATCAAGAATGGATTGTTGCGGATATGCGGCGATTGTCGCTCGGTCGGCGGTTCGACGGCATTCTCGCGTGGGACAGCTTCTTTCATCTTAATCACGACGACCAGCGAAGAATGTTTGCGGTTTTTGCCGACCACGCCTCTGTCGGAACGATATTGATGTTCAATACCGGACCGCAGCACTGTGAGAGCGTCGGCGAATACAGGGGCGATCCGCTGTATCACGCGAGCCTATCACCTGCCGAATACGAGATGTTTACCGCGCGTTTTGGGTTCGGCGTGCTGGAACACGCGACGAACGATGCGCAGGCGGGCGGACGAACGGTGTACCTCTGTCAACGGAATGACTTCGGGTAATGTCGCCTGCTGGGCCCCTGAGCTGAACCGCGCTTCCGCTTTCATCATGTCGGCTGTCAGAACCAGGGCGGATGTCGCCGTGCGCCTGCCCCGACCGCCGCTTCTGAACCCAAAGGGACATCCTGCATTGGTCAGCATCACTGACCTCTGCGTGGCGGCGCGGCAACAACCACTTCACAAAATCGCGCCGTGCCGGTTTTCGCCATATCTACGGCGTTTCGCGTGACAATCGTGGTCCTCGGTTATTCGCATGCTCGGCTTCTGCTTTGAAAAACTACGCCGGCTGGAGTGGCAACTGACCTCGGCCGGGACAGTGAAGGCGCGTGAAGGTAGCGGCGGCTGAGCCATGGACGTCCGAGTGGGGATCGGCAGGACCGAATGTGGTTCCGGCCTCCTCCAGAAAGGTTGTCAAAATGCATCTCGCCAGCCGGTTTGCTGCTGCAACAGCCGCGTTCATTTTCGCAACAGTTGGATCGCCGGCCCACGCGGCGTCGGGCCCGTGCGGGGAGATGGCCGGGATATCGGTCTTGCCCTCGCCGTTCGCTCCTTGGAAGGGGGCGCCGCTGCGCGTCATGATCGTCAGCGAAAAGCCGCTCGAGGGTGTGATGGCGCTGGTCGCGCCCGATGGAAGCGTCGCGGCCAAATCGTCTGATCGGCACGGCGGTGCGCCATACTCCTGGTTTGCCGAGGTCGCCGCGCCGGCCGCGGGGACGTGGCACGCCACGCTCGCGCTCGACCACCCGACGGCGGATTGCAGCACGATCACACACGATATCTCCGTGAGCGCGCGCAAGCCGGACCCTGTGGCTATTCCGGCCGGCCGCTTCTGGAAGGTGCGCAACAGCTGGAATCACGAGACGGAAGCCTTGTTCTCGGCGTGGATCGAGAAACTGTTCGACGCGCCGCCCGATCAGGATCTGTCCTGGAAAGCCTGGCATGAAGTCCTGCGCGATCGGTCACGCAACTTCCTGTTCAACTATCTTGGTCGCGGCGAAGACAACGTGAAGACCGGCCTTCGCCCCGACTGCGCCGACTTCGTGTACTTCCTGCGCGCCTATTTTGCCTACAAGGTCGGGCTGCCGTTCGGCTATTCCAACTGCTCACGCGGCACCGGCGGCAGGGCGCCCAAATGCTACCAGTGGTTCGACATGGAGCATCCGGAGATGACACGTCCGCCGGCGCCGCCCGAGCAGGAGATCGCGCCGGCGACGATCGCCGACGCCACACTGCCTGGGCAAACGCCGAGGATCCTGAACATGTTCGGCGGCGCCCCGTCGGCCCAGACACCAGCTCCCGTTGCGGCTCCGCCGAAGCCGCAGCCAAAGCCGCCGACGACGTTCAGTGAATATCTGCGGGACGTCGGCGACGTCGTGCATACGGGCGCCGTGCGGGTCGCCGCGAGCGACGAAAACACCGATTTCTACACCGTTCCGCTGGCGCAAGAGACGCTCCGCCCGGGCACGGTGTACGCCGATCCCTATGGACACGTGTTGATGCTCGTTCATCGCGTGCCGGAGATGGACGGCAAGCCGGGCGTCTTCCTCGCCGTCGATGCCGAGCCGGACGGGTCGATCACGCGAAAGCGCTTCTGGCGTGGCAATTTCCTGTTCGTGCACGATCCCGCGCTCGGCAGCCCGGGTTTCAAGCACTTCCGGCCGATCGCGCGCGACAAAGGCGGTTCGTTGCGGCGGTTGGCCAACGCCGAAATCACCAGCAATCCGCAGTACGCCGATTTTTCGCTCGATCAGTCAAAGATGAGTGCCGACGACTTTTACGATCGCATGGATGACGTGATGTCGCCCGAGCCGCTCGATCCCGTGAAAGCGATGACGGACGCCATCGCGAGTTTGAACGAGCAGGTGAAGACGCGTGTGACCTCGGTCGAAAACGGACGAAAATATCAGGAGAAGCAGGCTGGCGACGTGGCCATGCCTAACGGCCCCTCGATCTTCGAGACGTCAGGAGCCTGGGAGGATTACTCCACACCGGCGCGCGATTTCCGCCTGTTGATCGCGATGGACGTCGTGCGGGGCTATCCTGATCGCGTCGTGCGGCGGGGGGCGCGCTACGCGATGCCGAACGGCAGGGACATCGCGGATGTGAAGAACGAGCTGCAAGGGGTGCTAGCGTCCGAACTCGCCTCGCGAAAAATATCCTACACCCGCAGCGACGGCTCGCAGTGGACGCTGTCGCTCAAGGAGGTCCTCGATCGGGCCCCGAGCTTCGAGATGGCCTATAACCCGAACGACTGCGTCGAGGTGAGGTGGGGCGCGCCTGACAACAGCGAGGAGGCATCCACGTGCAAGCGGCATGCGCCGCAGGCACAGCGCGCAAAGATGTCGTCGGAATATCGCAACTGGTTCCGCGAGCGGCACTGGCCGACGCACACCTGAATCGCGGTACAGGGCATATCAAGGCCAACCGCTTTCGTGGCGCAAGCAGAACGCAAGACCCGCGCTTGTATCCCTACACCGAAGAAGGTTTTTTGGTTACTTCATGAGTCCCGGCACATGTCGTGCTGGGACTCATGACAAACGCACGTGTCACGTTTTCCGCCTTCACTAATCTCGACCATAGACGCACTTGGCCATCGACCGCAGCGGAACGCCGAACCTGTTGTGAAGGTCATACTCTACGAACGCCTCGAGGCGGCTGTGCGGCTGCTGCGGAGGCCAGGCAAAATAGGGCGTGAAGAAGACCGGCTGCTGCCATTCGATGAGGTTGACCCGGCGATACGCCGAGGGCGGCAGCATCCGCTGTTTCACCGCCCGCTCGCACCAATGACCGAACGTGGATGCCTGTGCGCCGCAAGCCGGGGCAAGCGAAAGCACCAATGCTGCGAGCGCTGACGTGGCCTTCATTTGACTGCTCCTCGTGAGCATGACAACGCAGGAGATTGCGCCAGTCTTTCATGGACGTCTACCAAGATGTCGTGGCGGCTGTATCGCACCAGTCTGCAATCACCTTGGCCGCCGGTCCACAAAAAGGCTGTAACGCATCTGCGCAGTTAATCTCGAAAATTTTAATCCAGTGATGTGAGCCAGTTCACGTCGAACCCACACGTTTGGTCCCAGCGTCGCGTGGGGCACTTCAACGTGGGAGAGAAAGATGCGTAGCTTCCTTCTTGCTCTCGCGACGTCCGCGACCGTCCTCGCAACTGGCGTAACCCCGGTCGCAGCTAGCGAGTACCGGTATTGCCTCCAAGGCGAAGAGTTTGCCGGCACCGGCGATTGTAGCTTCACCAACTACCAGCAATGTCAGGCTACCGCATCAGGCCGCATGGCCTATTGCGCTGCCAATCCCGACTTTGCGACCGTCCCGACAATTCGTGTCAGGCCGCACCACCGCTGACGCCGCATGCGTCGCAAGCAAATCAGATGGCTTGGTCCGCTGTGCATCATAAGGCGAGATCGATCATGTGATCGCAGCGGCCAAGTCTGGTATTGGGCCGGTAGCCGACGTGCTGGTAGGCAGCCCGAATGTGCAGGCAACCGGGACGAACCCGGCTCGGTGAAGACAACCACTCATCCAATGGTTGTCGCTTCTGGCTCCGCCCACTGCTGTGGTGCCCGCCACAATACGGGGATCCACCCTTTGACGGCCGGATGTCAGGAAGCGACTGTCGGGCAAGCTGGACCAGGCAAGCGCTCCGCAGGTGTGCCTAATGTTGCAGTTTCGCGACGAGCCCAGCTGCGATCTCAGCTGCCGTCCCATCAGGACGACTTCTTCGGGAGCCCACGGTGTCGCAGGCCAACACCGTCGCCTCGTGATCGCCTGCGATGGCATCTCGGCGGCGCCGCACCGTTCGGATGAATCATGCTCATCCTAGATGCTCTTTTGAGTCCCACGCGACCGTTTCATGTGTCGCACCGGCTGCGGAATCATTGAGGTTTTTTCGGCTTCCGGCGCTCCGGGACACGAAGTTTCGATAGATCCGGGAATGGATACTGCAAGTGCAAACAACTTGTAGTAGTCTCATGCTACCTGAAAACTCGCGCTAGCTGGATTCGAGTACGGCACAGCACCAAGAATTGGGAGCCTCGCGATCATGGCTGAACCGTTAAGGACTCTGCTTGAAGCTCTATCCGCGGAGCCAGGGTCGAAGAACTTTTCCGGTGAAATCCGCTCTGCCGAGGACCTTTTGAGTTCAGAAGCGCTGGCGAAGCTGGAAGCGCGTCACGCCGGCATTTTCGCGATCGTTTTGGTGGACGAGAAGATCGATGTCTCGGTATTTCAATACTTGAAGAGCAATTCCATCGCCAACGACACCGGACCAAATGTCTTCGCCCTTTACGAAGGGACGCCTAAGTCCCGCGTCGTTCGCGACATCAAAATCGATGGACTAGGAGCAATTCGCACCGAGAGTCCGGTTGTTGCTTTCGCACGAAGCCTTTTTCCCAACAATCAAATCATCTTTCCCGGCGTGGTGATTGCTGAGCGCCTTACGGGCAAGGAGGCCGTGTTCGTCCCGCTCAATTCCGGGGTACAGGCTGATGCGGCCGACCGTCTCAGAAAACTCTGGGGCCTCATCAATGACTCCTGGAAAGGCCGCAGCAAGGACAAGCCATTTACTCAGGCGTTAGGCGAACTCCTGGCCCTAAGAGGCATCCCCTATTCTCGAAGCGAAGGCATTTCGGTTCGGGAGCATCTCACAATCCTCCTTCGGGCGCTCTGGGACATACGCCGGGACCTGCTCGCATTGATTCCGGTTGTCGGAAAGGCATTCGGGAAGAAAGCGAAGGAATAAGCGATGGTGCAACTTCGCGGCTCGCCTATCCTGCACATAGCTCAGAGCCTCTTTGGGCAAATGAGGGCTTTCGGAATCCTCGCCAATCACTCCACAAGAGCATCTGAGGTTCTCAATTCGGCAATCCTTCCGCGACTGGCATTCCTCAAGATGCTGCTCGCAGCGTTGGATCACATTGATCCGGAAGCATCGCGCGAGCCGATCGCATCAGGTGATCCCATCATCTACAATACTTTGGACTGGCCGCCGACTGCCCCACCCGCTGGCGTGTTTGAACCGTCGGGAAACGTCCCGCTCGAACGGCACCTGAACTCATGGTACCTGAGTTGGAATCTTCAGTTGGGAGAAAGTCCGCAATCGGCGATGATTCTGAAGGTCGTCAGAGCCGCCCTGTGGCTCGTGAACAGCCCTGGCGGAATAGATGCGGCAATTCAATACGTCATCAACCTTCAGGTCAAAGGCGTGATCGTCGACCGGCTGGTGGCCATACAGGCGATGATCTTTTTACTCAAGGCTCGCCGCTGCGTTGACGATGACTCCGAACTGGCTGACTTCTTCCTCGAGAGCGCGCCGTCGACTGCGGCGGAATGGACGCGCGCGCAGTTCAAGGAATTCGATCTCGACAAACCCGCGGTTCGACCCGAGTTGACGGACGATCTTTCGCTGCTTCTCGACCTAGCGGAAAGTGAAATTGACCAAGTGTTGAGTGCCGATTCCTACGATGCGTGGTTGCTCGGGCAAATGGCCCTTCATCCAATGCTCAGCACCGTCGTTTCGGTCTTTCAGGAATTCCAGGTTCAGGACGAACTGCAGTTCGTTACGAAATTGACGCGCCTTGAAGAGATCAGGGCCGATGCAGGTGGATTCGGAAGGCTCTTTCGAATATGGAGTGGCCAATTCCTCACGTTCAAATATACGTCAGATTTCACGATGTGCGCGACCGCTTGCTGCCTTTTGAGCGGTAAGACGGCGGATTGGAAAGACCGCATGCTCGATGAACGGGCACTGGTGCCTACATGCCTGCAGCATCTCGTCACGGAATTCGGAATCAGAGAGCATCCCTTGCCGGATGGATGGGCGCGAATTTCAGAAGCTCTGGCTCCCATTGCTGGGCCAACGCTGCTTCACGACGACACTTATATGTATAGCCGCGTCGAGCTATTTCAGCCGAACGAGATCGAAAACGCTTCCGGCCTTGCAGAGTTCATGGAGTCTATCGGCTCTTCCGGAAATCTCGCGATGAAGAACGCGGTGATCCAGTTGCTCTGCAAGCAAGCTCCGTCGCTGAATGAGCAGATCACTTTCTCCGAAGGTTCGTCGGAAGAGACCGGCGATATTGAGCGTTTGGAGGCGATCTCTGCTCAGTACAATCAGAAGTATTCACAGGTGGGATCTGAGGATATGTCACGGGAGGCGGTCGATTTATTTCGCGCCGTCGGTAAATTTGATCCAGACGAAGCCGAGTCTGCGCTGCGCGATTTGTATCGCAGCATTTGCGCTGACGAGATCGACGACTTCATCAATCGGGCCTTCAAACAAGGCAAGGCCGGTTCGGCGCGCGAGTGCTTCGACAGATTGTGCTATCTATACCCTTACTTTCATCCCGGACAGGCAGAACGCGCCGTTCGCTTGGACGAAGATGGCCAAACTCATGCCGCCCTGAATTGCATGTTGAAGGCGATTGTCCTCGAGCCGCGGGAGGCGACGCGCTGGCACTCGCTCGGTGTTATCCTGAAAAAGTTAGGAAGAAACGACGATGCAATGCTGGCCTACGGTCTGGCCAAAATTGTTCACACCGAAGAAGGGAAGCGCTGAACCCCCTCCCGAGCGCCACAGCGAATAACCGGCCCCTCTCCCGACCTGCGCCGCAATGCGCGCCGGTTGAACATTGCGGGCCTTGACGGCTGCCTTCGTCCGGCAACTGCGCTAGAGTGCCCGCATGTCGATGGTGATCTCAACACTCGGCGGCGTCGGCCTCTTCCTGCTTGGCATGACCGTGATGACGGACGGCCTGAAGGCGCTGGCCGGGTCCGCCCTGCGCACGGTGCTAGCCAGGGCGGCGGCGACGCCGCTGCACGGCTCGTTCTGGGGCGCTATCGTCACGCTTCTGGTGCAGTCCTCCAGCGCAACGACCATGACGACGATCGGTCTCGTCAGCGCAGGTCTGCTCACGTTCCAGCAGGGGCTGGGCCTCGTCTTCGGGGCGAATGTCGGCACCACAGGGACCGGCTGGCTGGTCGCGCTCATCGGCGTCCGCGTCTCGCTCACGGCTGCGGCACTGCCGATGATCTTTGTTGGCGCGTTGACCAAGCTTCTGGCCCGCGGGCGAATATCCGGGATGGGCGCCGCCCTCGCCGGGTTCGGGCTTGTGCTTTTTGGGTTGACGACCCTGCAGCAGGGCATGGGCGGGCTCGCCGAACGATTGCACCCGGCGGACCTGCCTGCCGTTCTCGGCAATCCCGAGGCCGGGTGGTGGTCGGGCCTGTTCGGCGTGCTGGTGCTGGTCGTGGTCGGGCTGGTGATGACTGCGCTGATGCAGTCGTCAACGGCCGCCGTCGCGGTCACACTGTCCGCCTACTTCGCCGGCGCGGTCGGGCTGGACCAGGCCTGTGCGCTGATCATCGGCCAGAACATCGGAACAGCGACGAGTTCCGCCCTGGCCGCGATTGGCGCCAGCACCACCGCCAAGCGGCTGGCCATCGCTTATGTCCTTTTCAAGCTTATCGCCGCCGTTATCGCGCTGGCGCTTTTCCCCGTCGTCATCCCTCTGCTCGTGCGCGCCTCGAGCACCGTCGATGGCGTCACGCTGCTGGCCTTGTATCACACGGCATACAATGTTGTCGGCGTGGTGGTCCTGCTGCCGCTGATCAACTGGTTCACGCGACTGGTCGAGCGTATTCTGCCCGAGCGTGGCTCGCCGCTCACGCGGTGCCTCGACCCTTCCGCACTTGAGACCCCGATCGTGGCGGTGGAAGCGGTGCGGCGAACGATTGCACGCGCGCTCGTAACGGTATGCAGTTCGATCGAGGCGGCACTGGCCGGCCGTGCTGAACCAATCCGACTGGGGAAGGACACCGCATCGGTGCAGGATGCTGCAGACGCCTTGCGTCAGGCACAGATATTCCTGTCTGATGTGACCGGACCGCCTGAGAGCGACGACGAGCAACAGCGTCTCACGAGCACACTGCACGCACTCGACCATGCGTCTCGGCTGACGGAGATGGCGAATAGCGAAATCAATTTCGGTTCGGTGAGTGGCGGACCGGAGGACATCCGCGCCGGAGAGCTATGCGCAGAAGCGATGCGAAGCGCGGCCGCGATTGCGCGCGGGGTGGCGGCGCCAGCCCGCGCCGACGGATCGCCGCAGGTCACAGCCTCGCATGGCGACGTCATGGCCGGTCCGCGCGCGGTCTCCACTGACGAGGCCATGCCCGAGCTCGAGCGTTGCGCGACGCAACTTGGCGAAATGCTGCGCACCCACCGCAGCGCGACGCTGGGCGCGGTCGCCAATGGAACGCTGACCGCCGACGCGGCGCTCGTTCGCGTCGAAACGGTTCGAAGCCTCGAAGCGCTGTCGCGTCACGCCTGGCGCTCCGCAGCCCATCTCGTCGGTCGCGGCTAAACCCGAGCGATGGCCTCCGGCGGCTGGTCGCGCGCCTAGGGCTCAGTCTCCGTCGCTGTGGTGGCGCTCGAGGCATACAACGAGCTCGCATAGTAAGTGCGGAATGAAAACCGGGTCAGCACGCCAATGGCGGAAGCGAGCGGTACCGCGACCAACAGGCCCACGAACCCGAACAAATAGCCGAAGGCGAACAGCGCGAACATCACCCAAACCGGATTCAGATGCACACGACGGCCCACCAGATTTGGCGCCAGGACGTAGTCGGCCAGCGCTTGTCCGACAATGAAAATGGCCAACACGAGCCAAATCGGCTTCCAGTCCGGAGAGAATTGAGCAATCGCGATGCACACAGATACCACCAGGCCCGAAAGCGCACCGAGATACGGGATGAAGCTGATCAAGCCGGCCACGACGCCTACCAGGATCCCGTGCTCGAGACCGATCAGTTTCAATGCCGCTGCGTAGTACACCGCGAGCACGAGGCAGAGGAAGCTCTGCCCGCGGACAAATCCGCTGATCGTCTTATCGACCTCGCGTGCAAGCATCCGAACCGTTTCACGATGTGCCGGCGGAACCCAATTGTCGACCGTCGCAATCATTTTGTCCCAATCGTAGAGCAGGTAGCAGGCAACGATCGGCGTGACGATGCCAAGCGAGACTATCGAGATCAGAGCCCGTCCCCCGGACCACAGCGACCTGAGGATGGTATCGAACCAACTGGTAGCCATTCTCGTCAGCTCGCCGATCGAGCGTTCGGTGTGGTTCAGTCCCTCTCCGACGATCCTGCTTACCCACGGTCGGTCTGGATCGGTTGCCAACGTATGCACCCGTCGGACATAGAGCGGCAGGTGTTCTGCGAAATACCAGAGCTCACGGACGATGACGGGCACTGTCAGAACCATCGCGATGCTGATCAGCGTAACGACGAACGCGATAATGGCAAGCGTGGCCACCAGCCGGTTCACCCCCAGGCGCTCGATACGAGAAGCCAGGGGATTGAACAGATACGCAAGCGCCATGCCGGCGACGAATGGCAGCAGAACTTCGCGCAACAAGATCACGACCGCGGTGATTGCCGCGAAAGTCGCAATCCAAAACACGAGGGGCCGGGTGCGGCGGACGCCGATCGAGCCCATTGCGATTGGTCGTTTCGACAATTCGCCGGTCATGTGTTGAACACGGTCCGTTGGCGATTTCTTAAACTTGCACGTTTGGCCGACCGCTTACGTGCTTGCGATGGATCCGGATGGCAACCGGATCAGGCAGGACGTGGATATGGTCACGTAGCGCGGCATTCTCGGCCGATGGTCGTCTTGCAGCGCTGCCCGCACCGATAGGTCAGAGGCGCTGTCACTCCTCGACATCAGGTCGCGCGGCCTTGGCGGCCTGCGAACAGGCCGTAGACAAAGAGTACGACGACTGCGCCCACCACGCCACCAAGGAAACCTGCAGATTCACCGGGCTGATACCATCCAACGGACTGGCCCAGGTAAGTCGCGACGAATGCGCCGACGATCCCCAAGATGGTCGTCAGAATAAAGCCCTTCGGCTCCGTCTTGTCGCCAGGCATGATGAATTTGGCAATCACTCCAACGATAAAGCCAATGATGATCGTCCAAAGGATGCTCATCTCATTGCCCCTGTGTTGAAACCGCCGATCGACAAATCTGCATTCCGGCGGCCCCCACGCCAGTTTCTTTGATACAGATCAACGGACCGACTTCATTTTCCCAGCGACCGCCTCTTCGAGGAGATCGAGCAAAGCGCGCGCGGCCGACAGCAATCTCGCGATTGCATCAAATTTTAGAGATAGATCGAAGCGACTTTTCAAGGATTTGCGTTAGGTATCGGGTCATGAGCACCCCGACCTACACACTCTGCTCGCGAGCGCTGACGCTGCGGGCTGACTGAACCAACACGTAACTCCCTTCCCAATCCCGCGAAGCAATGGCCGCAGGCGTCCTCGTCTGCGAACGGCGGAACTTTGCCCGTGAACAGGACCGACGATGACCGTCTCTTACTTGAGCTTCCGCGTGCCCTACTCGGCCAACCGGGACTGCGTGATCGTCATCAAGCCCCAGAGGGAGGCTTATCAAGCAGTCTGCGTCGACGCAGCGACCAGGCGGACCATCGGCAGTCCATCTGTTCAGCGTGACTCCAGCGGCGCCCGGCCACAGGTCTCGCCCGCCGATGTCATCGGCCGGATCGGCAGCTATCGCCTGGCCTCCGCCGCTGTCGACCTGGAGGCGGACGAATTGGCCGACCGCAGCCGCCGGATCTCCAGCCAATTGCGCTCGCGCCGGCGTCTGTAGCGCAGGAATTTGCCGGACCGTCTTACGGCTTCCAGGAGAGCCGCATGGTGTCGGCGCGGCGGATTCCGAAATGGCCGCTGATTTTCGGCGGCACGTCCAGGCTGAGCTGCGGTATGCGGCCAGCGATTGCGCTGAGGCTTTCCTCCAATTCGGCGCGGGCAATCGCCTCGCCGATGCACCGATGCGCGCCATAGCCAAAGATCGGATGCAGCCGTGGCTGGTTGGTGCGATGAATATCGAAGATATCAGGGCGATCGTAGGTCATCTCGTCACGCATGGCCGACATGGTCGATAACGTAACAAGCCGGCCGGCCGGGATGACAGTCCCGCCAACATCGACATCCTCGCTTGTGACCCTCGCGGTCCCCCCGACGCTCGGCTCGAAGCGCATCGCCTCGGCGACCGCGCCTGAAACCAGATCCGGATCGCGACACACCTGCTCCCATTGCTCGCGATGCTGAAGCAGAAGAGCGACCTGTACTGCGATCGCGACCCTGGTGGTATCGGTGCCACCGACGATCAGTTGGAAAATCTGGTAAAGCATCTCCTCGGGGGACATTTCACCCCCTTCGGTCGCGGCAGCCAGGAACGCGGACAGAAAATCCCCTCGCGGGCTGCGGCGACGTTCATCGAGGACTTTGTCGACATACTCGCGTAGCCGCTGCCCTGCCTTTTCCACCTCGACGATTTCGTCCGGGCTCAGCCCGAGAAAGAAGACCTTGGACACCACATAGACCAGCAGCATAAACTCCGGGATGTCCTCGCGCGGGAGTCCCAAAAGATCGGCAATGATGCGGGCGGGCAGTTTGGCTGCGAACTCATCGAAGAAATTGACCTCGCCATCCCCGTACCACTCCTCGATGAGGTCCGAGGCCGCACGGCGAATGCTTGGACGCATCTCATTGATCGCGCGGGCAGCGAATAATCGTGAGAACGGCGCACGGCGGCGCCGATGGACATCGCCGTCGGCCGTCAGCATGCCATAGTCGAATGCATCGAATATCGTTCCATTGCTGAAGCCCTGCATCTCGGGAAAGCTCGTTCCGCTGGGAAGAAAGCGCGGATCCTTGCTCAGACGGTCAACATCGGAGAAGCGCAGCACGAAATATCCGCCGGTCTCGTGCAGCACCACTGGATATTCCTTGCGGTGGGTGCGGAACACACCGTGAGTATCCGCTTCAAGCTCCTCCACGGTAAGTGTCGGGATTTCGCCGCTAGCAGGTTCAATGGAAAAATTCTTGGCGCTGGTCTCTGCCCTCATCGTACAGTCTCCGCCTTTCCAACATGCCCCGGTCTACGAAAGGGGTATGTTGGTCGCGCGGAGTTTCAGCTCGATTTCGCAGGATCATTAGTCTGTTACGCTCGTAACGCGCCCGATCGGTCGCCGCGTCCCATTTCACGGAGGGCTCACCTCGAACGCGAGCAGCACGTTGCCGGGCACGCCGCTCCATTGCGCGTAGCCTGAATTGACATAGAGCATGCCGTCCACAATCACCGGACCGGGCCCGTCAATGGCGCCGCCGTGTGCCGGGACGCCGTTCACCGTCTCATAGTCGCGCGCGGTGTCGAATTCCCAGAGCAGACGCGCATCGTCGGTCGCGTAGGCGCGCAGATAGCCGCTCACGCCGCCGGAGAAGACAACACCAGGAAGGGCGCTAACGGCCGCGGAGAGGGCTGGACTGCATCGCTCGCGCTCACCACAGGAGACCGGCGCCACCTGCATGGTGACCTTGCCATCAGCCAGATTCAGCCCAAACAGACCGCCGCCGGCGTTCGGATCGAGACGCCTTGTGCCATCGCGAAGAAACCGCACGTCGGAGTTCGCGACATAGATCCGCTGCTGATCAGCGGCGGAGCCCCACTCGCTGCCGCCCAACGGCCCTCCCTTACCGACCCGCGTTTGCCAGATGATCTTGCCCTCGTCATCGGGATCGAAAGCGTGGACTATTCCTGACTTCTGCCCGATCACCAGCATGCGGCGCCCGTCCGGCAAGCTCACCAGGATTGGCGATTGGCCGAAATCGTGGTCCGGACCGGGATCCTCCGGACAGTTGGTCTTGTCGTACCCGTAGCAGGCGACGACATAGCTGTCCTTGGGGGTTGCCTGCCGATGCCACAACATCCGGCCGGACTTCAGGTCGAATGCGACGATAGCGTCGCTCGTATCCGCCGGCGGGTTCGAATAGGAGTTGCTTGTCGCGACGTACAGCGCCTCGCGCTTCACATCGATCGTCGGCGCGGACCACACCGAGGCGCCGGACGGACCGTAAAGCTGCACCCCCGTGGCATTCCTGGTCGTCGGACGTGGCGCATCCGGAATCGTGTACGACTTCCAGATCGGCGCGCCGGTCGCCGCGTCCAGGGCCACCACGCTGCCGCGAAACGTGCAGCATTCGTAAGCGGGCCGCGATCCCGTCGCTTCCTCGATGGAGGAGACCGGAACATAGAGGACGCCGGAAAACAGAGCCGGCGTTCCGGTAATCCGGGCGGCGGGATGGTCTTCCACCTTCTGCTTCCAGATCAGTGCGCCCGTTGTTGCGTTGACGGCGTAGGCATTGGCACGGATATCGCCGAAGAAAATCGCGAACTCATTCTTCCCCGGCAGCGGACCGAAGCTGATCGCGGTGCGTACTGGCGCGTCCGTCGCAAACGTCCAGAACGTGCAGCCGCTCCTGGCGTCGAGCGCGTGCACCTTGCTATCGGCGCCGCCGACAAACAGCACGCCGCCGATCACGGCGGGCTGGGCATTGGCAGTGGAGACGCCCGGAAAGCCGAACGCCCATTTCAGGCGCAACCGAGGCACCTCGTCCGCCGTCAGGCCCGCCATCTCGGCGGCCTGAAACCGGCTGTTGTTGATATCAGCGCCCCAACCGGTCCATCGCGGCCGGTCGAACGCCCCGTCGAAGCCGTGGGCGGCTTCAACGCAGTGCCCCGCTGCGTCGGCCTTGGCGGCAGGAGCGCTGTCGCCAACCTGTCTCCCCGTGACGAAGGAGGCGATCGCTTTGCGCTCATCATCGGTGCGGTCCTTGACCATGGGAGCCATGCTCCCCGACGTGATGGCTCTGAGCACATGCTCGAACGCCATCGACTGCAATGCGGCGCGGTTGGGAATGCGGCTCTGCGGGTCGCCGGCATCGTGGCATTGGGCGCAGTGCTGCGCGTAAAGCTCGGCGCCACTCTGCGCGGCGGTGGCGGGAAGACAAGACCAGATCAAGAGGCCAACGGCCGCAGCGCTCGATCTCATGAGGCTCCCCCCTGGGCGCGACGATCTGAACTTACCGTCTCGGAAAGATCTGCAACCTGGGGATGATAGCGTGATCGGGACATCTCGACCAGTCAGAACCGGCGCTGGGGCCATGACCACCGGCGCATGTCGTTGGGCGAGCAGCGAGGCGAGCGGAACTCCAGGTGCAGTGAACTCGTTCAGACTGGACGCCGCGCCGCTGCCGACTGATCCTGGGTGGACGGAGCAACAATCCGGATACGCCGCGAATGACCTGAAACCACTTGCAAAGGAGGTTTGCCATGCCGACGACAGCCGAGAAAGACCACGTCTACAAGATCCTGGACCTCGTCGGATCGTCCGAGAAGAGCATCGAGGATGCGATCCAGAATGCCATTGCCCGCGCTGCCAAGACCATTCGCGAGATGAAGTGGTTCGAAGTCGTGCAGACGCGAGGCCATATCGAGAATGGCGCCGTCCGCCACTACCAGGTCACGCTGCGAGTTGGATTCACACTGGAGGAGTGAGTCCGAACATCCGGCGCGCCACATAATCATTCTTGCGCCAAGTCAAAGATGTGAGGTAGCCCCCGTGCGACAGATTCATGTTTTCGTTTGACGCTCAACGTCGTCGGGAGGCTAAGTGCAGATGGAAGAACGGTCCGGCGCCCCTTTGATCCCGCAAACCGGCGCGCCGGATACGCTTGCGCAGGTCCGCACGCTGCCCGAGCTGCTGCGTTGGCGCGTCCGGGCAACGCCTGATACGGAAGCCTACCGGCATTTCGATGCAGCGGCCGGGCGCTGGGTCAGCCATTCCTGGCACCAGATCGACCTGGAGTTCGACCGCTGGCGGCGCGCACTCGCCGCCGAGGGGTTCGCAGCCGGCGAGCGCGTCGCCATCCTGATGCCCAATGGCATCGAGCATATCGCGATGGACCAGGCCGCATTGTCGCGCGGCATGGTGCCGGTGCCGATGCACGCGATCGATAATCCCGAAAGCATCGTCTACATCCTGAAGGATTCCGCGGCGTCGCTGCTCTTGGTCGACACCATCGACCGCTGGCGGATTCTTGCGAGCGCCGGCGCGCCGACGGACACGCTCAAACGTGTCGTCTGCGCCGATCTGCAAGATACGGAAGACCCGGCAGCAACCGATCGTCGCGTGGAGGCGCTGAAATCGTGGCTTGGGCCCGGACGGACGGCCGAGGCCGCCATGAACGACGCGGCGTTGCAGCCGGATGATCTTGCCGCGATCGTCTACACCTCCGGCACGACCGGCCGCCCCAAGGGCGTCATGCTCTCGCACGGCAACATCGTGGCAAACGTCAAGGCGGTCCACGCGCGCATCGTCGCCAGCCCAAATGATGTCTTCCTGTCCTTCCTGCCGCTGTCGCATACGTTCGAGCGTACCGGCGGCTACTACTATCCGATCGCCGCCGGCGCCTGCGTCGCCTATGCGCGATCAGTGCAGCAGCTCTCCGATGATTTGAAGCAGGTGCAGCCTACCGTGCTGATCTCCGTGCCGCGGATCTATGAGCGCATCTATGCCCTGATCATGCAGCACAGCGAGGCGGCCGGCCGCTTCGAACGCGAACTGCTCGATCTTACCATTGCCGTCGGCGGACGGCGCTTTGATGCGAGGCAGCAAGGTGGCAAGCTGTCGCTGTTCGATCGGATGATCTGGCCGCTGCTCAGGCGCCTGGTCGCCGACAAGGTGCTGGCTCAGTTCGGCGGGCGGCTGCGGGTGGCCGTCAGCGGCGGCGCGGCGATCGGCGAGCGGGTGATCCGGCTGTTCCTGGCGCTCGGACTGGACATCCTGCAGGGCTATGGCATGACCGAGACCTCACCCGTTGTCTCCGTCAACACCGCTGATGACAACGATCCCCGCTCGGTCGGCCGGCCGCTCGACGGTATCGAAGTCAGCATCAGTGAGGATCAGGAGCTATTGGTGCGGGGGCCGAACGTGATGCTCGGCTATTGGCACCAGCCGGACGAGACGCGCCGGATCAAGCAAGCCGACGGATGGCTGCACACCGGCGATCAAGCCCGCATCGAAGGCGGCCGCATCAGCATCACCGGCCGCATCAAGGACATCCTGGTGACCTCGACCGGCGAGAAGATCGCGCCCGTCGATCTCGAAACCGCGATCCTCGCCGATCCCTTGTTCGAGCAGGCCATGGTGATCGGCGAGAATCGTCCTTTCCTCGCCGCGCTCGTGGTGCTGAATGCGAAGGCCTGGGAGCGGGAGAAGGCCAGGCTCGCGAGCAGCGGCGCGGACGCAGAAACCGCATTCCTCGTCAAACGGATCGCCGAGGCCGTCAAAGCCTACCCGGCCTATGCGACACCGCGCGCGGTATGGTGGACGCTGGAGCCATGGACCATTGCTGCCGGCCTGCTAACGCCGACGCTGAAGAACAAGCGCCCGGCGCTCGAGCATCGCTTCGCGGCCGAGATCGAACAAATCTACACGCGCAAGCCACAGGGTGGATCGCGTCCTGCAGCGTCCGCGCGCTCGTGAAGGACATCGTGGCGTCGGAATTCAATTGTTAATTGAGCTAAGAGACCGTAAGAGAAACTACGCTTTGCTCGAACGTTGGGACGTCCTCACAATCCTACCGGAGAACGAGCCTTGACCTTCCGCCGCCTGATTGCGCCGTTGACGGCAGCCACCATTGTTGCGTTCATTGGAGATGGTGCGCGGGCGCAGGGTACGTTTCCGGCACCGCTGCCAGGCCAGGCCGCGCCGGGCCAGCCGGTGGAGAATGGCAACGCGCCCCCGGCAAATTTCGTGAGCCCGTTCCCATTCGGCGGCGCGCCACTCGTCGCCGTAGCTCCGCAAGAGGCAATCCCCGACCAATGCAAGCAAGAATTTAGTTCGCTGCGGGCAGAAGTCGAGGAGCGAGGTCGGTTGATCAGGGCTGCCGCCGCCCGGCGCGCGTCGTCGGGCGAAGCCTGCAAGCTGATCGACAATTACAACCGGGCCGAAAGCAAGTTGATCGACTATGTCGAGTCGCGTGCGGCGAAATGCCGGTTTCCGACTGATATGGGAGATCGGCTGAAGAACGGCCACAAAACCACCGAGGCCATCCAGAAGAAGACCTGTACCGCGGAGCAGATGCAGAAGCTGCGGCCGGCTGGTCCGACCGGCGATTTCTGGCCCGAGCCCACCAAACCACTCATGTAACACGAGCGCTGTGTTCGGCGGCACAGATCGCAATATCCCGTAGGATGGGTAGAGCGAAGCGAAACCCATCAACTTCGGAGCAAGCGGCACGAATGGTGGGTTTCGCTTCGCTCTACCCACCCTACGATTCCGATTCGATCGTCAAGCAATGACTCTCACCCGCGGCTTGACTCGCCTCGACTCCTGTTGATGAAGTGCGCCACGCCACACGATCAAGACACAGACACGGCTGCGAGCAGCCCACTAAAAATGGAAACGCCTTCATGCTGATCCCGATCGCCGACGTACCGCGCTGGTATGCTGAACGCCAGCCGGCGGATACGATCGCCATTCGTCATGGACAGGATACTCTGACGTGGGAGCAACTCGAGCGCGGTGCCAATGCCCGCGCGCGGGCGTTTGCGGCCAAGGGCGTCAAGCCCGGCGACTTCGTCGCGATCGGGCTGCCCAACAGCAACGCATTCTTCGAGACCACCTTTGCGGTATGGAAGTGTGGCGCGACACCGACCTCGCTGTCCTGGCGATTGCCGCGCGGCGAAGCGGCCGCGGTGCTCGATATCCTCAAGCCCGCGCTGGTGGTGGGCGGCGAACCCGATTGGAATGCGCCGAACTCGCTGCCAATCGGCTTCGTGCCCGAAGGATTTTCCGACGAGCCGCTTGCGGCTCCCGTCTCGCGCTATTGGAAGGCGATGACGAGCGGCGGCTCGACCGGCCGGCCGAAAGTGATCCTCGATCATCTGCCCGCCGTGGTCGATACCACCATGGCGCCACCGCTCAGCATCCCGCTCGGCGCCTCGCTGCTCAATCCGGGGCCGCTCTATCACAACGCGCCATTCATCGTTTCGCATTTTGCCTTGTTCGGCGGCGGACGCCTCACCGGCCTGACCAAGTTCGATGCCGAGGAGACGCTGCGCCAGATCGAGGCCGAGCGCGTGCAATGGGTCAATTTCGTGCCGACCATGATGCACCGGATCTGGTCGCTGCCGGACGAGGTGCGCAACCGCTACGATCTCTCCAGCCTGCAGGTCGTGTTCCACATGGCGGCGCCGATGCCGCCATGGCTGAAGGAGAAGTGGATCGAGTGGCTCGGGCCGGAGCGGATCTGGGAGCTCTATGGCGGCACCGAACGGCAGGGCTCCTGCATCATCTCCGGCGTCGAATGGCTCGCGCACAAGGGCTCGGTCGGCAAGATCGGCGAGACGGCGCGCCTGCGCATCATTGGCGAGGACGGCAATGACGTCGCTCCCGGCAAGACCGGCGAGATCTATTTCCTGCCCAATGATGGCGCCGGCACCACCTATCACTATCTCGGCGCCGAACCGAAGCGCCGCGCCGACGGCTGGGAGTCGCTTGGCGACATCGGCCGGCTGGATGAAGATGGCTATCTCTATCTCGGCGACCGGCTCGCCGACATGATCCTGCGCGGCGGCGCCAACATCTATCCGGCGGAGGTCGAGGCTGCGGTGTGTGCGCATCCCGACGTGCGCTCCTGCGTGGTGGTCGGCCTGCCCGACCCCGAATTCGGCCAGCGTATCCATGCGATCATCGAGTGCGATCCGGCCGTCAACGCGCACGCGATCGCCGATGGCATGGGCGATTTCCTCGCCGACAGGCTGAGCCGCTACAAGCATCCGGAGAGCTTTGAAATCGTGGACGCGCAGGTGCGCGACGATTCCGGCAAGGTCCGCCGCACGCTGTTGCGCGACGAGCGCGCCGCATGGCTGAAGGAGAATCGCCCATTCCGGATCATGCCATCGCGCGTGCACGCGAAGGCGGAGTGACTTCGAGTCGATTTCTGCATGCCTCGCGTACAATACGCGCCGTCATTCCGGGGCGCGCGTCAGCGCGAGCCCGGAATCCATTTCTCCACCTGCGCATGCGGCCTGATGGATTTCCGGGCTCGCGACTTCGTCGCGCCCCGGAATGACAGCGAATGGACTGGCTAACCGAGCAACTCCAGCGTTCTCGGGTCGGCTTCGCCGCCATAATATTTCTTCAGCGCAGCGGGAAATTCCGGAGCGACCGACACGGCGGCGAACAAGGTCATCGAGGAGCGGAACTTCAGATCATCGGGGCTGCCGAGAATGTCCCGGATGGTCTTGCCTTCGACCGCGTTGACCAGACGCGTGCACTCCAGGAGCCGCGGTCCCAGGATATCATGCTGGAGATAGGCGATCGCCTCGTCGCGGGAAGCGATCGCAAAACGCTGCGCCATCGCGCTGAACCCGAGGCCGGCAAGCTGTGGGAAGATGAACCACATCCAGTGGCTTTGCTTGCGGCCGCGGCTGAGCTCCGCCACAACCTGCCGATAAACCGGAGCCTGTGCATCGACAAAGCGCGCGAGATCAAAGCGGTCGCTCATAAACTCCTCCCTGATGGGCCGACAAGCTCGGCGAGACGATCGAGCAGCGGCCGCTGGCCTTCGAGGATCTTCGCATGCGCGGCCGCGAGATCGAACCATTCGGCGCGGTCGATCTCAGGGAATGCCTGCATCTTCCCGCTTCTCGGTGGCCACTCGATCTCGAAGATATTACTCCTGATAGCATGCACATCGAGATCGCCTTCGACGGCGAAGGCGATCACGCGCTTTCCGGCACGCTGGCGGATCTCGCCCAGCGGCTCAAACGGCTGATCAAGGACGACGCCGGTCTCCTCGGCAAATTCACGACGCGCCACGGCGATTGCATCCTCTTCCCCGTCCATCTCGCCCTTCGGGATCGACCACGCGCCCTCGTCCTTGCGGCGCCAGTAAGGCCCGCCGGGATGCACGAGCAGAACTTCCAGCCGCGCCCCTGAACGGCGATACATCAGGATGCCCGCACTTGCGGGCGCGCGACGTGCCGCCTTCAACGATCTTTGCTCCCGCGATGCATTTTCGGCTCCGTCGGCCAGGACCGGATTGGTCGGCATGTATGCGACGTTTCGCGTCGGCTCAAGAAGCTACATGCGAGGTTCGCAGCGGAACCCTTAAGGTAGAATCTATCCCACCGATCCAACCCTGTGAGGTCTCCCATGTCTTTCCGCGATGATAACAGGGAATACGAAAAGTGGCTGGCCACGCGGTGCAATATCGTCAAGAGCGACGTCGACTACAAGCATGAGCGAATGAAGGAGAGCGCCTTCATCTTCCTGCGCGCGACCTATTTCCGCTGGGCGAGGAAGATCAGCGACTGGTGTCCGGAGTTGATGGACGCGCCCAAGGTGCTCGCGGTCGGCGATCTGCATCTGGAAAATTTCGGAACCTGGCGCGACGCCGACGGCCGCCTGGTCTGGGGCGTCAACGATTTCGACGAAGCCGCCGAGATGCCCTATGTGCTCGATCTCGTCCGCCTGGCAACCAGCATCCAGCTCGCGCCGCGTTCGGCTGTCGACGATGAAGATGCCGCCAGCGCCCTGTTGAAGGGATATCGCGAGGGTCTGGAACGCCCGCGACCGGCGCTGTTGTTCGAGAACCGAACCTGGCTCAGGCCCTACGCCGAGCCGGACGACCGAGAAACGGAGGAATTCTGGGAGGACATCGAAAAATATCGCAAGCCCCGCCCGCGACAGAAGGAAGTCGAGAAGGTGCTGGAGGCAAGCCTGCCAAAGGACGCTAGCCACATCCGGTTATGCCAGGTTTTCAAGAAGGGCGGCGGCAGCCTGGGGCGGCCGCGTTACGCCGTGATCGCGAAATGGCGTGAAGGCCTGGTCGTTCGCGAGGCAAAGGCGCTGGTGCCCTCGGCATGGACCTGGGCTCACAACCCGACAGGACACGGAAAATCGAACTTCCTCAAATCGGCCAACGGCAGGTACCGTTCGCCGGATCCCTTTCTGACCGTACACAATAAGTTCATCTTCCGCCGCATCTCCGCCGATTCCAAGAAAATCGAACTCGGGAAGAGCGCCGGGAGAAAGCTGCACCTGAAGCTGCTTCACGCCATGGCATTCGATGTTGCGTCCATCCACGCCGCCAGCCCGGCCGGACGCCGGGCCATCGAAGCCGACCTGCGAAAGCGCCCACGCGGCTGGCTGCAAGCAGCGGCAACCGTCGCGAACGGGAAGGTTCGGCGCGACTATCGGCAATGGCGGGGCTGACGCATTTGTAGTCGTTCCAAACGATGAAGCCCGCTCGCGCTGGGCTCATTTCGTTGTTATATTGCCTCCGGGACGATCCACCGGACATTGAATATTGGGTGCGGCGTTAGTCGAAGGAAACGCGATTCTTACGGAGATCCTTCATGTCTTCCTTGACCGAATGGAAAGTGCCACCGGCGCACCAGCCCAGTTCCGGCAATTACAAATTCGATCTCGACCGCACGCTTACCGCCGTGGTGGGACTGCACTCCATCATCCCGTCCGATGCGTTCAGCGCGGAGACGCTGGGCACTGAGCGCGCCGGCAACGGTGTCCTGATCGACGACGGGCTGGTGCTGACGATCGGCTATCTCATCACTGAAGCGGAAACCGTGTGGCTGCATCTCGGCGACGGTCGTGTGATCGAGGGCCATCCGCTCGGCTTCGATTTCGAATCCGGCTTCGGCCTGGTGCAGGCGCTGGGACGGCCGGGCATCGAGCCAATGCCGATCGGCTCCTCCGCCGCGACGAAGGTCGGCGACAATGTCGTGGTCGGTGGCGCCGGCGGCCGCACCCGCTCGCTGGCGAGCCAGATCGTGGCGAAGCAGGAATTCGCAGGTTATTGGGAATATCTGCTCGATGAAGCGATGTTCACCTATCCCGCGCATCCGAATTGGGGCGGCACCGCGCTGATCTCCGGCAAAGGCGAATTGATCGGCATCGGCTCGCTGCAGCTCGAACGCGAGCGCAACGCCCGCGCCGAGCATGTCAACATGATGGTGCCGATCGACCTCTTGATGCCGGTGTTCGACGACCTGCGCAAATATGGCCGCGTCAACCGGCCATCGCGGCCCTGGCTCGGCATGTACACGACCGAGATCGACAACCGCATTGTCGTGGTCGGCATCGCCGGCAAGGGGCCGGCGGCGCGCGCCGAGCTGAAGACCGGCGACGTCATCCTCGCCGTTGACGGCGAAAAGGTGATGAGCCAGGCGAGCTTCTATCGCAAGCTCTGGTCGCTCGGCACAGCCGGCGTCGACGTGCCGCTCACCGTCTATCACGAAGGCGTCACCTTCGACGTCACGCTGGCCTCGATCGATCGCACGAAACTGTTGAAGGGGCCGCGGCTGCATTGAGCACCGGGAGCGTCGCAATGAGCGAGGCCGTGGTGGACGACATCGTGGCCGTGCTGCCGCCGCTGTTGCAGACGCTCGAATCGCTCGGCTTCATCGCGCGCCATTTGCACCCGCCGGAGTTCGGCCACGTGATGCAGATCGCGGGCGAGCCGGACGAAGCGCTGCGCGCGGTCCGCCCGCGGCTCGCCGACTGGCCGGAGCAATTTGCCGCGATCAGGGCGCAGCTCGAAACCGCGAGCGATGCGGCGCTGGCCGCCTGGCACGGCCTGCGCGCGGTACAGGACGGCAATGGCGATCTGATGAGCGTGTTTCGCGCGCTGCGCTACACGCCGCGCGCGCTGGAGGCGCTCTATCCGCTCGCCGCGCGATTGCCGCCGGTGAACGAGTTCTTCACCGATCCCGCCTTGCGCGGGGATGCCGAACTGCTGGCGCGGCTGGCCGAGCCTGCCGGTGAAACCACCGGCATCCTGCACGACAGCAACGAGCCGGGCAGCCGCGGCGGCTTTTCGCTCTACGTGCCGGAATATTACACACCCGAGCGCACCTGGCCGCTGGTGATGGCGCTGCATGGCGGCAGCGGCAATGGCCGCGGCTTTTTGTGGAGCTGGCTGCGCGATGCCCGCAGCCGCGGCGCCATCCTGGTCTCGCCGACCGCGCGCGGAAGCACCTGGGCCTTGATGGGCGACGATATCGACACGCCGAATTTGGTCCGCATTCTCGATTTCGTGCGGGCGCGCTGGACTATCGACGAGAAGCGAATACTGATGACGGGAATGAGCGACGGCGGCACGTTCTGCTATGTTTCAGGCTTGGACGGCGCCTCGCCCTTCACCCATCTTGCGCCTGTCGCCGCGACCTTCCATCCGTTGATGGCGCAGATGGCGGATGCGGATCGGTTGCGTGGCCTGCCGATCCATATCGTGCATGGAAAGCTCGACTGGATGTTCCCGGTACAGGTCGCGCGCCAGACACAGCAAGCGCTGAGCGCAGCCGGCGCTGCCGTCACCTATCGCGAGCTCGACGATCTCAGCCACACCTATCCGCGCGAGTTGAACGCGGCGATCCTGGAATGGCTGAATGAAGTGCCGTAGCCCGGGTGGAGCGCCAGCGTAACCCGGGAATGCTAGTTACGCTGGCGCAAGAGCCCTCGTCGACGTCGAAGTCTCAGACCAGACCGCCATTGGCGCGCAGCGTCTGGCCGTTGACCCAGGAGCCATCCGGGCCGGCGAGGAAGGACACGACAGAGGCGATGTCCCCGGGCGCGCCGAGCCGCTCCAGCGGAACCATCTTGGCAAAGCGGTCGATCAATTCGGGCGACTTGCCTTGCAGGAACAGATCGGTCGTTGTCGGACCGGGCGCGACCGCGTTCACCGTGATCGAGCGTCCGCGCAATTCCTTGGACAGGATCGCGGTCAAGGTCTCGATTGCCGCCTTGGTCGCGGTGTAAACCCCGTAGGTCTCGAGCTTGGTGCCGACGACGCTGGTCGAGAAATTGATGATGCGCCCGCCATCACGCAGCCGGCGCGCGGCCTCACGCATCGCATTGAAGCTGCCCTTTAGGTTGACCGCGATGTGCTGGTCGAACAGTGCGTCATCGCTCTCGGCGATCCTGGCGAGCTTCATGATGCCGGCATTGTTGACGAGCACGTCGACGCCGCCGAAGGCAGCCTCCGCCGCATCGAACATGCCGCGCACCGCGTTGGGATCGCTGACGTCAGCCTTGGCCGTGAGCGCCCGGCCGCCGGCCGCCTCGATCCGGCTCGCTACCGCCTCGGCGGATTTGGCGTTGCCGGCGTAATTGATCACGACGGTGAAGCCGTCCCTGGCGAGGCGTTCGGCCACCGCGGCGCCAATCCCACGCGACGCGCCCGTCACCAAGGCTACTTTGTTGGTTTCGTTCGACATTTTCGTCTCCTGCAAGTTGGCGGCTTGGCCGCTGGCTGATGGGAGTAACGTAATCACTTCCTTTGTCCGAATAATCATGCATTATCTGGAAACACTGTTCGGAATTTGCGGATAATCGCATGGACCGGTTCGATGCGATGCGGGTGTTCACCCGCGTGGCGGAGCGGCGCAGCTTCTCGTTGGCGGCGGAGGATCTCGGGCTGCCGCGCTCGACGGTGACGGACGCCGTCAAATCGCTGGAGGCGCGGCTCGGCGTGCGGCTGATCGAACGCACGACACGGCATGTCCGCCCGACCCTCGATGGCGAAGCGTATTATCGCCGCTGCCTGTCGCTGATCGCCGACCTCGAGGATGCCGAAGGTGCATTCGGCGGCGGCAAGCCGAAGGGGCTGTTGCGGCTGGAAGTGCAGGGCACGCTGGCGCGTCACTTCTTGTTGCCGAACCTGCCGGGCTTCTTCGCGGAATATCCCGACATCGAGATCAATATGAGTGAGAGCGACCGCTGGATCGACCTGATCGAGGAAGGCGTCGATTGCGTGTTGCGCTTCGGCCATCTGCCCGACAGCGACATGATCGCAAGGCAGGTGGTGATGCTGGAGCGCCTCACCTGCGCGGCGCCTCCTTATTTCGAGCGCTTCGGCACGCCGTCTGGTCCCGATGTGCTCGAAGGCCACCGCATGATCGGGATACGCTCGCTGACAACGGGACGGCTGCGGCCGATGGAGTTTGTGGTCGACGGCGCAGTTCGCGAAGTGATGCTGCCGGCGATCATGTCGGTGACGGGACCGGAGAGCTACCTCGCTACCGCGCGGCTCGGCCTTGGCCTGGTCCAGGTGCCGCGCTTCCACGCCGAAGCCGATCTCGGGCGCGGGGCCCTCGTTGAGGTGCTCACGGAATGTCCGCCGCCCTCGGTCCCGGTATCCCTGCTCTACCCACGCAATCGCCAGCTCTCGCCGCGCGTGCGCGTGTTCATCGATTACGTGATGCACGCCTTCGGGCGGGCGTGAGTGCGGTTCCGGCCCGACCCGGAACCATCCGCCGGCCATCCCCGTTATCTGCGGTCACCGGAGGTTTCGTCATGCGAACGTTTTTCGGAATGATCTTGGGTGCGCTGCTGCTGATTGCGGGCGTTTATCTCTATGATTCGATGCGAACGTCGAGCGTGGCGGGCGGCCAACTCGCGCAGAGCGGCCGTACCATCGTCAACTGGGACGTTGCCGCCGATGACCTGAAGGCGCTGAAGGCTCGCGCCCATGAAGATTGGCAGAGGATTTCGTCGCGCTAGCGAGCACGACAGCCACTAGCGGCTCATGTTCGCCTTGCGCGCATCGGCAATGGCCTGCACGAACTGCTCCTTGGTTAGGATGCCGGGCACGCGGAATTTACCGACGATGAAGGACGGCGTGCCCTGAAAACCAAACGCCTCGGCCTGCGCGTTGTTGCGCGTAAGAATGGTATCGATTGATGTGGCATTGGCCGCAAGATCGCGCTTCAAGCGATCCATATCGATGCTCGCGCCTGCGAGCACCTCCTGTATCCGCGGCTCGGTCAGCTTCGTGGTGAGGCCCATCATCGCCTCATGCGCGGCCTGAAACTTGTCCTGATACTTCGCCGCCAACGCCATGCGCGATGCAACCTTCGACACATCGCCCAGGATCGGCCAGTCCTTCCACACCAGGCGCACCTTGCCATCGTCCTGCGCAATTTGCTGCAGTTCAGGTGCGATCTTGCGGCAATAGGGACATTGATAGTCGAACCACTCGACGATGCTGATGTCGCCCTTGGCGTTGCCGGCGACAGGGATCTCCGGATCGCGCAGCACGGCCGCTTCGGTCAACACCTTCTCTTCGTCCTGCGCGGCGGCAGCGCGGCTGAGCAGCGTAACGCCGACAGCCATCAGGCCGAGCGCGGCGCGGCGCGTGGGTTCCGGATTGATCCCGGCACGATCGGTCGATGGGCTCATGTCAAATCTCGCGGCTGCCTGCGCTGTCTACGCTCGGCGGGCCGAGATGTCACGCCGCTTTGCCGAGCCCGCACAGCCCATCGCAATGTCGGCCGAAACACGGCACCATGAAGGCTGGTGCGGCCAGTGTCGTACTCCGGCCGCGCCAACCGCTTCGAGGTCAGGCAGCGCCCTTCAACCGCTTGGTGCATTCGCTGTAGTAGCCGCCGCCCTTCTGGATCCACTTCAGGCCGCCATTGGCATTGCTGGCCTTGTTGGCATTGTACTGGTCGACGCAAGTGTGCATGCGGGCCTTGCCCTCGGTCTCCTTGGCGTATTTCGGATCGACCGCGTTCGGGAATACCGCCGGTCCTGCCGGCGACGTGGGCGCTGCGGCTGGAGCGGCTTCCTTCTTGGCCTCCTTGGCGGCCGGGGCCGGCGCGGGCGCGGCGGCTGTCGGTGCAGCGGGCGCGGCAGCGGCTGGCGTTGCGTTTGCGCCGCACTCGGTTTTGCGGAAGTCGTTCCACTTCTGGCCGCCCAGTGTCCCGGCTGCCTTGGCTGCCTGGTACTTGGCGCTGCATTCCTGCGCGGTGAGGGCCTGCGCCGGCGCCGACATCACGAATGCGGCCAGACCCGAGGCGGCCATCGCACAAAGCAGTTTGGCTTGAATTGTCATGGTTGTTCTCCCTTTCCGTCAAACCTCAGCGCGTTGACGAGGGCCGCATCCTAACGCAACCGGAACTTGCGACAACGCATTGGCGAACCGCCCGCTCAAAATATTGTGGCGCCCGATACGCGCGATATTCATCGGCGGTTCAGCATCGGGCGACGACGGTTTCGCGTCCACTCATTCGAGGTGCGCCCCATGCCGAAGTTTTCCTCCCTCGCCACCACAACCGCCCTCGCCGCGTTCCTGCTGACGGGCACCGCCTTTGCGCAAACCACCACGCCCGCACCGAAGGACACGGCCAAGACCGAGACCAAGGCGGCGCCGACGCCGGAAGAGAGGAAGGCGCGCAGCGCCGCCTCGCTGGAATGCTCCAAGCAGGCCGATGCGAAAAGTCTGCACGGCAAGGAGCGCAAGAAATTCCGCCGGGAGTGCCTGAAGGAAGCCGCCGACAAAAGCGCGGGCACGAAGTAAGGGTGTCGCCCCGCCCTCCCGAACACGGGGATGGCGAGCAGCGACGCTCTAAAAATCCGGCGCATTGCTGCAATCGCGAGATGCATTTGTCGCGGGCCTGCGGATTTGGCATAACGCCAGCGTGAACCAGCTTCCCGCATCGATGGCGCTTGCCATTCCCAGCCGCGCGAACATCCTCAATACGACCGAGACGCTCGTCATCGGCGCCGCGGGCGGCCTGCTGTTTTTGTGGGCTAACCTGCCGGGCGGGCTGATTTCCGGCGCGATGATCGCGGTCGGCATCGCCGCACTCGCCGGCCGGCCGCTCACCGTGCCGCCGGTGGTGACCCAGACCGTGCTGATTCTGCTCGGCATCTCGCTGGGCTCCCTGGTATCGCGGCAACTGATCCAGCATGTGAGCGCCTATCCGCTCACCATCGCGCTGCTCTCGCTCGCCACCGTCTGCTCGATCTTCGGCAGCAGCTTCTATCTGCAGCGCGTACATGGCTGGGACCAGACCTCGGCTTTCCTCGCCGGCAGCCCCGGCGCGCTGTCGCAAATCACGATGCTCGCGATCGAGAAAGGCGCCGATGTCGCCGCGATCGCCGTGGTGCAGACCATGCGCGTGATCATCCTGACCGCCGCTTTACCACTGATGCTGGCGGTGCTCGGCATAGCACCGGCGGCGCCGCCGACGATTGCCTCCGCCAGCGCCTCACCGATCGAGCTCGTGGCGCTGATCGCAGCCTCGATCGGCGCGGCGCTCGTGCTGCGCTGGGCGAAATTTCCGGCAAGCTGGATGTTCGGCGCGATGCTCGCGTCCAGCCTGTTGCACGGCGTCGGCGCGATCGAGGGCGGCTTGCCGCCGTGGGTGCGCGGCGTCGCGCTGGTCGGCATCGGCGCCCTGATCGGCTCGCGTTTTGCACGGATGAAGCTCTCGACCCTGCGCAGCCACATCAATGCCGGGCTGGGCTCGTTCGCGGTCGCGATCGTGATCTCCGCGATCTTCGTTGCCGCGATCACGCTGACCACGCAGGTCCATCTCTCCGACGTCGTCGTCGCCTTTGCCCCCGGTGCGATGGACGCCATGCTGGCGCTGGCGCTGACGCTGCACATCGACCCGATCTTCGTCGGCGCGCACCACCTCTCGCGCTTCGTGTTCGTGACGCTGGCGACGCCCGGCATCGTGCACCTGTTCGGCCGCCCGCAGGAGGATGTGGACGATTAGTGAGGCCGTTCCGCGTGTGACCTCGTTACCCCCGGTGTCGTCCCCGCGAAAGCGGGGACCCATAACCACAGGGAGGCGTTGTGGCGCGAAACAAGTGGTGATAGCGGAGCAGATCACAAACGCCTGTGGTTATGGGTCCTGGCCTTCGCCAGGACGACGCGGAGTGGGTTCTGATTCAACTATCAAACAGCTTTCTCCTGTCATCGTCCGCCGCCGGGTCGGCCGAACGGCCGCCCGATGACAGGCTCCGGCGGACGATCCAGTATTCCAGAGGCAGCAGTGCTTGAGCCGAGAAGCCGCCGGTTACTGGATGCCCGCCTTCGCGGGCATGACGGTGGAGTATGGTGAGGGATGTGAGTTCGCGTTCTCGCGGCGCTTCGCGCCCGAGCTTTGCATCTACTTTCCGCCCTCCTCGATATCAGAGGGCGCAGGGAAAGCCGGGTGCCGGTTGCACCCATGGGTCCCGTGCAACAAAAAGCACGGGGGTAGGACCACAGGTTCAACCGAAGCATTCCGGCTTTCCCTGCGCAGTGGTTTACGGCTTACTTCGTGCTCTTCCCGGTGACCGGGCTTTCTTGCCACCGTCACTTCGCAAGAGATCATCCTGCGAAACTTAGCGCCAGCGTCGGGGCGCCAGAACCACACGACTTCGCCGTCCGCGCATAGCCGCGTTCGTCGTTCGCAGCACCCGCGTCCACCGCATCTCACCGCAACGTTCGTGACGATCGCGATCCGCCCCTCTCTTGGGTGAGACGCGCGGAGTTAAATCACTGATTTGCCCGACGGCGAAAGCGGAATGTTTTTTGCGCGAGGACTGGACGACCCAAATCACCTTGGAAACACTGGCGAAATTTTTCTCCTCTGTCATTCCGGGACATCGTGCAGCGATGAGCCCGGAATCCATTTCTCCACTCGCGCAAGCGGCCCAATGGATTCCGGGCCTGCGCCGTCGGCGCATCCCGGAATGACGAAGAGGGGTTGGCGGTCACCCTGGCGCTGTGGTGACGGCGACGGTGGTATTGACGATCGCCGTATTATGGCCGCTGCACGAGAAGCCCCTTATTCGAGCGCCGCGGGTTTGACGGCGACGATTTGACCCGCCGCCTTGAACAGCAGCGGGAGCCGTGAGAGATGATCCTTTATGAGAACTGCCGTCGTCTATGTTGGCGCCGCGATCGCTGAAATCGCCGGCTGCTTCGCGTTCTGGGGCTGGTTGCGTCTTGGCAAGCCGATCTGGTGGCTGCTTCCGGGGCTGCTCTCGCTGACCATGTTCGCGTACCTGTTGACGCTGGTCGAGAGCGAGGCGGCGGGACGCGCCTACGCGACCTATGGCGGCATCTATATTGTCGCCTCGCTTGTGTGGCTCTGGGCAGTCGAGAACGCACGTCCCGATCGCTGGGATATTACGGGCGCTTCCATATGTCTGATCGGCGCAGCCGTCATTCTATGGGGACCACGTGGGTAGGTCATAAGGGTCGCCTTCTCACGCCGAAGGGCCGGCGATTTCTCAGGCCTTCGCCGTCCGCGCAAAGCCCCAGGCGGCGATGGCAGCCATCAGCAGCGAGATCAGCACGTTGTAGCCGGCGAGCGAGAGGCCGAGGAAGCGCCACTGCACCTCGTCGCAGCGGATGACCTTCACCGTATCCAGCCGCTGCAGCAGGGTGCCGGCGCTGCCGAGATTGCCGACCGGCCCGGTGCAATCGGTCGGCCCCTGCCAAAAGCCCCATTCGACGCCGGCGTGGTAGGCGCCGAGCCCGGCATTGACGAGCGCCGCGAGCGCGAGGACCGCCAGCCCTGCAAGCAGCAACGGCCGCGGCGCCCCCTTCGCGGCGACGAACGCCACTAGCGCCCCGAGCGGGACCGCGAGATAATAGGCATAGCGCTGTTCGAGGCAGAGCGGACAGGGCAGGATCTCCAGCACGAGCTGGAAGAACCAGGCCCCCGCCAGCGTCGCCGCAGCGATAACAGCCACGGCCGCCGACGCCGTCAGCGCCGGATTGGCCGATCTATGTGTGGACAGCGGATTGGCGGTCGCGAGCGTCACGGCTAAAGCTCCTGCAATACCAACGTGGTATCCCCTAGGCCCACCGCTGTCGAGCCGCGTCCGGATCAAAACCGCGCGGGTTGACCCCACCACCCCGCCCGCTATATTCCGCCCGCTTCGCGACGCCAGCCCTCCGGGCTGATGGGGCGAATGCCCCTGTGGCGGAACTGGTAGACGCGCTCGACTCAAAATCGAGTTCCGCAAGGAGTGCTGGTTCGATTCCGGCCAGGGGCACCATCTCGTCGCCATTCGAGCGTGCGACCAGAGGCCGCCTTTGATGACAGCTCTCACCACCCGCACAAGGGTCGTCCCCATTCGCTTCAAGCACCCATAGCTTTGGGCAGAGGCACCCAAAGCGGTTTGCGCACATACACGTTTCTGTGGGCGAGAGGCGGGTTGCAGGCGTTGGTGCTGTAGCGGCGGCCTACGTCTTCGTGCTGCAAGTGCTTCTCAGCGCGATCATCGGTGCCCTCTGATCGACAGCGTCAGTTGAAAACCTTTGCTTTTGCACGCTTCACAATATTTTCCATCCGCGCAGAATCCCTTGCGATGGTTTCTCCGAACTTGGCGGGCTCATCGGCGATCACGGTCAAACCAAGGCTTTCCAGACGAGCTGAGACGGTCGAATCTCGCAAGGCCTCCACGATGCACTTGTTGAGCTTCTCGATCACGTCCTTTGGGGTCGCCGATGGAGCAACAAAGCCGTACCAGTTGCCTGCGAGGAGATCAGGTGATCCTGCTTCCGGGGACGTCGGCACATCGGTTAGCTGCTTGCTTCGTTCAAGCGCGGTCACGACAATCGGCCTCAGCGCTCCGCTCTGCACCTGCTGGACGACATTCGACAGGTTGTCGCACATCATAGAAACCTGACCACCGACAACATCCTGGAGTGCCGGAGCTGCTCCCTGGTACGGTATGTGAACGGCATCAATGCCTTCGAGCACCTTCAACGTCTCCCCACACAGGTGGCTCGTGCTCCCATTGCCGGCCGAAGCAAATGTCAGCTTGCCCGGCTCAGCTTTGGCCAGCGCCACCAACTCCTTCAGCGAGCTTGCCTTGACCGACGGATTGACGACGATGATGTTCGGCGTCGAAGCGCCATTGGTGATCGGCGTGAAATCCTTTTCAGGATTGTACGTCGGCTTTTCATAGATCCATTGGTTGATTGTAAGCATGCCAGTCGTCGCAAGCAGAATGGTGTGGCCATCCGCTGGTGACGAAGCGACGCGAACCGCCCCGATCGAGCCGTTTGCGCCGCCGCGATTTTCGATGATCACCGGAACACCGAGCGACTTGGACATCAACGGGCCCACCAATCGTGGAATCGCGTCGGCGGTGCTTCCGGCAGGATACGGGACGACAATCGTAATCATCTTTTCAGGGAATCCAGCCGCTGCCGCGCCGGGCACCCCGAAGGATGCTGGCGATAGCAGTGCCGCCAACATAAACGTCGCCCACTTCATCAGTAGATTATTGCTTCGCATTCTGAACATCCTGCATGACATCCTGGGAACCGTGGCATTGATTCCTCCAAGTTCACTGGCGCCTCCACTGACGTGGTTCTTACTGGCCGGCCGATAAGCCGGTTACCGTCGACATCGTCCAAGAGAGAATTGGTGATCACCCCTGGTCGGCCGCGGCGACATGCAGCGAAGCTGCCCGCTCGAGCGAATCCAGCATTGCAATTCGGCGCAGGAGCGCTCGTCCCTTTTCCGGATCGGCGGCCGCGGCGCGAATGTCGTCGCGGAAACGCGCGCGGTCAGCTTCATCTTTCGCCTCGAGATTCTTCTTGTTGCGAATGGTATCGCCCTGAATGGCCTGCATCGTGACCGTACGACGCTGCAGATCGTAGTCGGCGAGAACGCGCTCATTGGCCGTACCGTTGATGACCGAACCCAACTTCGCCGTCAGGTTCAATGCGTCGTGAATGCCGCCATTCATGCCCATGCCGCCGAGCGGATTGTTGATATGGGCGGCGTCGCCAACCAGGAAGGTGCGACCTTTCCGGAAGTTCGCGGCGACGCGCTGATGCACACGGTACAACGTCGTGTGGAGGATGGGGGCGTCCATCTCGGCGGGAACGATCCGCCGGATCGACGCCGTCACATAGTCTTCGGAGAGCGCCTCGGCATCGGAGATTTCCGCAGCCACCGGCATCATCACGCGCCACGCTCCGAGGATACGGAGAAGGAAGTACCAGCGCTCGGGGTCGGCGACGTAGCTGACCGACGACACACCCGGGCGAAGCACCGTGAAATCGACCGGAGTTGTCATCACCAGAAAGCGCTCGGGCCAGGTGAAGCCCTCGAATTCGATGTCCTGGCTGCGGCGTACGATGCTGTTCGCGCCATCGGCGCCGATCAGCCAGGCACATTCACGTATGGTGTCGCGTCCCTGGGCCCCGACCACGACCTTGACGGCATCGCTCGTCTGCTCGACGGATTTGACCTCGCTGCCGAACGCGATCGAGAACAGTGGGTTGCCGGACAAAGCATCCAAAATGATGCGCGTCAGCTTGAACTGCTCGGCCTGCAGGCGGAACGGGTGCCGCACCAGATCGGAAATCGCCGCGAAGTCGAACGTCCCGAGCAGGCCGTCTTCGGACGAACTGTATTGAACAGTCGGCGCCTTCAGGCCCTGCGCAATCAGGGTGCTGGCGAAACCGAGATCATCGAGCATGTCCAGCGTGGGCGGATGGAACGTCGATGCGCGCGACTCGCTGCTCAGTTGGTCGTTCTTCTCCAGCACCAGAACCGGGATGTTCTGTCGCACCATATCTGCCGCTGCCACCATGCCTACCGGCCCTGCCCCAGCGATGATGACGGGCTTCGCATTACTCATTGTATCAAGACCTCTTGCAGAAATTTTCGAGCGTATCCAGCAAACGGCGTGCCGCCTTGCCCGTTCACGTCATTGCCAATGATCAGATCGCCGACCAGCCTCTTTCCATGTCGAGCGCGTGGAACTCGTGATGCAATTTGTTGACCGCCACGGATATGCGCCTTGGAGTTGATCGTTGAAGCGCCTGCAGGGTGGCTGGCGCTGCAGTCTGAGATTCCCAACGCCATTGAGGGGCGCGGCCTGATGAAGGCCGCCGCTCAATAGACTTTAATCATCCGGACCAGTTTGTTGCCTTACGTTTAGGCATGCAAACAATTTAATCTGCGGATATCTTGCGTTTTTGGAATGAACTATGCGTCGCAGAATACCTAGCCTCGGCGCGCTGATGGCCTTCAGCGCGGCTGCCAAGCACCTCAGCGTCACGCGTGCCGCCAGCGAACTCGCGCTGAGCGAAAGTGCGGTCTCGCGCCAGATCGCGCAACTGGAGGCGCAACTCGGCGTCAGACTCTTCCACCGGATCAAGAAGCGGATCACCCTGACGCGTGCCGGAACAGCTTACAGCACCCGTGTAGCGCAGACGATCGAGCGGATCGAGCGCGATACACTCGAGATCATGGGCTACGAGGCCGACGGCACGGTTCTGGACATCGCGGCGCTGCCCACCGTCGGCACCGAATGGCTCATTCCGCGCCTGCCGGACTTCTATGCTCGGAATCCCGGCATTGCCGTCAACGTGAGTGCGCGCAACACGCGCTTCTTCTTCAGCGAGACCGCTCTCGATGGTGCGCTATACTTCGGTGAGCCCGACTGGCCCGGCACGCAAGCGGACTATCTGTTCGACGAAGTTCTTCTGCCGGTTGGATCGCCGAAGCTTATCGGCAAGCGCGCCGAACTGCGAGCGAGTGAGATTGCCGAACTGCGGCTTCTGCATCTGGTGTCGCGACCCGATGCATGGCGTCGCTGGTTCGATGCTGCGGAACTTGGCGGCACGAATGTGATCCGCGGGCCACGCTTCGATATTCAATCCACTTTGATCAGCGCAGCGAACTCCGGTCTTGGCGTGGCGCTGCTTCCTGAATTCCTGATTTCCGACCAGTTGGCCTCCGGCAAGCTGAAGGTGCTGTCGAGCCTCACGTTGAGAAGCGCCGGCTCGTACTATTTCGCCTGCCCGGAAGAGAAAGCCGACAATCCCCTGCTCTCGGCATTTCGTGCGTGGCTCCTGACGCAAGCAGGCACGTCAGCGCCACCGGCACTTCGAACGGCCGGTAGGCAAACTGGTCCTAACGCAAGCCGACGCTCAACCGTATCTCGCTCTGGGAAGCAGTTTTGACGCCGTCGCAACCTCGCTCGAACGCCTTATGCCTAAGACGCGACGTGTGCAAGTGACCAAATGAGGGCCTGACGGAGAGCGCCTGCAAAAATTTAGTCGCTTCGCCTGAGCTTGGTGCGCCCTAAACCAGTCGCCTCGCATGCCCAAAGCGCGATGAAATGAGGATGAATCATCATCGCGCTCCAGCTTATTGTTTGAGCACGATCTTTTCGGAAGACCGGTTTACACTTTTCTGGATCATGCTCTCGTCAATCGAGCAGGCGAGCGGGGTGGGCGTATTCCACTCCATTTTTCCTTCGTCGCCTGTATCTCACGAAGAGTCCTGATCGCAAAGAGTTCGACGGAGCGAGTCGCGCGGCCGCATCGGGATGACCTTCGCCGCGGTATTCATGCGGGCACCACCACTGGCCGGGTGGACGGCGGCGGTTCGGGATTTCCGCCGGATTGCATCCGATGCAGCATGGCGTAACGCCCGCCGGTGCGGATCAGTTCGTCGTGCGAGCCATCCTCGACAATCCGGCCCTTCTCGATGGTGATGATGCGATCCGCCATCCGCACGGTGGACAGGCGGTGCGCAATGATGAGCACGGTGCGCCCCGCACAAATGCGGCGCATGTTGGCCTGGATGATCTGCTCGCTGAACGGGCATCTGCTCGAAATCATCCCGCGCCCATACGGCAGTGGCGGCTGGAATCCTTAGGCCATAACGCCGGAGGTAGGACGCGGAGGGTGACAGCGCGATGTCACAACTACGGCACGGGATCCTGAACGATCCGATCACCTTCCATACGGTCAAGCGTGCCTTCATACAGCGATACTGGCGGATGCGCGCCGGGATCGGTGATGATGTCCAGCAGGTTGAGCATCGGCGCCTTGGCCGCTTCGGCCAGTGCGGCGTCGAGATCGCGCGGGTCCATGACACGACGGCCTTGGGCGCCGACCGCGCGTGCGATGAGAGCGTGATCCACCTGCCGCAAATGGGCGGATGAAGTATAGCGACCGAACTTCACCTTCTCGGCATCCTTTTGATAGCCGAGGACGCCATTGTTGAGTACGACGACGGTAACTGGCAGGTCGCTGCGCACGGCGGTCTCCATTTCTGCCCAGGCATGACCGAAACCGCCATCGCCGACGACGGCGATGACTTCGCTCGCAGGTCGCGCGAGCTTTGCGCCAAGTGCAAGGGGCAGTCCCCAGCCCAATCCTGCCAGACCACGCGGAGAGATGATGCGCGTTCTCGGATGCGATGTGCGAAGCTGGCCCACGATCCAGTTCGAAGCGTAGCTTGCGTCGGACACGACGATGGTGTCTGGACCAAGGCGACGCTGAATGGCAGCAAGAGTCCGCTCCGGGCGGATCGGTGAGGCGTCGGTCAGCCAGGGCGCACGATCGCGTTCGAAAGCCTCCCATGCTCCGGCGATGAACCGCTCGAGCTCGTCCTGGCTGCGGGAAGGATTCAGCGCCCTGCCTGCAAGTGCATCGGTCAATGCATTCAGTGTCTCCCGCGCGTCGCCTAACAGTCGCACGGATTGATAGTTGCGGCCGATCTCCTCTGGCGAAATATCGATATGCAGGACTTGGGCATCCCTGGGGATCAGGCGCCAACCGTCTGTGCCATCTTCATTGGTGCGGGTGCCTATCAGCAGGACCAGATCAGCATTGGTCACAAGCGACCGGGTGCGTCGGCCGAGCGATCCCGGACCGGTCAGGGAAGCAATCGGTCCGGCCGCAAGCGGATGAGTCTCGGTGATTGCGCCCTTGCCCATGTTGGTGGTGGTCACCGGAATGCCTGCAGCATCGGCAAAACGAAGCAGCGCGGCGCCCGCATCGGAAGCATGAATGCCACCACCGGCAATCACGACAGGGACCGATGCGTTGGCGATCAGATCCGCGGCATCGCGGATCGCAGCGTCCGCCGGGCGCGGCCGATCGATCGGCCAGGAAGCAAGTCTCGCCGTGCGGTGCGCGGACTTGTTCGCTGGCGCCCTGTGCAGGTCCGCAGGAATCATCAGGACCGCCGGACCAGGCTTGCCGCTCGCGGCGGCAATGAAGGCCTGATCAAGATGATCCTCGATTCCATCGACACTTTCCAGGAGACGAAACCACTTGGTGACGGGTTGGAACAACGCTTTGTGGTCGTATTCCTGAAACGCGTTCCGACCGATGTGTTCGCGGGAGACCTCCTGCATGAGCGCCACGATCGGAATGCCCGCTTTCATCGCCTCGGCGAACGGCGCCACCGCGAGCGCAGCAGCGGGGCCGTTCTGGCAGATCATTACCGGCACGCGGTTCGATGCGCGAGCAAAGCCATCGGCAATTGCGCCGCCCGCATTCTCTTCGCGATAGGTGATCTGGCGAATGCCGCGATCCTCACAGGCGAGCACGAGTGCGGATGGAACGCTCTGGCCCAGAATGAAATCGATGCCATGGCGGACAAGGCTGTCCGCGACGACATCAACGACGGTTTGTGATGATTTGCTCATGCTGCTACTCCAGCAGGCTATCTGTCCGTCAATGCTTCCGCCCAGTTAGAGTTCCTCGGTGCGCTATCTCGGCAATAGGCTTGGGATTGGCTGGCATGGCGCATTCTTGGCCGACGACCTCGCAGTGAGAGGACATTCAATTTCCCTCGGAATCAAAAGAGAAGAGTTGGCGCCCTCGCGCGGCCATTGCCGGGGCGGAGCTATCGCACCATCCCCACGTGCGAGCGGGTCAGGCTGATTTCGGCTTGTTGTTGAAATGAACGAGGGCTCGACGGCCCACGTATGTCAGCGCTCCGAGAGTCGTTTGGCCCCCGCGCGCGGCCTGGATGAGTTGCTCTGCGATATATTTTCGGCTCTCGTGGTCGCCGCCATTCGGCCACTCAGCGCAGACCTCATCTAGGACAATGTCCATGTTCGCTTGAACACGCTCAGCAAACTCGCCCATGCTCCGCCCATGCGCTCGCGAAAATCCACCTGCACGTCTCTTATTTCGATGGACCCAAACTAAGGACCGCATTCAGCTCGCCAGCGCGCTCGGCTTGCCGCGCCTGCCGGAGCAGCTTTTCCCGCTCCGCGCCGGGCGACAGACATTTCGCGCGACTGCGAGCGCCGAGCTGATCAGCCGCTCCTGGAGCGAAATGGTCTGCTTGGCTCGATTGCGTTTGCGCTTGGCTTCCATGATCGAAAGTTAATCGCGGGAACTTCAGAGCTACATTCAAGTATGTTAAGATGGCTGAAACATCACACGTGCGATCGACCACGGCCTCGTGAGTTACAATGTCAGGGGCGTTTGGAACGCGAGCCGTTGATCAGCTTGGCTCGATTTCCTCGCAAATGGCTCGCTACCCCGCCTGTTGAAGAGAGGTCGCCTTGTCGCTGCGCTTCGAGCTAAGCGTCGTTGCTTCGCCAATGGCGATCATGACCTGATCAGGGGCGCTCTGATGCACCATGTGGCCCGCACCCTTCACGCGGTGAAAGGTACTGTGGGCTATCTCATGATGAAGCCGGGCCGATTGTTCGTCGATATTGGCAACTCGATCGCCCTCGCCTGCAATGATCACGACGGGCATCTTGAGTTCAGAATATTGCCTGCGGAACACGATGGCGTCGGGAATCATCAAAGCCGCCTCTCCCGCACTCGCTCGGATCTGAGAAGGCCGCATTGCCATCTCTTTGGGAAAGTACCTGAACTTCGGCGGCACCGGTGCGGGTGCGAATATCTTCCTCGTTAGGAGCGGCCACATCAACCGACTGAGAACGGGCGAGAGGGTATGGCTCAGGACGCTTCCGATGACGGGCAGGGCTGGCGGAGACTTAATCATGACGTCAAGCCGCGGGGTCGGATAATAGTATCCTGAAGCCAGCACTAGCGCCCGGACTGCATCGGGAAATTTCAGCGCAAGGGCTACCGCCACTGAAGCTCCCCATGAATGTCCGAGTACCACTGGATTAGAGATGCCCGCCCTTCCGAGTGCCTTCTGAATGAGCTCGGCTTGTGCTTCGGGGGTCCACACAACGCCGCGTGGCCGCTTAGTATGCCCGAATCCCGGGCGGTCGAACGCGATGACGCGGTAGGTTTGTGACGCCAATTGCAAAAGGCCACTTGTTTCGAAATCGGCGATCATGCTGCCGTTGCCGTGGAGCAGCACAAGTACGTCGCCCGCGCCGCGCTCCAGATAGTGTAGCCGCACGCCATCTATCTCGAGAAACCCGCCCCCCGGTGGATTTTCTTGCTCCGCATTCGCCGCTAGTTGCCGGTTCACGAGCGCCGTTGCTGCAAGGATCAGGGCACCGATCACCGCCGCACTAGCGTAAGTGTGATATTTAGGCCCGCTTCCGGCTTCCACGGATGACTCCTGCCGGACTGTGTTGTGTCGTGCGTCCATTTGGCCGCTCCTTGCCTGGACGAGGAGTATTGCGCAGCGATGGCGAACCTCGGGTCGCCAATCTTCGTCAGCCCGGTCGGCTGAGAGTCATGGCCGCGGCTCAAGCCGCCTGGCGCTCCTGAATGTTGACATACTGCATCGTGACCTTCTCGACATTCCCCTCGACCCAGTCCGCCATCCGCTCCTCCTCCTTGAGGGAGGCTTCCAGTAGTGGACGGGCCGAATCAGCTCCCGCGGCCCCGCAAAGTGCCAGAAGTGATTTATATGCCGCGATCTCGTAGTGCTCGAATGCGTCATTGGCAAAGGTGTTCTTCAGGATTTCATCACCTGCCATCGAATGGCCCATCGCCATCATATTGGCCATGAAAGACTGGGCCGTATCCTTCAGGGTCGACGTGCTTTCGCCGCAGGTCTCCAGGCACTGCTCCAACCGACGGAGCTGCTCATTGGTCTCATCGAGGTGGCTGGTTATCCTGGATTTGACTTCCGGATATTCGTCGAGCCGCTCCGACTGCCGCTCCAGCAGCTCCCTTGCCTGGATCTCCATCGCGTGCGCATTGCGCAGGCCTACAATGAAGATATCTCGTGCTGTCGTAGCCATAGACGTTTCCTTTCTTTGGAGAATGTTAGTCACAAACCTACCTAGATAGCGGTTGTTCCTAGAAGGATCTGCACCGAAGCTCTGAGCCCGGGGGCCGATCTTTAACGGGAAAGGCGTCTTATCCTCTTGATCGCGTCATCGGGCCGAGCGAGATCAGCGGCCTGACTGAAGCTTCGGGAACACTCGGCGGTCGTCCGTATTTTCATCCGATGACAAGGTGCTACCTCGATGGCGATCCGCGGTGGAATGCCCGATCGAGAAGTGGGGCGGAATGGCCCCCTGAGCGGAGCGCGACAAGCCATGGCGGATCCGAATGACCACGAAATCCGAGTTCGTGCGCATCGACTATGGGAAGCTGCGGGGAGACCCGAAGGCAGGGATGAGGAGTTTTGGCGCCGTGCGGAACTGGAATTGCGGACGGAAGCCGAACAATTGGACAAGCTAAAGGAGCCACCAAACAATCTTCCGGGATGAAGTCGACATCAGGAATCTCCGCTCCTGAACCTTCCGGCGCTTCGCGGGCCAGTCTGGATAGGGCAGCTTGCGCGCGGCCTGGAGAGCAGAACGTGGCGGAGAGCTGACGTGTGGCTTGGCCTTGGTGAAGTGCCTGGAGCAGCAGGCGGCAAACCTGCTGAAAGAACCAATGAGGATTGTGGTCTCAGGTGCGACGGGTGTGATTGGATCTGCGGTCGCGACTCGTCTCGCACACGAGGGGCATCAGGTGATTGGGCTCGCTCGCCATGCAACTCATCAATTGCCGATAGCTGAATGGGTGACGCTGGATATTGCATCCACCCGAAAACCGGAAGACTGGCTGTCAGTTCTCAGGAACATAGATGCAGTCGTGAATTGCGCAGGCGTCCTGCAGGATGGTAGGCGCGAGGATACCGAGGGCGTTCATGCAGCCGGAGTTGGCGCCCTGTTCGATGCCTGTGAGAAAAGTGGCGTCCGTCGCGTTATCCATTTTTCTGCGATCGGCGTCGATCGCGCGCAGCCATCGCCCTTTTCTTCAACGAAGTACGAGGGCGATCGCCGTTTGATGGCAACGGAGCTCGATTGGGTTATTCTCAGGCCATCGGTGGTCCTTGGTCGTCCAGCATTCGGCGCAAGCGCCTTGATCCGCTCACTTGCCAGCCTGCCTTGGGTCCCGCTGATGCCCGATACACGACCCCTTCAGGTGGTGCAGCTGGACGACGTCGTTGATACCGTCTTATTCTTTCTCAAAGAAGATGCTCCGGCCCGCTTGGCGCTCGAGCTCGCCGGCCCCGAAAGACTGCAGATGGGAGAGATCATTGCGCGATACCGTAACTGGTACGATTGGCCGTCGGCCCGCTCGTTCGTAATTCCGCATCCGTTGTCGAAGCTCACCTACTGGCTCGGCGATGTTGCGGGAGCGCTGGGTTGGCGGCCGCCGGTACGAACCAATGCCGCGCGCGAAATTGCGCGAGGGGCCGTGGGAGACCCGCAGGGGTGGATCTCGATCACCGGCATCCCGCCTCGATCACTGGCGGAGGCGCTGGCGGCCGAACCCGCAACCATCCAGGAAAAATGGTTTGCCCGACTTTATCTGCTCAAGGCGATCATTTTCATTGTCTTGTCTTTCTTCTGGATCTGTACCGGCGTGATCTCACTGACGGTAGGTTACCCCAGCGGGGTGGAGCTGATGCGCGGCACCGGGGCAGGTCTACTGTCCGTACCGTCGGTTGTTGCCGGCGCGCTTGCAGATATTGCTGTCGGCCTCTGCATCGTTTGGCGCCCCCTCACGCGGCAGGGACTCTACGGCGCAATGGCGCTTTCGGCGTTCTACGCGGTGTCCGGCACCACTCTCCAGCCCGAGCTATGGATCGAGCCTCTTGGTCCCCTCTTGAAGATCATTCCGATCTTCGTGCTGCATCTGGTCGCGCTTGCGATCGTGGATGAAAAATAATGATCTATTTCCTTTTGAAATATGTTCACCTCATCGGAGCCGCGGTTTTGTTGGGTACTGGAGCCGGCATCGCTTTTTTCATGCTTCGCGCGCACTTGACCGGAGACCCTGTGATTGTCGCGGCGATCGCCCGCATTGTCGTCCTCGCTGATTTCCTGTTCACGGCAACGGCCGTGGTGGCACAACCCTTGACCGGAATCGCGCTCGCGCACGAGGCTGGATATTCGCTGACCGAGAGCTGGATTGTGCTATCGATAGTCCTGTATCTCGTGACGGGCGCCTTCTGGCTTCCAGTTGTCTGGATTCAGATGCAGCTGCGCAACCTGGCGACTGCCTCGGCAGCTGAACGAAAGCCGCTGCCCTCGCGATATCACAGGCTGTTCTGGGCCTGGTTTAGCTTTGGCTTTCCGGCATTCGGCGCCGTGATGGGCATTTTCTGGCTGATGATACAGCGCCCTTCGATCTGGTAGCCCTCTCATTGGGCCTTGACTATGTGAGCGTCCTTTCGCGCAGCCTTCGGATTGCTGGCATTGAGAACTCAGGAACGTCCTTCAATCTGGAGAGTTGTGGGCAGGTATTTCAGCATCCCGCGAGGCCCATCATGTATCATCACGTCAAGAAGCTCATGTATACCGTGCGCGTTGACGAGCCCGATGCTCGGTTCGGCAATATGCTTCTCGAGCAATTTGGAGGAGCGAATGGAGAGCTGGCGGCGGCGATGCAATACTCGATCCAGGGGCTCAACTGCGAAGACCCGGATCGCAAGGACCTGCTGATGGACATCGGCACGGAGGAATTAAGTCATCTCGAGATCGTCGGCTGTCTCGCCCGTATGCATCTTAAACCGACGAAGTTCGATCGTGAGAAGGCTGAGGCCGATCCATTGATCGCAATCGCAGGCGGTGGAGGCGTCAATCTGTTCAATTCGCAGGGAAATCCCTGGACCGCGGATTATCTGAAGATCACCGGCGAATTGGACGTTGATCTCCGCAGCAACATTGCGGCCGAGGCGCGCGCGAAGATCGTCTATGAACGATTGATCAACTTTTGCGACGATGCGGGCAGCAAGGACGCACTGCAGTTCCTGATGACTCGCGAAATCACGCACATGAAGGCCTTTGCTGCCGCGCTCGAGAGCATGAAGAAGCCCGCGTTCTCGATTGGCAAGATCCCGCCGACCCCGGGCCTCGTGAATCAGTTCTTCAACGATTCGACCGGTGCTGGAGATGAAGGCGAGATCGATACTCGCGGGCCTTGGAATGAAGGCGGCGATTGGGAATTCATGGCCTCTCCGGCCCTGCTCCCCGAAGGCAACGGCGAAACGGCCACCGTGATCAAGACCGAGAGTTCCCCACCGACGGCCCCTGAGGGCGTGAGCGAGCTGCTTGTCCATGAACTGCGAGACATTCTGCACGCGGAGAAGCAGCTCACCAAGGCTCTTCCCAAAATGGCGAGGGCGGCCCGATTCGATCGCCTGCGAGAACTTTTCGAGCAGCACTTGATGGAGACGGAAGAACAGATTGAGCGGCTCAACGAGTGCTTCTCGCTGCTCGGGGAGACCGCACGAGCGAAGGCCTGCAAAGGCATGATGGGCCTGGTCGAGGAAGGCCAGGAAGTCATGGACGAGGGTGAGAAAAAGGAGGACGCGCTCGCGGACTTGGCACTCATCGGTGCGGCTCAGCGCGTGGAACATTACGAGATGTCGGCCTATACCACCGCAAAGAACCTCGCTCAGCAACTGCGGCACAGCGCCATAGTCGCGCTACTCTCGAAGTCCTTGGCGGAGGAAGAGAACGCCGATCAATTGCTCAATCAGGTCGCCCGCACGTTGATGTCAGTGGCTAAAATGCCTGCAGCGATCGAACAGGCGGAGGAGGAAACATAAGATTCCACCGCCAACCATCGCCTGCGGTCACCCGATGCAATCAAGGCGGTGAATGAGCGGCGAAATGCGATTTGCGGTCAGCTCAAGGGTCGCCAGCGTGACAGGCAATTTAAAGCGCCGCGGCCCCGCGCTGCCTGGAAATGAAAGCCGGTGCTGCCGACGGGGACTGTTCATCCGAAGGCGGCTGCCATAGGTCCGGCCGCAACGACCTGATCAGCGCCCTCTTCTCGTTAGCACTGGCATTATCGCGCAGGCAACCGCGGTGGTATTTCGAACCCGGTCCGAAGCCTTGGCCGCCTGATCGACCGCCGATGACCCTCAACGGCACCAATGGCGCGAAGAATGCGACGCCCGCATTTGCCGAGGCCGCCCGCCGGGGCTTTGCCGAGGAATGGGCGCGGCTCTCTAACGAGCGGTCGCGCGAGAGCTCCGCGGCCGAGCGCAAGCTACGGGATGCGCGCCGTGAGGCGGCCAGACTGGTCGACGCCGTTGCGAAGGGAGAATTGACCGGACGCATGGTCGGCGCCAGGGTCGCCGAACTCGACGTCGAGATTGATCGCCAGGAGGCGCACCTCGCTCGGGCGGCCGAAGCGAACGTCATCACCCTGCATCCGGCGACTATCGCCGTCTATCTCGATGCGGTGGAGCAACTCGCGAAAGCGCTTTCGGCTGCCGATGCCAAAGCTGCGTGCCTCAAGCTGCGCGAACTCATCGACAGCATCGTCGTCGCGCCGCGGATCGGGCCTGGCGATCCGATCCATTTCGAAGTTCGCGGGCGCCGAGCCGCCCTGACGCAGCCCCACCCAATAAAATGTCGGTGGGAGCGTTGGTGCCCAGGGGCGGAATCGAACCACCGACACTGCGATTTTCAGTCGCATGCTCTACCAACTGAGCTACCTGGGCAGGTCGCGAGACGGCCGGAAAAGGCCGAGCGAGCGGGCGGGTTATAGTGGGGTGGAGGGCCGCTGTCCACCCGCCTTCGCCTTTGGCTACGGCGCGGCGAGCCCGGCCTGGCGGAGGGATCCTGATCGAACCGGCCTTTTCCACAACTTATTGGTAAACCTAACCTATTCCTCCTCGGCCTGGTCGTCACGGCCGGGGACAATGTAGGTGCCGGAGAGCCAGCGGTTGAGGTCGACGTCACGGCAGCGGGCGGAACAGAACGGGCGGAACGCATGCTCGGCGGGCTTGCCGCAGATCGGGCACGGTCTGGACGGCTTCTCGGCCTTCGCAGGCGCCCCCGCGGCGCCCGCCTGTTTTCGCTGTTCCGGCATTCAACCAACCGTAGCGGTGTTCAGCCAGCCGTATCGGATCGGAAAACCTTCGCCGCCGAGCAGCGTGACCGTTTCATAGAGCGGCAGGCCCACGACATTGCTGTAGGAACCGACCATCTTGACCACGAAGGAGCCGGCGATGCCCTGCACGGCGTAGCCGCCAGCTTTGCTGCGCCATTCGCCCGAACCGATATAGGCCTGGATGTCATCCTCACTCAAACGCTTGAAACGCACGCGGGTTTCGACCAGGCGCTGGCGGAACGCTTCCCTCGGGGTCACGACGCAAATCGCGGTGTAGACGCGGTGGTTACGGCCCGACAGCAGTCTCAGGCACTGCGCGGCCTCATCCACCAACTCGGCCTTGGGGAGGATGCGGCGGCCGACCGCGACCACGGTGTCGGCAGCCAGAATGAAGGAGCCGCGGATGTCGTCGTCGAGCTGCACCGATTTCAGCGCCGCTTCCGCCTTGGCCCGCGCCAGGCGGTTGGCGCAGGCGCGCGGCAGCTCGCCCCGCCGCGGGGTCTCGTCGACATCGGCCGGACGCAGCGCATCCGGCTCGATGCCGGCCTGGTTGAGCAATGCCAGCCGCCGCGGCGAGCCGGAAGCAAGAACGAGTTTGGGACGGCCAAGCATGCAGGCTCTTGGAAGAAGCAGGATTGGGTGGGTAAGCGCGCGCGGAACCTATCGGAAGGGGCCTTGTTTCACAACCGTGGAACCCGGCTGCGAATCATTTCCATCAGGAGGATACGTGCCCCATAAGCACAGCTCTTTGTCAGGGAAGCGACAAAGGGGCAACCGTGAGCGCGCGGCCAACGATGACATCTGACTGCCGGTCCTGTGCGTGCGGAGAGAATCGCCCATCCGGCGCCTCGCGCCACCTTCTCCCACAAGGAGAAGGTTGCGGTGCGAGCTGATGTGCCCTCATCCCTTGTGGGAGAGGGCGGCTCAGGGGGTGGACGCGGACTCGATTGGGTGAGGGGTTGGCTCCGCGTGCGCTCGTCTCTCGATAGACCGGGGACCCTCACCCGGATTGCATCTGGCGATGCAATCCCGCCTCTCCCTTGCAGGGAGAGGCGGGAGTGTGTGGCAGCGACGTCGGCAATTATACGCCTACTCGTTCGTGGCACCGGCCTTGGCAAAACGGCGGCGGATGCGGGTCAGGAGACCGTCGCAGACTTCGCGATAGGCCTGCAGTTTCTGCTCGCGGTTGCCTTCGGTGCCGGTCGGGTCGTGGGTCGGCCAGTATTCGACGTCGGCGGCGAGCGTGCGGGTCAGCTCCAGCGCCTTGTGGTGGGCTTCCGGGGACAACGTGACGATGAGGTCGAAGTTCAGCCCTTCCCAATCCTCGAGCTCGTCGAAGGTGATCGGCTTGTGGGCGGAGATATCCTGGCCGAGTTCGCCCATCACGGCGACTGCGAACGGATCGAGCTCGCCCTTTTTCACGCCGGCGGAGCGCACATAAAGCCCTTGCGGGAACATCTGCTGCAGCAGGCTCGCCGCCATCGGCGAACGCACGCTGTTCTGGCCGCATGCGAACAACACGGCCTGCGGATTGCGCGCGGGCGGCGCCCCCATCGCTCAAGCTTTGTTGGATTGCGGCCGCGCGCGCCTCATGCGTCCTGCCCCTTCCAGTGGAGGACGCAGATCAGCGTGAACAGCCGCCGCGCGGTTTCGAAATCGACCCGCACCTTGCCCTTCAGCCGCTCCTGCAGCGTGCGCGAGCCCTCGTCATGGATGCCGCGGCGGCCCATGTCGATGGCCTCGATCTTGTCCGGCGTCGCGGTGCGGATCGCCTGATAGTAGCTGTCGCAGATCATGAAATAGTCCTTCACGATCCGCCGGAACGGCGTCAGCGACAACAGATGCGCCACGACAGGCGTGCCGTCCTCCCGCCTGATGTCGAACATCAGCCGGTTGCCGGTGATGGCGATGTGCAGCGTGTACGGCCCGCTCTCCGCGCCGGCCGGCGCGAACAGGTTCTGCTCGATCAAATCGTAGATTGCGATCGCGCGCTCATGCTCGATATCCGGCCCGGAACGCCCGATCGATTCCTCATCGAGCGTCACCGCGACGATGCGATTGTTGGGGTCCTCCTCAGTGGGCGGCTTGTTCATGACAGATTGAGGCGCAATCCGACGGAACGGGAATGGGCGTCCAGCCCCTCGGCCTTGCCGAGAGTCATCGCGGCCGGCCCCAGGGCGCGCAACTGGTCGGGGCCGCATTTCAGGATCGAGGTCCGCTTCATGAAGTCGAGCACGCCGAGGCCGGACGAGAACCGTGCCGAGCGCGCGGTCGGCAGCACATGGTTTGAGCCGCCGACATAATCGCCGATCGCTTCCGGCGTATGCGGGCCCAAGAAGATCGCGCCGGCGTTGCGGACTTTCGCCGCGAACGCCTCCGCATCGGCAGTCATAACCTCAAGATGCTCCGCCGCGATCGCATTCGCGAGCGCCACCGCATGGTCGAGCTTTTTCACCAGGATGATCGCGCCGAAATCATTCCACGAGGCGCGCGCGATTTCCGCGCGCGGCAGGGTTGCGAGCTGCGCCTCCACCGCACGCTCGACATCGGCGGCGAGCCGCGCAGAATCGGTGATCAGGATCGATTGCGCGCTCGTATCATGCTCGGCCTGCGCCAGCAGATCGGCGGCGATCCAGTCGGCATTGCCGGTGTCGTCGGCGATGACAAGCACTTCGGATGGGCCAGCGATCATGTCGATGCCGACCTTGCCGAACACCAGCCGTTTGGCAGCGGCAACATACGCGTTGCCGGGGCCGACGATTTTTGCAACGGGCGCGATCGTGGCCGTGCCATAGGCGAGCGCCGCCACTGCCTGCGCGCCGCCGACGCGATAGATCTCGGAGACGCCGCCGAGATGGGCGGCCGCCAGCACCAGCGGGTTGAGCCTGCCGTCGGGCGCCGGCACCACCATCACCACGCGCGGGACGCCGGCAACCTTGGCCGGCACCGCGTTCATCAGCACGGAGGACGGGTAGGCCGCGGTGCCGCCGGGCACGTAAAGCCCGACCGCCTCGACCGCGCTCCAGCGCCAGCCGAGCTCGACGCCGAGCGGGTCGACAAAGCGCTCGTCCTTCGGCATCTGGCGCTGATGGAAGCTCTCGATGCGGTCGCGGGCCAGCTTGAGCGCATCGACCGTGGCGGCATCGCAGGCCTTCACCGCGCCATCGATCTCGGCCGCGGTGACGCGCAAGTTGGAGGCATCGAGCTCTAGCCGGTCGAATTTGCGGGTCGCCTCGATCAGCGCGGCATCGCCCCGCGCCACCACATCGTCGACGATCGCCCGCGTGGCGCGCTCGACATCGGCCGACACCTCGCGCTTGGCGGCAAGGAAGGCGGCAAAACGCTGCTCGAAATCGGCGCTGCTTCGGTCCAGGCGGAGGGGCATGGGGCGTTCTTGAATTTGGATTCAGGGTCCCTGCTCAATGGCGCGGCGGATAGGGGCCGTCAACCCTCGATGGCGGACAAAGGGGCCCGGCCCGTAGGGTGGGCAAAGCGCAGCGTGCCCACCATTAAGCATTCCGCTCGTGGTGGTGGGCACGCTTCGCTTTGCCCACCCTACGGCAGCTCCGGGACTGCCGGCGCGGTGCCGAGGTCGTCGGGGCCGAGGTCGGTCAATTCGCATTCCAGGCATTCGACGTCGAGCCGGAGCGTGGCGCCCTGGCTGAACAGGAGCAGCGCGCTGCCGCCGGGGGCGGCGCCCTGGTGAAACTCGATGCCGAGCAGTTCCAGGGTGGCGTCCGGCGCCTCCAGGTTGATCTTGCGTGACTTGCAGGCAAGCACGCGGTCGAAGCGCAGCGCCGCGATCAGCCGGCGCGAGGCGGTTTCGCCCGACAGCGTCTGCTCCCAATCCAGCCTGGACATGCCGACCACGAGCCGCTTCTCGCCCTGGCGCCAGACGATGTCGGAGGCCTGCACGTGGGCATCCTGCACATGCGCCGAGATCACGGCCAGATCGTCGGCATCGAGTGCAATCAGTTTGAGTGGTGCGGGCGGTATCATGCCGAAAGCAATCTCCTGGATCAGAACCGGTTCCCCCGATATCAGTCCCTGATGCGCTCGATCGACGCGCCGCAGGCCGACAACTTCTCCTCCAGCCGCTCGAAGCCGCGATCGAGATGGTAGACGCGGTTGACCATGGTCTCGCCCTCGGCGGCAAGGCCGGCGATGACCAGTGAGACGGACGCGCGCAGGTCCGTCGCCATGACCGGCGCGCCGCGCAATGTGTCGGTGCCGCTTATCGTGGCGGTCTCGCCGTCGAGCGAGATCCTGGCGCCGAACCGCGCCAGTTCCTGCACATGCATGAAACGGTTCTCGAAGATCGTCTCAGTGATGACGGACGCGCCGTCGGCGCAGGTCATCAGCGCCATTAGTTGCGCCTGCAGATCGGTCGGGAAGCCGGGGAACGGGGCGGTCGTGACCTTGACCGGGCGAAGGCCGGCGCCGTTGCGGCCGATGCGGATACCGTCATTGTTGACGCTGACGGTGGCGCCGGCTTCGCAGAGTACATCGAGCGCCGATTGCAGCAATTCCGGCCGTGCGCCGGACAACTGCACCTCGCCGCCGGTCATCGCGACCGCCATCGCATAGGTGCCGGCCTCGATGCGATCCGGCAGCACGGTGTGGCGCGCGCCGTGGAGGCTGGCGACACCCTCGACGATGATGCGGGGCGTGCCGGCACCGGTGATGCGCCCGCCCATCTTGTTCAGGCAGGCGGCAACATCGGCGATTTCAGGCTCGCAGGCGGCGTTGGTGATGACGCTGGTCCCCCTGGCAAGCGTCGCTGCCATCAGCGCGACATGGGTGCCGCTCACCGTGACCTTGGGGAAAGCGATGTCGGCGCCGCGCAGGCCACCGGGCGCTTTCGCGACCACATAGCCGCCGTCGATCGAGATCTCCGCTCCGAGCTTCTCCAGCGCCATGATCAGGAGGTCGACCGGCCGGGTGCCGATGGCGCAGCCGCCGGGAAGCGACACCCTCGCCTCATGCATGCGCGCAATCAGCGGCGCGATCACCCAGAAGCTGGCGCGCATCCGCGACACCAAATCATACGGCGCGGTGGTGTCGATAATGTCGGCGGCCGAGATGTGCAGGGTCTGGCCCTGGTACTCGCGGTCGCCGGGCCGCTTGCCCGCGGACATGATGTCGACGCCGTGATTGCCGAGGATACGCTGGAGCTGCGCGACGTCGGCAAGCCGCGGCACGTTGTCGAGGATCAGCGTCTCCTTTGTGAGGAGCGCCGCGATCATCAGAGGCAGCGCGGCATTCTTCGCGCCGGATATCGAGATGGTGCCGTTGAGCTCGTTGCCGCCGACGATTCGGATGCGATCCATGCTGCCTCTTGCTCTGATCCGCGAAAAACCTATCGAAGCAAGGGGCTACCGCAAAAGTGTTGAAATTTAGGGCAACTCCGTGGGCTTTTCAGGCGGCCGCCGCGAACTGGTCGAAGGAGACCCCGGTTAGCGTCGCCGAGGCCTCCCACAGCATCGCCGCGACCGCGGCATCCTTCGCCTGCGGCATGATCTTCGCCTCGACCGGCGGGCCCTTCAACTCGTAGAACCAGTTCGGCCCATAATAGCCGCCGGGCTCGGCGGCCGGCGAGGTCGCGGCAAATAATGTCGGCAACGCACCGGCCGCGGCGGACTGGCTGGCATAGGGTTGCAGCAAGCGGCTGAAATACGACGATAGGCTCCTCGTGCCCGGGCCATTCGGGATCAGGTCGGTGCGCGCATAGCCAGGATGGGCGGCATTGCTCATCAGGCCCCAGCCGGCAGCGTCGCTGCGGCGCTGCAATTCGAGCGCAAATATCAGCATCGCCAGCTTCGACTGGCAGTAGGCGCGCCACGGGCGGTAGGACCGCTCCGACTGGAGGTCAGCGAAATCGATCGCGCCGGAGCGGTGCGCCAGACTCGAGAGATTGACGACCCGGGGCTTAAGGCCGCGGCGAAGCTGCGGCAGCAGGCGCGCGGTGAGCGCGTAATGGCCAAGATAATTGATGCCGAGCTGCATCTCGAAACCGTCCTGCGTCGTCCGCCGCTTCGGCAGCGCCATCACGCCGGCATTGTTGATGAGGAGATCGACCGAAGGACGGCTGATGGCAAAGCGCCCGGCAAAGTCGGCGACCGAGGCGAGGCTCGCCAGATCGAGCGTCTCGTAGCTGACGTCGGCATTGGGATATTGGGCGCGGATGCGCTCGAGCGCGTGCCTGCCCTTGATGTCGTTGCGGCCGGTCAGCACCACGGTTGCGCCGGCGCCCGCCAGCGCCAGCGCGGTCTCATAGCCGAGCCCGCCGGTGGCGCCGGTGATCACGGCGGTTTTGCCGGTCTGGGGTGGAATGTCTGCAGTGCTCCAGCCGCTCATGCTTATATCTCCTGGTCGAATCGGGGTGTGGTTCCCAACTGCGCTCCCTAAATGTGCACTAGGTGCAAATTTGCAAGTGGTGAAGGTTTTGAAGCGAGCGGCGAACCTGCGCGGACCGGCTAGGGGCAGGTCATCAAAGGAGAAAACCGCGCCTGGCGCGGCGCCGGGCCTGCGCGCGCGCAAGCGGCAGGAGACGCGCGAGAAGCTGACGCGGGCGGCGATGGCGCTGTTCCTGGAGCGCGGCTTCGAGGCGACCACACTCGACGACATCGTCGCCGCCGCTGATATCTCCCGCCGCACTTTCTTCCACTATTTCGCCTCCAAGGAAGACGTCGTGTTCGCCTGGCAGGAGGAAGCCGGCGCGGCCCTGATCGCGGCGGTCGCGGCGCGGCCTGCCGGCGAATCCATGCTCGCGGCGGCGGAGAACGCCATCATCGCAATGGCCGGCCAGCTCGATCCCGCCGAAGTGGTGGCGTTGGCGCGGTTGAAGCAGGACAACCCGGCGCTGCAGGCGCGCGATCAGCTCAAGTATGAAAAGCTCGAGCGCACGCTGGCCGATGCGCTTCTGAGGCGCACAGGCAACAAGACAGACAAGATGCAGGCGCGGCTGGTCGCGATGATCGCAACCGGCGCAATGCGCGTCGGCGGCGAGTTCTGGGCCGCCGAGGGCGCCCGCGAGACGCCGGAGCTTCTCGCCAGGCGGATGTTCGCGGCAATCCGCGCGATGTTCGAATGAATCTTCTCTCCTTCTCCCCGCCCTTGCGGGGAGAAGGTCGGGATGAGGGGCTCTCCCCGCGAATTCAGAGCGAGATGAGTTCTTGGAGAGAGCCCCTCACCCGAAATTCAAGCTGCGCTTGAATTTCGACCTCTCCCCGCGAAGAGCGGGGAGAGGTGAAACAAGCGACGTTCAGCCCTTGATGAACGCGAGCAGGTCGGCGTTGATGGTGGCAGCTTCCGTGGTGGGCATGCCGTGCGGAAAGCCCTTGTAGGTCTTCAGCGTGCCGTTCTTCAACAGCTTGGCGGACAGTGGCCCGGCGTCGGCATAGGGCACGATCTGGTCGTCATCGCCATGCATGACGAGAACGGGCACGTTGATCTTCTTCAGGTCTTCGGTGAAGTCGGTTTGCGAGAAGGCGACGATCCCATCGTAATGCGCCTTGGCGCCGCCCATCATGCCCTGGCGCCACCAGTTCTGGATGATGGCTTCCGAAGGTTTGGCGCCTGGCCGGTTGTAGCCGTAGAACGGGCCCGCAGCGAGCTCGCGATAGAATTGCGAGCGATTGGCGGCGAGTTGCGCCTGCAGCCCGTCAAAGACATCCTTGGGCAGGCCGCCCGGATTGGCCGGGGTCTGCAGCATCAACGGCGGCACCGCGCTGATGATCGCCGCCTTCGCCACCCGGCTCTCACCGTGCCGCGCGATATAGTGGACCACCTCGCCACCGCCGGTGGAATGACCGACGTGAACGGCGTTCTTCAAATCGAGATGCGCGGTCACCGCCGCGAGGTCGTCGGCATAGTGATCCATGTCGTGGCCATCGCTCACCTGGCTCGATCGGCCGTGGCCGCGGCGGTCATGCGCGATCACGCGAAAGCCATGATTGAGGAAGAACAGCATCTGGGTGTCCCAGTCATCAGATGACAACGGCCAACCGTGACTGAACACGATGGGCTGACCACTGCCCCAGTCCTTGTAGAAAATCATGACGCCGTCTTTGGTGGTGATCGTGGGCATCGCGCAGCCTTTCGTACGAGTGAAGCCGATGGAACATACCGGTCGAGGCATGCTCCGGATTTCAAAATCGCCCTGCGATTATCAAACCGCGATGTCAGTCACGCGAACGAGGTCATCGGCCTGAAGCGCCGCCAGATGCCGATGATCGCCACTACGAACAGCACCAGCACGATGCCCTGCACGACGGCGAAGACCGGGCCGGACGGGGGCGCCGGCGGCACGCTCGGCGCCAACGCGTGCAGCGGGGGTATCTTGAGGAAGGACTGAACCACCAGCACGAAGACGTTGAGATAGAGCGATATCATCGCCGTCACGATGTAGATCGGACGCCAGGCGCCCGAAAGCTTCATGACATAGAGCGCGATGCAGGCGATCGCGAGCAGGACCAGCGAAATGATCCCGAAGATATGCGACGGCAGCAGCTCCTTGAACGGAAACATAAAGCCGGTGACGCTGGTGAGGATCGTGAACAGCAGGAATACCGCGGTGAGCCCCGGCGTCTGCCTCGAGCCGAGCAGGGCGAACATCACGACAAGACCAGCGACGATTGCAACCAGGCTGATCGCCACGTGAACAAGCGTAAACGTGGCCAAGCTCATACCCAGGACCATGTGAAGCACTCCCCATTGAGAACCGCGCTGAACACTACGATGCAACAAATGAGATTGCTACATGCTTCGCGGATCGGAAGCCGACTTATATGATGAAGATAAGATGATTATGATGCGAATAAACTAAAGTATGGGATTTGCCGAAACTGTTTGCATGCCTGTCATAAATGACAGCACACCGACAGCAATCACCAGCTATTTGTATTAGTGCCGTAGCCCGAGTGAAGCGAAGCGTAACCCGGGGGCCGCTCGTAAACGCGGATGCAGTCGTCCCGGGTTACGCGTTTCCCACGGCGCTATGGATCAATAGTAGCGCGGGATCGGGCCGTTATGCGGCGTCTTGCGCTGCGAGAGATCGAACAGCACGCGATCGACATAGCACCAGCCCCAGCCTTCCGGCGGATCATAGCCTTCGATGATTGGATGGCCGGTCGCGTGGAAATGCGCGGTCGCATGCTTGTTGGGGGAATCGTCACAGCAGCCGACATGGCCGCAGGTACGGCAGATCCGCAAATGCAGCCATTGACTGCCGCTCTTTAAGCACTCCTCGCAGCCGAGCGCACTCGGCGTGACGGTCTGGATGCCGGCGATATGGGTGCAGCCTTTCGACATCTGCTCTTTCCTAAGCCGTAGAATTGGCGTTGTCGGCGAGGAAGCCGTGCAGCGCCGCGACGACCTGCGCGCCCTCGCCGATCGCGCCGCCGACGCGCTTGACCGATCCGGAGCGGACATCGCCAACGGCGAACACGCCGGGCACCGTGGTTTCCAGCACTTGTCCCGGCCCGTTCTGGCCGGTGAGCACAAAGCCTCCGCGGTCGACCTTGACGCCGCAGCCCTCGAGCCACCCGGTCGCGGGATCGGCGCCGACGAACAGGAACACGTTGTTGACGTCGAGCGTGTGCTGCTCCGGTGCCAGGCGGCTCTTCCAGCGCGCGCGTTGGAGCGTAGCGTCCTCGCCGCCTTCCAGCGCTGTGATCTCGGTGTTGAACATCAGTTCGATGTTCGGCGTCGCCTCGATGCGTTCGATCAGATAGCGTGACATGCTGGCCCCGAGGCCGCCGCCGCGGATCATCATGTAGACCTTGCGCACATGGCCCGACAGGAACACTGCGGCCTGGCCAGCCGAATTGCCGCCGCCGACCAGCACCACGTCCTGCCCCGCACACAGCTTGGCCTCGATCGGCGAGGCCCAGTACCAGACGCCGCGGCCCTCGAAGGCCTCGAGGTTCTCGATGCTCGGCCGGCGATAGCGCGCCCCGCTCGCCACCACGATCGATCTTGCGCGCAAGGTGTGCCCGCATTCGGTCGCGATCGAGAACAGGCCGTCCCGCTTGGAGCAGTCGAGCGACCTGACGGAAACCGGGATCAGGATATCGGCGCCGAATTTCTGCGCCTGGTTGAAGGCGCGGCCGGCAAGCGCCTGGCCGGAAATGCCGGTCGGAAAGCCCAGATAATTCTCGATACGGGCGCTGGCGCCGGCCTGGCCGCCAAAGGCGCGCGAATCGAGCACCGCGACCGACAGGCCTTCGGACGCTGCATAGACGGCGGTGGCGAGCCCGGCCGGCCCGCTGCCGACGACGGCAACGTCATAGAGCTTGTCATGGGCGTGGTCGCCGATCATGCCCATCGCCATCGCAAGCGCAGTCTCGGATGGGTTACGCAACACGTTGCCGTTGGGGCAGACCACCAGCGGCAGTTCGGCGCGCGTGGCCGAATAACGCGCGATCAGGTCGGCCGCATCCTTGTCGGTGGCAGGATCGACCACGTGATAGGGCTGGCCGTTGCGCGCCAGGAAATTCTGCAACTGCGCGATCTTTCCGAGCGACGGCGGGCCGATCAGCACGGGGCCGCCGACGCCGCCCTGGATCAGGTTGACGCGACGCAGGATCAGCGCGCGCATGATGCGCTCGCCGAGATCGGCCTCGGCCACCAACAGCGCCCGCAATCTTTCCGGCGGAATCAAGAGCGTCTCGACATCGCCTTCGGCATGGCCGTCGACCAGCGCGGGCCGGCCGGAGAGCTGGGCAATCTCGGCCAGGAATTGTCCCGGCCCCTGATCAATCACCGGCGTGACATGGCCGAGGCCATCGCGCTGGGTGATCGCGACCGTGCCCGAAAGCACCACGAACATCCCCGGTCCCGGCTTGCCGGTCTCGAACAGCGCTTCGCCGTCGCTATAGTGCCTGACCTCGCCAAACCGGCGCATGCGCTCGATCTCATGCTCGGTCAGGGTCGGAAAGGTCTGTTCGTGCCGCGGAAACGCGAGGGACCTCGCGCTGATCGGACTAGCTATCGTCTCTATCGTCTCTGGAGCCATCTCAGCTACTCACTCCCCTCAACCGAAACACAGCGGCCATTATGCCAAGCAGGTTGGATCGGCTAGCGATCCGGCTCACCATCGTTCGCGTCATCTAGTCGGCCTTCAGCCGGTTCGGAAGATGCAGGACCGCTGCGCCCGCGCGCCTGTGATTTCCGCCGCTTGAGGTTTTCACGCAGCGCGAGCTTGAGGCGATGCTGTCTTGATTCGTTCGCGCTCGCGCTCTGCCGCTCCTGCCTGTCCTTCTCGTCCTGCATGTTGCATCCGTCTTTCAAACTTGCATGACAATAGACCAGGCGCCGAGGGAGATGCACCGGTCGATCGGGGAGGTGGGCTCCCCCGGTCTTCCGTGCGGTGGCAGGATGAACCGGCCAAAGCCGCACTCCCGAGCGCCCCAGGGGAACCGAAGCGCGCCGGATTGGCCGAATTTCGACCGACGAAGCGTTTTTGCGAGCCGCCTCCCGTCCCCGCGCTTGCGCCGGAGGGGGCCTTGTGGCAAGAACCGCCGCGCCCGGAGGCGCCAACCAGGCCGATTCTTTATTCCCGGGCATGCTGCCGTAGCTCAGTGGTAGAGCACTCCCTTGGTAAGGGAGAGGTCGACAGTTCAATCCTGTCCGGCAGCACCAGATAAATCAACCAAATCAATGACTTAGCGAATCATCTCCGCGATTATTTGGCCCGGAAGATAGCAGAAATCTTCCGCTCGATCAGAGCATTGCCGGTGTTACCGCATGGCGGACATCGGGTTTGCCGGCGAAGCCCAGCCAAGGAGCCGGCTTCACCACACCCTGCACCATCATTTATGTCTGTTACCGCACAACCAACACCGGCACGCTTCCGTCCGCCAGGACCTCCGATGTTTGACTCCCCAACCATAGCTTCCTGAGGCCGCGACGCCCATGAGAGGCCATGACGATCAAGTCGCAGCCTCTGGACTTTGCTGTGTCGATAATCGCAGTGGCTGGGTGCGCATTCGGAACATGCAAGAGTTCTGCAGATATCCCGACCTGCTCCGCCACGGCTCGCGCTTCATCGAGCGCTTTGCCCGCGCGCTCCTTGCAGGCTGCGTCAAAGCTATCGAACATTTCCTGCGCGGGAATCCATCCCCCGTGCCCGCTCCCGATCGGCAGAGGCTCCGTCACCGCGATGACTGTCACTTTGGCATTCAAGGCCTTTGCTAAAGCAATCCCGTGCTCAACGCCTTTTCTCGCGACATCCGATCCATCCGTGCTCAAGAGAATATTGGCGTACATTTGGGGGCTCCCTTGCTCGTCGAACATTTTCCCTAAGGTCGGCGCGTCTTGATCCGCGCTATCGGATCGGGGCGCACGGGATAAACCCGCCGTCGGTTGAAGCCGACCGCATCCCTATCGAAGGCGCTCCGCTCGCACCAGCCGCGGTCCTCGCAATCCAGGATGCGTGGCGCATTTGTGTTGTCTGGTCAGTGGGTCAGTTTGTAGCAGTGTCCGCCGCCCCTGTGCCTGACGCGCGCGCGACACTTATCCAGCGTCGAAAATGAGCAGTCAGGCTGTCCTGCGGCTTTCGCTCCCCTTAACTGCGCACAGAACGTGGCAGCATTGGCAGGGTCTTGAGGACAAAGAACGAAGCCCATCGAGAGAAGCGTCATCATAGCAATAAGTGCTAGCGTTGAACGCGACATATCAAGCCTCCCTATGAGGTCTTGCCCACGCGGCAAGCGCACGCGTCATCACAGCACGTTGGTCCGGAGCAGCGGCGGCGCCGCTCCGGACCAACGACACCGCTTGAGCGGCTTGGGGCACGCCAGAAGCAGCGCAAGCTGGTGTAACGGCGCTCGCCGCGGGTCTTCAAGTAGAAGAAACCCGCCCTTCTCGACGGAAAAAGTCCCTAGAGCGCCGGTTGCTATGCAAACCGGTGTCCCCTCGGATCAAGCCCGAGGGCATGCTTCGCTCGAAAACGGTCCAGCCCAAGACTGATCGTATTTTTGCGACTGATCGTATTTTGCGCCCTGGGGAGCGCGATCGTGATATCGGTTGCGGGCTGAGCCGCACGAAGCGACGCTACCTCATGTCCTGAGGGCGTCGACCATGTGGGCGATGAGAAGGCCAACGCTGAGGACCGTCAGGCAAACAATTACAGCTTGAAACAACATCGGTGCGAATTCCGGTGGGGCGGAGGACCTCATATAGTCCTCAAACGTCGGCGGCTTTTGGTCGTCCCGATGGCGCCTTGGTGTTCACGCGATTACAAATTTGCAAGGGTCGCGTTTCCAAGGTCGCGTTTGCAACGATCACGCCGCTTCTTCGACGTGGACGGGCATCCGGCGTCCGCAGTCGTTGGCCGTCGGCGCCCTTGGCAGTCATCGGTAATGAGAACGCCCAGCAATTCTCCCGCCCTACTCGAGCGCACGGCTGCGATTGAGCCGGCGATGTCTGCTCATCAAGGTACGAGCAGACATCGCGATGGCCCGCAGGCCGTTTTCCGAAAATGGACCGCGCCAGCCAGCTAGGCGAACCAAAAATCACTTGCGCTGAGGTTCTGAACGCCCGCGACGGTGAGGTCATTATTGGCATCAAAGTGAATGACGGTGTTTCCACCGGTCACCTGGATATTCAAGTCGCCAAAATCGTGGATGTTGTTCGCCGCCAAGGCCGTGAGATCGATCTTGTCCCGCCCGGTTTGGAAATCGGCTGTGTCATGCCCGTTCTGGGCGGCAAAGACGAACGTATCCGCGCCGCGCTCACCAAGCATATTGTCGTTTCCGGTGCCGCTCGTGAGCCTGTCGTTGCCATCGCCGCCATCGAGGACGTTTCCTGACCCGCCAATGACCGTAAGCTGATCGTTGCCTGCACCACCGTTGAGGAAGCTCGATCCGAGCGAACCTGGCGCAACAGTTGCCGTCAGGACATCATTTCCAGCGCCGCCATCCAGGCGGTTCTCGGCAACAGAGTTGTCCATAACCCCGGGAATGGGAGTTGCCGAAAGAAACGCAGTGAGTTGGTCGTCTCCGGCCCCGCCATTCAGGACATTCGCGACATTATAGAGCTCCCCCCCGGGAGAACCAAACCTACCGCCGGCTACCGCGTCGAGATGTGCCGTGAGGCTGTCGTTTCCGCTACCGCCCTCGAGTTGATTGAGTGCGCGAACGGCTTCACCAAGCGCGGTGGAGTTCGCAATCAAGGTGTCATTGCCTCTCCCGCCGTCCAGATAATTCGTGAGATCCGTAACGGCGTTCTCCCCATCGGTAGAATGAGTCGCCTCGAGGGTGTCGTTGCCGTCATCGCCCCAAAGCTGGTTGATGCCGACCGGCGTGCTGCTATTTGAGTCCGTCAGATTGAAAGCGCGCAATATGTCGTCGCCCCGACCGCCGTGAAGCTCATTTGTCACCAGGTCGGTGGAATTGGATTGTCCGATAGCGGAGGCGTCCAGCACGTCGTTGCCGTCACCACCGAAGAGCACGTTGCTGGCGCTGCTGTTGAGCCCAGAGAATTCTGTTTCGGCACGAGCCGTGATGTGGTCATCGCCGGAGCCACCGTCGACGGTGTTCGTGACGATACTATCTCCGAAGGCGTTGCGGCCATCCGCAAGGGCATGAATAGTATCATCGCCGCTTCCGCCGAACACGTGGGTGCTGACGGTTACAGTTTCGAAGACCCGAGGCGCCACATTTGCCGTGGCGTTGATAACGTCGTTTCCGCTGCCACCATCGAGGAGCACATCTGCGGTCTTCTCGGTGCTCTGAGGCGTGCTCTCACCCTGAAGAGTGACGGTCCCATCGAGGTGGTCGTTGCCGGTTCCGCCGAACTGAATGGCAAGTCCGTGCAAATCGCCCTGCGGCACGACAACATTGGTTGTCAAAGTGTCATCGCCGCGACCGCCGATCAACGCGGTCCGGTTGAATGCGCTGCTCAAATGATCATCACCGGCAAGGCCCAACACAATGTCGCCGTCAGCCTGTGCGGCAAGGACATCGTCGTGGCGGGTGCCGATGATCAAATTGTTGACGGGATCGATGAGGGAAAGCCAATCGAAGGCCCGGGAATCTGGAAAAAACCCTTCAGCTCCCAACAATTGCTGGGCGGCCTGGCTCTTGATGGGATTCGCCATATTTTCCTCCTTGGCACCTGGATAATGATGTCGACCAAATTCGAGCGACGAAATCGCATTCCGCAAAATGCGGAATAAATGACAATTAAATGAGGGGATTATGCGCTGCGCCCGCCCGCAGATTCAGGTCGCGTATTCGGCGGCCACGGGCGACCTCTCGATTCCCCTCCTACGTCGCTCTTGCCGTTGCGGCTTCCGCAGTGGCCGGAAGCAAAATCGCCGCGAGTTTTCAGAAATCGCGCCGATCAGAAGCGGATTGGGATTCGACCCTGGTTCTCTTCTGAGTCAAGCATCCAAATCTCTTTCTCACAGAATGAAACGAACCCATCTAATTAAATCCGCCCAACTCCAAAATATTAAATCAGAAGTTGCGCGACATCTAATCACATTTAATGCGCGCCGTGTGATGCGACAATATATCCAGGCGGTTGCGACTGGAGCCGTTCCCACTTGTTTTCGCGACCGCGCTTCGCCACGGAACCGAGTTCCTTCGCAACGTCAGGGATGGCGCTGCGGCTCAGGTGAGCGGAAACCCGCGTGGCCGGGGCCGCTTGAATCCGCGAGGAAGCAGCCGGTGATGCGACTGAAGGGAGATCTTCAGCTCGTGCGCCTTTGCGATGACGCCACTCGGAGATCGATGCAGCATCCGCGCGATGCTCTGTGCGGGGTAATCGCGACGCGCCATTCGCTTGAGATCGTCGACGTCCAGGTCAGACCAACGGCGTCCCATGATCCCTCGAGATAATCTCTTGAATACGGATCGAAACGAGCAATTGATTGGATGAGCTTCGCGGACCGGATCGGGAAATGCTTGAGACGCTGAAAATGTACCGGGCGCCGGTTTCTTTGACAGTGCTAACACCGCGGCGGCTCCCGTTCTTCCCCGGAAAACTACGGCATTCGCGTGCGGAAAGGTGAAGCAGTTCGGCAGGGGTGGCCGCTTCGGCGGTGCTGCGCCCTTGCGCTCAGCGGAGCCGCCCTGACTTCGCCGGCTTGATCGTTCGAAGCGTGTTGCGGTTCGTCATCAACCGGAATCCGTCCATGAACTCAACGAGGCACCGGTTCTTGTTGCCGCGGACCAGCACGCGGCAACCTTGGCCCTTTCGCGCTTGATCGCGGCCGCGGTAGATATGTGTCAGCACCTTGTTGGACAGCACGATTGCCCTACCTTTCGTGCGAGGTTCACAGAACGGCCCTGGCCGGGGCGACGGGACCTTCAGGGGGCTCCGGAAAAATGCGCTAGGGTTCGGCGCCGAATGGTAGTTCCAGGGATGTGCCTTTTTAACCTACCTTTTCGGGTATAAACGCGAAGCGCGATATCGGGCCGTGCACACGATAGGACGAAGCCAAGCGCTGAAGCGGCCGCTGCCGGATGACATTCTGAAGATCGTCATGCGCGGCCCCGCAACGCGGATGTAGATCTCCGCACCAGTGCACGCAAGCGATGACGTCTTTGATCGACGCATTGATGTTCAGGTGAAGCGCTTGCGACGCGAACTGGAGGCTGATCCCTTCTCGCCGAAGATGATCCTGACTCACAGAGGAGTTGATACCTATTGCGTGCGACGTAGAGCCATCCGAACAGCCGCGGTGCGCCATGCCGCCGCGTCGACCGGCTCAGTTCGGACCCATCACGTCGAACAAACTCACGACCCAGATAATCTGGATTGCCAGCGCAGAGGCGACGAACGAGACGTGGTACCGTTCGGAAGCCGAAAGCAGCGCCCCTATTGTCCCGCCGATCAGCAGGCTCTGCCTCACCGGATAATACCAGCCGTAGAATTGCTTGTAGTAGTTCGCGCCTTTCAGGAGCGTGTCGAAAACATCGATCGAAAATAGAATCAAAACGAGAACGTAGAATACTCTCCTGCGATCCCAGAAATACTCCTTCAGCCCCTCATGTTCACCGATGTTATCCGGAAAGATCATCGCGGACAGCATCACGAACACCACCGCGTAGCAGATGATGAGAAAATAGCTCTCGAACGTCCACCGCTCGATCCTGGACAGCGCGAATTCGAACCACCAGAAGTGGATGATGGCGAGGAACAGGAAGATAGCCCATCCAATATGGAGGAGGTTGATCCTCTCCTTGCCGGGGTGCTGAATGAACCGCGTTACACCGCTGACGAGCCGGGCAAGGCTGATGCCCAGGATCATTCCGACGATGATACGGATGTGGACGAAGATCTCATGGCTCTGATGCAGGTCATTGTAGCCATCCATCGGAATTGCACGACGCCCCACTTCGTGATGAGACCGCCGTTGACGAGAACGGTCTGATCCGTCATCCACCAGCCGCCAGGAATCGAATCCAGCGCACGATATCTGGATATCGGCGAGACCGGTCTTGGTCAACTTCGGGGCTCGGGCCTGCAACCCGACCTTGCCTCGTAGGCGCTAATCCTTCGCGCGCAGGATGCTGATCCGTGTTTCGTCGACGAAGCTCTTGGTGTCCTGATCGGGCCGGCGGAACAGGTTGCGTTCGACGACGAGCGAGCGGCCACTGATGGTCTTGGTGCAGCGCTCCTTGAGATAGACGCCGCCCACCGGCTGGTCTCCGGAATCCGGCTGGCCTTCGGTGCAGGCCCAGCCCTCGGCGCCATAGCGCGACTTGGCCTGCAGCCCGAGCAGGAATGCCTTCTTCCGGATATAGAGACGCGCCTTCGGGTCGGTCTCGATCAGCAATCCGGAAAGATGCCCGCTATCGTCGATCAACAGGGTGAGAAGCGCCGGATGGCCCGCCACCATCGTGCCGTCCCGGCTGGTCATGGGATCATATCCAAACCGGACAGCCCGCACCCCGCTGGCGCCGGCAGGACAGTCACGCCAGTCTTTCCAGCCGGTCAGCGTATGTCTTGGATCCGTCGCACAGTAGAGGTCTACATAGCCTGATTCCGCGAGTTCGTTCACGGCCATGCCGAGGCGGATGTCGCGCAGGTCATTGCCGCCGAATTCTTCCGTCCGGGCCGAAGAATTGGCGAACGCGACCGCCTGCCAGGCGAGCAGGACGCTGAGGATTGCACAAAGTTTCAACCTGATCGTCACTGGCTCTTCCCCGTGCTGGCCGTCGCATCATCCTGCTTCTTGTAGATGTCGCAGACCCGCGACGTGCTCGAGAAGAAGGTGACGCATTCCGCATAGGTCGGCTCGCCGGCGCCCTTGATATGCGCAAGCACATAGTCGGCGACCGCCTCGATATCCTTCTGCCGCAGGAACGTTCCGGCCTCAGGCGGCATGTGGCCGCCTGCCTCCTCGCGGTTCATGCCGTAACACTTCACCTCATCATAGGCGCCGCGCACGAAGAACGGCATGCCTGTAGAGGGCCGCCCGCAACTGACGGTTTCAATGATTTGCTCACGTGTCAGCACGGTCTTGCGCAGCGACAGCGCATCGCCACCGTAACCGCCGCCGCCATTGCCGTGCCATTTGTGGCAACCCATGCAATTGGCCTTGCTGAACACCGCCTTGCCGGCATTGGTCGGATCCGAAGCCGTCGCCTGCGCCGACTGACCGAAAGCTGCGGCTGGCATCGAAAGAGTCAGGGCGACGACACTCATAAGCAGCACGCGTGCCGCCGCCGGGGATGCGTTGAAGATCATCATGACGTCTCTTGTTGACGAAACGGGAGGGCCCGACATTGCGGGCCCTCCATGGTTGGAAAGTCAGAGCGCGAACACGTAGAGCATCGATCCCGGCTGGATCTTCTTCAGCTCGGGCGTCGAATCGATGAACCACTTGTCCCAGGCGCCGCCGAGACCGACGAGGATGGCGAGATACTGCTTGCCATCGACCGTGAAGGTCATCGGCGGTGCGTTGACGCCGCCTCCGGTGTTGAACTCCCAGAGCTTCTGCAGCGACTTGGCATCAAGTGCCATCACTTCGCCGGACGGCTGGCCGCTGAAGACGAGATCAGGGGTTGCAAGAATGCCGCCCAGATTGGGGAACGGCGTTTCCATCTTGCCGGCGATCTTGCCGGTGGTGACGTCGATCGCGGTGACGCTGCCCGTGATCTTGAACGGCTGGCTCGGACCACCGCCGGTCCAGAACTCACGCGGCTTCAGCTTGTCGGGCGTAGCGACCTCGACCTTGATCCGGTTGCAGCTCTCGATGACAGGGATGTACCAGAGCTTCAGGTCCGGATTGTAGGCGGTCGGCGGCCAGTTCTTGCCGCCCATGTTGCCGGGGCAGATGTCGGTTTCCATGTTGGTGCGGCTCGGCGTCACCGAGGCAATGTAAGTCTGCACCGGCTTGTTCGGATCGTACTCGATCGGCTTGCCGGTCTCGGCATCGAGCCCCTTGGTCCATGTGACCTTCTTGACGAACGGAAGGCCCCAAATGAACTTGCCGGTGGTGCGATCGATCGCATAGGCGAAGCCGTTGCGGTCGGCCTCGAGCGCGAGCTTACGCGGTCCGCTGGGTCCGGGGATATCGACCAGCACATTCTCCGCCACGCTGTCATAGTCGTAAGGGTCGTTCGGCGTGTGCTGATAGTGCCACTTGATTTTGCCGGTGTTGGCATCGAGGGCCAGCGAGCTGTCGGTGTAGAGATTGTCGCCCGGCCGATACTCGTTGTCCCAGTCCGGTCCCGGATTGCCGACGCCCCAGATGATGGTGTCGGTCGACGGATCGTAGCTGCCGGTCACCCAGGTCGAACCGCCGCCGGCGGCGGCCGCGTTGTTGCTGTCCTTCCAGGTATCGCTGCCCGGCTCGCCCTTGCCCGGAATCGTGTGCGTGCGCCAGAGTTCCTTTTGGGTGTTGAGATCGGTCGCGGCGATCCAGCCGCGGATGCCGTATTCCGCGCCGGCCACACCTGTTATCGCCATGTTCTTGACGATCAGGGGCGCGCCGGTGATGACCTCGCCCTTATCAGGATCGGCGACGGTGCGTTGCCAGGCGACCTGACCGGTCTCCTTGTTGGTCGCGATCAGCCGGCCGTCCAGCGTGTGGGAAATGACGAGATTGCCCCACAAGGCGACGCCGCGGTTGTCGACGCCGCAGCAGGCGACGGCACCGGCCCAGTCGCGGTCGGTCTTGGGATCCATCTTCCAGACCAACTGGCCGCGGCCGCCATGCGCGTCGATCTTGTAGACCGAGCCCCATCCATCGGTGACGTAGAGGAAGCCGTTTTCGGCGATCGGCGTGCCTTCGAGGCCGCCATGGCTCCAGATGCCGCCGGGCTCGATGCCGCCGAGATGCATGGTCCAGGCGACCTTCAGGTTCTTGACGGTATCGCGGTTGATCTCCTTGAGGGAGGAGAACCGGTGCGCGGAGTAGTTCTGGTGATGATGAAGCCAGTTGCCCGGTTCCTTGTCGACGTTGAGCAGCCGTTCCTGGTTGACCTCATCAGCGGCGAAAGCTGGCAATGCCGCCATCATGCCTCCGGCGGCGACTGCTGCAGCGAGCAGACCCGCTCGCCTGGTGATTCTTCTTGCGTGACCTGAAAATCGCTCCATGAGCAAATGCCCTCCTTTGGCAAGTTCATGTTGGATCGAGCGTCCGGCACATCCGAACCGCTCAGTCGAGAAGCCTCATTCACCGGGCTCACCTTGCCCGCTGTCGCGATCACGGCGTTCGTGAAACCTCCACCTCCGTTTCCTTGGTTCCGGCTTTCTGGAAGACGACGGCGCATGTGAACTTCTCGCCGTCGACAAGCTTCTGCCGCGTCTGCAGCAGCATCACGTGATATCCGTCGCGCTTGAGCTCGGTGGTGTTGTTTTCCGGAATCGGAATCGACTTGATCTCGCGCATGGCCGGCGCGCCCTCGCCACGATCGACGGTGTGCTTTTCGGAGAAGTTCGCGAACGGACAGCGGACCCGCAATATCGCGTCGGGCTCGGCCGCATCGTTCCTGATCGTCATCAGTAGCGGGAGATTGATGCCGATCTCGTCGGATACGGGCACGCGGGCGTTGGTCACCTGCAGCGCAATATCCGCCGCGGCGGCCCCGGGTGTCAGCCAAGTTCCCACGGCAACCAGCCCAATCGCAATAATTCCCGATCTACGGGACAGCGATGTCGCTATGGCGATCATCGGCTAGGTCCTGGCGGAAGCGTGATCCTGCGCATGCCCTGTCGGCAGCGAGCGACAGGTGATGGACGCCCAAACGAAATGCTTCGTCCGACTCATCGGCGCATTCCTCCCAAGATCATTCTTTTTTCTTAGCGAACGACGTTACGCTCGTTGCAAAAACAAATCATCCCAAAATATGGCGACGAGAGGACCGATGTCTGGAAAAGGATTCCAATGAATGATGCACTTCACGCTTTTCATTCCAACGATGCGCACAGAGACACGGCGTGGCCGCGCCCGCGCGAGAGCCAGGTGTTCGTGAGTGCTCAACCAGCGCGGTGCAAGCGCGCTGGTACATTGGATTCCAAGTGGGCCATGATGGCCCTGAAGCGACCCAGTACGTGTCGATCAAGCTTTGCTCAAATCACTCGAAGACTTCATTGCACCGCAACAGCCGTGGCCGGCAAAAGCGTTGTGATCCTCATTCTCCTTTGAGGCCGGCGTCGCGGATCAACTGGCCCCATTTGCTCGTTTCCGCCTCGATGAACGCGCCGAACTCCGCGGCCGTGCTGCCGCGGACTTCCAGCCCCTGGGCGAACAGCTTTTGTTTCACGTCGGGATCGGCAAGGATGCGGACGATCTTGTCCTGCAGACGATCGACGATGGAGCGCGGCGTGGCCGCCGGCGCCATGAAGCCGTACCAGCCGGCCGCGATCACGTTGGGCAGACCTTGCTCACGCAAGGTGGGAGCGTCCGGATAGATCGGGCTGCGATCGACTGACGCCACACCCAGCACGCGGAACTTGCCGCTCTGGATATAGGGCAAGGCCGTGCTGATCGCGGTCAACGTGGCATCGACGCGGCCGGCCAGCAATTCCGTGTAAGACATCGCATCGCCGCGGAAGGGAACGTTGAGGCCCTTGACGCCTGCATCCCTGAACAACAACTCGGCCGCCAGATGGGGTTGGGAGCCGGCGCCCGGAGAAGCGAAGGTAAGCCCGTTGGGCTGCTGCTTGCCGTAGGCGATCAGCTCCTGCAGGTTGTTGAACGGCGCCTCCGCACCGATAATCAGGAACAGCGGCGCGATGACCGCCATCGCCACCGGCTGCAGGTCCTTGCGGTCATAGCCCAGTTTTCCGAACAGCGCCTCGGCCGTCGCATAGGGCGCCGCGGCGTAAAGAAAGGAGTAGCCATCAGGCGTGGCGCGCGCGACCGCTTCGTTGGCAAGGCGCGTGCCGGCGCCCGGCCTGTTCTCGACGATGCATTGCTGTCCGAGCTGACGCTCGAGCTGCTCCGTCAGGATGCGCAGCGAGATGTCGTTGGCGCCGCCTGCCCCGTACGGCGATACAAACCGCACAAGACGCGAAGGCCAGGCGCCCTGTGCGAACGCCCGGGAACCGCAGCCTGCAGCGAAGCTGGCCGCGACGCTGCTCAGCAGAGTTCGGCGTGTGACGTTCATGATGCCTCCCTTTCGTTGTTGCACGTCCGCATCGCTTTTCTTGTTGTCTCCGCGGAACCGCGCCGGTGCATGGCCGGCCGTCAGATCACCTTCTTCTGAGTGAGCCGTTCGATCTGCTGCTCCGAAAGGCCGAGCCAGTCCCGATAGACCTCGCGATTGTCCTGCCCGACGTCGCCGGCGGAATGACGCAATTGCGCGGGATCGGCGGCAAAGCGCGGAACGACGTTCGCCATCGCTACCGAGCCGAAGTCGCGATCGGGAACGCGGGCAATCATCTCGCGCGCCTTGGCTTGCGGGTCCGCCGCGATCTGATCGATCGAATAGATCGGCGCGATGGTGCCCTGCGCGGCCGTGAATTTTGCGAGCACCTCATCGAGCATGTGTTCGGCGCACCACGCCGGCGGGAACGACCTGAGCCCATCGCCCTGCCCCGGCATCTCGATCTTGAGGACCTCGGCGCCATAGTCGGCCAGCAGGGTAGCGGCCAGCGGCGCGGCGATGATGGTGGCGATGTCGAGAACCTTCAGTCCCTCGAGCGGTCCGGCCATCTCATGATCCGCCGCTCGCTTCGGCTACAACGGCCATTTTGCGGATCATTTCGTGACCTTCTTCTTGGGCTGCTCGATGGTCGGCTCGGCCTCGTTGACGAGCGAGCGGATGCTGACGGCAAGAGCCCTGATGCGCGGGCCGATCTCGGATTCGAGCTGTCCGGGCTGCAGCCGGAACGCAGGGATTCCACAATTGATGGCAAACGACTGCTTCAATCGCCGCGCATGAAACAGCGGCGCGGCGACCGCATGAATCGACGGCATGTATTCGCCGTAGCAGGTGCAGAAGCCGTGATCCGCGCACTGCTGAATTCCAGCGCGATACTTGTCGCGATGCGTGGACCATGCGTCCGCGTTATCGGTTTTGATATGCCGCTCCAGCAGCGCGGAGTCGGCTGCAGGCAGTGTCGCGGCCGCAGCGCGTCCCATCGCCGTGCTGACAACGGGAATGGGCATGCCGATGTCGGGGACGTGCGGTCCGACATCGCCTGATCTGGCGGACTCGACATAGACCATCGCCGTTCCGTCGAGCAGCCCGATCGAGACGGTGCCGCGCACGCTTTCCGCCAATTCCTGGATCAATGGCCGCGCCATCTGGCGAAACGGCATGCTCGCGAGCAGCGGATGAGCCATGCGCAGCGCCCGCGCGCCGAGACAGTATTTCGCGAAATCCTGGTCGTAACGGAGATAGCCGAGCTCGGCGAGCGTATGCGTCAGTCTCGCAACCGTCGGCCGCGGAATCCCCGTGCGGGCCGAAAGCTCCATGTTGCCAAGCAAGCTCGCCTGCGCATCGAAGGCTTCGAGCACCACCAGCCCCTTTGCCAGCGTCGTGGCGAAAGCGGCGTCGCCCGCGCTTTCAGCCAGCACCACCTCCGCGGAGGGAGACGGAATGAAGGTCGGTTCGCGGGTCGCGGAAAGGGCCATGTGGCTCTGCTAAACCGGATCAGGATGCTTGTCCATATATTCTCCGTAATCATGAATTACGTCCACTATTCGGACGGACGATAGCAACATAAGACTTTGATTCTATTGTCTTCCACAGAGCGCCGGCAGGAGAATTCAGCTTGCGAGCGGGGCGCGATGTGATTCTCGACTTGCGCGTCGACGCCTCGAATGCTGGATCGCTGGTCAAGCCGAACGATGACAGCGGAAAGCTGTTTGACATTTGAGTCAGAAGCCTTCCCGTCAGTGCGAGCCCGCGACAAAACAGCGACGACGGAGAGAGCGTCGCGCTCCAGCCAACACGGGAATCGACACGGGGCAAATGATGGTCGGCCGGTTTTTCCTACTCGCAGCCTGGTGTGCGCTGCTCTGGTGCCTGCAGATCGACCCCGGGCTCTCGCGCGATGCCGCCGCAGAAGCGGATGACATCGTCTGGACGGCGATCATTCCCGACGCTTTCCCGCGCTGCGTCTACTCGTGGCGCATGAGTCCGGACGGCAGCTACCGCGAGGACGGGCGCGATGCCGCAAGCGGCAGGCCGATCCAGGCCACGCTTTCCGGACATTGGAGGCGCGATGGGGCGCACATGGTTCTGCGGCAGGAGGGCTACCCCTTCGTCTTCGACGGGCTGGTGGTCGGGAATGGCTATGCGGGCACGCTGTATCTGGGCGGCCGCTCCTTTTCCCGCTTCTGCGCCGCCAAAGGCGAAAAGCCGCCCGAGGGCTGTGGCAGCGAGGCTGGCGTCGCGATGATGCGATGACAGGATTGATTGGGCGATCTCGCCACGATCGCCCGGCGCATCCATCGACCATCGGCGATACCCGAATCACGTGGAGCGCGGACCGCGGAGCCCTGCCGCAGTCGCCGAAATGAAAAACCTCCGGCAGGGCATTGCCGGAGGTTTCGGAGGTTTAGCATTAAGAGGTTGTGTCTCAGCGAGACCTAACGGGCCGACCATGCTGCGCCGACTTGAGTCCTTAGTACCTTAGAAAATTACCTGAGTAAATCATATTTTTTGGCAATGCGCTATGCCGAAGCTGCGCAGGTCACGGATGCAGCGAATGGCGAATAGCGAGTTGCGATGGAGTGCGCGACGCCCGCTCGCTTTCGCTATTCGCCACTCACCATTCGCCCAACGAAAAATCCCCGGCAGTTGCCTGCCGGGGATTCTCTAGAGATGCATCAGATCGAGCGGATCAGAAGTTGCGCTGAGCGCGGACCTGCAAGCTGACCGTATCCTGGTCCTTGTACTCGTAGAGCGTGGCCGGCTTCGGCGCCGGCACAGCGAGAACGGCACCACCGGTGAACTTCTGGTCGAGGTGGAGCCAGATGACTTCGGCCGAGAACGTCAGGTTCTTGACCGGGGTCCAACGGGTGACCACGCCGAGCTGAGACACGTTGAAGTTCGGGTTGCAGCTGTAATCCGCAGTGACAGCCTTGGTACCGGTGTAGTTGGCGCAGATGAACGCCTTCGCCGTGTTGTCGTAGCTCACGCTGGAGTAGCTGCCGAACAAGCTGGTCGACCAGTAGGGATCCCAGTTGTGGTTGAACGCACCACGGATACCCCAGGCCTTGGTCAGGTGGATCGAACCGTCGCCACCGGCCGCAACCGGAAGGTACACGCCATCGGTGGTCGCACCGAAGCCGACGCTCTGATAGGCGCCGAGCCTGCTCGTGCTGCCGAATATCGCAAAGCTCGGCGAGGCCGCCGACGTCGAGATCACCTGCTTGGTGTCACCGACGGCATAGGTCGCATCCAACTTGATGTCGTCGCCGGGACCGGTCGGGATGTTCTTGATCTGCAACGCAGCCATCACTGCACCACCCCACTTGGTGTCGGGGTGACCGGACAGTTCCGAAGCAGCGGTCGGAGCCGCACCCGGCAGACCGACGCCACCTGCGGGAGCCGCAGCGGCGTTCAACACGTTATAGGAGCCGCTGACTTCATGTGCCGCAGCCGAAATCTGGAACAGACCCCAAGCCTGATCGATGCGGATGTTACCGACGATGTCCGGAGCATGGACGCCGGCATAGGCGTTGGCGACGCCACCGGTCGCGGTGAGAGGCAGCGACAGGTTGGCAACCGTCGTGCGGTTGAACACGGTCGGGTCATCGAGGCCGATGGTGCCCGAGATGCCGTTGCCGAACTGCGCGGTGTACTGGATGTTGTTCACACCCGTGACGGTGTCATGACCGCCGAGCAGGTTGGATGAGTTGTTGCCCGGATAACCATTCCAAGGCGTCGCAAACGCGGACGACGACTTACCGAAGGTAAAGCCCGCGAACTGGATGAACACGTACTCGACCGCGACGTAGCCGCCGCCCGGCGTGTGCAGCAGGTTGGCACCTGCGACCGGAAGCGAACCATTGATCGAGTTCGGGCTGTAGGTGTTGTTGCCGAGCGTATCGAACTGGAAGTCGCCCTGAGCGAAGGTGCGGACGACGCCATATTCCGTCGCGGTGCGGGTATCGATCGTCAGCGCCATACGGGAGCGGGCGGAGAAGTAGTCTTGATAACGGTTGTGCTGACCCGCATCACCGCTCCAAGCCTGCGAACCGTAGATGCCGCCGTTGAACGTGGTGTCGACACGCAGATAACCACCGATCTTCATGCAGGTATCGGTGCCCGGGATGTACCAGAAACCGGCACCATAGAGCGAACAGACCTTCACGTACTCGACCGCTTTGGCCTTGACGGGAAGATCGGCCGCCTGAGCCCCGCCCATCGCGAGCAGAACCGCCGCTGAGCCAAGAATAAGGCTCTTAGCCACCTTCATTGTTAACCTCCAAGTAAGTGCTGTGCACGAACCCCCGTGCAAAGCGGATTAGACTGCCCTCGAAAAAAACGTTGAGGATCAACGCATCTCTCAAGCCGGTGGCCTGATGAGAACCACCTGAGACGAGACGGTCGGGTGCCCCCCTCCGTCGGAATGAAAGTTATGCATGTGCTATTTAGATAATCAAATTAGTTTACTCACTCATATATTGATTGCCAACGCGATGTGTCTTTTCGGCAACTGAGCGCGCCGCTACCGAAGGACCACCTGTTGCCAAATTTCCCGTGCGAATTGACACATATATAACTGATTACCGGTGTCGTTTCCGCCGCGCATCCGCTATGGAGTCTGAAGGGGGTGAGTACAGTGCCCATGGATGAGTCCGCCACCAAGAGCGAGAATGTCATTCGGCGATTCGCCTGGGAGATCGCGGCGATCAGCGTTCATCTCGAGGAGATTCGCTACTTCTGGGCCAAGCAGCTCGGAATCAGCGGACCGCAATGGATGATGATCGTGGCGCTTGCCGATCTCGATCAGGGCGACGGCGTGCCGGTCAACGCTGTGTCAAAAATGCTGCATGTCGATCCGTCGTTCGTCACGACCCAATCGAAGCTTCTGGAGAAGAAAGGCTTTGTCCGTCGCAAGCCGGCGAAGGAAGACGCCCGCATCGTGAAGATGTCGCTGACCGACAAGACCTACAAGCAGCTCGCGGGCCTGACCTCGCAGCAGGAAAGCCTGAATGAGTTCATTTTCGCGGAATTCAGCCCGCGCGAGCTGGATGATCTGACCAACAAGCTCGCCGCCCTCAAGAGGCGGCTGGAGAAAGCCCGCCTGAAAGTGGCGGCGGATTTTTAGAGACGCGACGTCACCGGCCTCCGTTCATCATCTCCGAAGACGCGAAGGGCGACGCGCCTGCGACTAGATCCTGTTATCTCAAAGGCTGCGCCGCGATGCGGGATGCTATCCAATCGAAAATGAACTCGTTGGCGAGAGTTGGATTGTCCAGGAGCCCCTGGCCTGCGGCAGTCTCCGCGCTCTCAAAAATCTCGAGCGTGATGTCCCGGTCGCGCCGCCCCGCCCGCAACTGATCCGTCAGTTCTGCAACCCTGTCCGCCCTGAGTCCGCCGCGCCCGCTCGCGGCAATCAGCAACGGACACCTGATGCTCCTCAGGATGCGGTCGGCTTCCAATTCAGGACACGATTCGATGCCGAACGATCTGTCCTGCGGATTCAGGAATGACCGTATATGCAGATCCCAGATGCCGCCGTCGCAAACGGCCGCAGCAAAGCGATGGTCGAAGGCGATCCCGCGCGCGACAAAGGACGAACTCCAGCCATCGGCGAGGATCGCGATCCGCCGCTCATCGACATCGTCGCGGCCGACAAGGTAATCCATGATCGGTGCAATGGCCCGCTGCGGCTTGCGGCGCAGCGACACCTCCTCGAATAACTGGCCGCTGCCGTCGCCCAGGACGTCCACCGCAAGCAGCGCCATCCCGCGCTCGGAGGCGTGGTGCGCAAGCTTGAACAGGAATTCTTCCTTGTGGTGTCCGGGCTCTCCGATACAGATGACCACCGGCGCACGATCGCCGCCGCGGCGCGCCGGCAAATAATATCCCTGCAAAGTGAACTCGTTCAGCCAGGGTATCGAGACGACCTCGCCGACCGGCTCGCGGCAGTTGAGATATTTCGCGGCGCATTCGCGCATCGACGCGATCGCTAACCGCCGCTTGTCCGGCGAAAGATCAAGCGGATATGCGGCGGTAAGATAATAGTTGATGGCGCGCAGCCAATTGCTCCTCGCCGTCGCCAGATGGCCCTGTGCGGCCGCGGATGAAGCCCGCTCGCGATTTACTTCCGCGGCGCCAATCCATTCCCGGTGCCAAGAATCGTCGCCATCGTCGCCAGCGAAATCGATGCGGCTGGCGGTGAGCCAGCATTCCGAAAAAGTCGCGCCGCCTTCCTGGACGGAAGCCAGCAAGCGCATGAACTCGAGCGAGAGATCCTCACGTTCAGGCCACCAGATCCACCCTTGCGGGCTCAGATCAGACTCCATGGCCGGAAGCGCCTTGACCCGGGGGAGATGATCGCGAGGACTGCGATCTCTGCAATCGACAACCGGCAACAGCAATTAGCGCGTCCCCCAAAAAGGCCTCAGCCAACTTCGACAGTCCAATAAGCGCATCACAAAAAACTTCGTGCGCGCTGTTCCTCCCCAACTTTGCGCCATGGAGAATGCGCCTTTCTTTCGGCGCAAATCACATCGCTGTCAAAGCGAATGATGCATGGCGGGGTTGCGCAACAAGATGGCGCAGAAACATCTTGCGACGATTGCAGTCAACTGTGCTCACCAATTCATCAGTGAGAGAGGTTGCGATGTGCACCATAGCAGACAGAGAGACAGCCAGCGTCAGCGGTCCGCCGAGAATAGCCTCGGAATATGACGACAAGTTCGGCCCTCGCGGCGTCGGTTGCCATAGCAACTCTTGAAAGTCGATCGGCGAAGATGAGATGAGACCATGATCCGATTCCATCCGATCGGATCATGATCCAGCCGATCAATCGGCGGCAGGCGCGCAGGACACGCAAGCGACCGCAGCCAGCGACATCTCGTAGGCCGAGCCTTTCGTGGATCGATGGGTCATCAGCAGACCGGCCGCAATCACCACCACTGCCATATAAAACGCGAACATGGCGCCGATCCATTTCCAGTCGATTCGGCAAGCGTCGGGTGTGAGGCTTTCAATCAAGCTGCGCATGATCTCCTCCTCATCAGGAATCGGCGTGCGGTATAACTTGCTTCCGCGATGGGCTATGTGATCTGGTTCACAAACCATCCGAATGCAGCGCCACTAAAGCGTGATGAACCGTCATTCCGCTCTATCTTTTGTGTGAGCATGATATTCCCGCAGACGCTTCGAAAGCTGGCGCCCACTTTTCCGGATCATGTTCCGGTCCCAATGAGGTATCGATGACCGGCCCAGAGCTGAAAAAGCTCCGCGAGCATCTCGGCGAGGCCATTGGCCGGCCACTCACGGTGGCCGACATGGCGAAGCTGTGCGGACTGAAAGGGCCCGAGGGCGCCAACACCGTCCGCCGCTGGGAGGTGACGGGACCGAGCGCGCAAGTCGCCGATCTCCTGCGCGTGCTGGCGATGGCCAGCGAGCACTATCCGATCCTCGAGAAGTTCAACGTGTTCGACCGCCATGACGTCCCGGAGAAGGAACGGCCGGCGCGCAAAGCTCAGTTCCGCGAACAGATGCGCGAGGACATCAGGCGCAGGCTTGGTTAAGCAAGTCTTGCCTCGTTAGGAAAGATTTCCGCAAAGGCTGCGCGCGAGGTGCAGATTAAGCCTTCCTTCACCCTTCCTTAAGCCGCCGTTAAGCACAAAAAACAATTACCGGCCAATAGGTTGGATTATCGACCGCGATCGCCCCCCGCTGACATCATTTTATTCAAATGCGGTCTTTATTCGCGCCAGGGGGCGCTGCGCGCAGCGTCTCATTTTGAATCTCCGAGGACTAGAAATGAAGAAGATCCTGCTCGCAACCGTTGCCCTCACGGCGTTCGCCGCAGCCGCGCCGGCATTCGGCGCCGATCTCGGCGCCCGCCCCTATTACAGCAAAGCCCCGGCGCCGGTTTACGCCGCGCCGATTTACAACTGGACCGGCTTCTATGTCGGCGGCCATATCGGCGGCGCCTTCACCAGCAGCGACACCTTTAACGGCTTCGCGCTCAGCGACCACAAAACCCGCTTCCTCGGCGGCGTCCAGGTGGGCGGCGACTGGCAATTCCATCCAAACTTCCTGGTTGGCGTCGAAGGTCAGTATTCCTGGCTCGGAGGCGATCAGGTCAGCGCGGCGTTCCCCGGCGGCTTCGTCTACAACAACGACCAGCGCGGGATCGGCTCTATCACCGGCCGCGTCGGCTGGACCTGGGGCCCGGGCCTGGTCTACGCGAAGGGCGGCTATGCCTATTCCGACAACAACGAAACGCTGAGGTTCGGCGGCATCCCGGTCGGATTCGCGCTGAGCGACAGGCACCGCAACGGCTTTACCGTCGGCGGCGGCATCGAATACATGTTCGCGCCAAACTGGTCGGCCAAGGCCGAGTATCAATTCTACGATTTCGGCGACAGCCGCTTCGTTGCGCCGGCCCCGCTGGTGCCGTTCGGCAGCTTCCATAATGACGAGCACACCGTGAAGGCCGGCATCAACTACCGCTTCAATTTCGGCAATTTCGGCGGGCCGGTGGCAACCGGCTACTGACCGCGATCCAAGAATCTGAACAAGAGACAAAAGGCCGGCATCTCGCCGGCCTTTTTTGATTCTCGAGAGGTTGTAGGTACTGGCGTCCGGCAAGCACCGCGCGATCAATTCCGGCGTGCGGTAGAAAGCTACTTCAACGCCGCCATGCGCGCAAAAATTGCACCGCCGCGCATTCTGGTTCCCGATTTTGTTAACCCGCCATCGCGATACTGCCGCGCGAGGATTCAAGCTCAAGGACAGTGACTGCGGGGCAGGCAAATGGCGTTACGATTCCGCTTCGGTAAAATGAAACTTAAGGGCATCCGGCGCCCGCGATGGGGCGTCAGGGGCAGCCTGTTTGCGGCATTCGCCGTCATCGCCGCCATGGCGATCGTGATCAGCGCGGGCGCCGCCATGGTGTTCGAACAGCTCGGCAAGACCATGGGCGACCTTTCCGGCCGCGACATCCCGCGGCTCGCTGCGAGCCTGCAATTGTCGGCACAAAGCGCGAGCCTCGCAAGCCAGGGTCCGGCGCTGCTCGCCGCGCGCACCGAGGAGGCGCTGAACGAGCGCTCTGCCAAGATGAAGGAAACGCAGACGCAGGCGCTGCAGAAGCTCGACGAGATCATCAAGCTCGGTGCCGACAAGGCGATCGGGAAGGCGCTGACCGAGACGGTCAAGAACATCGACGACGTGATCGAGAGCCTCGGCTCGGCCGCGCGCGAGCGGCTCGAGACGGCGGCGTTGCACGACAAGCTGTATGAAACGCTGCGCAAGGCGCAGGCCGAGTTCGTCGCGGCCTCAGCGCCGGCGATGATGGACGCGCAGAGCCAGCTCCATGCGATCCTCGGCGCGGCCGAGCCGTCGTCCGACGACGCGAGCAGCGCCGCACGCGTCGTAGAGCAGCTCGGCGATGTGATCGCCAGCGGCAACCTGTTGGCCTCCAACATGGCCGCAGCGCTGTCGGCGACCAACAGCGACACGCTGGAAGCGATCGAGAAGGATTTCAAGCGGGTGCTCTCGCAGACGATTTCCAATCTGGAGATGCTGCCTAAGAATTCGAGCACCAAGACGCTGGCCGACGCCGCCACAAAGCTGCAGACGCTCGGCCAGGGCAAGACCGGCGTGTTCAAGGTCCGCCAGAAGGAATTGGACGCCACCGATTTCGGCGAGACCATCCTGGAGGAGACCCGCAAGCTCAATATCGGCCTCGGCATCAGCGTGCAGCAGCTCGTCGACGGCGTGCGGAAGGCGACCGACGCGTCCACCAGCCAGGCGCAACGGGAGATTTCGTTTGCGACCATGGTGATGCTCGCGCTCGGCATCGGCACCCTGATCGGCTCGATCCTGTTCGTCTGGCTCTATGTCGGCCGCAGCATTCTCAAGCGGCTCAAGGGCCTGCAGGACTCGATGCAGCGGCTGTCGGCCGGCGATCTCGACACCGACATCCCTCAGAGCCGCCAGGACGACGAGATCGCCGCGATGGGCAACGCGCTGAAGGTGTTCCGCGAAAGCATGATCGAAGGCCGCGCGCTCTCGGCCGAGCAGGACAAGGACCGCATCGCCAAGGCGGAGCGTGCTTCGCGCATGGAAGCCCATATCGTCGAATTCGAGTCCACCGTCCGCAGCGCGCTCGACAGCCTGCAGAACGCGGCCAATTCGATGCAGTCCACGGCGCAGAGCATGTCGGCGACCGCCGACCAGTCCAGCGCGCTGGCAAACACGGTCGCTTCCGCAGCGGAGGAAACCTCAGTCAACGTGCAGACGGTATCCGCGGGCACCGAGGAGCTCTCTTCCTCGATCGCCGAGATCGGGCGGCAGGTCGTGACCTCGGCCGAGATCGCGCGCAAAGCGGTGGACGAAGCCGGCCAGACCGACGTCACCATGCAGGGTCTCGCCGAGAACGCCGGCCGCATCAGCGTGGTGGTCGACCTGATCCAGACCATCGCCTCGCAGACCAACCTGCTCGCGCTCAACGCCACGATCGAGGCGGCACGCGCCGGCGAAGCCGGCCGCGGCTTTGCCGTGGTCGCCTCCGAGGTGAAGAGCCTCGCCAACCAGACCGCGAAAGCGACCGACGAGATCCGCCAGCAGATCGTCAGCATGCAGGAAGTGACGGCGACGGCGGTTTCCGCGATCCGCAATATCAGCACGACGATCGGCGAGATCAACGACGTCACCACCGCGATCGCCGCCGCGGTCGAGGAACAGGGCGCGGCGACGCGCGAGATCGCCCGCAACATCCAGCACGCAGCCGGCGGCACCAGCGAAGTCTCGAGCAATATCGTCGGCGTCAGCAGCGCTTCGGCGGAAGCCGGAACGGCCGCCGGCGAGGTGCTGAACGCCTCCAGCGAATTGCGCCGGGAGGCCGAGGTGCTGCGCGCCGAAATCGACGCGTTCCTGTCGAATATCCGCGCGGCATAGAAACACCGTCATTCCGGGGCGCCTCGAAGAGGCGAACCCGGAATCCATCGGGCGACAAATCCTGCTGGAGAAATGGATTCCGGGTTCGATGCTTGCGCATCGCCCCGGAATGACGTTCCCACGGCAATCCATGCCCATTATCGGAACCGGCATCTGCTTTTTTGAGCTAGCGCCGGGCGGCCGGTACCGCTAAGCCGATAGACGATGCATTCGAAAACAGACAGCGTGCAGTCCTCGGCTGAGGCACTGCGATACCCCCTCGAAAATCACCCCGGCCCGGACCAGGTCGTGGAAGTGATGCCGGGCGTGCTCTGGGCGCGGCTGAAACTGCCGTTCCGCCTCAACCACGTGAACATCTACCTGCTCGCCGATGGCGACGGCTGGACCATGATCGATTCCGGCTTCGGCAACGAGGAATCGATCGCAGCCTGGACCACGCTGTTCGAAGGCCCGCTCAAGGGCACGACCATCACGCGCCTGATCGTGACCCATTCGCATCCCGATCATGTCGGGCTCGCCGGATGGATCATCGAGCGGTTCGGCTGCCCGCTATACATGTCACAGGTCGAATACCTGCAGTCGGTCTATCATCAGAACCGCGGCACCGCCGAACGATTGACCGCGCAACGTCTGTTTTTCTGCCGTCACGGCATGGACGAGGACCTGACCGACAAGCTGCTCGGCCGCGGCCAGGATTATCTGAAGCGGGTCTCGGTGCTGCCGGCGTCCTACCGCCGGCTGACCCATGGCGACGAGGTCGTGATCGGCACGCGGCGCTTCAAGGTCATCACGGGCGGCGGACATGCGCTCGACCAGGTGATGCTGTATTGCGCCGCCGACAAGCTGTTCCTCTCCGCCGACCAGGTGTTGAGCAAGATCTCGCCCAATGTCAGTGTCTGGGCCGTCGAGCCGGAACAGAATTCGCTCGGCGAATATCTGGCCTCGCTGGCGAGCCTGACCACCACGCTGCCCTACGACGCGCTGGTGCTGCCCGGCCATGGCGTGCCGTTCTACGGCCTGAAGACACGGATCAAGCAGCTCGCCGATCATCACGAGGAGCGCTGCGGGCTGATCGCCGAGGCCTGCCGGGAGACCGCCAAGACCTCCAAGGAGCTGGTGCCGGTCGTATTCCACAAGCACGTGCTGGACGCGCACCAGATGGGATTCGCCGCCGGCGAATTGATCGCCCACGTCAACTACATGCTGGTCGAGGGCCGGCTGACGGCCGAGGCGATCGACGGCGTGCTGCGTTTCCGCACCACCTGACGCTATACACTCCGGTTCGGCTGATCCGGACAATTGCGGGCATCGTGCGATTGCGTAACGATGCGGCCCGAGGAGCTATCGGCCCGCATTCCGGCGACAGGTCTAGGTCGTTGATCCACATCAATATTTGCCGCGCTTCCATGGACAATCTGTCCAATGTCTGGCGCATGCCCGAACGTGGGATAGCGGATAGACATTAGAGATTGAAAAGCTCTAAGAAGAGTTGGCCGCCCCGGCCGGGTCCTGCTCCAGGTTTGCCGATGGATTACAGCCAGTTTTTCAGCGCCGCCCTCAACCGCCTCCATGACGAGCGGCGCTACCGCGTATTTGCCGACCTCGAGCGGATCGCGGGCCGCTTCCCGCACGCGATCTGGCACTCGCCGAAGGGCCAGCGCAATGTCGTGATCTGGTGCTCCAACGACTATCTCGGCATGGGCCAGCATCCCAAGGTCGTCGGCGCCATGGTCGAGACCGCGACCCGCGTCGGCACCGGCGCCGGCGGCACCCGCAATATCGCCGGCACCCATCATCCTCTGGTGCAGCTCGAAGCCGAACTCGCCGACCTCCACGGCAAGGAAGCATCGCTCCTGTTCACCTCCGGCTATGTCTCGAACCAGACCGGCATCGCGACGATCGCAAAGCTGATCCCGAACTGCCTGATCCTGTCGGACGCGCTGAACCACAATTCGATGATCGAAGGCATCCGCCAGGGCGGCTGCGAGCGGAAAGTTTTCCGCCACAGCGACCTCGCGCATCTGGAGGAGCTGTTGCGCGAGGCCGGTCCCGACCGGCCGAAGCTGATCGCCTGCGAGAGCCTCTACTCGATGGACGGCGACGTGGCGCCGCTCGAGCAGATCTGCGACCTCGCCGAGCGCTATGGCGCCATGACCTACGTCGATGAGGTCCATGCGGTCGGCATGTACGGGCCGCGTGGCGGCGGCATCGCCGAGCGCGACGGCGTCATGCACCGTATCGACGTGCTCGAAGGCACGCTGGCGAAGGCGTTCGGCTGCCTCGGCGGCTATATCGCCGCCAAAGCCGAGATCATCGATGCCGTGCGTTCCTATGCGCCCGGTTTCATCTTCACGACCGCCCTGCCGCCGGCGATCTGCTCGGCCGCGACCGCGGCGATCCGCCACCTCAAGACCTCGAATTGGGAGCGCGAGCGCCACCAGGAACGCGCCGCCCGCCTCAAGGCGATCCTGAACGCGGCCGGCCTGCCCGTGATGTCGAGCGACACCCATATCGTGCCGCTTTTCGTCGGCGACCCCGAAAAGTGCAAGCGCGCGACCGACATCCTGCTCGAGGAGCACGGCATCTATATCCAGCCGATCAACTACCCGACCGTCCCCAAGGGCACCGAGCGGCTGCGGATCACCCCGTCGCCCTACCACGACGACGGCCTGATGGACGGCCTCGCCGAGGCGCTGCTGCAGGTCTGGGAGCGGCTTGGGCTGCCGCTCCGCAAGCGGTCGATGGCGGCAGAATAACCCTAACGACGCGACATCCGGGATCGGAACGGCGGCGCACGGTGCGCTATCCGCCTGATCCCGCTATACTCTCCCGTCACGGCCCGCTCTGAGGCCGGGAAGGGAGATCAGCAGCGATGCTGCACGACTGGGGCGTCATCGCCGCCGCGTTCGGCTATATCGGGTTCCTGTTCTTTGTCGCCAGCCGCGGCGATCGTTCGCTGCCGACGAAGCGTGGTCGCGCGGGCATGGTGATCTACCCGCTGTCGCTCGCGATCTACTGCACCTCCTGGACCTTCTTCGGCTCGGTCGGATTTGCGACCCGCACCAGCGTCGACTTCCTGGCGATCTATGTCGGGCCGGTCCTCATGATCGGCTTGTGTACGCCGCTGCTCCGCCGCGTGATCGGGCTTGCCAAGTCGCAGAACATCACGTCGATCGCCGACTTCATCGCCGCGCGCTACGGCAAGAGCCAGGCGGTGGCCGCCACCGTGGCGCTGATCGCGATCATCGGCTCGGTGCCCTATATCGCGCTCCAGCTCAAGGCGATCGCCTCCTCGCTGGAAACGATCCTGGCCGAGGACAGGGCGTTTTCCTCGGTCCCCATCCTCGGCGACATCGCGCTGGTGGTGATGCTTGCGATGGCCGTATTCGCGGTGCTGTTCGGCACCCGGCAGGCTGATGCCACCGAACATCAGCACGGCCTGATGCTGGCGGTCGCGACCGAATCCATCGTCAAGCTGGTGGCGTTCCTCGCCGCGGGCATCTTCGTCACCTTCTGGATGTTCTCACCGACCGAACTGATCGAGCGCGCGATGAAGACGCCGGAAGCGGTGCGGGCGATCGAATATGTGCCGTCGGTCGGCAATTTCCTGACCATGACGCTATTGTCGTTCTGCGCGATCATGCTTTTGCCGCGCCAGTTCCACGTCAGCGTGGTCGAGAATTCAGGCCAGGAGGAGGTCGGGCGCGCGCGCTGGCTGTTCCCGCTTTATCTCGTCGCGATCAACCTGTTCGTGATCCCGATCGCGATCGCGGGGCTCGTGACCTTCCCGTTCGGCGCCGTCGACAGCGACATGTATGTGCTGGCGCTGCCGATGGAGGCCAACGCATCGCTGCTCAGCGTCGCCGTCTTCATCGGCGGGCTGTCGGCGGGCACCGCGATGGTGATCGTGGAATGCGTGGCGCTGTCGATCATGGTCTCCAACGACATCGTGCTGCCGATGGTGCTGCAGCGAAGCCGCGAAGCGCTCGCCGGGCAGAAGGATTTCAGCGACTTCCTGCTGAGCGTGCGCCGCTTTGCGATCTTCGGCATCATGGTGATGGCCTATTTCTACTATCGCGCGCTCGGCAATACTCAACTTGCCGCGATCGGGCTGTTGTCGTTCGCGGCGATCACCCAGCTTGCGCCCGCCTTCTTCGGTGGGCTGTTGTGGCGGCGGGCCACCGCGCGCGGTGCTATGGCCGGCATGGTGGTCGGCTTTGCCGTGTGGATCTACACGCTGTTCCTGCCGAGCTTCCTGGAGAGCAGCACCACGGGACTGATGCTGCTGCAGCACGGCCCCTTCGGCATCGAGGCGCTGCGGCCACAGGCGCTGCTCGGCACCGACCTGCCGCCGCTGCTGCATGGTGTGCTGTGGAGCCTGTCGCTGAACATCTTCACCTACCTCGTGTTCTCGCTGGCGCGCGAGCCGACCTCGATCGAACGGCTGCAGGCCGACCTGTTCGTGCCCCACACCTTCACGCCGATCGCACCGAGTTTCCGGCGCTGGCGCAGCACGGTGACGGTGCAGGACATCCAGAGCACGGTGGCCCAATATCTCGGGCCCGAGCGCGCCGGCCACGCGTTCGAGGCGTTTGCGGCCGAGCGTGGCGGCGCGCTCAACGCATCGGCGCCCGCCGGCCTCGAATTGCTGCAGCATGCCGAGCGCCTGATCGCATCCTCGATCGGCGCCGCCTCCTCGCGGCTCGTGATGTCGCTGCTGCTCCGCAAGCGCACAGTTTCGGCGAAGGCCGCGCTCAAGCTGCTCGACGATTCCCATGCGGCGCTGCATTTCAACCGCGAGATCCTGCAAACCGCGCTCAACCATGTGCGCCAGGGCATCGCGGTGTTCGACGCCAATCTGCAACTGATCTGCTCGAACCGGCAATTCGCCGAGATCCTGGCACTGCCGGCGCATCTGGTTCAACTCGGCATCCCCTTGTCGGAAATCCTGGAGTTCATGGGCGCGGTCAATCCGTCAGGCTCGGGCGACGCCCAGATCATGCTGGAGAAGCGGCTCGCCGCCTACACCACCGAGGGCGAGCCTTACCTGGAGCGGCTGCCCGACCGCCACATGGTGATCGAGGTCCGCACCAACCGGATGCCCGGCGCCGGCTTCGTCATCACCTTCTCCGACGTGACGCCGAGCTTCGAGGCGGCCGAGGCGCTGGAGCGTGCCAATGCGACGCTGGAAAAGCGCGTGCGCGACCGCACCGAGGAACTCACCCGCCTCAATTCCGAGCTGGCGCTGGCCAAGAGCGCCGCCGAAGATGCCAATATTTCCAAGACGCGATTTCTCGCCGCCGCCAGTCACGACATCCTGCAGCCCTTGAACGCAGCGCGGCTGTACGTCACGAGCATGGTGGAGCGCCAGCAGGGCGGCGAGGATTCCCGCCTGGTCGAGAACATCGACGACTCCCTGGAAGCGATCGAGGAGATTCTCGGCGCGCTGCTCGACATTTCGCGGCTCGATGCCGGCGCCATGACGCCGTCGATCAGCCGCTTCAAGATCGGCGATCTCATGCGCTCGCTGGAAATCGAGTTTGCGCCGATCGCGCGCGCCAAGGGGCTGGAGCTGGCCTTCGTGCCGTCTTCGCTGGCAGTCGAGTCCGACCGTTCGCTACTCAGGCGGCTATTGCAGAACTTCATCTCCAATGCGATCAAATATACGCCGCGCGGCCGCGTGCTGGTGGGTTGCCGCCGTCGCGGACAGTCGCTCAAGATCTGCGTCTACGACACCGGCGTCGGCATTCCCGTGCTCAAGCGCCGCGAGATCTTCAAGGAGTTCCATCGTCTCGAACAGGGTGCGCGGATCGCGCGCGGCCTGGGATTGGGGCTGTCGATCGTCGAGCGGCTGGCGCGCGTGCTCAACCATGGCATTGCGCTCGATGGCAATGCCGGTGGCGGCTCGATGTTCTCCGTGACCGTGCCGGTCGCGAAGGCAATCAATCATACAGGGCCCGTGACCAGCGCGACGCCGCTCGCCAAGACCCCGATCAGAGGCGCACTGATTGTCTGCATCGAGAACGACCTGGCGATCCTCGATGGCATGAGGACGCTCTTGACGGCCTGGGGCGCCGAGGTGATCGCGGTCGCCGATCCCGAAAGCGCGATCGGCGCGATCGAGGCCGCGGGCGGGCGCGTCACCGGCCTCCTGGTCGACTATCATCTCGACCGCGGCAACGGCGTCGCCGCGATCCGCGACATCCGCCGCCGCTTCGGCGAGGGCCTGCCCGCGATCCTCATCACCGCCGACCGCAGCCCCAATGTCCGTGCCGCCGCGCGCGAGGAAAACATCGCGGTGCTCAACAAGCCGGTGAAGCCGGCGTCATTGCGGGCGCTGCTGGGGCAATGGCGCACGCAGCAGATGGTGGCGGCGGAGTAGATCTCAGCGGGCCTACCGCTGGGCTGCGACGATCAACATCATCGGCCGCTCCAGCTCCTCGGCAAGATCGCGCATTGCGGCAATCTGATCGGGTGTCGGAGCAAATTCCTCGACGTGCCGGATCTCAAATCCGACGCCGATCAGCATATTCAGTGTCGTTCCGATCCTGCGATGATACTTGATCACGCCATCCGCAAACCAGTTCGTCTTGCGTGGCCCCTCAAGCGCGTATGCATCGACTGGCCACGTCTTGCGCCCCTCCTGATCAGTGCGCCAGCCCGGCTTTCTCGAAGCCATATAGATTGGATGCTCTATGGTGAAGACGAAACGCCCGCCCGGCCGCAGCGCGTGATAGACGCTGCGCACGAGCCTCTCGAAATCCTCGATGTAGTGTAGGGCCAGCGAGCTATAGGCGAGGTGGACCGAGGACGGCGGAAACTCGACCCGTTCGAGATCGGCGATCCTGTACTCAATGCCGGCATCGTGGGTATTCAGCCTCGCGCGACCGATCATGTTCTCGGAGAGATCGAGCCCAAGCACATGTGCAGCTCCCTGCGCGCGGGCCCATCTCGCAAACCAGCCGAAGCCGCAGCCGAGATCGAGGACGCGCTTGCCGGCCAGATCGGGGAGTTGCGCGCGGACCGCCGGCCATTCTGGCGCGCCGTCAAGCCCGCGGACGGACCGCGGCAAAGTGGTGTAACCGGCAAAAAAGACAGGATCGTCGTAGATGTTTTGGGCCAACAGGCTCTCCATCGATGCCGCCGGGCAGACGCGTAGGGTGGTCAAAGCGAAGCTTTGACCACCCTACAATTCAGCGGTGGCTGATCACACCTGCGGCGTGCCCTGGCGCCATTGGCCGCCGGCGATCTTGGCGGCGGCGATCACGGCCTGGGTGCGGCTTTCGACGCCGAGCTTTTGCAGGATTGCTGATACATGCGCCTTGATGGTGGCCTCGGAAACGCCGAGCTCGTAGGCGATCTGCTTGTTGAGCAAACCCTCCGACAGCATCATCAGGACGCGCACCTGTTGCGGCGTCAGCGTCACCAGCCGGTCGCGCAGCCGCGCCATCTCGGGATCGCCGGCGGATGACAGGTCGGTGTCGGCGGGAACCCAGACGTCGCCGTCCATCACCTTCATGATGGCATCGCGCAGCGTGTCGACGCCGAAGCGCTTCGGGATGAAACCCGACGCGCCGAAGTCGAGCGAGCGGCGGATCGTGGTGGCATCATCGCTGGCTGATACGATCACCACCGGGATCGCCGGATATTGCGCGCGCAGATAGATCAGGCCGGAGAAGCCGCTGATCCCCGGCATGGTCAGATCGAGCAGAATAAGGTCAACGTCGGCGTCCTTCTCGAGCAAGGCGGTGAGCTCGTCGAACGAACCTGCTTCGGTAATGGCAGCCGAACTGACGACGCTCGCGACCGCCTGCCGCAGCGCATCGCGGAACAGCGGATGGTCATCGGCGATGACAAGATGGGTCTGGACAGCAGCAGTCATCGGTATCTCTTGAGCGGGTCGCCGCCCCCTTTTTTCCCTTGTCCTCCGAGCGAAGGCTGCGTGCAAGCCGTAATTCTACCGTCTGTCGAAGCAGTTAATGCGCGCGCTTGTGCATCGCAACACGCGCGTCGAATCCAGATCGGGATCGCGCGACCGACAGTTCCTCGCGGCGTGGAAGGGCGTGAAGAGGGCCGAAAGTCGTATTGGGGCGGCTTTTGCCGCGATGTTACCCTCTTTCGAAGCCCGTAGCTCATCCGGCCGAACTCGGCAGGCGAGTTCAGCAGCAATAATTTGGGGGGAATGATCCAGATGTCCACAATGACTGCAAGTTCGGCGCGCCGCGCCGGGATGACGAAGGATGAACGCTTCGTCATCCTTGCCTCCTCGCTCGGCACCGTCTTCGAGTGGTACGATTTCTACCTGTACGGATCGCTGGCCAGCATCATCGGCGCGGAGTTCTTCTCGGCCTATCCGCCGGCGACTCGCGACATCTTCGCCCTGCTGGCCTTCGCCGCCGGCTTCCTGGTGCGTCCGTTCGGCGCCATCGTGTTCGGCCGCGTCGGCGACATCGTCGGCCGCAAATACACATTCCTTGTGACCATCCTGATCATGGGCCTGTCGACCTTCATCGTCGGCCTGTTGCCCAACGCCGCCACCATCGGTATCGCCGCGCCGGTCATCCTGATCGCGTTGCGCCTGCTGCAGGGCCTTGCGCTTGGCGGCGAATATGGCGGTGCAGCAACCTATGTCGCCGAGCATTCCCCGCAGGGCAAGCGCGGCTACTACACCTCCTTCATCCAGACCACCGCCACGCTCGGCCTGTTCCTCTCGCTGCTGGTGATCCTGTTCACGCGCACCGCGACCGGCGAACAGGCGTTCGCGGAATGGGGCTGGCGCATTCCGTTCCTGGTGTCGGTGCTGCTGCTCGGCATCTCCGTCTGGATCCGGCTACGGTTGAACGAATCGCCGGTGTTCCAGCGCATGAAGGACGAGGGCAAGAGCTCCAAGGCACCGCTGACCGAAGCCTTCGCCAACTGGGCCAACGCCAAGATCGTGCTGCTCGCCCTGATCGGCGGCACCATGGGCCAGGGCGTGGTCTGGTACACCGGCCAGTTCTATGCGCTGTTCTTCCTGCAATCGATCCTGAAGGTCGACGGCTATACCGCCAACCTCCTGATCGCCTGGTCGCTGCTGCTCGGCACCGGTTTCTTCATCGTGTTCGGCGCGCTGTCCGACAGGATCGGCCGCAAGCCGATCATCCTCGCCGGCTGCGCGATCGCGGCGCTGACCTTTATCCCGATCTTCAAGATGATCACCACCAACGCCAACCCGGCGCTGGAGAAGGCGATCGAATCCACCAAGGTCGAAGTCGTGGCCGATCCCGCAGGCTGCGGCGATCTGTTCAACCCAGTCGGCACCCGCGTCTTTACCGCGCCGTGCGACACTGCCCGTGCCTACCTCGCGCAGTCGTCGGTGAAGTACGCGACGACACCAGGCCCGGCCGGCTCCGGCGTCAAGGTCGTGGTCAATGGCAAGGAAGTGCCTTATGCCGACGCCAAGACTTCCAATCCGGCGGTGCTGGCGGCGATCCAGGCGGCGGGCTATCCGAAGACGGGTGACGCCGGCATCGTGAAGATGTCGAATCCCTTCGACATCTTCCGTCCGCAGGTCGCGGCCGTGATCGGGTTGTTGTTCATCCTGGTGATCTTCGTCACCATGGTCTACGGCCCGATCGCCGCCATGCTGGTCGAACTGTTCCCGACCCGCATCCGCTATACCTCGATGTCGCTGCCCTACCACATCGGCAACGGCTGGTTCGGCGGCTTGCTGCCGGCGACCGCGTTCGCGATCGTGGCCTCGACCGGCGACATCTATGCCGGCCTCTGGTACCCGATCATCTTCGCGGCAATCACCGCGGTGGTTGGCTTCCTGTTCCTGCCGGAGACCAAGGACGTCGATATCAGCAAGACCTGAGACGAAGCGCGCTTTTCAGCGCTTGCTCGATCGGCCGCGGAGCGATCCGCGGCCGATCTTGTTTGGATCGAATTGCATCCCCGATCGATGCTGCGCTCCCTCTCCCGCTTGCGGGGGAGGGCTGGGGTGGGGGTGCCTCCGCATTGGGACTGCCGGTGGGGAGAGAACCCTCACCCGGCGCTGACGCGCCGACCTCTCCCGCAAGCGGGAGAGGTGAACCAGCCAGACCGCGTCGCCTCTACTTGATGCTGCCGATGAACTGCAGCACGACCTCGCGCTGATGCGGCCTCGTGCGATGCTCGATCAGGTAGATCGCCTGCCAGGTGCCGAGCGCGAGCTCGCCATCCAGCACCGGAACCTGGAGCGAGGTCGACGTCAGCATGGTCTTGATATGCGCCGGCATGTCGTCAGGACCTTCGGTGTCATGGCGCCATCCGCCATTCTCCGGCGCCAGGCGGCGCAGCACGGTGAGGAGATCCTCGAGCACGGTCGGATCGGCATTCTCCTGGATGGTGAGCGATGCCGAGGTGTGGCGGATGAACAGCGTCACTTGCCCCTCCGCCCCGCGCGCCTCGCGCAGGAATTTTGCGACTTCCGAGGTGAGGTTGGTGAAGCCGACGCCCGACGTGTGTACGGTCAGTAGCGATGACACGACGGTGGTGGCACTGACGGTTGATGGAGCGCTGCGCGAGAGTGATCGGGTCGAGGTCATGAAGGACCTACCTTGCCAAACTAAATCTTCCCTGACGTGTCGCGCTGCACGCGGTTGGCCATCTCGACCAGGCGGCGCCAGGCGCGTTCGAGGAAGGACATCACGCGATCCATATCCTGATCGCTCGGCAACGGGATTTCGATCCTGCGCCCGCCCTCGGCGACCTTCGGTTCGCTTTTCTTCAGCGAGTCCGATTTCGGCAGCGCCTCGTCGGTCTTGCCGGTGGCGGCCTGATCGCGCTGCGCGAGCTCGGCCTTGAGCGTCTCGTTCTCGGCCTGCAGCCGGCCGATTTCCGCGTCCATCGCGGCGCGCTCGTCGGGCACGGCATAGCAGGCCCAGCCCGTACCCGAATTATTGTTGCAGGTTGAGACCGTGCCGGTCCGCGTGTCGAGCCGCAGCACGCCATCGGTGGTGGTCGACAACGCGTAGCGGCCGTTCTCGGTATCCGGCCGGGATTGAGCAAAGGCTGTGCCGCTCAGGCTCAACACTACGACCGCGAGGACGGCGGGGACTCTTGATGAAGACGTCGCGTGGCGCATCGGCGTGCTCCCGACTCAGAAAAGAATGCCGCGCCCCTATATATCCGACGTATAGGGCGGCCTGCCCGACTTCAATGCATCGGCGAGCAAATCCAACCGGTCCTGCCCCCAAAACACCTCGCCATCGAGCACATAGGCGGGCGAGCCGAATACATCGGCCGTTATCGCATCCTGACGGTTCTGCTCATAGGTGGCGCTGATCGCCTCCGAGGCGGAACGTTCCACCAGCTTGCTGCCGGGCAGGCCCGCTTCGTCGGCGAGGCGCGCCACCGTCGCGGGATCGGCGAGATCGAGCTGATCCTCCCAGACCGCGACAAAACCGCGCTTCAGGAAAGCATCGGGATCGAGCCCCAGCTCAATCGCAGCGATAACCGCGCCGTCGGCAAGGCGGGCATTGAACGGCCAGTGCGCGGGTCTCAGATGAAACTGCAATCCGCGCCGGTCGCGCCAGCGCTGCAATTCCACCATCCGATAACGTTGCCGCACCGGGTGGCGCTTGAGCAGCGGCAAGCCGCCCGTCTCCGAGAACAGGTCGACCAGCACCACAGGCTTGTAGTTCACCTTGAGATCAAAGCCAGTGACGAGATCGCGGAACGGCCGGTCGCCGATATAGGCCCAGGGAGATTGAAACGAGAAGTAGTAGTCGACCTGGCGCGACATGGCGGCTCCGAGCGGGATTGGTGCGACGATGCGCCCATCCCAACAGAGCGCCCCGACCGGTGCAAGACCGCCGCGGCCTGAATGTCGGCTGTTGCGTTGCGATGACAGGTCGCAGACATCTGGAATATCTCCAAAGAAGTGCAATCGAATCAATGCGCTAACTGGTTGTTACGCAATCTTGACTTGATCGGACACGGTAAGTATGGTCCGCGCGGCTTTTGAGGGTGGCGGCGCAATTTCCATCAACCGCAGCATCGTTTAGTGTCTGCCGCATGGCGGAAAACAAAAACGACAACGCAAGTGGAAATCGCGACCAGTCGTCGTCCGACGAAGCTGCGCTTTCCGCAAGGCTCGGAAGTCTGGATCATCGGTTGTCCGAAATTCGCGACAGCCGCAAAATCAGGACTGATCAATCCGGAACTGAAAGCGGAGACGGTGCGGCCAGAGCTTCGGCGATGGCGCTCGGCTTCCGCCTTTCCTCGGAATTGGTCGCGGGCGTTGTCGTCGGGGCGGCGATTGGCTGGGGATTCGACCGTCTACTGTCGACATCGCCGTTCGGTCTCATCGTGTTCCTGCTGCTCGGCTTCACGGCCGGCGTGGTCAACGTGGTGAGGTCTGCAGGCGTGGCCTCAGGCAAGCGCTGAGTTCTGGCGGAAGTCACGACATCTGTAATTCGATTGCCGGCGGATAAGCCGGGGGACCAAGAGCCGCGCGGATGAAAATCGATCCGATCCACCAGTTCAATATCGAGCCCCTCTTCACGATCGGCCATATCGGCAATCACACGATCGCCTTCACCAATTCGACGCTCTACATGTTCGTGGCGGTAGCGTTGATCTCGGTGCTGATGCTGGCGAGCGGCCGGCAACTGGTTCCGGGGCGCCTGCAGTCGGTCGCCGAAATCTCTTACGAGTTCGTCGCCAGCACCATCCGCAGCACCGCCGGCGCGGAAGGCATGAAGTTCTTCCCGCTGATCTTCTCGCTGTTCATGTTCATCTGCGTCTCGAACCTCGTGGGCATCATCCCCTACACGTTCACGATTTCGAGCCACCTGATCGTCACCGCCGCGCTCGCGCTGCTGGTGTTCTTCACCGTCCTGATCTACGGCGTCTACAAGAACGGGCTGAAGTTCTTCAAGATTTTCGTGCCGTCCGGCGTGCCGATCTACATCCTGCCGCTGGTCATGTTCATCGAGATCCTGTCGTTCTTCCTGCGGCCGGTCTCGCACAGCGTGCGTCTGTTTGCCAACATGCTGGCCGGCCATATCGCGCTGAAGGTGTTTGCGGGTTTCGTCGCGATGCTCGGCGTCTCGCTCGGCGCCGTCGGTTGGCTCGGCGGCGTGATGCCGCTCGCCCTCACGGTCGCATTGACCGCCCTCGAATTGCTGGTCGCTTTCCTGCAAGCCTATGTGTTTGCGATCCTGACCTGCATCTACCTCAACGACGCCATTCATCCGGGACACTGAGCGGTCCGGGGAATTTCCACCCACATCTGTCTTTCTCTCCAAGGAGCAAACTATGGAACCGGCAGCAGCTAAACTTATCGGCGCGGGCATCGCGTGCATCGGCATGGGCGGTGCGGGCGTCGGCGTGGGCGTCATCTTCGGCAATTATCTTGCCGCCGCGGTGCGCAATCCGTCCGCCGCCCAGGGCCAGTTCGGCAACCTGATCTTCGGCTTCGCCGTGACCGAAGCGCTCGGCATCTTCTCGCTGCTGATCGCGTTGCTCTTGCTGTTCGTTCCGCTCTGAGCGGTACACTCTTGCGCCGCCTGCGGGCGGCGTCCGTGACAGCTACAGGAGAACTCCATGGCTGAGAGTCATGGCGAAAAATCAGGCCAGAAGGCCGGCGCCCACACCGAAGCCGATGGCGGCCACGGCGGAGCTTTCCCTCCGTTCGATTCGTCCACCTACGCCTCGCAACTGGTGTCGCTGGCTGTCGCCTTTGTCGCGCTCTACATCATTGTGTCGCGCTTCGCGCTGCCACGTGTCGGCGGCGTGATCGAAGCGCGCCAGAACATGATCGAGGGCGATTTGGCGGACGCGCAGAAGCTCAAGGATGAGTCCGCCGCTGCGCTGAAGGCCTATGAGAACGACCTGGCGGCCGCGCGCTCCCGCGCTCAGGCCATCAGCAACGAGACCCGCGAGAAGCTGAACGCGGCCTCCGAAGCCGAACGCAAGGTGCTGGAGGACAAGCTTACGGCCAAACTCCACGACGCCGAGAAAACCATCGCGGCGACACGGGCGACGGCGATGAGCAATGTCCGCGGCATTGCGGCGGATGCGGCGACCGCGATCGTGCAGCGGCTGACCGGCGCTGTGCCGGATGGCGCTGCTGTGAACAGCGCCGTCGACGCCTCGCTGAAGGGACAAGCCTGATGTTGACCGAGCCGGAAACCTGGGTTGCGATCGCCTTCGTCATCCTGATGGTGGTGTTTGCCTATCTTGGCATCCATCGCACGGTGCTGAAGGCGCTGGACAACCGCAGCGAACGCATCAAGGCCGAACTCGATGACGCTCGCCGTCTGAAGGAAGAGGCCGCAAAGCTGCTCGCCGAATACAAGGCCAAGCGCACGACTGCCGAGCGCGAGGCGGAGGAAATCGTCGCGAGCGCCAAGGCGGACGCCGAACGCATCGCGGCTGAAACCAAGACGAAGATGGAAGATTTTGTCGCGCGGCGGACCAAGACCGCCGAGAACAAGATCGCGCTCGCCGAAGCCCAGGCTCTGGCGGATGTCCGTGCTGCTGCGGCGGATGCCGCGGTGACGGCGGCGTCCACCATCCTGTCGCAGTCGGTCAAGGGCCCCATTGCCGACGACCTCCTCGCCAAGGGGATCGCCGAGGTTCGTTCCAAGCTGAACTGAGCGGCTTCAACGCCAATCAAAAAGCCGGCGCGAGATGATCGCGCCGGCTTTTTGTTTGGGACCGTCTTGTAGGGTGGGCAAAGCGCAGCGTGCCCACCTTTCTTGCAGCGAACGTGGATGGTGGGCACGCTTCGCTTTGCCCACCCTACGAGACTGTGAATCTTTTTATATCGGGCGCGTGGCAGCTGTGATTCTCTTCGCGGATTGATTTGCAGGAGGGGGATGATGGCTGGTGACGAGTTGTTTGGAGAGCTGCCGGAACAAGCGGAGCCACGGGCCGAAGCAGTGCGGCGCGGTGCGCCGCGGCTGCGCGAGCCGGTGCGCGACCAGGTCGAACTGCGAGCGGTCGATATCGACAGCCTGATCGGACAAG
>NZ_AXAP01000171.1 GCF_000472865.1 Bradyrhizobium elkanii WSM2783 | reverse complement strand
ACACCAGGTTTTCGGGCGGGTCACCACACCAGGCCTTCTCGAAGCGACGTCCCTTCGCCGGGACGATGGATCAGGTCAGGCCGTTGCCCACCAGGTGGCTCGTAACCACGCTCCTGTAGATTGGCCGACCGATCCTCTCCAACCCCATCAGGTGGCGGTCTTGCACCGACCCCGTACAGAAGCGAGACCCCGGCGAGTGGATGACGCAAAAGGGATTGACTGAGCAAGGCCCGTTACAGAAGGGTGGGCAAAGCGAAGCGTGCCCACTATCACGAGCGGAGTGCTCGAAGGTGGACACGCTTCGCTTTGCCCACCTTACGTCTCAATCCTTCCGCGGCCGCCTGGTGTCGAACGGAAGGGCGACGCCGGTCTTGATTTCCTTCAGGATCATATTGGTGCGGACGTAGCGGATGCCGGGCACACGGAACATGAATTCGTCCAGAAACTGGTTATACGCGTGCATGTCGCGCACCACGACACGCAGATGATAGTCGGCATCTCCCGTGGTCGCGAAACATTCCAGGACTTCGCTGCGCCGTTTCACCCGCGCCACGAACTCGTCGACGAATTTCGCATCATGCCGCTCCAGCGAAACATGAAGGATCGCCGACGTTGCAAAGCCGGCACGCTCACGTTCCACCAGCGCCGAATAGCCTGATATCACGCCGGATTCCTCCAGCCCGCGCACGCGCCGCCAGCAGGCCGAGGTCGACATGCCGACCGCCTCGGCAAGTTCCTGGTTGGTCGCGCGCCCGTTCTTCTGCAGTTCCGTGAGGATGCGTTCGTCCTGCTCTTCGACCATGAGGGCATCTCCGTTTGGTACATTCTACCAAGAACCACGACTTCTTACAAAAGCCTACCGATTTACGGCGTATCGCAGGGATGAATTGGTAACACCTGCCGAACGGACGGGATTACCGTCAACCAACTCCAATCCGATGCGAGGCCGGCCATGGATGCCATTCCCTCCCTCGACACCTACCAGCTTTCCGACCGCTATGAACGCGATGACGGCCGCGTCTTCCTCACGGGCACGCAGGCCATCGTCCGTATCGTGCTCGACCAGGCCAGACGCGATCGCGCGGCGGGGCTGAACACCGCCGGCTTCATCTCCGGCTATCGTGGCTCGCCCCTCGGCGGCGTCGATCTCGAACTCTGGCGCATCGCCAATCGCCTCAAGGCGGAGCGCATCGAATTCCTGCCCGCGGTCAACGAGGACCTCGCGGCAACCGCAGTGCTCGGCTCACAGCAAGTCGAGACCCAACCCGATCGCTCCGTGCAGGGCGTGTTCGGCCTCTGGTATGGCAAGGGCCCGGGCGTCGACCGTTCCGGCGATGCGCTCAAGCATGGCAACGCCTATGGCTCGTCACCGCATGGCGGCGTGCTCGTTGTCGCGGGCGACGATCATGGCTGCGTTTCCTCCTCGATGCCGCACCAGTCCGACGTCGCCTTCATGAGCTGGTTCATGCCGACGCTGCATCCGGCCAGCGTCGCCGAATATCTCGAATTCGGCGAATACGGCTACGCGCTCAGCCGCTTCTCCGGCATGTGGGTCGGCTTCAAGGCGATCTCGGAGATCGTCGAATCCGGCGCCTCCGTCGCGCTGCGCCCGCCACGCGTTTTTCACGTCCCCGATTTCACGCCGCCGCCCGGCGGCTTGCACTATCGCTGGCCCGATCTTCCCGGACCGCAGATCGAGGAGCGATTGGAGGCCAAGAAGCACGCCGTCTACGCCTTTGCAAAAGCCAACCCGATCGACCGCCACATCTACGACATCCCGCACGCGACCTATGGCATCGTCACGACCGGCAAGGCGCATCTGGACCTGATGGAAGCGCTGCGGCTGATTGGCCTCGATGAGGCTGCCTGCCGCCGCCTTGGCATCGACATCTACAAGGTCGGCATGGTCTGGCCGCTCGCGCTGCACGACGCGATGGAGTTCGTGAAGGGCAAGCGCGAGATCCTGGTGGTGGAGGAAAAGCGCGGCATCATCGAGAGCCAGTTCAAGGAATATTTCTACGACTATCCGGGCTCGAAGCCGGAGCGCATGGTCGGCAAGCATGACGAGACCGGTGCGCGCCTGATCTCATGGATCGGCGAATTGTCGCCACGCGCGCTCGCCGAGGTGCTGGCGCGGCGCCTCGACCCGATCTTCCCCGGCCTCGATCTTGCGAAGCGCGCCGCCGCACTCACCCCTGACGCACAGCGCGTGATCACGATCGCGGGCGCGACCCGCACACCCTATTTCTGCTCCGGCTGCCCGCACAACACCTCGACCAAAGTGCCGGAGGGATCGAAGGCGCTCGCCGGCATCGGCTGTCATTTCATGGCGAGCTGGATGGACCGCGAGACCTCGTCCTTGATCCAGATGGGCGGCGAAGGCGTCAACTGGGCGGCATCGTCGCGGTTCACTAACCACAAGCACATCTTCCAGAATCTCGGCGAAGGCACCTATTATCACTCCGGATCGATGGCGATCCGCCAGGCCATCGCAGCCGGCGCCAACATCACCTACAAGATCCTGTTCAACGACGCCGTGGCCATGACCGGCGGCCAACCGGTCGACGGGCCTGTGAGCGTGCATGCTATCGCACACAGCGTCCGCGCCGAAGGCGTGGCGCGGATCGCACTGGTCTCGGACGAGCCCTCGCAGTTCGCGCCCGCCGACTTCCCCATCGGCGTCACCATCCATCCGCGCGAGGAGATGGATCGCGTGCAGCGCGAGCTGCGCGACATTCCCGGCGTCTCCGTGCTGATCTACCAGCAGACCTGCGCCACCGAAAAACGCCGCCGCCGCAAGCGCGGCCAGATCGAAGAGCCGCCGCGCTTTGCCTATATCAACGACCTCGTCTGCGAAGGCTGCGGCGACTGTTCGGTGGAATCGAACTGCCTCAGCGTCGAGCCAAAGGAGACGCCGTTCGGCCGCAAGCGCCGCATCAATCTCTCGACCTGCAACAAGGATTTCTCCTGCCTCAACGGCTTCTGCCCGAGCTTTGTCACTATCGAGGGCGCAAGGCGCCGCGCGAAGCCGGCAAGCAGCATCGATCCGCAGGCGCGCGCGGCCATGCTGCCGCTGCCGGTGCTCGCACCACTCGATCGCCCCTATGATCTCCTGGTGACTGGCGTCGGCGGCACCGGCGTCATCACGGTCGGCGCGCTGATCAGCATGGCCGCGCATCTAGAGCGCCGCGGCGTCTCGGTGCTCGATTTCACCGGCTTTGCGCAAAAGTTCGGACCGGTTTTGAGCTATATCCGTATCGCCGCCCAGCCGGACGAACTGCACCAGGTCCGCATCGACCAGGGCGCGGCCGACGCGCTGATCGGCTGCGATGTCGTCGTCAGCTCCTCCGCCAAGGCATCAGGCACCTATCGGAATGGCATGCGCGCCGCGCTCAACAGTGCGGAGATGCCGACCGGCGACGTCGTGCGCTTCCGAGATGCGGACCTTGCCGCATCAACCCGCCTGCGCGCCATCGAGAACGTGATCGGCAGCGGTCATCTCAGCACGATCGACGCGAATGCGCTGGCCGAGCGGCTGCTCGGCGACACCGTCTTTGCCAACATCATCATGCTCGGCTTCGCCTGGCAGCACGGCCTCGTCCCGGTCTCGCTGAACGCGCTGCTCCGTGCGATCGAGCTCAACGGCGTCGCCATCGAGCGCAACAAACAGGCCTTTGCCTGGGGCCGCATCGCCGGCGCCGACCGGGACTTTCTGCCGGGAGCGGATAGCGCGAGAACGATCGAAGCGGAAACGCTCGATCAGGTGATCGCGCGCCGCGCCGATTTTCTGACGGCCTACCAGGACGTAGCCTATGCTGCGCGCTATCGGAAAACAGTGAAGCGGGTGCACGATGCCGAGGCTTCGCTCGGAACCGAGGCGCTGACGGACGCGGTCGCGCGCGCTCTGTTCAAGCTGATGGCGTACAAGGACGAATATGAGGTGGCGCGGCTTCACATGGAGACCGGCTTCCTCGACGAGCTGCGCCAGCAGTTCGAAGGCGATTTCTCGGTGAGATTTCATCTGGCGCCGCCGTTCCTGCCGGCGAAGGAGGACGCGCGCGGTCGGCCGCGCAAACGCAGCTTCGGCCCATGGATCAGGACGCCGCTGAAGATTCTTGCGCGCCTGAAGACGCTGCGGGGCACACCGTTCGACGTCTTCGGCTACACCGCCGAGCGCCGCGCTGAGCGCGACCTTATCGCCTGGTATGAGGAACAGATCGATGTCCTGCTCGGCCGGATCGATGCCCGGCGCATGCCCGATATCCTCGCGATTGCCCGAGCGCCGATGGACATCCGCGGCTACGGCCCGGTGAAGGACGCGGCGATCGCCAAGGTGAAGGCGGAGGTCGCGAGCCTGTCGGCGCAGCTCGCACAAGCTGCGCCGAACGAAGCTGCGTCAGGATCGCGCCGGGGCGCCGCGTTGAGCCGGCCGTGACAGCCAGGTCACGATCACGGTGGCGATCGCCGCAACGGCGATGTTGAGAATCAGCGCGCCGAGCCCGACATAGAAGGTGTAGCTGTCGCCGCCAAAATTGATCGTCGCCAGCGGCTTCAGCCCATTGCTCCACGCTGTCCATGATCCCCAGCCGATGCCGGCCGCCCAGCCGAGCAGCAACCCCTCGGCACGGAACCAGCGCGTAAACAGGCTGAACACCAGCGCCGGCAGGATCTGCATGATCCAGAGGCCGCCGAGCAGTTGCAGGTCGAGCGCATATTGCGTCGGCAGGAACAGGATGAAGGCCAATGCGCCGACCTTCACCACCAGCGAAGCGATCTTCGCCACCGACGCTTCGCCGGCATGGGTGATATCTGGATTGACGTAGGACTTCCAGATATTGCGCGTGAACAGGTTGGCGGCGCCGATGCTCATCACCGCCGCCGGCACCAGCGCGCCGATCGCGATCGCCGAGAAGGCGAAGCCCGCAAACCAGGATGGAAACAGCGCCTTGAACAGCATCGGCACGACGTCGTTCGGCGAGGACACCTGAATGTGCGCGGCATGGGCCATGTAGCCGAGCAGCGCGATCAAGCCGAGCAGCAGCGTATAGGCCGGCAGCAGGATCGCATTCTTGCGGATCGTGTCGGCAGATTTTGAAGCAAAGACGCCGGTCAGCGTGTGCGGATACATGAAGGCCGCAAGCGCCGAGCCGAGCGCGAGCGTCGCAAAGGCCAGCATCTGCGACGGTTTCAGGATCAGGCCGGTGTCGCCGCCCTTCGCCGTGAAGGCATCGTTCGCGGCGGCGAACACTGCGCCATAACCGCCGAGCTTCGCCGGCACCACCACGACCGCCACCAGCACAACGATATAGATCATGATGTCCTTGACGAAGGCGATCAGCGCCGGCGCGCGCAGGCCGGAACTATAGGTATAGAGCGCAAGGATGACGAAGGCCGCGATGAGCGGCAGTTCGCCGCTCAGCCCCATCGCCTTGATCACGACGCCCATGCCGATCAATTGCAGCGCGATATAGGGCATCGTCGCGACGATGCCGGTGAGCGCGACCACGAATTCGAGCGCCCGCGAGTCATGGGTGCCGTGCACGACGTCAGCGGCGGTGACGTAGCCTTTCGAATGCGCCACTTTCCAGAGTAGAGGCATCACCGCGAACACGAAGGGATAGACGATGATGGTGTAAGGCAGCGCGAAGAAGCCGTAGGCGCCGACCGCATAGACCAGCGCGGGCACGGCGATGATGGTGTAGGCGGTGTAGAAGTCGCCGCCGACGAGGAACCAGGTCACCCAGGTGCCAAATTGGCGGCCACCCAGGCCCCATTCATCGAGATGCTCGCTGACGGCGCCGGATTTCCAGCGCGCCGCCATGAAGCCCATGACGGTGACGAGCGCAAAGAAGAAAACAAAGACGGAAAGCGGAATCCATTCGATCTGATCAGCCATGACGTGCACCTTCCTTCAGGCTTCGTCAGGCTTGCGGCTGCGATAGACCAGCCAGATCAAGAATGAAGTGATCGGCACCCAGGCGAGTTGATACCAATAGAAGAAGGGGAAGCCGAACAGCGACGGTTCCAGGAAATTATAAAATGGCACCCACAACAGGCCGACGAACGGCAGTAGCAACAAGATCCACATCGCGGGACTCTATCTCCAGGCTCGCCGGCGATCTCGCACCGGCTCGTGACTGGAAACGCTCTAACCAGTGGATCGTTGCTGAACCAAGCACATTTCGGCATTGCTGCGTTGCGCGAGTGGGCTTCATCTCAGGGCTTGGGAAGACAACCTCGTAGAAAACAGCCTCATAGCCCGGGTGGAGCGTCAGCGTAACCCGGGGAAACTCGTAAACGCTGGTGCAGGTGTCCCGGGTTCCGCTCCACCCGGGCTACGAGACTAGAGCGATTCATGGCTAGGCTGAATCGGTAGGGATTCCCCTGCGGGCCGGTTTGTGATTCAAGATGTTGGCTGGGTCTGGGGGCCAGCATCTGATGAGCCGACCTCTTTCCAATGATCTGCGTGAACGTGTCGTTGCAGCTGTAAGTGGGGGCGAGAGCTGCCGGGCGGTTGCGACGCGATTTGGCGTGGCGGTGTCCTCGGTGGTGAAGTGGTCACAGCGCTATCGTGCGACGGGCTCAGTGGCGCCCGGCAAGATAGGCGGATACCGCAAGCCGGTGCTGGAACCGCATCGCGCCTTCATCAAGGAGCGGATCAGCCAAACGCCGCATCTGACGCTGCACGGGCTGAAGGATGAACTTGCTGCCCGTGGGGTCGAGGTCTCGCACAACGCGGTCTGGACGTTCCTGCGGCGCGAAGGCCTGCGGTTCAAAAAAAACGCTGTTCGCCCTTGAGCAGGCCCGCGCGGACGTCGCGCGCCGGCGCCGTCGCTGGCAGTCGTGGCAGGCGAGCCTCGATCCTCAGCGC
>NZ_AXAP01000170.1 GCF_000472865.1 Bradyrhizobium elkanii WSM2783 | reverse complement strand
AGGAGGAACTTGGACTTGATCACTTCGAAGGGCGATCATGGCAAGGTCTTCATCGCCACGCCTTGATGACAATGATTGCCTACGCCTTCCTGCAACATCGTCGCCTCGCATACGCGGGGCGGAAAAAAAAGAATCAACGGGCCTCCGCCTCAGCCAACCATGCCAGCCGTACGTCACGCCATCGTCGATCTCATCCTTCGGCCGCCGTCTCAGCAGTGCCCATATTGCCGAAAGCAAATCCGTGAAAAACAGCGGCGAAAACACAATCTGCCAAAGTAGTGCTAGTTCCGCGAATTCAAAAATATGCTCCCGACGCCAAGGCCATTCTGGAGGTCGGTACGGGCCGATCGATCGTGGCCCCGATTGTGGCCGCGAATAAATTGCCCCTCTCGCACGTCACGTTGCTAGATCAGTCGCCGCGAATGCTCGAACACTCGCGGGATTGGGGGCGGCGCGGCGCAAGATTGCTCGTCGCTGACGCCACCAGCACGGGACTGCCGCGTACAAGTTTTGAACTGATCGTGTCGTCGCTTGGGGATCCCTACAACGATGCGAACTTTTGGCAGGAGGTGAGCCGCTTGCTTAAATCAGGAGGAGTTTGGCTCTTCACGGCACCCGCTTGGGAATGGTCCGAGACGTTCCGTGGGGAATCGCATCGGAGGGTAGCTGAGTTTGTATTGGCGAATGGCGCCAAGGCTTTTGTTCGTTCCGATATTCCGTCTGTGGCGACCCAAAGCCAGATGATTGGCGGTGTCGGGCTCTATTTGGACGAAATGCAAGAGCTTGACGCAGCGCATGTGTTGGGACCGCTCTCGTCAAAGCTATTGATTGAGGGGAAAACCAGCCCCTTGCCGCTGGTTCGCGGCTTCGCCGTCAAAAAGAGGTAGGGCCGGACTCAGGCCGAGTAGGGCCGGTGTCGGCCTGACCGCCGCCTGACACGGCGCGGTTACTCCACGAAAGAGAAGGCTAGAATAACGGCTGGGGCTGTCGCCTCTTTGGTCATTGCGGGATAGTTGTGGTGCAGGGTTGCCTTTGCGGCCTGGCGGTCCCAGCGGTAGATGTAGGTCGTGGCTGGGACGGCTCCATGGCTTCCGAGCTCGACGGGCTCAAGCGCTATCTCAATCTCGCCGGTGGCCTCGCAGGCTTCGCAGGGATACCAGTGTTCGATCAGCGAGCCATCAAAGTGGTTAATGTCGACAGGGTAGGCGTGGCCTTTGTCACCGCCGCAGGATGGGCAGGGGATGATGCGGGTGTCGGTCTCCTATCCCCCATCAACATGCCGGTGACGCCGGCATACCGCCAGATGTCCATGCGATGTGGGCGATCCAGTCGAAGAAGGCGATGGCGCCGGCAATGGCGCAGATGTCGAGGACCGGTTCGGGAGTGGTTCGGTAGTGGTGGGTAACCGCTCCCGCAGGCTCCGCATGTGAATCGATCGGCCTGGGCGTCGGGCAGCGGAAGGAGCGGAGGCACTTGTCGCAGGTCTTGCGCTCGTCCTGGGCATCGATCGGGCGGGTGTAGTGGAGCGGGGTGACGTTCATGATGGCGGCCACGATTGCAGCACGCGGCCGATAAGGAGGATGATTCCCATGAGCGCGAGCAGCACATACCAGAACAGGAACGGTCCGATCTCTTTCACTTCGGCACCGCCGGCGTCAGGATCAGGGTGAAACGGGTAGGGTAGCCGGGCCAGCCGCCGACGTGGATGTCGTCGAAGCCGGCGACGACCTTCTGGAGATCGTGGCAAAGCTCGTCTCCGCCGCCATCAATCCCAACGAAATTGAATGGGTGGTCGCCGATCTGCAGCGCCAGCCCGGGGTGCGCCATGCCACCTGGGAAGTGAACACCACGGACTGATTGCGGCTTTCTCGGCCGATTTGCGCGTGTTCCAGCGCTCCCATACGCGGAACCATGCCTCGCCGGGATCGTTGATGTCGCGAACAATGTCGCAGGCCGAACGATATGTCAGCCGATGACAACAAGCGCAGCTTCGGGAAGGATATACTGATCGCGTCCGCGCTGGTCGGGACAGGGCTCGCGATATCGGCGCTTTCGCTGGCCGAGCTGAGCGCGGGCAATCCTCAGCATCCGCAAGAAATGGCGCAGGCCACGCCGCCGCTGCAATCCACACCCGGGGCAGAAACAAAACCGTCGGCGCCCTCAGAGCCGACAACGACCGGAACTGGCAAGCGGCCGTCGGACGTTCCGCCCGAACCGGCCCGCCCCAATTCCGAGGCGCAGAAAGCCGGCGCCCAGCCGGTGCTGCCGCCCGCACCCGCCGAGAAGACCGCGCCGCCGATCAGGGAGAAATAGTCGCGACTGTCGTCATTCCCACATGCGCAATTGCGCATGTGAGGGCCTGTCGCCTTGGATCGGCTATCGCCGACGGTTCAATGCGGCATGGCCGGGGCAGGGGAGGCAAACTAGTTCTCCACTCAGCCATGAGAAATGAAGAGAGGTCGATGATCATTGCGGCGGGGTTCCGCTGGTTCACTGTCCCATTTTCTGTTTCACTCATTTTTGGGACGACTCACTAGTCTCCTAAAAGCGCAAATTCCACCTGGTGCTCGCCGATCTGCAGGCTTTTGGGATCGTTCGGCTGTGGGTCCTAAGGTACGCGACGCTACCGGCCACCTGTGCAGGTGATCAACTGACCAACTCACGCGAGATCGTGCCCGACGTTGGATACATCCGGACGACGACAATTAGCTATAGGCATATAGCCAGCCATCATAGGTGTCCCGCTGTCCCATCGACTGTCCCACTATTTTATGAAGTGACTCACATTGTGTCCGCCAGCGGATTCATTGCCTTGCGATCGGAGTTGCCGCAAGGACAAGCTCATAAGATGGAAAACGGACCCGCAAAAGGCGAGCGCCAATAAGGCAGGCGATCGCGTGGGCGGGCTGCGCCCGGACCGCGTCGCCCGATCTTGATGCCTGCTTGCGGCTCGCCGCTCAGGAGGACCACAAAGTCCGTGCCCTTGCCGGTCGCCGAGCTCAGCGGCTCGTCCGTGAAGGAAGACCGCCGCGACATCCCGGCGATGCGATCCAAAGCGTCCTGTGGGATGACCGAGCGCAGCTCCCGTGTCCGTCAGCATTGGCTCAATGTCGTGACCTTATGCTGCCGCGCGGTCCCGGTCATGTGGTTCAACCGCGGCGCCGTGCGGACGACCGCCGTCCCAAGAGATGACGCTTCACGGCATGTTGCTGTCGCCGGTCGACCGCTCCAGCGCAGTGTCGGCGGCGGCCAATTGCGCCTCGGCCCTGAACCTCAGATTTTCCGCTACACGCACCGGCACGATCGCCTGCGCGGCCTCCCGGAAAAACGTCCCGGCGGCGTCTCGCCTGATCCGCCTTCTTGGCAGCCACATCCGTCGGGGCTACGATCACTCGCATGCCCAACTGGGGCCGCTTCGAACAGGCTAGCTGCGAAGTCAAAGGGCATCCGAACGCAGCCATGCGACACCGAATATCCGGGCAGGGGGGCGGCCGTGGAGCGCGACGCCTGACCAGGTAATGCGTTGGACGTGGGGCATGTAGGCAACGTCATACAGGTTCGAGTAGTCGTCTATGAGCAACACGCGGCGAGCCTTGGGTCGGGTCGGAAACGCTCCGATCGTAGCTTGAACCCGTGGGTTTGGACGGCCTTGACTGAAAAACCCAATTTGTTCAACGGGTGTTTGGAGGAGCGGTGATCCTCTCTTTGGTTTAGATAGCTGTGTGTACTTCAACGGAAGATGTCAGCCTTTCACGTTTCTGCGTTCTGCATCGCTGTCTCGGCAGTATGAAACACGTCTGAACAGTCTAAGCGGCCGTCCTTCTTGAGTAATTTGTCCAGTGTCTCGCTGTTTCACCTTTTGACTCGAATCCATCATTTGCGATGAGACACCCCCAGTATGGCGCGCGAAATCCTCTCTTGCTCCCGGTCCCGCGCCATCAGCTATCGAATTTCATCGAGGGTGGGGCGCATCAGCGCGGCGCAGCGCAGGTTACCGTCTTATCGTCTATCGGGAATGGCTTTCGCAGCACTCATTGCCTCGTTCTCGCATTCAGAGATCTTCCTCTACCGGGATGCAGTACCGTTGGGCCCGCAAGGCCCAAAGCGGGACTGCGACCCGCAGGGGGTTGCAGGGGGTAGAAGACAGTTCGATAGAAGGGGCGATTGAAGGCGATAGCAGGGGTGATCGCAAAGGCGATAGCACGCGGTCGTAGGGGTCACCGAGGGGGATCGTAGCTGGGTCGCAGGACCGTCATACCGCGCTAACTTTCCTAGCGATGCGTCGGCTGTTACGAGATTGCGGACCGTATGCCGCGCTCTCGATGACATTGGCAAGTAACAGCCGCTGCTGGGCTGCCTCCAACGCTTTGCGGCTGTGTCCCTTGGCTTCGGCCATGTCGGCAAATACGGTCGGCGCATAGCCGCGTCCCGGCGCGGGGAAAACGTTCCGTGATTGCGCCGTGCACACGTCGAGACAGGCGAGGTAGGCCTGCTCGGCGTTTCGCTGCGCCTCGACCATTGCCGGCGCGGCAGGCGCCGATGACGGAACGAAGCAGCCTTCCTCCCATCGCAATCGGACCTTCTCCCCCGGAGCGCCGTAATTGATCTTCATGACTTCGAGTTCGCGCTCGGTGCTATCCTTCTTGTCCGACCGCAGGTGAAGCCGAGCACGAACCGAGTTCTGCCAATCCATGCTGCCGCCCCGTCCTGTGCCGGCGGTAATGCCCGTAAGGCTGGGGTGGTCGAGAAACAGCACGGCGCAGCCAGTCCGCCGCGCTATTCCACGGAACAGGCTAACGAAGCTCCGCACCTGAACGCGATCATTCTGGTTTCCGCCGAACACTGCGGCCACGCTATCGACGATCAATATGGCTGGTCGGATGTTCATGGCGGCGGCGGCAAGCGACTGAAACATAGGTGTTGCCTCCATAGTGCCTTCGCGCCGAGCCACAGCGAGCAGACTGTTCTCCGGGTTGGCGAAATGGAAATGCAATCCCGTCATCTCGGTAGGCTCAATCCCGCGTTTGCGGGCGACGCGGTCCAAACGCCTGCGCATTTCAGCCTCTGGTTCTTCGGCGCTGAAAAAGATGACCGGGCCAGAGGAGGTGGTCGTTCCCAGCCATTCGCCTAACCCGCGCTCCACTGCCACGGCTAGCTGTAGCGCGATCGTGGTTTTGCCGCCGCCACCGTCGCCGCTGAGAATCGCAGGCTCAGCGGCCGGAATTCGGTCGGCTGCCAACCATCGCATTTCCTCCATAGGAAGGTCGCGCCAAGCCACCGGCGTGATAGTGCGCAACGGTTGTATCAGTTCCTCTCGCGCCGGGTTCGCCACATGGGATGTCGTGGTCGCCCTAGCCTCATATTGTTGGTCCCAATCTTCGTCCTCCTGGCGACGCTTTTCGCTCGCCAACCAGCTCATGCGCCTTGACCGCGGCGTCATTCCGCCAAGCTTCTGGTCGTGCATCCAAGGTGCCGTCGGGTCGTCGTCGGCTAAAGGATCGGTTGGGTGCGAAGATTCGACAAGTTTCAGCATTCTCAGAATGCCTCATTCGAACTCAGCAGTGCCGGCCTTCCGCAAACTCGTGATGGCCTCAGCATGTTGGAGCTCGCGTGCTCTGGCACGGCGTTTGGCTGATTCGGATTTTGTGCGCTCGATGGTGAGGTCGATCGCATAGCCTTCACGAGACTAAATGCATCAAGAGCCGAGATCTGTTGCGCTAGGTGCATCGTTGATTACGCGATTGCCGTTGAGATTAGCGACCGCGGCGCGCGGTTTCCTGTTCGAGCCGGCGCTCAACGTAAGCTTCAATGCTGCGCCACAGGATCTTGCGCGAGCTCCCTTCACGGTAGCTCTCGAGCTCGCCCGAATTCAGAAGCTGATAGATTTTTCCGCGTCCAATCTGCAGCGCGGACATTGTTTCGCTAACGCTGGCAACAATCGGGCGGCTGTCGCTGAACGCGACTCCCTCGAATCGAGTTGGTGGCATCGCTGTGGTCCCTCGTTCTGGCCTATCCGAACGAACACCAGAGAACTCACCAAGTAAACAAAAAACTAGCTACAAGCTGTTGAAAACATTGATGAATAGTACCCCACCTCTGTAGAACCACTGGTCCATCAGTAGGGAAGGACTTCCCCACCGGGAGGGAATTGGTCGCGCCTTATAGAGAACCAACGAGCGCATTTTGGCTCTGAGAGGATGCTCGTCGGGCAGCGCACGAGCCCGCATTGGCGCTGGCTGTGCCTCGCGTTACATACCGATGGATTGGTGTGGAGAAGGCTCGTGCCGTTCGACGGTGGCGATGGCGCACGATGTCGTTAAGCTTTGCCGTACTCGCGGATATCCCATCCTCTGAACCGCATTGATTGCATTGCGGTTTGCAGCCGCAGCCGGAAAAGTCACGGGTAAAACCCACGGTCGGCGCTGGCGAAACGGCCAGCGACGCACGAAGAGCCGGCAATTCCCTTGAAGGTTACTGGATGGGGTGGGGAGCGGCGGCAGCCAACCATAGCCCGGGATTTGGTGATGCACGCTCCATTCGATGCACGCGGATTTGGGAGCCTGAATCACAGGCATCCGGCCAAACTCAATGCTCTCGATCCGGCCTCGGCGCCGGAGCCGCTATCGGGGAAAAGCGGACATCAACCGGCCGGCAATCCCCGCTGAATCGGTCGAAAATGACCCGAATGTATGGTCCGGCCGCGCGTTGCAAGCGGTTTCGTCAACCTGGCAGATGCGGTCTTGCATCAATGTATCCGGCCTCTGATTGGAGCGTGCTGGGCTCCGGGCCATCATGGATATCAGCGCGCATTCGAACTGATTAGCGGACAGGCCTCGAGCGGGCCATTCGGGTCACCAGTGTTCGCATGCGCCGGGAAGACCGATCCTCCATGGTCGTCTCATCCTCTCGCAGACCTCGGCGGGTAAGGGATGTTGGTTACGTCATCGATGGGCTC
>NZ_AXAP01000169.1 GCF_000472865.1 Bradyrhizobium elkanii WSM2783 | reverse complement strand
CTCCGCCGCCGTCGCTCGCCAGCGCTGCGCTTGGGGCGAGCGAGCGACGGCGGCTCCGAGGGGATGGCTTGGCCGGACCCCATGATCAATTTTGCTGAACTTGACGCACAGAACTCTTTTCACCCTCTCATCGAACGGAGGGCGCAGGGAAAGCCGGGTGCCGGTTGCACCCATGGGTCCCGTGCAACAAATAGCGCGGGGGTAGGACCACAGGTCAACCGAAGCAACTCCGACTTTCCCTGCGCGATGGTGTTACGGCTTACTTCGCGCTCTCCCCGGTGACCGGCTTTCTTGCAACCGTCGCCTCTCAGATCATCTCTGCGAGACTTAGCGCCAGCGTCGGGGCGCCAGGACCACACGACTTCGCCGTCCGCTGATGTCACGCTCGTCAGTCGTAATACCGGCGTCCACCGCATCTCACCGCAACGTTCGTGACGATCGCGATCCGCCCCTCATTCGGGTGAGACGCGCGGATTCATAGCGGTGATTTGCCCGACGGGTGAAGGGGAATATTTTCGTGAAGAGGGGCTGGACGCCCCGGTTCATATTGGAATTGCTGGAGAATTTTTCCTCTGCGAGCAGGCCGGCTCGATCCGGATGCAGCCTCCGGCATTGGCTTTGGGGCGCGGTTGCACTATACAAACATTGCACGAACATTGCTTGTGGTCGGGGCCACGGCAGGGACTGATATGCTAAAAACGCTATTCGCACCGCAGCTGGTGATCCTCTACATCCTGGCGGCATCGACGATTTATGTGCATTTCCGCGGTCGCGAGCGGCTGCGCTTCGCGCGTCAGCTCGGCGATCATTCGACCTATCTCGCGCCCTACAATGTGCTGATGTATGCGGGCTCGGCCGTTCCGAACACGCCGGTGATCCCGGTCGAGAAATTTCCCGAGCTCGCCAAGCTCAGCGAAAACTGGGAGACGATCCGCGAAGAGGCGGTGCGGCTGTTCGACGAGGGCTTCATCCGCGCGGCCGCCAAGAACAACGACTGGGGCTTCTATTCGTTCTTCAAGAGCGGCTGGAAGCGCTTTTACCTGAAGTGGTATGACGACTTCCTGCCGTCGGCGCGCACGCTGTGCCCGAAGACGGTGGAGCTGTTGAATTCGATTCCGTCGGTGCACGGCGCGATGTTTGCGATGCTGCCGCCCGGCGGCAAGCTCGGCGCGCACCGCGACCCCTTTGCCGGCTCGTTGCGTTATCACCTCGGGCTGGTCACCCCCAACTCGAACAAGTGCCGGATCATGGTCGACGGCGTGGAATGCGTCTGGCGCGACGGCCAGGCCTTCATGTTCGACGAGACCTTCATCCACCACGCCGAGAATGCGACCGACGTCAACCGCATCATCCTGTTTTGCGACGTCGAGCGCCCGATGAAGTACGGCTTCATGACCGCGATCAACCGCTGGGTCAGCCATCACATCGTCAAGGCCTCCGCCACACAGAACGTGGACGGCGAACATGTCGGCGTGCTCAACAAGGTGTTCGGCAAGCTCTACGAGGTCCATCTCGCCAGCCGCAAGGTCAAGGAGTGGAACCGCAACGTGTACTACACGCTGAAATATTCGCTGACGGTCTTGATCCTCGGGCTGATCGTTGCATCGGCGCTGAGATGATAGCTGCGGAGCTGCAGGGCGGATTAGCGAAGCGTAATCCGCCGTTCCCCTCGAACTGCATTGAAGATGGCTGAGAAAGGTGGCGGATTACGCTTCGCTAAACTTGTCAAATACTATTTCGGCTTGAGTAGTCAAACACATAGCAAAAAGGCGCGCCGACCGCGCTAACGCCAAGCTAACAAGGTCTAAGATACTGTTCGGCGCACTCGCAAGGCAACTGTGCCACGTGGCGCAGTTGAAAAGCGCACCGGCACGGACGGCAACGTCGTTGCCGCTTCGACGGGCCTTCTGCGAGACCGGACACTCGCGCGCGAGCGCACTGCAACAGAGTTATCGTTAACAAAATCACGCCACGTGCATTTTCTCGACGATAACTCGGTCCCCGTCTGAAGACAGGCGGCGCGCTCGCGCGTATTCAATCAGCATCATAACTGGTCACTCGTTTTGACCTTACCGCCGAAGGAGCCGGATCATGCCCGAGCAATCATCTGACCTTGCCCGCGTCGTTCGCGCCCGCGAGGTCTGCCGCCTGATCGGATTATCGCGTCCGACGCTATGGCGGCTAGTGCAGCGCGATCAGTTCCCCAAGCCTTTCAGTTTGTCTTCGTCGGCGGCTGTCGGCTGGTTGGAAGGCGACATACGCGACTGGATCGCGGCACGCGCGGCGCAACGGGATTCGCCCAAGATCGAACCGCGACCATCGCCGCCTGCGCCAGGCACAGCAAACAAATCGATACCGAAACCCGCCCCGGCCTAAAACCCGGGGCTTCTTTTTTGGGTGTCAGTTTTATTGACACCCAGCAACACAAACGTAACCGCGCCGAGAGTGGTGAGAGCGCGTAAGCGAGACCGACAATAGGATGCCCGCCGCTCGTTTTGGGGGCGAAGCGGCGGGCGATGATCACACCACTTCCGGCATGGAGGTGCCGACCATGGATCACGCCAAGATAGTCCTACCGATTCCGGCGTCAAGCCGCCTCAACAGCGCGGGTGAGCGCGATGATTGATCTCGCCCGCCATGTCGGCCTGATCTGCCAACAGGTTCTATTCGTCACCAAACATGCGACCCGTGGCGTTTCCAACAGCAGCGCAACCACCAGCGCGATGCGCGCCATCGTCGCGACGCTCCGTCGTTCCGCAATCTTGATTGAACGCGAAGCCGCACGCCGCGAAGGCGAAGCCGCTGACCAAATCAAGCGCAATGCGATCCTGGCGAAGGATCCCGAGCAGCAGAACAAATAAAATCGCCACTGCCCGGCTCCGCAGGCACTCAGGCGAAGCTGAACAGCAAAACGCAAACAGCAGAGCGCGCACTGTCATGATCAGTCATTGCTGGATGCAAATGCCATGGATGCCGCAAACATCAACTCCATCGCCGCCGATTTCCTCGAAACCATGTTCGATTCCGAGCTGCCGGTTTACATCTGCTCGCTACCCAATGAGCGCAACGATGAAACCGAGCCGGGTGAACGGACGGTCGCCACGCGCGTGCCCTCGCACATCGCGGGATTTGTCGCGAAGTGGGACCGTCCGAAGCGCGGGCTGTTCTTCTGCACCGGCATCGTCAAGCAAGGCGCGCGGCGCGCCAAAGAGAACATCGTCCAAACCGCCTGCCTGCACACGGATATCGATTTCAGCAACCTCGATGGTGATCCTGATCGCGCTGAAGTTCTGCGCCAGCTCGCGCGCCTGAGGTATCCACCGAGCATCATCGTGTTCTCCGGTCACGGGCTGCATTGCTATTGGCTGTTCAAGGAAGCGGTGGACACCCAAGAGAATATCGAGCGGATTGAAACCGCGCTGCGTCAGCTTGCCGACCTGGTCGGTGGTGACTTGCAATGCTGTGAGGTCGCGCGGCTGATGCGGTTGCCCGGCACCCACAACACCAAGGACGGCGAATGGACCGAGGTGGAGATCGTCGAGCAGAACGGCCGCCGCTATGAACTCGATGATCTCGAAGAATGGCTAAGCGAAGCCAGCCCGGTGATCCTGCGCAAGGTAAAGGTACGTGAGCACGCCAAGTCGGTTGGCGAGATCGAGCCCGCCTTCTACGAGCGCTATGCCGAGAAGTACGGCTTCAGGCGACATGTCGATGTCGAAGACCTGTTGCGCGGCATGATCTACATGCGCGGCGACAAATACGGCGTGCATCCGGTTCAGATCAAGGTGACATCGTCGCTGCTCTCGCGCGGCTATCCGCTCGATGAGGTAGTTGATCTTGTGATGGAAGCGACGCGCATTGCGGCTGGCGAGTATAGTGAGCGCTGGAATTGGGTGAGAGAGGAGCGCGCCATTCGCCGCGATGGCACCAAGTGGATCGCGGAGCATCGGGAGGCGATCGAGGAGAAGCAGCGCGAGCGGGATGAAGAAATGACGAACGCAGACCCGCGTTCGACTGTGCCAAAGTCCTCACAGGCGATGCCGGACGCCGAACCGAAAACGCTCGCCGACGTGCATGAGGTCTTTCGCCGCTGGCTTGGCAAGGATTACGACATCGATGCATTGAACGCGGTGCTCTCTGTTGCTGCCTGCGAACGCTTGCCCGGTGATCCGCCGTGGCTGCTGGTGATTTCAGGCAGCGGCAATGCGAAGACCGAAACGGTGCAATCGGTCACCGGCCTTGGCGCGCTGGTGGTCTCGACCATCGCCAGCGACGGCGCGCTGCTGTCGGCATCATCACGGAAACAGAAATCGAAAACGGCGACCGGTGGCCTGCTTCGCGTGATCGGCGAGCGCGGCATTCTGGTGATCAAGGATTTCACCTCGATCATCAGCGCTGCCCGGGAGGTCAGGGGCAGCATTCTCGCAGCCCTCCGCGAGATTTATGACGGCCGTTGGGTTCGCAACGTCGGCACCGATGGCGGTCAGACCCTTAGCTGGGAAGGCCGCCTCGTGGTGATCGGCGCATGCACCACCGCGTGGGACACGGCGCATTCCGTGATTGCCACGATGGGCGACCGCTTCGTCACCATCCGCCCTGATTCCAGCAAAGGCCGGGAAGACCACGGACGGCGCGCAATCCGCAATACCGGCTCCGAGATCACGATGCGTCAGGAGATGGCGGACGCCGTGGCTGGCTTGGTCAGCCACATCGATGTCAATGCGCCGCCTTATGAGCTGACCGATGACGACGAAGACAAGATCGTGAAGGCAGCTGACATCGTGACGCTGGCGCGGACTGGCGTCGAGACCGACTATCGTGGCGACGTGATCGATGCCCACGATCCAGAGGCACCGACACGCCTCGCCAAGCAGTTGACCCAAGTCCTGCGCGGCGCAATGGCTATCGGTATGGACCACGACGCGGCCTTGAATCTCACGATGCGCTGCGCTCGCGACAGCATGCCGCCGCTGCGGCTGGCCGTGCTCAAGGATGTTGCCAACCACCCCGGCTATGATGGGCTCGGCTCACCGGTCATGGATATCCGGCGGCGGCTGCAAAAGCCGCGCACAACCACCGACCGAACCCTGCAAGCCCTGCACATACTCGGGCTTCTGATCTGTCATGAGGAGGAGCGCGAGAAGGGTGACCAAGTGGTGCAGCATCGCCGCTACCGGCTGGCGGATGAGGTCAACATTGCGCCGCTCTACGGCGACGGCCAGCCACCACCGGAACCGGAACCGCCGCCATTCTGAAGTGCGGCCGCCGCCACCATGTCCAGAAAAGTAAGTAAGTGTGTGTATGAGTGTATTAAAAAGAGAGAGCGCCTGTGAGCCGTCTCCAGTTACTTACTTTTCTGGACATGCCGGAGCTGCAGGCTGGGCGGGTCGGACGGGTGGCGCGGGAGCAACCATCAAAAAACGGCGCCGGGCGGCTCAGCGTCGCGAGTGGAAGGACCGCGAGAGTCGCGGCGCTGCCGGGCCATGCAAGCGGATCGACGGTGACCGGGGAGACGTTGGAAGTCATCGCGCGGGCGCCGGACACCCCGGCAAAAATAACGCACCCGGCGGTGGCAGTGCACGGCGGAAATGAAAGCTAGGTCGACATGCTCCGCCCGCCTCCCGGCCGAAGTGAAACCGCTGGTGCCGCCCGTGCCCGGGCACGACGGAACGCGGGAGTCAAAAGTCTGCGGATCTCAGCCCGCGAGCGCCGGTTGTTGCAGCGCTGAAGGTGGCTGGTCGGCTTGGTGACGATGCTGACGTCGAAGCGCTTGAGGCCGCCGCCGGCCAGGTGCTCGGGTAGTATTCATGAGGTGCTCGGACAACCGGAAAAGAAAAATCACGACGTCTCAAATCCCTGTGCGCACGTCGTGTGCGCCGTCGCTGTCGTCTTACATCAAAATCTGCTGTCTATCCGTGAGTCGACGTGGGACCTTGACGCACCGAAGCCAACGGTGCCGGTAGACGCAGGAGCCTGCTGTATTGGAAGCGGCGTGCGGACGATGAAGAAGTGTGTGGCACCATTAGAGCGGTTTGTTCCAGCGACGCCAGCCACACCACCGTGGGAAGTGCCACGACCACCGCCCCCGGCGAGTGCGGCAGAGCCGCCAGCGAGGGTCACAATGATCAAGAACGCTATTTTCCGAAATCCCATGGCGAAGGCCTCCTTCTTTCGACCTCGACGCCCCACCGAAGCTACTAACCTAGGGGCGGGGGGAGGGTCGGAAAAGTAGATCCCAAAGAATTTTCGAGCGCGGCGGCGCTCCAATTTTAGCGGCCGCAGGTTGGAGGAAATTTTCGGGAATGTGCACAGGCATGTCCGCCTAAGCTCCCGAGAGCTGAAGGATTGCAGTCATTGCGAAACCGCCCGCTATGGGCCCCAGGACCAGAAATCCTAGGCAAGATGCTCCCAACCCAGGGTATGAAGCACATCGCGCAAGGTCTGGACTCGGTCAGTTCCTGCAAATATCCTGCGCCCACGCCGCCGCACTCGTCTTCGGACTTTTCTTCCCAACGTCCGATGCGATGGTGAGAACGCCTGCTGCGCTCAGCGTCTACGCCCTCGGGTATGCGATCGTCCGCAATCGATCATCCAGAGGCAATGAAATGACTACTCAATCGTCACACCCTAGCCCGATCCTGGTGACNGGCGCAGCTGGCGCTGTCGGTTCCATCGGGCGNAATGTCACGGAGATGTTGCTCGCCAAGGGGCACAACGTGCGAGCTTTGGTGCGCCGGGAGGATGACCGCGCCGAGGCCCTGCGCCAGCTCGGCGCCGAGGTCATGCAAGGNGACCTGACCGACCTCATCGCGATGCACCGCGCGATCGAAGGTTGCACGAGGATCTATTTCGGCATGTCGGTTTCGGCCGATTACTTGACGGCCACGGTCAATACCGCTGCCGTGGCGCGTCACCACGGCGTCGAAGCTTTCGTGAACATGTCGCAGATGACCGTCACGCAGATGAGCATCACCGAG
>NZ_AXAP01000168.1 GCF_000472865.1 Bradyrhizobium elkanii WSM2783 | reverse complement strand
CATGGAGATGCTGCACGCGATCCGCGACGCGGTCTTGCAGCACAAGGCCGATGTCGGCCTCGGCTTCGATGGCGACGGCGACCGCTGCGGCGTGGTCGACAACACCGGCGAGGAGATCTTCGCCGACAAGGTCGGCGTGATGCTGGCGCGCGACATGTCGGCGATCCACAAGGACGCGCANTTCGTGGTCGACGTGAANTCGACCGGNCTGTTCATCACCGATCCGGTGCTGCAGCAGCAAGGCGCCAAGACCGCGTATTGGAAGACCGGCCATTCCTACATGAAGCGCCGCACCAACGAGCTTGGCGCGCTCGCCGGCTTCGAGAAATCCGGCCACTTCTTCTTCAACAAACCGTTCGGCCGCGGCTATGACGACGGCCTGGTCTCGGCGATCGCGATCTGCGAGATGCTCGACCGCGCGCCCGGCAAGTCGATGGCCGACCTGAAGGACGCGCTGCCCAAGACCTGGTCGTCGCCGACGATGTCGCCGCATTGCGCCGATGAGGCCAAATACGGCGTGGTCGACGCCGTGGTGAAGCACTTCGAGGGCCTGCAACAGCAGGGCGCCAAGATCGGCGGCCAGGCGATCCGCGATCTCGTCACCGTCAACGGCGTGCGCGTCACGGTCGAGGACGGCAGCTGGGGCCTGGTGCGCGCCTCCTCCAACAAGCCGGAGCTGGTGGTGGTGGTCGAAAGCCCGGTCAGCGAGCAGCGCATGCGCGACATGTTCGAGACCGTGGATGCGGTGCTGCGCACGCATCCGGAGGTCGGCGAGTACAATCAGAAGATTTGATTGCGCCGCCGGCCACCCCCGCCGTCGTCATACCCCGCGCAGGCGGGGTATCCAGTACGCCGCGGCGTCTCAATCGAAGACGAACCTCTCTGGAATACTGGATCGTCCGCGTTCGCGGACGATGACAGTGGAGGGCTTAAGCCGCCGCCGGCACCGGCAGCGCGGTCACCGACTTGATCTTCTCCATCGCAAAGCGCGAGGTGACGTTCTTCAGCGGCACGGCGCTGATCAGCTTCTTGTAGAAGATGTCGTAGCTCGACATGTCCGCGACCACGACGCGCAGCATGTAGTCGACGTCGCCGGCCATCCGATAGAACTCCATCACTTCAGGCATCGCGCTGACCGCGTCGGCGAATTTGCGCAGCCAGGCCTCGGAATGGTCGGAGCTCTCGACCGACACGAACACGGTGATGCCGAGCCCGATCTTGTTCTGGTCGACCAGCGCAACCCGGCGCAGGATCACGCCATCGGCCTCGAGCCGCTGGATGCGCTTCCAGCAGGGGGTGGAGGACAGGCCGACCCGATCGCCGATCTCGGCAACTGACAGGGAGGCATCCTCCTGCAGCACGGTCAGGATTTTGCGATCGATGGCGTCGAGCCGGCGGTTGGCGTCATGCAGCGGAACGGCGAGGTCGGTCATGAGAAAAAAGTTCCATATGAAGGGGCTAAGTCCCTCATATAGAGAAAAATCTTCTAAGGCAAGCCTGTTGGCTGTTCTCGGCCGGGCGGCCGATCTCGTCCTGTCCCAAAAACTCTTCAACTTCAGTACGTTGCGGGGCCACTATGCGCCCGCTGCGTCTTTCCCATGCAGCCAACGTCCGACCAAATGATGGGCTATGGCGAAAGGATGTGGACCAGCCAGGCCATCCGGATGCTGCCGCTTGAGCATCAAGGTCGCCTCCGCGCGATCGAACCAGCGCGCATCCTCGAGCTCAGTGCGGTCGACGATGATTTCTTCATTGGTTGCACGCGCGGTGCATCCGATCATCAGGGATGATGGATAGGGCCATGGCTGCGTCATGTAATAATTGACCTCGGTGCAGCGGATTCCCGACTCCTCGAAGATCTCGCGCCGGACCGCGTCCTCGATGGTCTCGGCGGCTTCGACGAAACCCGCAAGGCAGGAATACATGCCCGGAGGGAATTGCTTCTGGCGGCCCAGCAGGCATCTGTCGCCGTGGGTCACGAGCATGATGACGACAGGGTCGGTGCGCGGAAAATGCTCGGCCTTGCAGCTCGGGCATACGCGCTTCCAGCCGCCCTCCTTCATCGCGGTGCGCGCACCGCAATTGGCGCAAAAGCCGTGGCGCTGGTGCCAGGTCACCATGGATTTCGCCATCGCGATCGCCGAGAGCTGGTCGGGCGGGGCGGTGCCCTGCATCGCCATGCCGCGCAGCTCGGTGACGGCGACGTCGCTGCGGCCGACCAGCTTTTCCGCTGCTTGCGGCGCAATGCCCATGCCGAATACCGGCGCGCCATCGCGCAGGCCCAGAAACACCGTGCCCGGATTGGCGCCGAATTTCAGCGCCTCCTCAACCGAAAGCAGTGCCCGCGGACCGGTTTCCTCCTGCTTCACCACCAGCGAGTCGCGGTAGATCACGTAAGCGCGCGCGTCGCGGCGGCTTTCCAGCGCGAACAGCTTCTCTTCATTGGTGCGCAGATGCGCGGCGCGGTCGAGAACATTGGTGACGAAGGCCGGCTGCCCCAGCGGAAAATTATCGAATGCTGACATCTATTCTTCAACCCAACCAGATCTTGCGGCGAAGCGCGCTGATGAAATTCTGCACTTCTTCGGCATCATGTGCCAGCGGCGGCACCACGCCCCATACCGGGCGCGGCCAGGCGGCGTCGCTGGTACGGCGCGCGATGATATGGACATGAAGCTGCGGCACCGCGTTGCCGAGCGCGGCGACGTTCAGCTTGTCGCACTTGGTGATGTCCTTCAGGGCGCGCGCGACGCGGGATATCTCGGTCATGAGGTGCGCCTGCTCGACCTCCTCGAGGTCGATGATCTCCACCGCGCCCTCACGGCGCGGCACCAACAACAGCCAAGGGTAATTGGCGTCCTTGATGATCAGCACCCGGCAGAGCGGCAGATCGCCAATGTCGATCGTGTCTTCCTTGAGGCGTGCGTGCAGTGACCAGGTCGAGGCGGACATGCATATTTCCCCGTCATGGCCGGACTTGTTCCGGCCATCCACGTCTTGTTTCGGCCAAGAGGAAGACGTGGATGCCCGGGACAAGCCCGGGCATGACGGCACCTAAAGCCTTTCTGGCCTCCGGCACAAGCCCGGTGCGTTCCGCGCAGGCCACGCTTGCTTTCCGGCCCTATTGGCCCCAAATAGGGACCGGGAGATTGGCGGTGGACGAGCCACTCGCCAACCGGGTCAGGTCCGGAAGGAAGCAGCCCTAACGAGGTCCGGATCGGGTCGCTCGTCAGTCTCCTACCTGTTTTTCGAGCGAATCATGCAGAAGGCGGGCTGTTCCGCGGTTTTGCGCTTGATTCCGCTCCTTTCCGCAAAGCCGGCCCGAGAGACATTCAATTGCGGATCGACCAATGAACGACGCTGGCGCTCCTCCGAATCAGGCTGAAGGCGCCGGTCAGGCCGGCTTCGAAGCGGCAAAGCCCTACCGGGTGCTGGCGCGCAAATACCGCCCTTCAAGCTTTGACGATCTGATCGGCCAGGAGGCCATGGTGCGCACGGTCTCGAACGCGTTCGAGACCGGACGAATCCCTCAGGCCTGGATCCTGACCGGGGTGCGCGGGGTCGGCAAGACCACCACCGCCCGCATCCTCGCCCGTGCGCTGAACTATGAATTGCCCGACGGCTCGCTGAAGGGGCCGACCATCCAGATGCCCGTGCTTGGTCTGCACTGTCAGGCGATCATGGAAAGCCGGCACATGGACGTGCTGGAGATGGACGCCGCGTCCCATACCGGCGTCGACGATGTCCGCCAGATCAATGACAGCGTGCGCTATGCGCCGGCGAGTGCGCGCTACAAGGTCTACATCATCGACGAAGTCCACATGCTCTCGACCGCGGCCTTCAACGCGTTCCTGAAGACGCTGGAAGAGCCGCCGGAGCACGCCAAATTCGTCTTCGCCACCACTGAAATCCGCAAAGTCCCGGTCACGGTGCTTTCGCGCTGCCAGCGTTTCGACCTGCGCCGGGTCGAGGCCGACGTGCTGATGAAGCATCTCGGTAACATTGCGACCAAGGAAGGCGTCGAGGTCGAGCCCGAAGCGCTTGGCATTATCGCGCGGGCCGCGGAGGGCTCGGTGCGCGATTCGCTGTCGCTGTTCGACCAGGCGATTGCGCATGCGGCCGGAACCGTGCGCGCTGAGGAAGTGCGGCAGATGCTTGGCCTTGCCGACCGCACGCGGGTGATCGACCTCTTCGATTCGCTGGCGCGTGGCGATATCGCGGCCGCCTTCACCGAATTCCGCGCGCAATATGATGTCGGCGCCGATCCGGTGGTGGTGCTGTCCGACCTCGCCGAATTCGTCAATTTCGTTACCCGCGTGAAGATCGTGCCTGCTACCGCCGACAACGTGGCGTTCGGCGAGACCGAGCGCGTGCGCGCCCGCGAGTTTGCAGCCAAACTGTCGATGCGGGTGCTGTCCCGGATGTGGCAGATGCTGCTCAAGGGCATCGCCGAGGTGCAGGCTGCCACCCGCCCGGCCGCCGCCGCCGAGATGGTGTTGGTGCGGATCGCCTATGTCGCCGACCTGCCGACGCCGGATGAAGCCATCAGGATGATTGAGCAGAACGGCGGCGCGTCGCCGGTGGTCGCGGGCGGCGCGACCGCGTCGCGGGCTGCCCCATCGGCGCCCATTTCCTCGATTGCCTCGTCGCCGGTGCGCGCTCCCGCGGCAATGCCCCGGGCCAGCGCGGAGGCATCGCTGCGACCGCAGGCAGCAGTGCCCGAGACGCAGTCGGCGCCGGCGCTGCGCGTCACCAGTTTCATGCAGCTTGTCGCGCTTGCCGGCGAGAAGCGCGATTTGATGATCAAGGGCGCGCTTGAAGCAGATGTCCGGCTGGTACGGATCGAGGACGGGCGGCTCGAAATTGCGCTGGAGCCGCATGCCTCCCGCGGCCTCGTCACCGATCTCTCGCGCAAATTGGAACTATGGACTGGCCGCCGCTGGACCGTGATCGTCTCCAATGAAGCCGGGCAGCCGACCATTCGCTCGCAAAATCTCGCCGAAAAGAGCCAGCGCGAGCGCGCGGCCGAAGCCGATCCGCGGGTGAAGGAGGTTCTGGCGCGCTTTCCCGGCGCCAAGGTCGTCGAGGTGCGCAGGCTTGCCGCTGAGCCGGCGGAGACCGATATTGTCGGCGAAGACCCCGTCGAGAGCGGCGACAGCGACGACTAACATGATCCGCGAAAGTGGGGCCGGTTTTGCTTCGCGACAAACGCGCAGCGTTGGCGCGAAGATCATGCGCGAACAGATTGAAGGGACCACCGATGGCTGATTTTCTCGGCATGATGAAGCAGGCAGCGCAGCTGCAGTCCAAGATGCAGGCGATGCAGGAAGAACTCGGCAATGTCGAGGTCGAGGGCATTTCCGGCGGCGGCCTCGTCGCCGTGCGCATGAGCGCAAAGATGGAAGTGAAGGGCGTCAGGATCGATCCATCCCTGATCAAGCCGGAGGAACGCGAGATCCTCGAGGACCTCCTGGTCACCGCGCACAATGATGCGCGGCGCAAGGCGGAACTCGCGGTGCAGGAGAAGATGCAGGCGCTCACGGGCGGGCTCGGCCTGCCGCCCGGACTTGGTCTCACCTGAATGGCCGCAAGCGTCGCCGGACCTGAAATCGAGCGCCTGATCCAGCTTCTGGCGCGGCTGCCGGGCCTCGGGCCGCGCTCGGCCCGGCGCGCGGCGCTGCACCTCATCAAGAAGCGCGAAGCCCTGATGACGCCGCTCGCCGCGGCGCTGCAGGTGGCGATCGACAAGATCCAGGTCTGCAAGACCTGCGGCAACATCGACACGCAGAATCCCTGCACGGTCTGCACCGATCCACGCCGCGATCCTTCCATCATCGTTGTGGTTGCCGACGTCGCCGATCTCTGGGCGCTGGAACGGGCGAACGCGACCAATGGCCGCTATCACGTCCTCGGCGCGACGCTGTCGCCGCTCGACGGCGTCGGCCCGCAGGATCTCACCATCGATCAGCTCGTGGCGCGCGCGCATGATCCGCAGGTGAGCGAGATCATCCTGGCACTGAATGCAACCGTGGATGGCCAGACCACGGCGCATTACATCACCGATATGCTTCAAGAGGCCAATGTCCGGGTGACACGGCTGGCGCATGGCGTGCCGGTCGGCGGCGAGCTTGATTACCTCGATGAAGGTACGCTATCCGCAGCCATGCGGCAGCGAACGCTCTTCTAGCCAATCACAACGGAACTGAACGAGATGACGAACCACCGATTCGGCATTCGCCTGTGCTTTGCGGTCATTCTGGGGGCGGTGCTGACCGCGCCCGCCGCGCTGGCCCAAGAGGCGGAGGCTTCGCCGAAGCCGGGCAAGCCAATCCACGCTGGCGATGTGCTGTCGGGCGAGCTCAACACGCTGCGCGTCCGCGACATCAAGAAAGCCGGCAAGCGTACCGCGACCTATCAGTTGACCAGCGAACCGCGCCGCCTGCCGCCGCCGAACGGGCTGTGCAATCTCGAGACCGGTCCCGAGACGTTCCAGCTTGTCCCCGCCAATGACGCGCAAGCCGCGCAACTGAGGCCTTTTGTCGGCAAGGAAATCTCGGTGAAGGTCGACGAAGTCGCCTGCGCGGACGAAGCGGGGCAGATGAGCGAAGCTGTGGTCACCAAGTGGAGCGTGGTGACGAAGCACTGAGCGCTCTCAGCCGTCGTCCCTGCGAAAGCACTAGGGCATGCACAGATGTGGTGCGGTGCGGCGGATTGACTCGGGGCGGGTTTGAGGGATTCCAGAATCGGGAATCTGTGTGATTTCTATTGTGGCACTTCGATTTGACGGAGGTGCCGCGATGTCGCCACGGATTGACTGGACGTTGGGCCGGTTCGGGGATCGTCGTCTCGATAAAGGGGGGCGGCGCTCGTCGAACGCATGGTTGCGGGCAAGGATGTTTGCCTGCGGCGGCTTGCCAAGGGTGACCGCGCGCTGGAGGTGCGGTTCAACCGCTTTCTCGGCCACGCCAAGGTGACAACGGAGCGTATTGTCGAAAGCTGGAGCGAAAGCACGGTTGCGGCGGTTGCGGG
>NZ_AXAP01000167.1 GCF_000472865.1 Bradyrhizobium elkanii WSM2783 | reverse complement strand
CGTCCGCAATGAAATGGTGCAACTGGTCGTAGTTGCTCGTGGCAAGGCGTTCCGCCATCGGCTGAACGCTCTTGCGATCGCCCGGACCGATCAATCCCGCAACATACAGAGGACACATCCGCTGCCGGGTCTTATGACCCAGCCGGTCCAAGAACGGCATCAGCCAGCGTTCGAGTTCGTCTTCCCATCCCGGCATGGTCAGCCCTCCAAGAGCCGACCACCCATGAATCATTGAAAAATTGATTCGGGAATCCTATAAAACGCGGCAAAATCAACAATCTGCCAAAGTAGTGTTAGGACGTGGACTCATTAGCGCGTATCCAAATTCGGATTGATGCGAGTTTGACGAACGCCAGATAGTTGGCTGCGAGTTTGTCGTAGCGGGTGGCAACACGCCGACATTGCTTGATCTTGTTGAAGAACCGTTCGATCAGGTTGCGCGCTCGATACAGATACGGGCTGAAGCAGATCGGGTCTTTGCGATTTCGTTTCGGCGGAATGTTCGCCCATGCGCCTTGCTGGCGGGCAAGCTCCCTGATCCAGTCGGCGTCGTATCCGCGATCCGCGAGCAACATCGTTTGGGGAAGCAAGCCACTGAGGAGAACCGAACACAGCCGGTTGTCATGCGCGTCGCCCGGCGTGAGGGCGAGATGCACCGGCAGGCCATCGGTATCCACCACCGCGTGAATCTTGCAGGTCAGCCCCCTCGCGGGCGACCCATATCCTGCTGATTGTTGTCCGAGATGCAGGCTCCGTGCTGGTGCACTCGGACGACGGAGGTGTCAATCATCTGCACCGCCGACTCATGACCGACGGCAAGCGTGTCCATGATCTGGTCACAGACGCCAGCCTGCCGCCACCTAACGAAGCGATTGTTGCAGGTGGTGCGCGGACCATAGGTCGGCGGCAGGTCGCGCCATGGCGCACCCGAGCGCAGAACCCAAAAGATGCCATTGAGCACGCGCCGGTCATTTACCCGCCGAACGCCGCGCGACTTGTTGGGCAGCATCGGCTTGATCGCGGTCCATTCAAAATCGCTGAGTTCGAAGCGCATGATTCGAGGCTCCGGCTTCGGAGATTGAATCACGTCCCGAGCAGCGCCATCAACTCGCCATGACCAACGCGCAGGCGCTCATGCTCTGAATTTACTTACGGACATGGCTGGACTTGCCACTCGTTCGCCCCTGTAGCGAATGACCCTTACAGGCAACGGGCTTTGGCTCACCGCAGCTTTGGGTGCCCAGACTAACTCACCCGAACTATCGCCCCTTAATCGGAAAGAGAAGTAAATTTGGCCGGGACCGCACTTTGCAGCGTGGAAACTAAGCCAGTCCCAAGCCGCCATCGACGGCGAGAACCTGGCCCGTCAGCCATTGCGAGGCGGGGCCCGCAAGCTGGACAATCCATTCTGCGATGTCGTCGGGAACGCCGCGCCGACCGAGTGGAATCCGTGCGCGCTCGTGTTCCTTGACCGCTTCTGCCTGTTCCGCAGATAGCCCCATCATCCCGGTCAAGGCGCCGGATTCCGTGGGCCCGGCGGCGACCGCATTCACCCTTATTCCGAGCGGCGCGAGTTCGAGCGCCCAGCAGCGGGTCAGGTGTTCCAGCGCCGCCTTGCTGGCGGCGTAGTGGGATAGTCCCGCCGCCGGCCGGTGGCCGAAGGTCGAGGAGATGTTGATGATGGTGCCCTGCGTCGCCTTCAGGTGAGGAAGGGCGGCGCGGGCCAGCAGGCTCGGACCGAGCACATTGATGGAAAAGATGTCTGTGATCCGATCGGCTGTCGCATCCGATAACGGAAGGATGGCGCCCGCGCCGGCGTTGTTGATGAGCGCATCCACGCGGCCCCAGCTGTCGACCGCCGTGGCGATGGTCCGCCTGGCGTCTTCAGCAGAGGCGGTATTCGCAACGATGCCCGCGATATTCTTATGCTCCGCGACCGTTTGCTCGATGGGGCCGGCGCGGCGGCCGGTGATGAGCACTTTGTCGCCTTGGTTCGCGAAACGGAGCGCGGCCGCCCGACCGATGCCAGAGCTGCCGCCCGTTATGATCATGACCTTTTCGTTCTGCATGTTCGTTCCACTCATCTGTAAGGTTGGAAATTGGTCAAAGCGGGCATAAACGATCGCTTCGGTTCCAGCGGTTGCGAAGTATTGAACCAGGGCGCGAACTCATACGCGCCCTGGTTCGGCCTTAACCCAATGCCGGTCAGTAGTCCCAGAAGACCGGCACGAAACGGAAGGCATCGCCGTCGGCCGCCACCCGTCCGATGGACGGGAACGGCAGGTGAGTGGCCACCAACATCTCGCCGCTCTTAGCCAGCTCCTGCAAAAGACGGACCCGAACGCGCGCCGCCTCTTCGGGGTCGTGTTCGAAACCGTTGTGCCAGTCGGGTTGCTCGAACCCGACGGTAAACACGGCATCGCCGGCGAATGTCAGCCCGTCACCGCCGGACGCCACGCGGACCACGCTGTGCCCGGGGGTGTGACCGCCGGTGCGACGGGCGACCACTCCCGGCGCAATCTCGTGTTCTTCATCGAACGTCCGCAGGTTGCTGCCGTACTCGCTCACGAACCGCGTGGCGGCCGACCGAAGCGCATCCGGGAAACCCTGCGGCATGGAGGTGTGGGAGAAATCGGGCGACTCCCAGAACTTGAGCTCGGCTGCCGCCACGTGGATCCGCAGGTCTTTACGCAGCCGCTCCTTCACCCCCTCGACGAGCAGCCCGCCAATGTGGTCCATGTGCATGTGGGTCAACACCAAGTCTGTGACGGACCCAAGATCGATGCCGGCGGCCTCCAGTCGCTTGATCAACTGGCCGGCCCGCGGCAGGTTCAAGTCCGGATCGGACCCTAGTCCAGCGTCAATGAGGATGGTCTTGCCGCCGCTCCGCACCACGACCACGTTCAGCGCCCAATCGAACGCGTCCTGCGGCAGGAACATGTCTTTCAGCCAGGCCGCGCGGTCGGCCGGGTCGGCGTTGTGTCCCAACATTTGGGTCGGGAGCGGCAGCACGCCATCGCTGACCACCAGCACGTCAATGTCGCCGACCTTCAGCGCGTAGCGCGACGGAACGAGCTCTTCGGGTCCCGATGTAAGGGGGTCTGCGGTCGTGTCTAAGCTCATGTTTGTCTCCTGCTGAGTGTTGCGGATCATCTGATTCATCTTTGAAAATTCCTGCGTTTGATCTTGGCGCTCGATCCTGGACGGGCCGCGCTTCCCGCGTGGGAAGCGCGGTCAATGCTGGTGAGGTGTTCAGAGGTCGGTCACACGCTCCGGATCGGCTGAGGCCAGCGCGGCGGCACGCTTGGCCTGCGGCGGATAGATCCACACTGTGTTGATCTCCTGCTTGGTCTTCTTGGCGACCTCGCCGACCATCTCCACCTTGCGCTCCCAGCCGCGCGTGAAGAGCGCGCCGGCTTCGCCCAGGTCTAGGCAGGTGACGTAGGCCTTCTGGTGATAGGGCTTGGTCGGGACTCCCATGAGCTCCGCGGCGGCATTGTTGCCGGCAAAGGCGCCCATCCGCGTGGCGTGCTGGCACGACATCAGCGCGTAGTTGCCGTCATCGTCGCAGGCGGCGCGGGCAGCGTCGCCAGTGGCGAACACGCCGGGCACTCCTGGCACTTGCAAACAGCGGTCGACCAGCAGCCGGCCGAAATGGTCGCGCTCGGCGGGGATCTGCTGAGTCAGCGGAGCTGCGCGCATGCCTGCCGCCCAGATTACGGTCTCGGTCTCGATATGTTCACCGTTGGACAGCGTGACGCCGGATTGGTCGAGCGAGGCGACGCCGGCCCCGAGCCGGGTTTCCACACCGAGTTTGCGCAGGGCGTCTTCGATGAGGGGGCGGGGACCTTCGCCCATGTCGGGCGCAATCGCATTGTTGCGGTCGACGATGATGACGCGCGGTTTCGCATCCTTGCCAAGGATCTTGCGCAGCCGCGCGGGCATTTCGGTCGCCGCCTCGATACCGGTGAAGCCGCCGCCGGCAACGACGACCGTGTCGCGCCCGTTCTTTGCCGGGCGGTCGGCCAGGCCGTGCAGGTGCTTGTCGAGGGCGATCGCATCGTCGAGCTGGTCAACGGAAAAGCCGTGCTCGGCGAGGCCGGGAATATTCGGGCGGAACAGCCGGCTGCCGGTCGCCACGACCAGCCGGTCGTAGGAGAGCGACTTGCGCGTGCCTTTGTCCGTGGTGATCTGCACCATGCGGGACTTGGTGTCGATCGTCTCGGCGCTGCCCTGCATGTAGACGACATCGATGGCCTTGAGCACATCGAGCAGAGGCGCCGTCAGCGTCTCGGGCTTCGGTTCGTAGAGCCGCGGGCGCACCACCAGCGTCGGATCTGGCGCGACCAACGTGATCTCGAGCTCCTCGGGCGAGACGCCCCGGATGTCGCGTAGGCGGGCGGCGGAAAGTGCGGCGTACATGCCGGCAAAGCCGGCGCCGATGATGACTAATCGCATGTCATTTGCTCCTGTGGTTTTGGCTTCCAAAAGTCCGCGCGTTACCGGCGCTGCCCCACATGGGCGGCAGCGACCGACGACGACGCGAAGCGGTGAAACGAGATCTGGTTCTTAAGGGGCGACGCAGCCGGGCGGCGACCAGCGCGGCCAGCCGTGGCGGAAGACGATCGGCTGCGTGGGCTTTACGCCCCACTCCTGGTGGGGAAGACGGGAGCCGTCCCTGGGCATGATGGAAATCAGCGGGTGCGCCCGTTGCGCGGCTTGCGGTGGAATCTCCACCTCTTCACCCGCCGCTGAAGTGAAGCGAACGGCCAGCGACAGCCCGTAGATGACCGCAGAGGCGACGGCTCTCGGCCGCGATCTGATTGCAAGGGGGGCGACGAGGTTCTTCCAGGTCATTTTTTGTCTCCCGCTGTTCTTGACGTCGATGCCGACTAGGCTGAGATGAAGGAGAGAAGCTCGGCGTTGATGATGTCGGCATGTGTCGTGCACAGGCCGTGCGGCAGCAGGTCGTAGATTTTCAGAGTGCTGTGCTTCAGTAGCTTCGCCGACAGGGATGCCGAGTCGTTGACGGGTACGATCTGGTCGTCACCGCCATGCAGGACGAGCGTGGGCACGGTGATGCTGTTCAGATCCTCGGTGAAGTCCGTTTCCGAGAAGGCTTTGATGCCGTCATAGTGGGCCTTGGCACTGCCCATCATGCTCTGGCGCCACCAATTCCAGATGACGGCCTGCGATGCTTCTGCGCCCGGGCGGTTATAGCCATAGAATGGACCGCTCGCGAAGTCTTGGTAGAACTGCGCCCTGTTGGCGGCGAGCTGCTGGCGTAGGCCATCGAACCCTTCGATGGGCAAGCCAGCCGGATTCGCCTCTGTCTTCAACATCAGCGGCGGCACCGCACCGATCAGGACCAGCTTGGCCACGCGATTTCTGCCATGGCGTGCAACGTAGCGCGTGGCCTCGCCGCCGCCCGTGGAATGACCGATGTGAATGGCATTCCGAAGATCAAGGTGCTCTACGACGGCCGCGACATCGGCTGCGTAGTGATCCATATCGTGGCCGTCACTCACCTGCATCGAACGGCCATGACCCCGGCGATCATGGGCGATGACACGGTAACCCTTGCTGACGAAGAAGAGCATCTGGTTATCCCAGTCGTCGGCGGTCAGCGGCCAGCCGTGGTGAAAAACGATCGGCTGGGCGGATTTCGGCCCCCAGTCCTTATAGAAAATCTGGACGCCATCGTTGGTGGTGACGGAGGTCATAGGATCGGTCCCTTGAGTTCGTGTGTCGCTCTCTCAGCGCGGGCACGACGATCTCTAGCGAACCTGGCGTGCCGCTGCCCCAGAGCGTTTGCCGTCGCTAAAGAGCGATTGCTGCTAACGCCTCCGCCAATCGCTCGGGGTTTCGCAGGTTCTGCGGATAGCTCGGCCAATTATGTGTTCTTCCGCTACACCGTAGCGGGTAGATCACACTATCCGTCAGGTTTACGTGAGGAGTTTGCTGAGGTAAGTTCCGCCATCAGGTCAGCGACCGCCCCACCTACTTGCTCGCGCCATCGCGGCGAGGGCTCCATCGCCACCGCAACTTTGGTATTGGATCATGAATAAGCCGATCCTGCGCGATCCGTTGCAGGAGCACCCGCCCGCCATATCTGAGGGCCGTCAGAGCGGCGTGTCCGTTGCCGATGGGCGTCGTGCCCATGCGGAGATGGCCCGTGTGCTCGGGACCGAACCGTTTCACATGGCATTGGACGCCTCCGGTGCCGGGATCGCCCACTGGAAACATGAACCACTGCACGACGTCGTCGCGCCAATGGCCCATCACGTCATCATGGCTTACAACGGTATGATGCAGCGCATGGAGCGGCGGTCAGGAAGATCGGTCGCGATTGGAACGTTTCGTCCCGGGGTTGTGATAATCATTCCGGAAGGATCAAGCTCCCGATGGGATATTCCGAAACCTGTTGATGTCGTCCAGCTCTATCTTCCTCACGCAACGCTGAGGCGCGTTGCCGACGAAGCCGATATCTCCACACCGGTCGATCTCATGGAGCGAACGGCGCATCCCGACCCCTTTACATCCCGATTGCTGTTGAGCGCGGTGGATGTCATGGAGGGCAATGGGGCCCTGGATACCCTGTTCAGGCATCAGCTGACGGACCTGCTGGCCACGCGCCTCCTGGCTGCGCACGCCGGCTCGCCAGCCACGTCCCGGCCGACCATGGGTGGGCTGTCGCCGAAGGTCCTGCTCCGTGCCATCGAACGCTTGCGCTCGGGCAGCGACACCGACGTCTCCCTCGATGCCCTGGCTTCCGATGCTGGCCTGTCGCGCTTCCACTTCTGTCGTGCCTTCAAGGAGAGTACCGGGCTTTCGCCGCATGCCTGGCTGCGCCAGCACCGCCTCGAGCAGGCCATGAATATGCTGCGCGACACCGACGAGTCGGTCGTCTCGGTCGCCGCGGCGCTTGGGTATGCCTCCCAGACGGCCTTCGCCGCGGCGTTCAGGAAGCTGACCGGAGAAACGCCGAGCGATTGGCGACGGCGCATGCGTTAACAGCAATGCTCCGCGTGGGACGTCAGGCTGAACCGACGTACCACTTGGCATATGACTTATTGCGCGACTTCCGTTTGTAGTCCATCGCGTTGCTCGCTGCTATGCAACAATAAGTCGGCTATCGGGGCATAGCGGACCTCGGAAGCCGCCCGTCCGGCAGATTTATGGGTTCACGGCCTAGCACTACTTTGGCAGATTGTTGATTTTGCCGCGTTTTATAGGATTCCCGAATCAATTTTTCAATGATTCATGGGTGGTCGGCTCTTGGAGGGCTGA
>NZ_AXAP01000166.1 GCF_000472865.1 Bradyrhizobium elkanii WSM2783 | reverse complement strand
GCCAATTCCGCTCGATGAGGGGCAATATACCGTTTGAGAATAGTTGAGGTTATCTCACGAAAGTTTCGACCCAAATCCTCGTAATCCCCGCCATCGGGGACNGAAATGGTGGTAGTCACGTGTATCAGCAGTTCATGTATAATCAATCGCTCGGCCCGAAATGCGACTANTTCAGTAGGCGGCAGGCTACAGTAGTCGCTTAATTCGTACGCTTTTGAAATGCTCGTCGAAACATTTTCGATTCTGAACATTGTCGACAGAGGAAGGTACTCTCGCGGTATTTCCGATTCTAACCCTGGATGCCAAGAGCCATATTCGGCGGAGAGTGGTTCGATGGTCATCGCTGAAATGTTCTCGAATGGAAAACCCGTCTCGTGCCCCGCCGTCCCATGTCCCCCTCTGGTCGGTCATACTACGTAAGTTACGACAGCCTTGTCACGTCCCCTAATGGGATGGTCCGGCCGTGCTCCTGCCCTGCCAGCAAGCGAAGCTGGCAAGGGGCGAAGACAAGGAGCCCGCCATGTCTCAGACACCCAATACTGCGATCGCCGTGATCGGCATCGATATCGGCAAGAACTCGTTCCACGTCGTGGGCCACGATACGCGCGGCGCCATCGTGCTGCGGCAAAAGTGGTCGCGTGGCCAAGTGGAAGCGCGGCTCGCCAATCTACCGCCTTGCCTGATCGGCATGGAAGCCTGCGTCGGCGCACATCACCTGAGCCGCAAACTCGCATCGCTGGGTCACGATGCCAGGTTGATGCCGGCCAAATATGTCCGCCCCTATAGCAAGGGGCAGAAGAACGACTTCAATGATGCCGAAGCGATTGCCGAAGCCGCGCAGCGCCCGACGATGAAGTTCGTGGCGACCAAGACCGCGGAGCAACTGGATCTGCAGGCGCTGCATCGGGTGCGCGAGCGGCTGGTGTCGCAACGCACCGGCATCATCAACCAGATTCGCGCCTTCATGCTGGAATGCGGGATCGCCGTGCGCCAGGGTATCGGCTTCCTGCGCACGGAACTGCCCACCATCCTTGCGACGCGCACCGATGCCCTGTCGCCACGCATGTTGCGTATCATCGAGGAGTTGGCAGGCGACTGGCGCCGGCTGGATCAGCGGATCGATGGCCTATCCGGCGAGATCGAAGCACTGGCCGGTCAAGATCAGGCATGTTCGCGCCTGATGACGGTGCCTGGCATCGGGCCGATCATTTCGAGCGCCATGGTGGCCGCGATCGGCACTGGAGATGCATTCTCCAAAGGCCGCGACTTCGGCGCCTGGCTCGGACTGGTGCCCAAGCAGATCTCGACGGGAGACCGCACCATCCTCGGCAAAATCTGGAGGCGCGGCAATCGCTACCTGCGCGTTCTGTTCGTGCAGGCGGCATGGGTTGTGCTGGTCAAGACAAAGAACTGGGAACAGTACGGGCTCAAATCCTGGATCGAAGCGGCCAAGAGGCGGTTGCACCACAACGTGCTGGCGATCGCGCTCGCCAACAAGCTTGCCCGCATCGCCTGGGCAGTGCTGGCCAAAGGCCGCGCCTTCGAACTGACGAGGACCGACGATGCCGGCGTCGTCCGACCCGCTTGATCCTCGCGCCGTGCTCGGCGCCGTCAAGGCGCAGCCTGGCAACGCCGGAGCCAGCCGCAAGCCAAGCGCGACGGCCGGCCTTGACCGCCCCTGCGCCCGACGCGATCGACGTTCTGCAGGCCGGGACGAAGGAACGGCCCTTGGCTCGAACAAAGGAACTGCCCGATATGAGGAGCAAGCGATGACGTAACCCTATCAACAGTTTCCAGCCGAGATCTGCGAGAGGATGAGACGAGATGGAGGCCGGTCTTCCCGGCGCATGCGAACACTGGTGACCCAAATGGTCCAATCGAGGCCTGTCCGCTAATGAGAACCATGCGCGCTGATATCCATGATGGCCCGGAGCAAATGCTCTAACCAAAGGCCGGATACATTGATGCAAGACCGCTCACCGCCAGTTCGGCGAAACCACTTGCAACGCACGGCCGGACCATACATTTGGGTCACGAGCGTCGCCCCTCTGAAATAGACGTCAGCTTGTCGATTTCCGCCGTGCCCCGTCAGCGACCGAAGATGCGTCACGGTGGAATATGTCGCGAAGGGTCAATAACCTCTGTTGCCTCTCGGTCGCGGACTTCCGGTCTGTTCCTGTGAACGGACTTCTAGCTATACCGCGTCAACGGCAGCGATGGGCCACAACCCGACTTATGCAGTGCGCAAACAGCACGCTTTACTCGAACACCTCGTCGATACTAAGATCGCTCACCGCCACTCCCGCCATCGGTGAGCGCTGAGCGAATGGCGTGGACCGCAATTGCCGCTATGACACCCGTGACAAAGAGCCCGAAAAAGCCAATTCCGATCGCAAGTGCGCGCGTCAACGTCTGCCTCGGGACGAGATCACCGTAACCAATCGTGAGGCCGGTAATGAACGTGAAATAGATCGCATCCCCGAGAGACCAGCCCTCAACAAAACCAGTCAGCAAGCCCAAGGCAAGCTGAATTGCCAGAAGTACCGACAACACCGGCCACGTCACGTGAAGGGCATGGCCGAGGGCCACCAAAAAGCGCCGCCGCAACGTTTTCGATGCTGGCCGGTTCATGTCGTGGCGACCTCCGTAAAGGGAGCGCTGCAGAAGTGGTGCAACTCAGCAATGGATCGGCGCAAAAAATTGGAGCAAGGTCCTTCAAACCGGAACAAGGTGCGGCAAGTCAAGGGCAAGAAAATCTCGCACCTTGCTGAAGGCGTTGCTCACCAATACGTCGAACGCTCATGCCGCGGCAAGCAAAATGCGGCAATGTCTCCGTTGGGTCAAAATGCGAAGAACTCAACACGAGCAAATCTAGTCCGCTGTGGCCCAGTGAGCGGACCTTATCGAGGCGCACCGCCACTTCGCCGATGGGCCAGACGTTATTAGCACGGCACGTACCGGATTATCGCCATCGGTTGTTCTTGGGTCCAGAGTGGGGCGTCACGGCCGATGAAGATGGGCACTAATCGTTCGCCGTAATGGCACTATGTTATAGCGCTCCAGAATCCGGTGCGGCCAGCAAATGCACTCGTTCGCGGCCGTGAGCGCTGTGATGCGTGGTGTCCTTCTTGCTCAGGCAGCGAAGATGAAGCGTGTACCCGTGTAGGAGCGCAGGAGCTTGTTCGGCATCTCGGCCTTGGCCATCTCGTAGAACGGCTCACCAGTGCAGTGCAGTGGAATGACGTAGTCGATGTCGATACTCTTGAGCGCTGTGATCGTGTCGCGCACATAGTCTTCCTTATAGGGCGCGAGGTGGAAGCCGCCGATCACCGCATGAACCTTGCTGATTCCCGAAGCCGCTTGGGCTTGTTTGATTGCGTTGATTACCCCGCGATGGCTGCAGGAGGTCAATACGATCAACCCGCGCCCTTTTAGGTTGAACGCGGTGGCGATCTCATGCCCGAACTGGTCCGGGATGACAGCTTTTGTCCGTTCGTCCTCCGGAAGCTTGTCGGCATAGCATCCCATGCCGTGGTCCACGCCGATCTTCATGGCGCTGGGGGACAGCAGCTTCTCGAAGCTCGTCTGACCGATGTGGCCTGTGGTGAAGCCGTGATCGGCGACTAGTGCCGGTCCTTCTGCATAGGTTACCGCCACATTCGCGTTTTCCAGCGCTTTCCGATCCAGGGCTCCGAAATCGCCGCGCACCGGCGGAGCCGTCCATTCGCGCGAGCAGAATGCCTCCTCGCCGCCAACGTAGATAGGCACCTTGGCTTTCAGCTTGCCGTTGTTTTGCTTTAGGAAGCCGGCGAGGCCGCCAAAATGATCGTAGTGACCGTGGCTCAAGACAAGGGCGTCAAGCGCGGCCGGATCGATGCCTACGAGATTGGCGTTGTTGACCAGCGCGTCCGGTGTGAAGCCGAAATCCATCAGGACATTTCGTGTTTCGGTGCCGCGTCGTGACTCGACGTGCATCGACAGTCCGAACTCACTGATCAGCGTTTTGCCAGGTGGCTTGCCACCGCCGATACCCCAGCCGAAGTGTTCGATCTCAACATTGGAAACCTTCCGGCTCGGCGCGACAGCGAATTGATAGCTGTCGACGACCACGCGCACTGCCACGCGATCGATTTCCGGAACCTTGCCAGTGACCGTCTCTGCGCGTACCGCCCTCGCGCCGCCCATCAACGTTGCCACAATGGCGCTGAACAGAGCAGCACCGCCGCCGCACACCACATCGCGTCGATGAATTGCGTTGCACGGGCAAATTAACATGGTCAAATCCTCCCTTTGCGGGGCCTTTGCTGCCGCAAGGCCGTCACGCAGAAACGCAGTCCAGGGCGGAGGCGTTGGGGCGCCGAACACACCAGTGTCTGGCAGCCCGCACACCGAGGATTGGAGGCATCCTATCCCGCGCTGGACACCGTGGCGAGTCTCATTCGGCACGGGCGAGACCAAGCGCAGTTTCGACGGCAAGATTAGAAGCGGGCGCCGTCCACTCGCCTGTGAGGGTGTAAGCGCTGGTCCGCTCCGGGTCAAAAGCGCTGTTTTCCAAAGTCGGCAGTCACTTCCAATCTACCCCGATAAGCGGACGATTTCGGAACCGGACGGTACTTCGCATCCGAGATGAGGCAGGAGCGGCGCTTGATCGGTCAGAAGCGGACATAAACCGATTTAGGGCTTTCGCCTCGCCAAGCGGCGCGTTCCTCGTTTACGATCCAATGGGTCGCATCCGGCGAAACTTAGACATTGGGAAGCCATGGCGATAAAGAAACTTACCGCTGCGCCCATGGCAGCTCTCGCGCTCGGGCTCCTCCTCGCGCCGCCCGTCTCCGTCGCCATCGATGCGATCATTAACGCGGCCGCATCGCTGGTCTCGGCCGCCATCGGCAATCTCAGCTTCATGTCCCCAGCAATGGGTGAGCCGGCCGCACTCACAAGCAAACAATCGGACGCGCTCAATACGTACAACAATGCACTAAAACACTTTGAGTCGATCCTGGACCAGCGCCGAGCACAGATCAATTCCAATCAACGGCTACCGAACTTGCCGGGACAAGCGCTCTACCTTGCACGCATCGACATGATGAGCGCCTATAAAGACCTCACCGACGCTCTTACGTCCAAAATCGGACGGCCCAATAAGTTCGGAATCCCTCCGGCGTATCTTGACGCCGACAACGAGCCGCTGCTCGATGAGTACAGGAAACTTTTCGACTTCATGGAGGCGCCACCCGTCAACGCGCAAAAATCAGATACGCCATTCAAGGACATTGTCGATTTGGGAACTGCCATTGCGCGAGCCAAAGGCCTTGATGCGACGAATGCCGAGGCGGCAGGCCGTATCAGCCTGGGACTCTTCTTTGCCGAGACGAATGGCAATCAAAACGCAGGGAATGCGCGCTCGAATAAATACAAGGGAAGTCTGCAAACGGGTCCATCTGAAGATCAAAATGGTCGAACGAAGTGGGCAGCGATAAAAAAATCGATTGCAGCCTTTGATCCTGCACTAAGCCAGCGCGACGACAAGGAAGAGGCACGGATTGGCAATCTGGATCATCGGCTCAATCACTGGACCGGAGTGCGAGATGCCCTTATGAACGCACACGCGGATATTTTCCCGCAAGTACCGGCGATCGTGAAAGCACTGCCAAATCCGATCGATCAAATGAAGTTCTTTGAACTCATCCAAATCGTTCCCACTCCGACTAGGTCGGCACTCAAGTCAGGCAACCTCGTCAACTATAGAATTTCCGTCCCGACGATCATGGGATATCTGCGAAACAACAGCATCTTCGCCTTTGGCCAGGCTGACCGGGCAAGAACATCTGCAACCTTCCGCGAAATTCTCGATGCGATGTGGCTCTTCAATGCCAAATTTGAACAAGCACTTTCCAAGTTCAACGAGATCAAGACGCGACAATAGGGGTGAAATCAGCAGGCGCCAATCGGACCGGGTTTCGCCGAGACGCTATTCGGGGCCGTCACCACGCCATCAGAGCGGTCCGAGGATGGCCCATCGAGGCTCACAGAATTCCTTCACGGCGGCCGTGACGCCGCTGCTGATGATGTTCTGGCGTTCGGGCGAGTCCATCTTGAGCTCTTCGTCACGGTTGATGATCGAGCCCGCCTCCAGCAGGATGGCAGGCATCCGGGCCTTTCTCAGCACGACGAGCTGATCGTAGCTGTAGACGCCGGTTTCCTTGTTCAGCAGCGGGTGCTGGTAGCGCCCCATGACGGGCCGGGTATATTGCTGGGCATAAAGAAGCCCTTGGGCCTTCAGTTCCTTGCCGACCAGTTCGGCGAACGAGAGGCTCGTCTTGAAGTCTGGATTGTTGCGGGAGACGAAGACGGAGTAACCGCTGAAGCGGTCGCTAAAATGGCTTTTCTTGCCCTCAAATTCCCAATCCTCGAGGAATTTGTTAGGCACGGAGTCATGGTGGATCGATAGGAAGAGATCCGCGCGCAGATTGCTGGCGGCGGCAACACGTTTGACAAGGCTGGGCCTGGCCTTGCCCTCGGTTAGGAGCAACCTGGTTTCGGCAAAGCCTTCGGCCTTCAATTTCTCTTCGATCCGCTGCGCAAGGCGCAGATTGAAGACGAACTCGGCGACGTTGCGGGCGCTGATGGCGCCTTCTGATTCAGCGGTATGTCCCACATCCAGAACGACCCGGAATTTCGAGGGATCGCACATTGTTGCGACCGGTTTCAAAGCGGAAGGATTCAATGCGCCCGCCCCCAGGGCGGCAAGCCGCACCGCGTGGGGCTTAGGCGAGGTGGCACGCCTCGCCAAGGTGACCCGTTTTGCCGAGGTGACGTGCTTTGGCGATTTGGTGTGTTTTGACGAGCTTTTGAAGACATCCGACAGCCAGCCGGCGTCGCTGACCTCGATCGGCAGAAGCACCAATGCTGCTATTGCGACGGTGATGGAGCGGCGGCGGGGCCAAAATCCCGCAACGAAGCCACCGAGAACACAAATGAATTCGCAGCGCTTCATGCTCCCCCTCACGAAGCCCATCATAGCGGCTCTTATAGCGATATCGGAAGAGGTCTGTGACGTCCGTTCCGGGTGTGCGCCGTGTAAAGGCGGCGCTTTCCAGTGGGTGCAAGCCCCACCCGGCAAACGCTCCAGCCGGAAGCAATCGGAGCAGTCATGGAGGTAACGAAGTGGCTGAAGCCTTCGATTAGCGTGTCACGAATTGGTGACAGCGCGAGTGTGCAGGCCGTAACGCGAGTGAACGTCGAGCAAGCCTCGAAAAGGACGATGCGCAGGCCGACCCGA
>NZ_AXAP01000165.1 GCF_000472865.1 Bradyrhizobium elkanii WSM2783 | reverse complement strand
ATCATGTCGCCCGTGGCCTCGTGCCGTCGCCAGCGCGCGGCCCAGAGGTCGAACACGTAATGCAGGTAGACGTTGGCGAGCAGCGGTGAGATGACCGATCCCTGCCCTGTCCCCTTTTCACTGACCGTGACAACCCCGTTCTCTAGGACACCAGCCTTCAACCACTTCTGGATCAGGCGGGTAATGCGCAGATCGCCGATGCGGTGCCCCACAAATCGCATCAGCCAGTCTTTGCTGACTGAGTCAAAAAAGGAGGCCACATCTGCGTCAAAAATGAAGTTCACTCGCCTGCTCGTGATCCCGACGACCAGCGCATCCAGCGCATTGTGCTGACCTCGCTTGGGTCGGAACCCGTAGCTGAACCCGAGGAAGTCTTCCTCGTAGATGGCGTTCAGCACAGCCGCGGTCGCTCTCTGGACGATCTTGTCCTCGAGCGCCGCAACCGCCAGCGGACGCTGTTTCCCATCAGCCTTCGGTATGTACGTCCGGCGCGATGGCAGTGCCCGGTATGCTCCCCGATGAACCCGCTCGTGCAGATCAGTGAGGTTTCGGTCAAGGTCTGCTTCGTAGGTCGGCCATGTCAGTCCATCCACCCCAGAGGCGGCATCGCGTTTGAGCGCGAAGAACGCCATCCGCAGGCAGTCGATGCTGATGTGGTGGAGGAGTGCGGTGAACCTCTCCTTCTTCCGTTGCCTTGCGGCTTGCCGTACGCGTTCCAGCGCCTGTGTCACGCGCTCCCGTCCCTGTGTCCGGTGCGTGCTTTGCTGGCGCACGTTCCCCTTGGCCCCCGCCCTTGGCTCCGCCGGCTCCGCTGCGGTCGGGACCGCTTTGTTCGTCGGCTTCACAGCTACTATGGCAGAGTCTGACTTCTCGCGACCGTGCATCATCGGCTACGGCTCCTCGCCTTCCCGATGCGGACCGACGGCTGTTGCCAAACGGTCGATCGCGAGATCTCCCGGTTCCCATGCAAGGAGCGTCTGCACATGCCAGGGTCTCTGACCACGCCGGGTCGCCCTGGCGCTCGCGATGACGCGCCTGGATGTGTTGCCTTCCGCCATTTGCACGGCGTCGGCACCCGGAATAGGACTCTTTCGCGGCTCGATGGCTGGCCTATGCGCCCCCCTGTCAACGCTTCGCCGAAACCCTCGCGGGCAACTACGCATGACTCGGGGCCGATGTGGATCGCTACTCCTTCATCGTAAGAGACTTGCACTCTCTACTCCTTGCCGGTCTCCCGGCGCTTCGCAAATCTAGTCCGCTACGCCCCACTAAGCGGACCTCAATGAGGGCTGCCGCCACTTCGCTGATGGGCCGATGCTGTCGAAAAAGTCCCAAACTGCCTTACGGCTATTTTCTGCCGAAAGACGAAACACGCGACGATTTGCTCGTCCATATGCCCCTGAGGCCAATTGCCGAGGTCACTGGCGAGTTCATCGCTTTATAATGCTTCCCCCCACACAATTGTAGGATCACCGCACCTGCGGCTCGGAAAGTTTGCGTTAGTGATGCAAAAAGACTTTTTCGACAGCATCGGCCATAACCGGAAGCCAGCTCAATCTGTTACTTGGCGATCAGAACGCCATCGTGCCAACGCGGGGAACGGCTAGTCCATCAGCCGTCAGCACTGTTCGCTATCGATCGACGCGCTGGTCCAATTATAACAATTGTATGACACCCGGATGCGCCAAAGGCTGGCTGACCCTCATCTTCGACATGGGTGGAACCGAAGATCGGTGCTACGCAACGCCGGTGGAGAAGAGCACCTTTTGCAGCTTCCGTATTTTCGCGCTGCAATTGCATCGAGACTGCCGTTTGCACTGACTCTCTTCCCTTACTCGCCGTGCGCATGTCGCGGCGCAAGCCCCTAAAAATTGATCCGTTCGTGTCGATGAGGACTCACGCTTGAGCCGACGTCCAGTTGGAATATCCGAGTTTGCGAGTGAGTTGGATCTCAGCGCGAGTAGCGACAGCAGATCTAAACATATGTTAAGGCCGCCGTTCCGCCCCGCCCGGAATGAAGGGCCTCACCGCGGGTCATCTGCAGTGACGCGTCCGGGCGGAATGCCTAACTGCCTTCTGGCAACACTGCCGGTATCGGATCTCGATCTGTTGCGGCCCGCGCTGGAGACGGTCGCGCTCGATCAGGACGCGATCCTTGCGCGAGCGGGGGTCGAGATCGACTATGTCTTCTTCCCTCGCAGCGGCGCCGTCTCGCTGATGATCGACATGGCGGACGGGCAGACGGTCGACACCGCCGTAGTCGGGCGCGAGGGGGCACTTGGCCTTCTTTCGGTGCTCGGGTCGTCACCTTCGGCCACGACCGCGGTCGTTCGTGCAGCGGGCACCGCCTCGCGAATCCCCGCGTCGCGATTTCGCGCCGCTTTCAACCGGAGCGCTCCGATCCGGCACGCGGTCCAGATGCACGGCAGGGCGATGCTGATGCAGTTTCAGCTGGGCGCGGCCTGCAATGCACTGCATCCGGTCAAAGACCGCATGGTCCGGTGGCTACTCCATTTTTGCGACTGCATCGACCACGACGTTCTTCCGCTCACCCAGGAGGCCTTGTCGCAAATGCTCGGCGTGCGACGAACGACGGTGACGCTCCTGATGCGCGATCTGCGCGCATCCGGAGCGATCAAATCTGATCGACGAGGCCAAATCGAGATCGACCGGTTGCGGCTCGCGGCCGCGGCGTGCGAATGCCACGGCAATATGCGTCTCGAATTCGAGAAGATCTTCGCGATGAATACGGCCCGACCTATCTCATTGGCCGTGCCGGATGAAGCGCGTATCCCCTGAAGGGAAGCGTGGTTTTGCATCACGGTAAATCCAGTTGCCCTTGTCGCAGAAGGGTCACAAGCGGCGTTCCGGCGGTCGGCCCGCTGCTTCCACTTTACCCTTGGAAGCTGACGGTTTGAAGCCGCGCTGGACTTCGCATTTGGGCCACACGCGGATGTCGTCGGTGGATGAGCAACCCACGACCTTAGCCGACGAGGATGCGCCCTGTGGTAAAGCCCCCGATGCGTCTCAGAGGATGGATCAACTGTCAGCATCACTGACGTGCCCTCAGCAAAAAAAGCTCCTGGCGCTCTCGATCTCGCGGAGGAAATTCATGGCCGACCACAAGAAATCCGCTTAGTCTTCCTGACCGCTCGGGTCGAAATGCGATACTGAGCTAGATCACCATTATGATCAAAACGCCAATCGCTACTGCTGCTACGGCCGCAGTAGAACTTTGGTTTGCGCAACCGGAACGTTGGAAATTGGAGGTGACCCCAATGACAACAGAGATGCGGAAGACCGGAATCGACGTCGTTGGCGACATGGTGGCCTGGGGTGCCCACTTTTGCCTCTTCTATGAGACGAAAGAGGATCTCCTCGACTCGTTGATCGCATACTGCAAGTCGGGTTTGGCAAGGGAGGAGTACTGCCTGTGGATTGTTGCCGAGCCTTTGACGATCGAAGAAGCCACAGCTGCGTTGAAAGCCGCGGTGCCTGACCTTGATCGACACCTCGCGGACTCCAGGATGGAGATTGTGTCGGCCCGCGATTGGTTTCTCCAGGACGGCACGTTTGACGGCAAGAGACTGACAGACGCTTGGTATGAGAAGCTCGCTCGCGTATCGGCCAGAGGTTACGCCGGCATGAGAGTGACCGGGGATACCACCTGGCTAGCAAAGAAGGACTGGGGACACTTTTGCGACTATGAAGATGGTCTCAACGAGGTTATCGGCAATCAGAGCCTTGCCGTGCTGTGCACGTACCCGCTTGCGACGTGCGGAGCTCCCGAAATCCTGGATGTGGTGCGTACACACCAGTTTGTCCTCGCAAGGCGACACGGGAATTGGGACATTGTCGAAACCGCCGCGCTCAAGCGAGCCAAGGCCGAAATCAAGGGGCTCAATGAGGAACTCGAACAACGTGTCGTAGAACGGACCAACCAGCTGATGCTAGCGTCGGAAGCGTTGCGTGAGGCGCAGACGCAGCTCGCGCACGTCAATCGCGTCACAACAATGGAGCAGCTCTCGGCCTCGATTGCCCATGAAGTCATGCAGCCAATCACGGCGACAGTTACCAATGCCCAAGCTGCCTTGCGCTTTCTAAACGCCCTGCGGCCCAATCTGGAGGTGGCCCGGCGGGTGCTTGGTGACACCATCAAGGAAGGCAACCGAACCATCGACGTCATCGAGCGGATCCGTGCCCTAAACAAGAAGGCGCCCCCACGGAAGGATGCCTTTGAGATCAACGGTGCAATCCTTGAGGTCATTGCCCTGACCCGTGGCGAAATAGTGAAGAACGGCGTCTCGGTGCAGACCCAACTCGCGGAGGGCTTGCCGCTCATTCAAGGAGATCGAGTCCAACTGCAACAAGTGATCCTCAACTTGATCATCAACGCCGTCGAAGCGATGAGCGCGGTCAGTGAAGGGGCGCGAGAGTTGCTAATTAGCACCGAGAAATATGCATCGGGCGGGGTGCTTGTCGCCGTGCGGGATTCGGGCCCGGGACTGAACCCGGAGAGTTTTGCCCGCCTGTTCGACGCATTCTACACCACCAAGCCCGGTGGCATGGGCATGGGACTATCGATCTGCCGCTCGATCGTCGAAGCTCATGGGGGACGAATATGGGCCTCTCGTACGGCCGGCCCGGGTACAGCCCTTCAATGTATCCTGCCTGTCGGGTGAGAGTGTAAACGCAAAATTGCACTCGTTCTCGCAACCCCGACGTCGTGAACGGTAGCCTGCCGTTCCGGGAGGGTGTTCTTGGGCCTGAAGTCCGGAATGGGTCCAGTCGCGTCATTTTTGACCCATTCGCCGGATGTCTGCTTATCCCCTGACAGCGGCGGAATAGCAGACATCCCCCAACCGCGGCTTGGGGCCAGAAGCGGTAAAGCTCGGAACGGACATATGTCTTCCGGTTCACCTCCGATTGCGACCGGTCGAGCGGGCATCTCTATCGGCAGCGTGCTTACCACCCGACGTTCGCCCAGCCGCAACTTGGCACGCTGGACGGCTTGAGCGGGCGAACGGCCATCGAAGGTCGGCCGCCGGTGGTCTCCCTCGGCCTGCGCCGCGCTGTTCGGTGTCGCCAGCGCTCCGCGGCTGCCGCTTTACCCGCAAGGTGGATTGGGACAGACTGATGCCGCAAATGGGTGACTGGCGGTGCGAGCCAGCGGCTTTGCTCCATCGCTCTGGAGATGGGAGCGTCAGCTTGCCCGATTGGCCGAACGAAAGGGACCGACCCAGTGGCGGCACTGGGAGCCCCCGCATGTCCCTGGCGGGGCCTAACGCGCGGACGGAGCAAGTGCAAACCAATCTAAATTCGGCGACGATACCGACGTCGCCTTTTCTCCCGGTTATTTGCGCTGCCATCGCTATCGGGATCTTCGTCGCTGACACAACTACCCCCGCAGAGTTCGCCTTCGGCGTGCTGTACGTCAGCGTTGTGCTGCTAGCGGCCAGGTTTCTTCAGTGGCGCGGTGTTGTACTCGCGACATTGGCATGCATGGCGCTGACGGTGCTAAGCCATGTTCTGTCGCCGCACCAGGTATCGCTAAGCATCGCCGTTGCAAACCGCCTTCTCAGCCTTGCGACGATCGGCGTTGCGAGTTTCCTCGCCGTGCAAAGCCAATCGAGAGAACTGGTGCTGCGCGAGCAGGCCGGCCTCCTCGACCTCACCCACGACACCATCTTCGTGCGCGACATGAACGACACCATCGTCTACTGGAATCGTGGCGCCGAGGAGCTGTATGGATGGAAGAAAGCGGAAGCCGTCGGCAAGGTCACTCACCAGCTCCTGCAGACGGTCTTCCCCGTGCCGCTCGAAGAGATCACGGCAGGGTTGCTCCGCACGGGCCGCTGGCAAGGGGAACTCGTCCACACGAAGAAAGACGGCACGCCGGCAATCGTGGCGAGCAGGTGGTCTCTGCAACGGGACGCGCGGGGCCATCCGGTCGCGACCTTGGAGACCAATAACGACATCACCGAACGCAAGCGGGTGGAGGATCTGACCGGCCAGGTGTTCGAGAATTCACCCGATGGGATCTGTGTCATTGGACGCGATTGTCGGTTCCAACGCGTCAACCCGGTGTACGAGCGGATTTGGCAAATACCGGCCGACAGATTCGTCGGCCAGCACGTTGGGGATCTGCTGGGTACCAAGGTTTTTGAGCAGGAGATCAAACCGTATTTGGACCGCTGCTTCGCAGGAGAGGACGTCGGCTTCGAGGGTTGGTTTGCCTATCCTGTCGGCCGGCGCTACCGGGTCGTGACCTATTCGCCTCTGCGGCTGCATTCAGAGGGGGTCGAGGCTGCGCTCTCGATCGTTCACGACCTCACGGACCACATGCTGGCCTCCGAAGCCTTGCGCGCGGCGCAGGCGGAGCTCGCGCATGTCAATCGCGTCACGGCGATGGGCCAACTGACGGCCTCGATCGCCCATGAGGTCAGTCAGCCGATCGCCGCGGTGGTCACCAACGCCGGCGCCGCCTTGAACTGGCTCGGCGCTGATCCGCCCAACCTGGACCAGGTCCGGGAGATCCTCGGCCAAATCGCTGATGACGGCAACCGAGCCGGCCAGGTCATCGGCCGGATCGGCGCCCTCATCAAGAAGGCGCCGCCGCGCAAGAGTCGGTTCGACCTCAACGAAGCCATCCTCGAGGTCATCGCGCTGGCCCGCAGCGAATTTCTAAAGCATGGCGTCTCGCTGCAGACCGGGCTCGCGAACGGCCTCGCGGCCGTGGACGGCGACCGCATCCAACTCCAGCAGGTTATCCTCAACCTGATCCTCAATGCGGTCGACGCCGTGAGAGGCACCGACGAGGGAGCACGGGAGGTGCTGATCAGCACGGAGGCGGATGCCGCGGGCGGCGTGCTCGTCACCGTGCGCGATTCCGGCATGGGGCTGGACCCGAACGATGCGGAGCGCGTGTTCGAAGCCTTCTTCACGACCAAGCCGGAGGGTATGGGCATGGGCCTCGCCATCTGCCGGTCGATCATCGCCGCTCACGGGGGACGGATGTGGGCGAGCGCCAATAAACCTCGCGGCGCCTACCTCCAGAATCGGACGAGACCGCTCGCGCAAGGCCCGCCGGCCAGATGCCGGCGGTGTGAGGTTGCAGGTTTTGGGGGTGAAACCGGTCCGTTCTCGGCGGCGGCTGTCCTTACTGTGCTCGCCATCTGGTCGAAACGTCGGCTAATGGAATGGTCCGGCCGTGCTCCGGCCCTGCCAGTGCGAGAAGCTGGCAAGGGGCGCTCAAGACAAGGAGCACACGATGTCTTTAGAAGCTCAACGCAGCGATCGCCGTGATCGGCATCGATATCGGCAAGAACTCGTTCCACCGCGTGGGTCATGATCACCGCGGTGCCATCGTGCTGCGACAGAAGTGGTCACGCGGCCAGGTGGAAACGCGGCTCGCCAACCTGCCGCCGTGCTTGATCGGGATGGAGGCTTGCGTCGGCGCGCATCATCTCAGCCGCAAGCTCCAAATGCTTGGCCACGAC
>NZ_AXAP01000164.1 GCF_000472865.1 Bradyrhizobium elkanii WSM2783 | reverse complement strand
CGGATCCGCTCGATCGCGGCCGGCAGCACCCAGTCTTTGAAGGGAGCACCGTTGCGCAAGGCGCCGGGTTTGCGGGCGAGCACCGGCACATAATGCCAGGGGTCGTAGACGGTATCGCCGCGGCCAAAGGATCGCGGGTGCTCGGCAACGATGCGTCCATCCTGACGGATCACGATGCGATCGGCATAGGCTTGAACCTCGACCGGTCGTCCGACTGCGCTGGCTGCGACCGAGTACTTGTTGTTGTCGAAGCGCACCAGGCAGGTCTTCGAGACCGATGCCGTCACCGCATGGAAGCCGTCGAAGCGGCCGGCATAGGGAACGAGTTTGGGACGTTCGGCTTCGAACACTTCCCAGATCGTCTGATCGACCAGCTCCGGATGGCGATGAGCCTTGGCGTAGGCGATGCATTTGTCGGGCGTGCGAAGCTAGAGCATTGAACGCCCCTCCCTTCTCTACGATCCCGCGCACTGGTGCGGTGCTTCAGATATCGTCTGCGATCAGGAAAATACTGGTTGATGGCCCGAGTACCGCTAAAGGTCCCTTTCGCCGACTTGGGGAGTAGAACGAACGACAGACGTTACGTCAGAAACCGCGCGATGCCTTCGCGAATACAGGCCAGGATTTCGTCCTGCCGCTCTTCGAGACGTGATACCGGCCCGCCGACGCCAAGGACCAGGTGGCGCCCGAAGTCGCGCTTCGGCAACAGGACGGCAATCACCCCGGCGTCCTGAACGATGATGTGTTTGGAAAACATGTAGCCGTCGCGCCTAATGCCGTTGATGATCTTCATCAGCGCATTCAGTTCGAAGTGTTCTTCCGGAGGGCAAACGGCATTTATGCGGCGCAGCAGCCGGGCAATCTCGACGTCGGTATGACCGCTGAGCAACGTGCGCCCAATTCCGCTGATCGCAAGCGGTCGGACGTCGCCGGGCTTGACTTCGAACCGCAGGCGCTTGCTGGTTTGCAGACTGTGAATGTATTGAGCATGCAAATCGGACTGCGTGCTGATGCTGACCAGCTCGTCCAGTTTCTCATGGACAAAGTCGACCAACGCAAGGATGGCGCTGTCGCCGAACAGCCCGGTGTCCAGCCACCGGCCCATCTGGGCGATGCGCATCGTCGGCATGTAGGTGCGATTGTAACTGTCGTAGAACAGATATCCCAGCATCGCCATGCTCTTCAGCAAGGCTGCGGCACTGGATGTTGGATAGTCGCACTTCGTCGCGACTTCCTTCAGCGAGATCGGTCGTTTCACGTCCTCGAAGTACTCAAGGACTTCGAAGATCCGCTTGGCCGACTTTATGCTGGAATTTGTCATTTACACATACGTGGAGAAAAATCCGATTACACGGTTCATTGGCACCTTAGTAGGCCTGAATTCAAATTCGAAGCGTTCAGCAATCTAGTGCCTCTGGACATCAGCCGCAGGACATCAGCCGCAACCTTTTTCCATATATATAGAAATAGAACCACATATATGTAACCCAGTGGACTCGGCGACGCGCGGCCCCTAGTGTTCTCCGCGGCCGCCAAGGCCGCGGCGTCACAGCCGTTCAAAAAAAGAAAAACGCCCCACCCAGGTGGAGCGCGCTTGCAGGGAGGCGTCATGAAGCCGCGAATAAATTTGTCTGCCGTGATCAACTGATGTCGTCCGGTTCGACCGGTCGCTGCTCGGGCTTCCCGCCGCCAAGTCGAACCTCCTGGCGACCATTCTCTTGAAGATCAACCATCGCGTTCACGTCTGACTGGGGATGTTGGCCAAGCCCACCATCGGCAACGAGGTTGGCGCACCTGCCCCGGGCTCTCACCTCCAAGACCGAACAGGGATTTGCTTAAATGGACTATCGATTGCCCGAAGGCAGCTGCGATTGTCACTTTCACATCTACGGCCCCTTCGATCGCTTTCCGCCCGGCAACGAGGGACGCTTTACCGCCGCGCAGCCGTTCACGATCGAAGACGCTTTTGCCATCTGGAACAAACTCGGCATCACGCGTGGCGTCATCGTCCATGCAGTGGGTTCGGGAGAAGACAACGCCGTCACTTATGACGCACTGCGTCGCTACCCTGACAGGCTTCGTGCCGTGGCGATCTTGCGGCCCGACGTATCGGATCGGCGGCTTGATGAACTCACCGACGCCGGCTTCAAGGCGGTGCGCGTCACCATGATCCGGCAGGACGGCAAGCCGGTCTCGACACTCGGCACGAGCTACGACGATCTGGTCAAGCTCGCCCCTCGTCTCGCGGAAAGAGGCTGGCACGCCCAGCTTTGGATCGAGAGCTCGGATCTGGCCGCCGCCGCACCCGAGCTTGAGAAGCTGCCGCTCAACTATGTGATCGACCACATGTCGCGGACCATGGCCGACAAGGGGCACGAGCACCCCGACTTTCGCGCCTTCACCGAACGGCTGAAGACCGGCCGCTACTGGACCAAGATTTCGGGTGCAGACCGCAACACGCGTATCGGCCGTCCCTATGCGGACACGGCGTCCTTCATGCGCGCCATCGTTCAGGCCGCGCCCGATCAGGTCGTGTGGGGCAGCGATTGGCCCCATGTGGGCCACAGCGCCGAAACGCTTCCCGATCTTCAGGATCTGCTTCGACTGCTGCACGAATGCGTCCCCGATGAAGCCACCCGTCGAAAGATCCTGATCGCCAATCCGTCGCGGCTCTACAACTTCTGACAACACCCGAGGAAGCCTTGGACAACAACAAAAAGTTGCCGCTCGACGGCGTGATCGTCATCGACCTCGGTCAGGTGTATCAGGGTCCGTACGCCGGCTTCCTGATGGCGCAGGCCGGAGCGACCGTCATCAAGGTCGAACCGCCGAACGGCGAGCCGGTGCGTCATCGCGCCCGCATCAGCAAGGGCAACGCCGTCCCGTTCGCGATGCTCAATGCCAACAAGCGTAACATCAGTCTGAACCTGAAGTCGCCGGCCGGGGTCAGGGTCCTGAAGGAGCTCGCGGCAAAGGCCGACGTGCTGATCGAGAACTACGCGCCGGGGGTGCTCGATCGATTGGGCGTCGGCTATTCCGCTCTAAGCGCCATCAATCCGCGGCTGATCTACGGCTCGGCCACCGGCTACGGCTTGTCGGGTCCCGATCGGGATAATCTGGCGATGGACCTGACTGTCCAGGCGGTATCAGGCATCATGAGCGTGACCGGCTTTGCCGATGGTCCCCCGGTCAAGGCGGGTCCGGCCATCACCGACTTCATCAGCGGTGTTCACCTGTACGCCGGCATCCTCACCGCGCTTTACGATCGGGAAAAAAGCGGCCGCGGTCGGCTGGTCGAGATCGCGATGGTCGAGACCGTCTATCCGGCGATGGCCTCGAATCTGGCCGATGTCTTTAACCGCAAGGCGGCCGCCCCTCGCACTGGCAACCGTCACGGAGGACTCGCGGAGGCGCCCTACAATGTTTATCCAGCGTCCGACGGGCATGTCGCCATCATCAGTGTCAACGAATCTCATTGGATCGGGTTGACGCGCGCGATGGGACGGCCGGAGCTCGCCGATGATGCGCGTTTCAAGACGGTGCTCGACCGCCTGAAGCACATCGATCTTACGGACCAGATCGTGTCCGAGTGGTCCACGCGGCTCACGCGCATTGAGATCACCGAGCTTTGCCGTGCCAACAGGGTGCCATGCGCCGCGGTTCGTGACTTGCGTGAGGTGACCGAGGACAATCACCTCCACGCCCGGGGCATGTTGCGCGAAATCGAGCATCCGGAATACGGCGACATTCTCGTTCATCGCAGCCCGCTGGTGCTCCACGATACGGCAGTGCCGCAATACATCCCATCCGCGCGTCTCGGTCAGCACAACGGCGAGGTCCTGTCGGAATATCTCGGCCTGTCCAGCAGCGAGATCGATGCGTTGCGCGACTCCGGCGCCATTGCACAAGCGTGACGACGAGCACTCCATGCGCGGCAAAGACGAACGTCGTGGCGCGAATTTCCCGGTCCGCTAGTTCAGAGGAAGATCAAGATGATCAAGCTGTTTGAAAGCATTGCATTCCGTGGCGTCGAGCTCAGCAACCGGATCGTCGTCTCGCCGATGGGGATGTATTCGGCCGAAAACGGCTACATCACACCCTTCCATCTGGTTCACTATGGCAAGTTCGCCATGGGGGGAGCCGGGCTCGTCTTCGTCGAGCAGACTTCGGTCAGCCGGAAGGGGCGCATCACCAACGGTGATCCCGGGCTGTGGGAGGACGGCCAGATCGACGGCATGCGCCAGATTGTTCACGTCATCAAATCGCATGGCGCAAAAGCAGCGATCCAGATCAATCACGGCGGACGAAAATCCAGCCAGCAGCGCGCGTTCCGGGGCAACAGCCATTTGACCGACCGCGACATCGAAATGGGAGAGGAAACCTGGGTGCCCACGGGCCCATCGGATGTCCCATTCTCCGATGGCTTCCAGACCCCTGTTCCCCTCACGAAGGAAGGTCTCGCCGGCGTCCGCGATGCATTCGTCGCGACGGCTCGCCGGGCCGTACTGGCGGGGTTCGACGTCATCGAACTTCACATGGCTCACGGCTATCTGTTGCAATCGTTCCTGTCGCCGCTCGCCAATTTCCGCACCGACGAATATGGCGGCAGCCTCGAAAACCGGATGCGGTTTCCGCTCGAAGTAACGCGCGCCGTGAGGGCCGCGCTCCCCTCGGCAACACCTCTCTTCGTGCGTATCTCTGCCACGGACTGGATCGACGGTGGCTGGGAAATCGACGACAGCGTCATCTTCTCCCGCAAATTGAAGGAACTGGGCGTCGATCTGGTCGACTGTTCGACGGGTGGCAATCTTCGAGCCGGATCGACCAACGCCAATCTCGGTCGCGGTCCAGGCTACCAGGTGCCGTTTGCCGAACGGATTCGCCACGACGCCGGTATTGCGACCGGCGCGGTCGGCATGATCCGAACTCCAGATTTTGCGGAGAAGATTCTGCAGGATGGTCGTGCCGACCTCATCTTCATTGCCCGCCAGATGCTGTTCAATCCGTTCTGGGCTCTCCACGCCGCAGAACATTTCGGGTTGACCGGCAATTTCGAGAAATGGCCCGAACAATATGCATGGTGGCTTGCCAAGTGGGTGGAGCCCTTCGCGCCAATGGAGAAAGCCTGGACGGGTTGGAGCGATATCGCGAGGCGGCCGAATAGAACTTCCGTCGCGCGGATAGCCTCGCCAAATCAATCGAGACTTCAAGCAATCAAAAATTCCAAAGGGAGAAAAAAATGAGACATGTGCTGGCATCGCTGGTGGTTTTTCTAGGCCTTGCATCGGCTCACGCACAGGCGCCCGCGTCGAGGCCGGTCAAGCTAGGCGTGCTCAACGATCAGTCGGGCCAATATGCTGACGCCGCGGGGCCTGCGGCCGTTGAAGTCGTCAAAATGGCGATCGCCGACTTCGGCGGCAAGTTACTCGGACAGCCGATCGAACTGGTTTTCGCCGATCATCAGAACAAGACGGATATCGCGTCGGGCATCGCCAGGCGGTGGATCGATACGGAAAACGTCGACGTCATTCTCGATATCGGAAACTCTGCGGTCGCGCTGGCTCTCGCCGATCTGGTCCGGGACAAGAACAAGATGATGATCGTATCGTCGGCCGGCGCATCCGCCATCACAAACGAGAAATGCTCTCCTAACACCTTCCAGTGGACCTACAATACCTACACACTGGCGCGCAGCACCGCGAAGGCATTGATGGGACAGGGCGGAAACGAATGGTTCTTCCTGACGGCCGACTATGCCTTCGGACAAGCCTTCGAGGCCGATGCGTCTGCCGTGCTCAAGGAGTCCGGCGGAAAAGTCGTCGGGTCAGTGCGGCACCCGTTCAACACCAGCGACTTCTCTTCGTTCCTGCTCCAGGCCCAGAACTCGAGCGCCAACGTGCTGGCTCTCGCTAACGCCAGCGGTGATACCACCAACTCGCTCATGCAGGCTCACGAGTTCGGCCTGCTCGGCCTGAAAAGCAAGATGCGGGTCGCTGCCTTGCTGTTCCAGATCACGGATGCCAAGGCGGTCGGTCTTCCCAACATGCAGGGTCTGTACACGTCAGAGGCATTCTACTGGAATCGGAATGACGCGTCGCGCGCCTTCGGGAAGCGGTTCTTCGACAAGATTGGGCGTATGCCGACCATGGTTCAGGCCGGAATGTACTCGGCAACCATGCACTACCTGAAGACCGTCGAAGCCGCCGGAACGCTCGAGACAGCCGCCGTGCTCGCAAAATTCCGTTCGTTGCCTGTGAATGATTTCTTCTCGGAGAAGGGGTATGTTCGCGAGGACGGCATGCACATCCATGATTACTATCTGCTGCGAGCAAAGACTGTGGAACAGTCCAGGGGACCATGGGACTTTTATGACGTCGTCGCAACCATCCCGGCCGAGGACGCCAACATTCCTCGCGAACAAAGCAAGTGTTCGCTGATGAAGAAGTCCTGACCTCTCGACGTCATGGAAAGAGCCACGTTCCAAGCGGCAGCTGCAAAACCGCCGCTCGGAGCTTCCGCCACCTAACCCTTCTCTCGCCGCCCTCAATACGCAAGTCTGTCTGATGGCAGCCTTCATCGTGCGTCAGGCGTGGCAGTACCCGTAGCAATCTAGATCGCATGGCCTTATCAATGGATTGATTGAAGTCAGAAGCGACCGATAAATATCTTTGGCCGATTTCGTTCAGATCGCTGGTGTCGCTGGTCGAGGTCACGAAGACCTTAGGGAAGGCGTTGCCCACTTCATCGAAAAAGCGGGCGCCGCGCTTTACCGGGAAGTGGGCTCACCCGCGACTCAGACGCTACGACTCAGCCTTACCCTATATGTGAGCGGAGCGTGAAAGTCATGGCGGCTCCCTCGAACAGGATACCGGCTCTGTCGATGCTCACGACTGGACCTGCCTGCACAACCCGATTAACGTGCCACCAAACAGGCGCGAGATGAGGACTTCGGCGCGGCACCACCGGATGTCTGCGGAGTTTCCGGTACAGTCAGCAATGGCCAGAAGAAGCAAGAGAGCGATAGCAGACGATCAGATCACGGAAGCCACGAGCTACGGCCCGCCAGCGGCGGGATCGGTCAAGTCGGCAGGACGTGTGCTGCGAATTCTCGAGTTCTTCGACGAGATCCAGCGCGACGCGCGCGTTGCCGAAGTCGCCGAGCGCCTGGGGTTCCCGCAATCGTCTACTTCGATCCTGCTCAACTGCCTCGTCGAACTCGGCTACATGGACTATTTGCCGGAGAGCCGCAGCTTCCTGCCCTCGCCACGCGTCACTCTGCTCGGGACCTGGCTCGACAAGGGCCCTGTCAGAAACGGCAGCCTGATGAGGATGCTCGAAGAGCTGTCCCAGAAAACGGGCGACACCGTCATCATCGCCGCGCGGAGCGGCATCTTCGCGCAATACATCCATGTGCTGCAGGCCCGCGCGACAATGCGCTTTCACGTCCCGCCCGGATCCAGGCGGCTCGTGGTCTGGTCGGCTACCGGGTTTTCGCTGCTGACCGCGTGCACCGACAAGCAGATCCGCAGCCTGTGCACGCGCACCAACGCGGAAGCCGCCCTCGACATATCGCGCATCGACATCAATCAGGTGCTCGAGAACGTCGAGCGCACGCGCCGTGACGGNTTCTTCTTCTCGGCGGGTCTGGTCACCCCTGGCGCCGGGTCGATTGCCGTGCCGTTACCCGAGGGTATCGACGGATG
>NZ_AXAP01000163.1 GCF_000472865.1 Bradyrhizobium elkanii WSM2783 | reverse complement strand
CGGCGGCAAGCCAGCTTGGTAACGGAGGCCTTCCGGAGCGGCTTGACCACGAAAGAGAGCGCGTGTCCCCCCACGAGAGCGGGAAGGTGAGGGGTGCTTCCGGCCCAGGGAGATGCGAGGATCCCGCGACCAGCTTCGGCTGCGTCAATTCACAGGCGCCGAGCGCTTTCACAGCGTGCTCAGTGGCTGCGCTATAACGCGCAGCAGCCGGATTATGGATCGAGGTTTTGCGAAAGCCTCGTTCACGAACTTCGGAGTTGAACTGCACAGCACGAGATTATAGGTCGCATAGGTGAACCGGCTTTCCTGAACGCAAGACCGTTCTCGACCAGATTGCTCGGGCGGCCTCGTCGGGCGGAGAAATAGCTCAAAGGGCGCCCGTTGCGTCACCTGGCTGTAAGCTGTCCGCTCGCGCCAAAGCTTGGCCTCGCCCGGTCTTCGGCTTAAACGGCGCTGCAGCTCCTTGGCCGGCGCGGTGAAGTTCGCGGCGACCGCCGCGTCGACCTCCGCCGCTCCTGCATTTCCGACCACAAACAGGGTCAGAACTGAATTGATGAGGATCAATCGGCAAGCCTCATCGGGAAATCCGGACGCCACTGGGAACGCGTTAGCCGCGGCGGCTCTTGCTTCTCATCCCAGCAATTGGCGTGCGGTTCGAGAAACATGGCGCGGGCCTTTGCTTGACACGCACATAGTTGCCAGCGTGCCCCGTCCAATGGCTCGGCCGCCTCGTCCGGCTTGCGATATCGGCCTCTTCAACTCCGCCTGCGTGGCACAATGAAATGTAGCCTCAAGATGATGCCGCTCGCCTCTCGAGCGAGCTTGCTCGTTTCACGCCGCGGCGCTTGCCTGCCCAGGATCTGCTGCTGGCCTGGAGGTCGTCACGATTTGCAATGGCGGTTCAGAGGCCGAGAGCAGCGAGACGTGCTTGAGCTGCGCGAATACGTCCATCCCATCCTTTAGCCCAAGGGAATCAAAGGAGAAACGCGTGATGCGGGCCAAAATCTCCGTGCCCGAGCCTCCGGTGCCGAGCGCAAGAACCAGCGTGATCTCAGCCGCGCCGAGCGGCAAACAGGCTCTGATGCGCGCCGGAAAGACATTAATCATGGAGCCTGCGCGTGGCGCCTCGCGCGCCACGCTGACGTCGCTCGCTCCAATGCGCAGCCGTTGGTGCACGCCGGGTGCAAACGGCGGCGCCGGCACCAACAGCCGCGCCCCTTTGAGGCGGAGAATGAGTAGCCCATAGCGCCCATCATAGCCGCTGACAACGGCATCAAGGCTGACGGCGGCTTCGCGGCTTGCCGCTAGCGGCAGTGCGGGATCTCTCTGTAAGACTTGCAGCGGTCCGGCCGCGGTCACTACGCCGCGCTCCATCATGACGAGATAATCGGCAAAATGTTCGATCTCCGCCATGTCATGGCCGATGTAGATCATCGGCAGCGCGAGCTTCTCGGGCAGGCGCTCGATGAACGGCAGAATCTCACGTCTGGCGCAGCGGTCGAGCGCGCCAAGCGGCTCGTCCATCACAAGCAGTCTGGGCTGAGACAACAGCGCGCGACCCATGGCGACGCGCTGCCGCTCGCCGCCGGACAGATGTGAGGGAGAGCGGTCGAGCAACGGAGCTATCTCGAGCAGTTCGACCACCTCATCAAACGCGATCGGCGTTGGCTTCGGTTTGGGCGCACCGTAAAGCAAGTTGCGCCTGACCGACAAATGAGGAAAAAGACTCGGCTCCTGAAACACATAGCCGATGGGACGCAGATGGGGTGGGCGAAAGGTCGTCCTATCCTGCCACACCTCGCCGTCGATGGCGCAAAAACCATTTGGCAAAGGCTCTAGGCCGGCGATGCAGCGCGCCAGCGTGGTCTTGCCGCAGCCTGGTGGGCCGAAAATCGCCGTCACGCCTTTGGCGGGTACGCTGAATTGCGTATCGCGCGAGAAGCCGGCGATACTGCCGCTGAAGGCAACGTCAATCCGGCCTGGCGTGGCTATCCTCACCTGCTCCTCCTTCCGCTGTATTTGTCGATCAAGGTTAAGGTGAGGATTACCGCAAAGGCGAACATCACCATGGCCCCGGCAAGCCAGCTTGCTTCGCGCCAGCGCGATGCTTGGACATAGTCGAAGAGATAGGCCGACAGCACCTTGGTGCGCCCAGGAATGTTGCCGCCGATCATAAGCACGATGCCGAACGTGCCTATCGCATGCGCAAAGCCAAGCATGGCGCCTGTCAGAACACCCGTTCGCGCCACAGGCAAGGCGACCGTGAAGAAGGCATATAACGGTGAGGCGCGCAGAGTGGCAGCGACTTCCAGCGGGCGGTCACCCATCGCAGCGAAGGCGTTGCGGATGGGCTGCACCATCAAAGGCAGCGCTGACAAAACCGATCCGACCACGAGCCCCGTAAAGGTGAAGGCGAGCGTGGCCCCGCCCCAGAGAGAGGCGAGAAGGCCACCCGGGCCGTTCGGGCCGAGCAGGGCCAGCAGATAGAAACCGATTACTGTTGGCGGCAGCACCAGCGGCAGCGCGATGATCGTGGCGACCGCCTCAGCCCAAAGGCTCTTCGAGCGCGCTATCCACCACGCGAGCGGCGTGCCAAGGACCAGCAGGATCACGGTCGTCAGGCTCGCGAGCTCGACCGTGAGCTCGAGCGATTCCCAGATCTCTGGCGAAAAGCCATCCATGCGTCAACTCTAGCTTTGCACGTAGCCACCCCGCGCGATAATCGCGTGGAGTTTTTGCCATTTGAGAAAGTCGACGAAGGCGGCCGACAGTTTATTGTAGGTGCCAGTCTCCAACAGCACGGCGTCTTGCCCATAAGACTCCTGCGCCACCAGCCAGCGGCAACGGATTTTGCTGTTTGTAAGCTCGGGCGGCGCGACAAATCCGAGTTCGGCATTGCCGGTCTCGGGTTGATAGGCGTGTGTGATGCTGGCGCCACCGGCCTTATTTGGCTGAATCGCCGCACTGACACCTAGCACTTTCGTTACCTGCACCGCCGTTGCGCCATCATAAGGTGCGGCGGCCGGATCGCAGATCGATGATTTTGCGACAGACATCATCTGAAGCCTCTACGCGCGATTGGCGAACTTCACATTCGAACGCCACAGCACGAACTTGCCGCTCTTTAGTCGTGAAGCTGCTTGCGATACCCGGAGAGGCTTCTCCATCGACTTACTTGGGCGGAACTGGTCGGCCGACAGAAGGATACAAAATGCGCGGGTTGGATGATCCGGCTGCAAAAATGTCCGTTCGCGCGAGAGCTCAACCCGGCCTCGAGCCGGATCGTCTGAATGAGCGGTGCTGCAATCTCGTTGCCCGGCAGACGGAAGTTTGCGGCAATAGTGGGACTGATGTTGACCGCTGCTGCTATTCCGAGCAGGAGCAGGATCAGGATTAAGGTTGCATTGATCAGGATCAATCGGGCAAGCCTCATTGGGAGTTCTTTCGGAGCGGGGCGGCTGCGACCACTTTGGCCGCGGCGGCTTCTGCTCCTCATCCCAGCAATCGGCGTGCCGCTCGCGGAATATGATGCGCGCCTTGCGCCATAGCAGCCAAACACGCTTAAGCGCCAGCGTGGCTGTTGAATTGCGGCGGAATGGCCTCAGCGCCGTGTCAGCTTCCGACTTCGGCGTCTTCAACCGAACATCTCTAGCCTCTTGAACGAAAAACTTCTGGCATTACTCTGCCCAAAGTTGGCTCCGCCGCGCCGTGATGTCCGATTTTGGATCTTTGAACGGCTCGACTCCGATCTCCGGACCGGCTGACCCGACGTGGCCGCCTGGGGTGTCGGAATACGATAAGTTCTGCCTTCACGTCTGCCACTACGAAGCGTCCGTTCGACGAGAACTCTGGGGCAGACGTCTCGTCCAGGCGCGGCGCGAGCTCGGCGTAGATGGCCCGGTGAAGGAGCATCGAGGCTGTCGTTTTTAACTGTGCGAAACTACGACGCGAGGCTCGATAACGCCCGAGGGCAGCTTGCATCAAGATCTTAGGCGCATGTCTCCAAACGTCGATAATGTGGATGCGTACCATCCAAAAAATCAATTTTACCAATGTCGCGGAATGTTGCATTGACAGCACCTGACGCCCGACGAATCACGTCACTGCTTCTGTCGCGCGGCGCGGCTGAAAGGCAGTGCGTTCGCGTCGAAGCGCCTAATGGAAGCAGCAGCATGGCAGATCAATTCGCGAAGGAAATTGTTGCACGAACAAGGAAAACGCTGTCGGCGGCCGCGAGACATCGACCACCAGGAACTGACCTGGTGTGGCATCCAGTCACTGGAGTTGCGGACATCATCTGCGTGGCGCAGTCCTACGCGATCGACGATTGAGATGAACACGGATGACGCCTGATCGAATCTCAAGTCTATCGGCGACGCACCTGTCCGCGGCGTGGTCGCTGAGAAGGCCTGAACGGGGAGGCGCGTCGTCGTTTCCGGAATGGGCGGGACCGGCGGCGCTTCCATTTATAGGGAGATGCGAAGGCCGCTCCGCCAGTGACCCGATTGCAACTCTGAGCTCAGGATAAGGGCCAAGCTCAAAACGCTGCCCGAGCATTAAATCGCCCGCAAGCAGCTGGTCGATCTCGAGGCCGCGCCCAATCTGGCGCGCGCGAGCGCAAGGTGCGCGTGGCGCTGAACAACGCCTCTGCCTTCGGCGGAGCAAACGCGTTTCTGGCATTCAACCAAATACATTTAGGAGAAAGTCTGTCCACAGTCTCGCCGGTTGAACGGCAGCATGGCTTCGGCGCGTGGTGCGCGTCTTGCTTAACGAGAGAAAAACACACGTAACTGCCAGCAAATCGCGCTGCCGGCTGTCGGAGTTCCGACATCGCCGTCTTCAATTGCGCACGGCTGGCATGACAAGGCTCGTCTGATGCCGTCGCCTCTCAACGCGCGGTGGCTCGGTGTTCGAGTTCATATTGGGAAGTAGCGTCATGACCACCATCGCAACTGCCGCACCCGCGCCGGTGTCGAGAACTTGGTACAAAATCCTCTACGTTCAGGTGCTGATCGCGATCCTGATTGGCGTCGTCGTCGGTTGGCTGTGGCCGTCGCTCGCGACCAGCGATTGGGTCAAGGCGCTTGGTGACGGGTTCATCAAGCTGATCAAGTTGGTCATCGCGCCCATCATCTTCTGCACCGTGGTCTCGGGCATTGCGCACATCCAGCATGCGAAAAAGGTCGGCTGGGTCGGCCTCAAGGCGCTGGTCTATTTCGAGATCGTCTCCACTTTTGCCTTGTTGCTCGGCCTTCTGATGGGCAATCTTTTCCAGATCGGCCACGGCCTTGCGGCCAAGCCCGATGCCGCAGCCGTCGCCAACTACGTGGAGCAGGCGGAAGCTTCGAAAACCGTCGATTTCATCCTCAATATCATTCCCGACAGCGTGGTCGGCGCGCTGGCGCGCGGCGACATCCTGCAGGTACTCTTATTTGCCATCCTGTTCGGCTTCTCGCTGATGGCGCTGGGTGAGCGCGGCGAGAAGTTGCGCGGCATGATCGACGACACGGCGCACGCGGTGTTCGGCGTCATCGCTATTGTCATGAAGGCCGCGCCGATCGGCGCGTTCGGCGCCATGGCCTTCACGATCGGCAAGCTCGGACCCTCGGCGCTCGGCAATCTAATCGGCCTAATCGCACTGTTCTACGCCACGGCCGCGCTGTTCGTGGTGGTCGTGCTCGGTCTGATCGCGCGCTCCGTTGGCTTTTCGATCTTCAAGTTTATCGCTTATATCAAAGACGAGCTCTTGCTCGTGCTCGGCACCTCGTCCTCGGAAAGCGCGCTGCCGCAGTTGATGAAGAAGCTTGAGCGGCTCGGCTGCTCCAAGCCCGTGGTCGGGCTCGTGGTGCCGACCGGCTACTCGTTCAACCTCGATGGCACCAACGTCTACATGAGCTTGGCAACGTTATTTATCGCGCAGGCGCTCGGGGTCGATCTTACCTTCGGCCAACAGCTCACGATCCTGATCGTGGCGATGATGACCTCGAAAGGCGCAAGCGGTATCACCGGGGCCGGCTTCATCACGCTCGCGGCGACGCTATCAGCGGTTAATCCGGCGCTAGTGCCTGGCATGGCAATCGTGTTCTCGATCGATAAATTCATGAGCGAGGTGCGCGCCCTTACCAATATCACGGGCAACGGTCTTGCCGCGGTGTTCGTGTCCTGGTGGGAAGGCGAGCTCGATCAAGCCACGCTCCATGCGCGGCTCAACCAGGAAAGCGATCGTTGTCCCTTGTTAACTGCAGTAGGTGCGCGATACCGCTGATCACGAGGCGGTTGTCCCTCGAAAACGGGGCCGTGGCAGTTAAGGGATCGATCCGTCGTCGATTTTCGTCCATCAGTCACAACAGATCTCGGTTATGCCACCCACCGCTCTCATCCCTCGGTGGTGCTATCGCATACGTGACGCGGCACCAGACATTACTACTGCGCGGCGGGCGATATACCCATTTTCGAGCGGCCAGAAATGTCACTGATTGCTGCGAGAATCGCGTCCATTTGCGTTTTTGTGCCGATGCTAACGCGGATACAGTCTTCAAGACCTTCATCAGGGAAAAAGGCAACGAGTATCTTTTGCCTTTCCAAAGCCAGCTGCCACCATCTGCCGTCGTGTCCCGCGGGCACACGGACTAGCAAGAAATTTGCGTCGGAGGGCGTTGCAGACAATCCAAGTTGTGACAGTGCGCTCGCCACTCGTTCTCTTTCCTGCGTGATGTGCCTATGGTTATCTTCGTAGATGGCGCGGTGCGCAAGAACGCTGATGCCCACCGCGTGACCGATCACATTCATGTTGAAGACGTTCTGGATGTTACGAAGCCTTCCGATAAGCTCTGGGTGGCCTAGTCCGAAGCCGACGCGAATGCCAGCGGCGGCGTAGCTCTTCGAAAATGTTCTTAAGATCAGAAGAGTCGGATAGCGGCTTAGGAGGCGTAGGCCATTATCAGGCGCAAAATCGACATACGCCTCGTCCAACACGACTAGACGGTCCGATTCTGCCACAAGGCGTTCGATGTCAGCGATCGGAATGAACGTTCCGGTTGGATTATTCGGATTAGCTACCAGAACGAACTTCGCGGCTTTTTCGCAACCCAACAACAATTGCTCTATAGGCAAGGACTGAGGTTCGTCACATCTGACTTCGAGAAGTTGAGCCCCTTGCAACATAGCAAGTTTGCGATTGAATGAAAAACCTGGAGACAGCATTGCCACGCTCTCGCCCGGGGGCAAGAAAGGCTCTGTAGATCAGCCCCAGAATCTCAGATGATCCATTGCCGGCAATCACATGATCCGTCGCTACGCCGTACGCATTGGCAGCTGCTTCCCGCAAGCTGAGGTTGTCATCTTCGGGATAAAGATACTGCCGCTCAAGGGCGGTAATTGCACTTTGCCATACGATCGTTGGCAGTGGAAATGGGTTCTCATTGGTATCTAGCTTCACGTAAGTTGCATCCGGCGCAGTCCGGCCGGCCGGCGGAGCATTCAACTGTCTCGCTGTCTGCGAAAGAGAAGACAGCACATTCTGCAATTTTGCATCCGACATCGTGTTCTTCCTTTGATTCGCCGGGGACAATCGCGGTTTGAAATGGACCCCGATTGTGGGACCACGTGCTTAGTTGGAAGGGGCTGCTCCGTTTGATAGACGGAGCGCATGATGACGACAAAGACGAGACGCAAGATCGACGCGGCACTGAAGGCAAAGATCGCGCTGGAAGCGGTGCGGGAACAGGCGACGGTGGCCGATCTGGCCCAGCGCTATGAGGTTCACCCGAACCAGATCTAT
>NZ_AXAP01000162.1 GCF_000472865.1 Bradyrhizobium elkanii WSM2783 | reverse complement strand
CGTCGAAGGCCGCGGTCGGCTTCGCCGCTATGACGTCTTCGAGGGACTTCCCCTGTGACTTCAATGCAGCGACCTTATCGCGCACCGAGACCAGCATGTCGCGAAACTCAATCAAGTGAGCGCGGTTGCCGACCGGCCCATGACCGGGAACCAGGATTGTTTGATCCGTGGTGCGTTCGATAGCCTTNTTAGCCCAGGCGATGGCCGAATTGACGCTGCCGCCGTGTTCGTTGTCGATGAACGGATAGTATCCGTTCCAGAACGTGTCGCCGAAGGCCATCACATCGGCCTTTTCGAAGTACACCAACACATCGCCGTCAGTATGGCCGGGGCCGAAATGCTCCACCTTTATGGAGTCGCCCGCAAAGGCGAACTCCCTCACATTGTCCACGATGATCGTCGGGCGCGCGCCCGCCGGAACGGGAGCGAACGTCCAATTCCAATCATCGATGCGAGTGGTATCGGAAAGATGCTTCAACGTGTTTCCCTGTGCAATGATCGCGGCGCCGGCTGCATGCATCCACTCATTTCCATCGGTATGATCCCAGTGCCAATGGGTGTTTACGACGTATTTCAACGGTGACGGGCCGATCTTATCGAGAGCCGCTTGCAATTTGTCTTTCGACGGCTTGATCCCGGCATCGACGAGGAACTTGCCCTCGCTTCCCGACAGAACCACGATATTCCCCCCGGATCCCATCAGGACATTGATGTTGCCGCGCAAGGGCACGGTGATGATGTCGCCCTTGGCGCGCTCCAGATATCGCGCGCCGGCCCCGGTATGGAAATAGTCGCCTTTTACGGGTGCTGGCCCTGCGGCAAGTGCGGGGGCGGCATATCCAAAACCAAGAAGAGCCGAACACAGGAATACGGCGCTCGATGGAATCGCAGGCAGTTTTGTCGGCATGATGTCCTTCCCTGACGCATACTAGTCAGCCGTGAAATATGCCTCACTCTCGGTCCATGAACGAATGCAATCCCGCATCGCGACCTCCATTCGGCGTGGATGAGAATGGGTCTACTGGCTATTAGATCCGCACGCAGCTTTGTAAGTGGCGGCTCGTGGGCTCCAAGATTTCCATGCCATCCATCGAATTAACCTTTCGCTCTGCGAACCCGCCGATTACTGTGCACTTAGAGTTAGGAGGTCAGACGCGGCCAAGCAATCGCACCTTGGTGAGGCGCCAATGTCGTAAAGAATGATATGGATCTATACGTAAGTATGTTCTGTTATTGCTATCAGCCTTCTGTCACGGAGATAGCCGATCATGACCTTTTCCTCATCCATTTCATCGAACATGATTAGGTTGCAGCATCCGTCCGTGTCGTATTTCAATAATCCAAATGTTTTTCAAAATACACTGCTTGCGTCGTATCCAAAGACGAGGATATCGGGTGCAGCTTCCGGGTTGGCTCTTCGCGTTCAAACAAAGGGCACAGCAGAAAGCGAAGGCGGACTCTGATCTGCTGACTGCTGGGTTGGACATCTACCAAGACGTAGCGTCTCCTGTCTGATCGCGCTACAACTCCAGTTCATTCGAGTGGCTCCTGTAACCCGCGGTATTCGGCCCCTTAGCCCTGCTTGCATGCCCGCTTTCGCGAGAAGCGGGCTGAGGCTTTGCCGCTGAGGCGAACCACGCAGCCTCTGTCTACCGCGAGCTTGGCGGGGGGGCCCGACAGCCCCGGTTCACTGTCGGCGGCCGATGAGTGCGCCGCGACGCGCTCCGACGTAGGCCATTATTCCGGCACGACCAGAGCCTTGGTCTTGCGCAGCCCATTCATCACTTGTGGATCCAGGTTCAGATGCGCCTGCACCAGTTCGGGCGGCGTGGCTGCCATCCAGGTGTCTAGAGAAAAGTCGACAAAGCGGTCGCTCTTGAACGTCTCGAGAAATCGCAGCGTGTTCGGTCCCGTGTTCTCGAGGTAGTGCCCCATCGCCACCGGCACGTACCCGACATCGCCGGCCTGCAGATCGAACGTTCGGGCCTGCCCCTGGCCGGCGAACACGCCCATGCGCGTCTGCCCCTCGATGACGTAGAGCCACTCGTCGCCATTGGGGTGCCAGTGCACCTCGCGCAATCCGCCCGGCTCGACTTCGACGAGCGCCGCGGCGGTCGTGGTGCTGATCGGGAACAGACGGGAATCGGTGATCCGCACCGATCCGCTTCTGGTCTTGATCGGCACCTGCTCCATCATCCGCCACGTGTAGTTCGTCTCCGCCGCCTGTGCGCCAGGTATGGCTTCGGAGCCGAGCGGCCCCGGTATCGGCGCGGCAAAAATATAGCGTTCGCTTTCCTCGGGGGTGTGGCCGAACAGCGCGGCAGGCACGCCGAAATTCTTGCCCAGCACCTCGGGCGGCACGCGCCGGAACCAGTCGTTGAGCAGGAAAGTGTTGTCCTCGTCGAAGTCGCCGTCGTCGAACACGAGAAGGAATTCGCAGCCGTCGGGACCGAGGCCCTGGATCGAGTGTGGGGTCCCGCCCGGGAAGAACCAGAGATCGCCGACACCGACGTCGTCGACGAAATAGCGCCCCTCGGAATCGACGGCCGTCACGCGCGCCTTGCCATACAGCATGTAGGCCCATTCCGACGCCTTGTGCCAATGCAGCTCGCGCACGCCGCCGGCGTTCAGACGCATGTTCACGCCGGCGATGGACGTCGCAACCCCGAGCTCGCGCCGCGTGACCTGGCGGGTCCAGCCGCCCGGCTCGAGCCGCACATGCGCATCGGAAAACGAGAAGCGCAGGTTCGGCAATGTGCCATGATCGGTCGATGGCGGAACCAACAGATCCGGATTCTGCTGATCCCGCATCAGATTGCGCGGGCCGGGATCAGTGCCGCCGTGACCAAGCCGCTGTGGCTGTGGAGTAGCGGCGCCTCCGGTTTGCGCATGCGCGAGACCCGCAGTCGTAAGAAGACCACCGGCGGCGGTTGCCGCCAATAGAAGCCGACGGGAAATGGAATCCATGCTGGTTCTCCTATGATTCGAGACTGCTGCTGCGCACGACGCGGTGCTTGACTTCTCCGTGCGTCGTCGGACGGAAGCGGTTCACGCTATCAATGCAGTAGGCGATTCAACCCGCGAATGAGGAATTGGGAGTACCCTGCTTTCTCCGCAAGCTTTAGCCAGCGTCGATATTTCTCGTTAGCACGATTTCCAGCAGTTTCCGGCAGGGCGCACTAACATCAGCACTGGCAGCCTCGATACCAATGAACTGAAGTTCGCGGCCGATTGAGCGCTCACGCGACGCTCTCCCGCGGTCAACCGGCGGATGCTGAAGCGGTCGGCAGCTGGTTGCTCCGCGCGCAGGAGAATTAACTTTGGGCGAGACCGTGTAGCTTGGTTCGTTCAGCGGCAGCTGTTCTGCCGCACGTCCTTGGCCCGACTGCCGAAGTCCTGCAACATGAATGCAAGAACCTCGAAGAGCTGCGCATAGAAACCGTTGCAGAAGCCACGATCGTTTCGGCCAAGAAGTCGGCGCCCAAGTCGAAAAGCTGATAGCACGTCAAGGCGCAACCAGCGGCGTTAACTGCCCGGGCACGCCGCCCAGGTTTTCGCCTAGCACTCACGGCAGTCCTGATATGTCGGGATGTACTTGCCAGACTGAGAGGCCGCCCCTTGATGCTGCGCACGAAAAAGCGGACTGAGCAGAATGGAATCTGTGATGGTCCACGCTGATGACACATCTCGAGACACGGCCGTCGCCAGCTGCCATCTCAGACAGGCTACCGCGTGGCCGGCGTCCTGGGTCTAACGCGCCGTCGCGGCCGTTACGCCACGCACTAGGTTGGCGTCGTTCCCTGTAGGTGAACGCTGGGTGCGTGACCGAACCTTTGGCGGAATGCACGGGCGAAATTGTTGTAATCGCGATACCCACAAGCGTAGGCTATCTCGCTCAGACTCTGGCCTGACTTCATCGATGCCCGACGATTGATACTGCGCGCAGCTTGATCCAGGCGCACTGATTGAATGAAGCCGCTGCAGCTACAACCGCGGTTCGTGAACAGTTTTTGGAGATAACGTAGCGAAATACCGACCTCGGCCGCAATCTTAGATGGACCGAAATCCGGATCGGCAAAGCGATCTTTGACGACAAAGCAGATGCGCCTGAACAATCGATCCGAATGAAGAGACCTCGGTGCTGGATCTTCCGGCGCTAATAGCGCTCCGAGCAGATCAAAAACCGCCAATTGCATATAGTTGCCAGCCGACGTAGGCGTAGATACCTCTTCGTTGACGGCGTCCAGAACGAGTTGGAATAGCAGGCGTGATGCAGGCGTTCCAGAGCAGCCAGTAAGGCCAGCGCGCGGCTCGAATCCAACGCCACGAATCAGACGCTGGCGAGGCAACTGCAGTGTGATCCACTGTTCGTGGCCATCATTAAGATACGTCACCGGGCGGGCACAATTTACGAACGCGACATCTCCCACCCCCAGTGCTACGGCCTGATCATCTTGAATGATCGTTGATCGTCCAGCGACCTGAAATACGGCAAAGCAGTGATCAAGGCCGTCAAGGCGAATATCCCTTTGTGTCCGTTCGCAACGGCATTTATTGTTCCTAATCTCCGACGCATTAAGTCCGAAGATGTCCCGGCGGCGAACCCGGCCGGCAAAGGCTTTAGGGTTGTCTATCGTGTGTAGCCCACAAATCGGGCCCAATAGATCCCTCCACTGTTCGTAATTCAACTCGGGTGTCTGCAGAAGGTCAGCACTGCGCATCAGAAGGTCAGCAGTCCGCATTGTCACCGAGATCCCTTAAGGCTGTGGTTTGAAGCTACTAAAAGAGGGCTCCGATCCGACTCTTCAACGGCACGCGCAATCAAATGTTGGAGAAGCGCGCGATCGTGACACCCGGCAGTGATGAGCTGAGCAGCGCTGAGACGATCGGGCCGCCAGCTTAAAGGTGGAGGCCCAAGTCCCAGGTAAATGAAGCCACGAAGAGGCCGATCAGCACCGCAACCAGGAACGCGAACCCTGGCTAGAGGGTTGTGAGGCGCCGGCAATAGGTTAGTTGTCAGCTCGTACTTACTCGTTGATCTCCCGGCAGATCCGGACAAAATGCTCCGCATCCAACATTCCTACTACGTCCGGTTCTCACCTGGTACTATGTTTGGTTTCTGGGATGACTTGGTGATCCCTTCAGATTCCTTTACCACCCCTGCTCGTCGTCACCCTGTTCTTCCACAAACCCGCCGATAGCGGATCACCGCGGCTTACGCGGTCTTGTCCGCGGCGACCTTCACCTCGACGAGATCGACGGAGGATCACGCTCTCGCCCCCCGAGACCTCGACCTCGCCGACGAGATCGCGGGCCACAGCGATCTTGCGCAGGCGAGCGACACCATTCTTCACCGGCGACATGCATGCCGCTGGCATACTCGGTCAATCGTCGAATTCGTCAGGCGACGCCAGTGCGTGACGCGAGGGACGAAAGGGCGCGTTAGACCCACGACGCGGCCCCGCTCGGCGGCCTATGGCTTACGACGGCAAGCTGGATCGAGAGAGCCTTGCCAAAATCAAGGTGCTAGTCGCGATGGCTTCGTGCCAGATCCGGAGTTCGATCCAGCAAAACTGTTCAGGAAAGAAGAGATTCGAGTCGCAAAAGCGTTCATCGTCGCCTTAGACGCGCTTACGCTTGGGAGAGCATGCCATGTCTGCAGATAGATTGATCACGACTGTAGCAACTTCGGACCGGAATAGATCATGAAGCCGTTCGAAGTTGAGGTCCGCGCCAAGGGCATGACGGTGATTGCCCATATCGATCACGCCGCGAGCGCCGCTGCGCCGACAGATCTTTGATCTGCGGGGGCCAAGGGTGGAACACCGCTGATGCAATCGGTACTGACGATCGGCATCGACCTGCCGCAAAAGGCGCTGGTCTGCCAAGACGAGGCCGGCGCGACGTTTCTTTACGACAACGATCCTCGGAATCTCACGCATCGGCGCGAACTCGGCGACTCCGCCAAGCGTGTCCTCGAAGCAATATCAGGCGCGCTGAACGAGTTTGTAGCCAAGGCGACGAACAGCTGGTTGAGACGGGGTCAAACGTGAGGCGCGTCTGGTTTCGGAAACCGCACTAATTCAGGCCCCGCCCACCATGGCCGTAATCACGAACGGCGGAGGAGAACTACAGAGGCTTTTCGGACAGTTCAGGCGTCTTGGCTTGGTTATGGCACTAGAAACAGGGATGTATGTCATGGCTTTTAACGATGCGTCGCTGCCGCCGGTATTGCCGGAAGATGCCGCGCCCCTGCTGGCCACGGTCGCGGGTTCGGTTCTACTGCCGGGCGAGGCGGGATACGACGACGAACGCGCCGTCTGGAATCTGAATCACGAGCTGGTACCTGCGATGATCGTGGTGCCGGAGAGCGCGCGCGATGTCCAGGCCGCCGTTACTTTCGCGGCGGGGCAGCACCGGCCGGTCCTGGTGAAGACAACCGGTCACCAGATTGTCGGCCAGGCGCGCGGCGCCGTCCTCATCGCGACTCATCGAATGAACGACATAACGATCGACGCGGCCGGCCGCACGGCTCGGGTCGGCGCCGGAGCCCTGTGGTCGGAGGTCATCGCGAAGGCGGCCAAGGCCGGGCTGGCCCCGCTGAATGGGTCAAACCCCACCGTGGGAGTCTCCGGTTACACCCTAGGCGGCGGCCTCAGCCCGACCCTCGGCCGCTCACACGGCTACGCCGCCGACCACGTGCGCTCGCTTGACGTGGTCACCGCGGACGGCGACCTGCGGCACGTCGACGCCGAGTCCGAGCCCGACCTGTTCTGGGCGCTGCGCGGCGGCAAGGGCAACTTCGCAGTGGTCACCGCCCTGGAATTGGAGCTGTTCCCGGTGTCCCGCCTCTACGGCGGCGGCATCTTCTTCCCTGGCGAGCGCACGGCCGACGTGCTGCGAGCCTGGACCGACTGGCACCCGAGCACCCCGGAGACCATGGTCACGTCGATTGCCGTGATGCGGATGCCATCGGTGCCAGGAGTGCCCGAGCCTGTACGCGGGAAGTTTCTGGTGTCGGTGCGGATCGCCTACAACGGCACGACCGCGGACGGCGAGCGGATGATAGCGCCGCTGCGGGCGGTAGCTCCGGCAGTCCTGGACACCGTACGGGACATGCCGTACAGCGAGGTCGCGTCGATCCACAGCGAGCCGACCGACCCGCTGCCCTACTACGAACGGGGCATCATGCTGCGAGAGTTTCCGGCGCAGGCGCAGGACAAACTGATCGAGCTGGTTGGTCCGGATTCCGAGACCGCCCTGGTGATCGCCGAGCTTCGTGCCCTGGGCGGGGCGTGGGACCGGGAGCCGGCGGTGCCCAACGCCGTACCTACAAGGGGCCTGCCGTACAGCCTGCTCGGCGTCTCGGTCGGTCCGCTGTCGCAGGAGCAGCAACTCAAGAGGTCGGTCGCCGAGCTGCTCGACGGCATGAAACCCTGGCAGGGCGACCGGCGTTTCGTGAACAATCTCGCGCCGGATGAGGCGGCCGACGGCGCAGCGATTTACGGGCCGGAGCGCTACGCGCGCTTGGCGTCCATCAAGAAGACCTACGACCCGGCCAACATGTTCCGGCTCAACCACAATGTGATACCGGCCACCTGATTGGACAAAGCCGCCCGCCATCACGCGAGTGGTCGGCTTGGTCACCGAGTCGTTGAAAAACGAAAAGCAGGCGCGGCGTTTGATGGTGACTGTACTGATGGCGCTTCACGACGACACCGCCTTGCAGACGGCGAAACCGCGAAGTTGCCGAACGGCTCCCCGCCATCGTTCAACGATTGCCACACACGGATCTCAAAAGCGGTAATTTCCGGCAAGGTCACGGACGCTATCCGCGACCTCGAATACAACAATGCGCAGCCACGCCAATGGCCTTCATGACATCCGAAGAGCTGGACGCGCTTACGAAGCGTCCAAGCGCGGCATCACGGCTTTTGTCGGCAACGAGATCCGGCAATTGTTCGACGAGATTCGGCATCAATGCGACGAAGACCAGTGCTTCCAGGTTCGATATCGCCCACATTCGGCACCGCCTTTATCAAGCCTCGGAGCGCCACCGCTTGGCGTCAATTCCGATTGCAGTTCGGAGAACGCTTCACACAATGGCGCTTGTCGGTGGACTGGCACGGTCGGTCTTGTGCGGCTGATTGTGAGTGGGAAAT
>NZ_AXAP01000017.1 GCF_000472865.1 Bradyrhizobium elkanii WSM2783 | reverse complement strand
TCTTGTCCGAGAGCCGGATGCGGGAGATCTGCCTGTCCGGTTCGACGAGCGGGATGTGGAAACGGAGTCACGGCTACACCACTAAGGCACCGCCAGACGAAAGAGGCGGCAACGGATATGTGCAGCCTAAAGCCACCGCGCCACATCTCGACTCCACCATTCGCGCGAGATAGCAGCCAGCCCGGCCATGTCCGCTGTGCCGCCGAAAGCGGAAGTAAATTCGGGCCATTAGCGGCGTCGCCATAGGCTATTGCGGGTTGGCTCTTTCCCACGATCGGACAGTGTGCCTTGCCCCGCAAGCGGGAGAGGGAGCACAGTGTCCATCGCGGACGCAATTTGACATGATCTCATTCGAGATCGTTATTTTTCGATCCAGGCATCGCGGAAGCCGTCATTGACGCCGATCGCTGTCGTGATGAGGTTTTTCACCTTGCAGCGCGTGATGGTCGGAAACTGCAATTCCAGCATCCAGGCAACCGGCACGTCCTCGACCAGGATCTTCTGCGCCTTCTCGTAGATCTCCTTGCGCTTGGAGTCGGGCGTTGCGATCGCGCCTTCGGCGAACAGTTTGTCGATCTCGGGGTTCGAGTACCCCTCGACATTGTTGAACATCTGGCCTTTGGCGATGGCGCTGGAGACGTAGTTGCGGCCGACGCCGAGCGCCGGATCGCCGTACTGATAGAGATAGGTGAAGGCGATGTCGTAGTCCCAATCGCTGATCTTCTGGTTGCCGCCGGGCACGTCTGTTGCGATCATCTCGATGTTCATGCCGACGTCCTGCAGGTTCTGCTTCACGGCTTCGCCCCAGCGTTGCCAGGTCTCGCCATAGGCAAGCGGCAGCAGGCGGACCTTCTCGCCATTGTAGCCGGCTTCCTTGAGCAGCGCCTTGGCCTTGGCGGGGTTGAAGTCATATTTCGGCACGTCGTCGGTGTAGAACTTGACGGCCGAGGATGACGGGCCGGTTGCGACCTTGCCGAGCCCGTTCCAGATCACGTCCTTGGCGAAGTTGCGGTCGATCGCATACAGGATCGCCTGACGCACCTTCTTGTTCGCGGTCGGACCCTGGCGGTTGTTGAGCCACAGCCAGGCGAGCGGGCTGAAGAACTCCCAGCCGGCGCCGGTCACGCAGGTGTCCTTGAGCTTCGACAGGCGCGGCACGTCGAAATTCTCCACGGAGCCGCCGGGCAACACGTCGACCTTTCCGGTCTCATACGCCACCGAACGCGCCGCGGCGTCGGGAATGATTTGCCAATAGATCTCATCGAGATAGGGCTTGCCCTTGTCGTGGTAGTTTGGGTTCTTCACGAGGTGAATGAACGAGCCCTTCTTCCATTCCTTGAACATGAAGGGACCGGTGCCAACAGGCGCGTTGTTGTAAGCGTTGGTCTTGAAGTCGGTGCCCGCATAGAGATGCTTCGGGATCATCGGCATCGAGCCGACCTCGAAAATGCCGAGGAACGGTCCGAACGGTTCCTTGAGCGTGAACACCACGGTGAGGTCGTCGGGCGCCTCGACCTTTTCCACCTGCAACAGATTGTTGCGGGCGCGCGCATGGGTCTGTTTCAGCATGTCGATCGAGAACAGCACGTCGGCCGAGGTGAACGGCTTGCCGTCATGCCAGGTCACATCAGGCTTGAGCTTGAAGGTGTAGACCTTGGCGTCCGGGCTGACCGTCCAGCTTTCCGCGAGGCCGGGCAGCGGCTCCAGCTTCGGGCTGTAGCGCAATAACCCCTCGAAGATATTGCCTGACACCATCTGGGTCGGGCCGTTCTGGATCATCGCCAGCATCAGGCCGGGCGGCTCGGGCTGGATCACGGTGTTGATCACGCCTCCCATCCTTGGCGATTCCTGCGCCATCGCGGTACCGACGCTAGCGGTGGTAAGGAGGAAGGCAAACAACAGCCGTTTGAACATGACCTGACTTTCTTGGAACGAGCTCTGCTCGCATCGGAACAGCCGCAAATTCGCTTCCGAACAGCGGCTTTCCGGGGAGGCTCACATAACCGCGATTGTCGCGGCAAGATGAAAGTCTCGACATCGTCAGCCCAAAAAATATACAGGGATTGGCGCGCTTTCCCGCGAGGTCAGACATGAGCACGGACACCCACATCATCCGCAGCGACGCGATTACCGCGACGATCAAGGCCGCCGGCGCCGAGCTTTGTTCGCTGAAGAGTGCGGACGGGCTCGAGCTGTTGTGGCAGGCCGGGCCGGAATGGCCGCGACATGCGCCGCTGTTGTTTCCCATTGTCGGGCGGCTGAAGAACGACGAGCTGCGCCACCGGGGAAAGACCTACCCGATGACGCAACACGGTTTTGCGCGCGATCAGCGGTTTGAATGGGTCTCGCGCGAGGACGCGTCCTGCAAGCTGGTGCTCGTGGACAATGATGCGACCCGCGCCGGCTATCCCTTCGCCTTCCGCCTGGAGGTGACGTACGCGGCACGGGGCGCCGATCTGGAGGTGACGTTCGAGATCGCCAACCCCGGTGATGAGACGCTGCCGGCGTCGCTCGGCGGACACCCCGCGTTCGGCTGGCCGCTGCTTCCGGGCCTTGCGAAGCAAGCCTACACGCTGACCTTCCCGGATGACGAGCCCGCGCCGATCCGCCGGCTCGAGGGCGGTCTGATGCGGCCGGACGCGCAGCCATCCCCGGTCAAAGGCGGAACGCTCGCACTCTCCGAGGGGCTGTTCGACGATGACGCTGTGATCCTCGACCGCCTCGCGAGCACTTCGGTGCGCTATGCCGCCGATCGTGGGCCGTCGATCGAAGTTGCGTGGGACGGCTTCCGCGAACTCGGCATCTGGTCAAAGCCCGGCGGCGTGCCGTTCCTGTGCATCGAGCCGTGGCACGGCTATGCCAGCCCGGTGGATTTTGACGGTGAGTTCACAGGCAAGCCCGGCCTGATGCAGATCGCGCCCGGTGCGAGCCGATCGCTGAGCTATCGCATCCGTCTCGCTGGGTCGCGTACCCATAAACCCTCGGCGTGACGCGGACGAAGGCTACGTCCGCGAGGCGCGGAGACTTATCCTAGGCGACCCCACCGCGCGTCGTCCGCCGACGCCCGCCCGCGGACGTGTCGGCGCCCGCCAGTCTGCTGCGGACCAATCGCGTCGAAGGCCGCTTTCTGCTCGTCGGTCAGCGATCCATAGAAGTCATCCATCGCCTTGCGCACGGTCTTCACCGCTTGCAGCATCGTGTCGAGCCGCTGGCCGACGGCTATGAGGCGTGCCGGCGGCGTCAGCGCGTCCTCCGGCCGGATCTGACACGATGCCTTCAGCGTGTCCGCGGCCTGGGCAGCGGCGCCCTGAAGCGCGTCAAGATATTGGCGCTGCTGGTCGGTCGGCCTGACCGATTGCTCGATTGTGGCGGTCGGCCACTCGCTCAGCGTCGGTTGCGTCACATCGCAGGCTGGTCCAGCCGGGCTGGCTCTTGCCGCGGTCCGGCCCGGACGCTGGCGCGTAATGGAAAGTGCGTTGATCTGCGCCTTCTGCTCATCGTTCAGGAGGCCGTAGAACTTATCGAGCGGCCCTTGCACCGTCTGCACCGCGACGATCATCGCCTCGATGCGCTGCTGCATCGCAGCAAGCCGGCTTGGGGCCGTGAGCGCAACGTCGGTGGGGCAGGAGGCCTTGAGGCCTGCAGCGCCCTTTTCCGAAGCGTTGGCGAGTTCGTCGAGCGCGGCGCGCTGTGCCTCGTTCGGCTGGATTGCATTCTGGAATGCCTCGATCGGCAGCCCAGCGATCACGCGGCTATCGTCGCCGCACATTTGCGCGAGATTGGTCCGGCCGTTCGACGGCGCATAGGCATAGGTGTCGAGGTTGCCTCCGCGCCGGTTGGCATGGCCCGGCAGGTAGCCCGCATAGCCCATCAGGTCGTCGTAGCCGTAAAGGCCGAAGATGCCGGCATAGAGGTCCGGGTAGCCATACCCCCAGAACGCATCATCATAGGGATAGCCCCAGAAGGTGTAGTCATAAATGTCATAGAAAGCGAACGGCCAGAACAAGGGGCCGACCCACCCAAAACCGCCATTGCGGTGGCGCCACCACGACCAGTTGCCACCATGCCACGCCGCCGTGGCCACGCTCGCGGTGATGAACGCGCGGGTGCGCGGATCGCGTAGCGCGCCGGTGTTGTTCAGCGCCCGGTTGATCGGGCGCGCGTTCAGTGAACGCCGCACGGCGTTGGCGTTCCGCGCCACGTTGACGGGCCTCGCCCTTAGCGCCGAGGCGCCGACCGCTGCGGTTCTGTTGTGCGGCGCGAATGATCGCTGGCTGAACGAACGGCCGCCATGGAAGCTCGGCCGCGCAAACGAACGGCCTACCCGCGGGCCAAAATGAGGTCTTGCGGCGAATCCACGGCCGCCACCGAAGTGCCTTCCGCCGGTGTGGAAGCCGCCACCACGAAAGCCTCCCCCATGGAAGCCGCCGCCGTGAAAGCCACCACCGCCGTGAAAGCCACCGCCGCCGCCGTGGCCACCACCGCCTCTGGCATATGCCGCGACCGACAGGACCATCGCGCAAGCCAGCACGGCAGCGCATGCGGCGAACTTTGACCTAAATTTCAACATGGAAGTCGTCATGACCTTCCTCCCACGCAACCAAGGTTCGCTCATCGGCTCCCAACTGGTTCTATCAGCGATGCGACCGAACTGCGAACCTCCTTGATTGCGACATTGAGCGGAAAAGCGGGCCACCAACGACTGCAGCCCCTTTTTGGCCTTCGGGTCAAAATCACCACCAATGGCGATGATGCCGCCAGCCATGGTGGCGGCCCCGATACCAACCGTAGTGGTGGCCGCGACCGCCGTGATGGCCCCACCCATGCCCATGCCCATGCCCATGTCCATGGCCGCCTCTGACCTGAATCACTGCCCCATCGGCGCCGCCCAGCGTATAAGGCGTTGCCGCGGGCATAGCCGACCCCGTCGTTGGCGCGAGCCCAAAGGCACAGCAGGCAAGTCCGATCATCAGAAGCCGCTTCATTTGGTGCCTCGTCCGTCGTAGCAAAATGCTCCTGCGGATTATCAGCTCCGTTTTTGCAATGTTCACTGAACGGTGCATTCATAGACCCTTCAGAATTGTTGCGGCCGATTTGTAGAACTCGGCGGCTTCATGGGAACTTTGGGTGGCGAGCGCGGCCGCCAGAAGGAGAGTGCGCAATGCTGAAACACTTGCTCATTGAGGTCATTGGTCACGCTTCCGGTCTCAGCGATGCGCAGCTTGAGCAAATTGAACAGTCATTGCCAGCGACCAGGGCGCTGATCGATCTTTTCAACAAGGCACATCCGATCATCGAACAGGCACAAGCGCTCTATAATGAAGCGCAGCCGCTGATCGATGAAGCCAGGATCGAGTGGCAAGCGGTCGGCCCTGCAGCGCAAATATTGATTGAGGTGATCTCACATCATCTCAACAAAGGCAGTTCGCCGGCGCAGGCCGCTGAGGTGGTGCGCGCGGCGCTCGGCGGGTCAATGAAGAGCGTCGCACAGGATCGTGGGATGGGCCAGGCCATGAACCGCGTGACCGTGTTCGGGGGGACGGGCTTTGTTGGTCGTCGCGTCGTGCGCCATTTGAGCGACTCCACCGTTACAGTGCGCATAGCCTCACGGCATCCTGCGCGGACTGAAGGTGACAACGTGGAGCAGATCGTCGCCGATGCACATGACGAGCGTTCCATAGAGGCCGCAATTGCGGGTGCCGACGGCGTCATCAACGCGATCAGCCTGTACCTCGAGCATGGAGGCGACACATATCATTCGGTGCACGTCGAAGCGGCTGCCAGGATCGCTAATGCGGCACGGCGGGCCGGAACCAAACGGTTTGTGCACCTATCAGGAATAGGCGCTGACGCCGCCTCGCGCTCGCCCTATATTCGTAGTCGCGGTGAGGGTGAGGCGGCCGTGCAAGCCGCATTCCCTGGCGCAGTTGTTATCCGCCCGGCGGTCATGTTCGCACCGGACGACACCTTTCTCACCACAATTCTTGGGCTGCTTCGGACGTTGCCGGCTTATCCGCTATTCGGCGACGGCAGGACGAGGCTTCAGCCGGTGCACGTGGACGACGTCGCTGCGGCGATCGCACAAGTCCTGCGGCAACCACAAAGACCGTATCCTATCTACGAACTGGCCGGTCCGCGCATTTACTCGTACGAGGAGCTCTTGCGGACCATTGCGCGCGCCGCAGGATTGCGACCGGCGCTGGTGCGGATACCCTTTGGTTTCTGGCATGGCGTCGCCGGCCTCGCTGAAATCCTGCCGCACCCGCCGCTCACGCGCAATCAGGTTGAGCTTATGCAGATCGACACGACGGCTTCGGGCAGCCGGCCAGGATTTGCCGCGCTCGGAATTTCGCCGCGATCGCTCGAAGAACGGCTCAAAGCGATGCTCAAGCCTACAAACGAGGAAATTCAAAACGCAAAAGAGGCGCGTACCAGGTAGAGGCTAAGGGGACTTCGCTACGATCTCGATCTCGCCGTCGCAGTACCTGGTTGGCTGCCGCTCATGGGTCTACGACCTAGTTGAACGCCATGCCGCCGCTCATCGCCACGGTCTGGCCGGTCATGTAGGCGTTGCCGATCAGCATCATCACGGCCTGCGCGACTTCGTCGGCGGTGCCGAAACGGCCGAGCGGAATCCGGGCGACCAGATTTGGCTGGCCCTTCATCATGTCGGTCTCGATCAGCGAGGGCGCGACCGCGTTAACGGTGATGCCTTCCTTGACGAGGCGTGCGGCATAGCCGCGCGTCAATCCCTCGACGCCGGCCTTCGACGCATTGTAGTGCGGCCCGATCGCGCCGGCGCCGCGTGCCGCTCCCGAGGAGATGTTGACGATGCGGCCCCATTGCTTGGCGCGCATCGCCGGCAGCACCGCCTGCGTGCACAGGAACACCGATTTCAGGTTCACCGCGATGGTGGAATCGAAATCGGCTTCGGTGAGATCGTCGACCCCGCGCGTGATTGCGATGCCGGCATTGTTGACGAGGATGTCGATCGGGCCGAGCTCGGCCCTGGCGCGCTGCACGAGCTCCGCAACCGCTGCGGCCTGTGAGACGTCCGCGCCGATCGCGATCGCCTTTCCTCCCGCGGCCGTGATCTCTTTCGCCAGCGCATCCGCGTCGCCCGCGCGCTCGCGATAATTGATCGCGCAGCCGCGCCCTGGTCGGCCAGCGCGCGCACGATCGCGGCACCGATGCCGCGCGAACCTCCGGTCACGAGCGCCACATGACCGCGCAATGTCGCTGTCGTCATCATTCTCTCCCGTCTGAAGGTTGCGAGGTCATGTTACACGAAAAGGCCGACCGCGATGTCCGCGGCCGGCCTTTGTTGCGTTCAGCCTCGATCGGCTCAGCGGCCGGCGGGTGCCGACCAGCCGCCAGTGAAGACGCTCGGCGGGTAGTCGTACATCTCAGGGGACGGAGCAGACCAGGCTGCATAGGAATTGCAGGGACACGGCTGCTGGCGCACCACGACGCGGTCCGACTTCTTGTAGTGATGCCGCTGCTGCGCTGCCGCAGCGAACTGGACGGATGACGCAATAATCAAAACTGACCCAAAGATGGTGAGGAATGTCTTCATGTGGTTCTCCCGGCTTTATTACGCTTCGTCTGCGAGGCCTGTGCGGCTCGCACCTCAGCGCTAAAGAGGGAGATAGCGATGTGCGCTGACGGTTAGTACGGTTGCGCCCATCACGAAGCGGCGAGCAAATTTCTTGGTCACGGCTAAATATTCAGCAGGTATTACAGGCGGTTCGCGCTATCATGGGACTGCCGGTGCCGGTCCGGTTCAATTAGGCAAATGATTCCCAACGAGTGAGGTCGATGAAGAAGTTTTTACCAGTGCTGCTGCTGGTCGCCTGGCCAGCCTGGGCGCAGACCCAGCTGGCGCCGAAGGAGACCAAAGGTGCGACAAAAGGCGCGGTCGCCCGGGCGGACGATTGCGCTCCGATCGGCCGCACTGCGAAAGGCGAACTGGTCTACTCCTTGAAATGCGAGAACCTGCCGGCGCCGCCTGCACCGCCGCCGCAGGCCGAGGCCAAGGAGGCGCCGCCGCCCGAGCCTGAGACGCAGCGCAGCGGCCTGTTCGGCTGGTCGTACGATCGGAGAAACTAGGCCAACGCTGCCTCTGGAATGGTCCTTGCTTCCGATGCCGCGCTGCAATGCGGTAGCAAGAGGCGGTTCCCAGCTACACAACAGCAGAGATCCAAGAGAAGAGATCAATGAGCAAACTGATTGTCCATGCCGGTGACTTCAAATTCGACGCGCGCTTTGAGGAGGCGCTGGCGCCGAAGACGGTTGCAGCGTTTCGCAAGGCGATGCCGTTCGAGAGCCAGGCGATCCATGTCCGCTGGAGCGGCGAGGGGGTCTGGATGCCGCTCGGCGATCTCGACTTTGGCGTCTCCTATGAGAACCACACCAGCTATCCGGCGCCCGGCCAGATCATCCTCTATCCCGGCGGCATCAGCGAAACCGAGATCCTGCTCGCCTATGGCGGCGTGCATTTCGCAAGCAAGATGGGTCAGCTCGCCGGCAATCATTTCATCACGCTGACGTCGGGGCTCGAGAACCTCGTCACCTTCGGCAAGACCGTGCTCTGGAAGGGCGCGCAGAAGATTCGTTTCGAGGAAGTTTAGTGACCGAAGCATATCCGCGCGATCTTCGCGGCTATGGCCGCAACCCGCCCGATCCGAAATGGCCGGGCAATGCCCGCATCGCCGTGCAGTTCGTGGTGAATTTCGAAGAGGGTGGCGAGAACAACATCCTGCATGGCGACAGCGCCTCGGAAGCGTTCTTGTCGGATGTGCTCGGCGCGCAGCCCTGGCCTGGCCAGCGTCATGCCAATATCGAATCGATGTTCGAATACGGCTCGCGCGCCGGGTTCTGGCGGCTCTGGCGCATGTTCGGCGAGCGCAAATTGCCGACCACCGTGTTCGGCGTTGCGATGGCGCTGAAGCGCAATCCCGAGATCGTTGCCGCGATGAAGGAGGCGGGCTGGGACATCGCGAGCCACAGCCTCAGGTGGGTCGAGCACAAGGACATGTCGGAGAGCGAGGAGCGCGCCGAGATCGCGGAAGCGATCCGCGTGCACACCGAGGCGACGGGCGCGCGGCCGCTCGGCTGGTACACCGGGCGGTCCTCGATCAATACGCTCCGGCTCTTGATGGAGGCGGGCGGCCTCGCTTACCTCTGCGATTCCTATGCCGACGATCTCCCTTACTGGATCAAGGCGGCGGGCTTGGAGCCGCATCTGGTGATCCCGTACACCCTCGATGCCAACGACATGCGCTTCGTCAACCCGCAGGGCTTTGGCAGCGGCGATCAGTTCTTCACCTATCTGAAGGACAGTTTTGATGTGCTCTATGCCGAAGGTGAGACGTCGCCGAAGATGATGTCAATCGGCCTGCATTGCCGCCTGGTCGGCCGCCCCGGCCGCGCCGCGGCCTTGATGCGCTTCCTCGACTACATCGGAAAGCACGACCGCGTCTGGGTGCCGACCCGGCTGCAGATCGCTGAGCATTGGTACGCCCATCACAAGCAGTTCGCCGAACATGCCTTCAGCATCGGATAGGCGGATGTCGATCACAATCGCCGATCTCAACAACAAGAGCCGCGACGAATTTGTCGCAGCGCTTGCCAACATCTTCGAGCATTCGCCGTGGATCGCCGAAGAAGTGGCGTTGCTGCGGCCGTTCGCCGGCATCAACGTGTTGTTCACGGCGATGAAGGCCGCGGTGGAGCGCGCACCGGCTGAGCTACGGCTCGCGCTGATCAAGGCGCATCCCGATCTCGCCGACAAGACCCAGCGCGCCGCGGGCCTCACCGCCGAATCCGATGCAGAGCAGAACAGCGCCGGCCTCGACCGGTTGTCGGATGCCGAATATGACGCGTTCGAGCGCGTCAACAACGCCTATCGCACGAAATTCGGTTTTCCCTATATCGTCTCGGTCCGCCGCCACACCAAGGATTCGATCCTGCGCGATTTCGAGCGGCGGCTGCCGAACGACGTGCCGGCCGAGATGCAGCGATCGATCGAGGAGATCTGCCGCATCGCCGCGCTGCGGCTCGATCAGCTCGTGACGGCCGAGGATCGGCTCGCCGTACATGGCCGCCTGTCCACGCATGTGCTCGATACCCACAGCGGCAAGCCCGCAGCCGGCATCGCGGTCGAATTGATCGAGCTGTCCGATCTCGGCCCAAGCCGCGTGGTGACGCGCGCGGTGACCAACGCCGACGGCCGCACCGATCAGCCGCTGATCGGCGGCCGTCCCATACCGATTGGGAAATACGAGCTCCTGTTCAGCGTCGCCGACTATTTCGCCGGCCGCCAAGTGCCGCTCTCCGATCCGCCCTTCCTCGACCGCATCCCGCTGCGCTTTGCCGTGAGCGAGCCCGAAGGCCATCTCCACGTGCCGCTCCTGGTCACGCCCTGGAGCTATGCGACGTATCGCGGCAGTTGACGTCGCCCCTCATGGTGAGGAGCGCGCAGCGCGTCTCGAACCATGACGCCTCCGCTGTACCCGCGGCCATCCTTCGAGACGACCACTTTGCGGTCTCCTCAGGATGAGGACCTGTGTGCGTGACGACGGATACCCGACGCCGCTGCTGAAAGCCGCAGCAACAATGGCGAAGATTGTGGCAGGGGTGGCAGGTCACACCAACTCACTTTGCCGTGCCTGCAGCTTGCCCGCTGGCACAAACGTTGCTCATTATCGATCTGACAGGGCGATCGCGCCTGCAAACTTACCGGTGGAGGCTTTCACGTGCCGCTGATCAACAACCGCTACGGCAAGGGCCGCGTGCGCGTGATGCGCATTCATCGCGATGGCGGCAGGCACGAGGTCAGCCAGCTCAGCATCAAGGCGATGCTCGAGGGCGATTTCGCCCGCACCTATACGCACGCGGACAATTCCAACACAGTGTCGACCGACACCATCAAGAACGTCGTCAACGTCGTCGCCCGCGAGAACACCGGGCTCTCGGCGGAAGAATTCTGCCAGGTCCTGGCGCAGAAATATTTCGACACCTATCCGCAGGTGTCGTCGGTATCCATCACCTCGCACGAGACCAGGTGGAACAGGCTGAGCTTCGGTGGCAAGCCGCATCCGCACAGTTTCGTGCTCGACGGCAACGGCAAACCGACCGTCGAACTCACCGCAACGCGCGGCGGACCGACGGCGCTCGCCTCAGGCGTCGACGGCTTCGCCTTCATGAAGTCGACCCAGTCGGGCTGGGAGAACTACCTCAAGGATCCCTACACCACGCTTGCCGAGACCCACGACCGCATCTGCGCGACCAGCATGGTCGCCTCATGGAAATGGTCGGGCAAGCCCGCGAGCTATCCGGCGACGAACGCGAAGATCCTCGACACGCTGCTGGAGGTGTTCTCGACCACCTATAGCTGGAGCGTGCAGGACAGCCTCTACCGGATGGGCGAGGCGGCGCTCGCCACGGTGCCGGAGATTTCCGAGATCAGCATGGCCTGCCCGAACATGCATTTCATCCCGATGAATCTCTCCGCGTTCGGGCTCGACAACAACAACCAGGTGTTCCTGCCGACCGACGAGCCGCACGGCCAGATCGAGTGCACGGTAGGGCGGGGGTAGGGGTTCTCTCCCGTAGGGTGGGCAAAGCGACTCACTTGCCGCGACCCGTCCACGAGCGTCGGCGTAAGCGTGCCCACCCTACGCGGCGCCATACTTCTCATGCAGCGCCGGAAACAAACGGTCCGGCTTGAAGGGCGCGCTGGTGAAGCGGATGCCGGTGGCGTTGGCGATGGCGTTGCCGAGTGCGGCGGCGACGGGGTTGTATGGACTCTCGCTCATCGACTTGGCGCCCATCGGCCCAACCGCATCCGACGTCTCCGCAAAGAATACTTCCGTGCGCGGCACGTCGGCATAAGAGGGCAAATGATAGTCGCGGAACCTCGGATTGATCACCCGTCCGCCGTCGTCGATCACGAGCTCTTCGTAAAGTGTGGCGCCCAGCGCTTGCGCGACGCCGCCTTCGATCTGGCCGCGGCATTGCATCGGGTTGGCGACGCGGCCGGCGTCGGCCGCCTGCACGCTCTTCAAGATCCTGACTTCGCCGGTGCCCTTGTTCACGGCGACGCGAAAGCCCTGCACGTTGAAGGCGACCGAGCGCGGCGTGCCATGCGCGCTGCCGCTGGCTTCCAGCATGCTGCCACGCGCTTTCGCGGCTTTTGCGAGGTCGGCAAAGGATAGGCGCCGCTTGCCGCAGACAACCGTTTCATTGTCCAGCAGGCATGAGCCAGCGTCGCCTTCAGTCATCTCGGCCGCGAACGCCTTGATCGCGGCCGCGAGATTTTCGGCTGCATGCTGCGTCGCGCGCCCGGCGACGAAGATGCCGGCGCTGCCATAGGCGCCGGTGTCGTGGCCGCCATGCGCGGTGTCGGATTGCTTCAGGACGATGCGATCGACCGTCGTCGCCAGCGCGCTGGCCGCGATCTGGCGATGCACCGTGCTGGTGCCGTTACCGAACTCGGCGGTGCCGACCGTCAGCTCGAAGCCACCATCCTCGCGTAGCGCGATTTTGGAATCGGAGAGGTGCCCGGCCGGTGGGACGGTGTCGATCATCGTCAGCGCCATGCCGTCGCCGACCAGCCACTCCGCCGACAATCCATATCGCGGCGTGTCCGCGGCCATCGCGCGCTCGACCAGGTCGAGGCACTGATCGAGGCCATACGAGCCATAGAGCACGTCATGATATTCGGACGGCGGCGGCGACAGCATGGGATCGCCGGGCTTGACGACATTGCGGCGGCGGAAGTCGAACGGGTTGATGCCGAGCTGTTTTGCCAGTTCGTCGATCGCCGCTTCCACGGCGAACAGGCTTTGCGGCAGGCCGTAGCCGCGGAAGGCGCCGGCCGGCAGCGTGTTGGTGTAGGCGACGGCGGCGTCGACCTTCTTGTTCGGGCAGTTGTAGACGCTGATGCATTCGGCGACCGCATGGAACAGCACCGGCCCTGCATGGTTACCGTAGGCGCCGGTGTTGGAGAGCACATCGAGCTGCAGCGCGGTCAGCTTGCCGTCCTTGTCGGCGCCGGCCCTGACCGTGACGCGCATCGGATGCCGCGTCGAAGTGCCGATGAACTGCTCCTCGCGGGTGAATTCCAGCTTGACCGGGCGTCCGGTCTTGAGCGCGGCGAGCGCAAGGATGTCCTCGACGAACATCTCCTGCTTGCCGCCGAAGCCGCCGCCGACGCGTTCGCAGAACACCCTGATCTTATCGGGCGGCAGAGCGAAGATCTGCGACAGCCCGCGCCGTGTCAGGAACGGCACCTGCGTGCTGGAGCGGACATTGAGGATGCCCTCAGTGTCGATCCAGGCGAGCCCGCCATGGGTCTCCAGCGCGGCATGCTGGACGCGCTGGGTCGTGAACGTCCCCTCATAGGTGACGGCGGCCTCGGCGAGGCCCTTCGCAACGTCGCCATATTCGCCATGCGTCTCCGCGACGAGGTTGCGCGTGGGGTTGGTGATGCGATGTTCGACTGTCTTGTCGCCATGGAGGACCGGAGCCCCCGGCGCAATCGCCTGCGCTGGATCGAACACCGCGGGCAGCAGCTCGTAGTCGACCTTGAGGCAGCGGCAGCCTTCTTCCGCCGCGGCCTCGGTCTCCGCCACGACGGCGGCGACCTTCTGGCCGATGAAGCGGACGACGTCGTCGAGGACGCGGGTGTCCTCGGGGTCCATCCAGTCCTTCTCATGCCGCGCGGTCGAGAACAGAAGCTTTGGCGCATCCTCATGGGTGAGCACGGCGTGCACGCCCGGCACCGCGAGCGCCGCGCTTGCGTCGATCCTGACGATCTTCGCGTGCGGATGCGGCGAGCGCAGCAGCTTGACGTGCAGCAGGCCTTCCAACTTGGTATCGAACGTATAGCGCGCCGCTCCGCGCACCACGAGCGGTCCGGCCGGCGCCGGAAGGCTACGGCCGAAAGCCGTGCCGGCGTCCGCGTCCTCTATGTTTGTCTTGCCGTCGAGCGCGTCCTCGATCGAGCGATAGCCCGTGCAGCGGCAGATATTGCCTTTGAGCGAGGCGCCGAGGTCCTGCCGCTGCGCCTGGTTCAGCGACGCGCAGGTCAGGATCATGCCGGCGGTGCAGAAACCGCACTGGAATCCCTGCGCGTCGAGGAAGGCCTGCTGCAGCGGATGGGTGCCGCCGTCAGGCGCAAATCCCTCGATGGTGGTGACCGCATGCCCTTCGGCACGGAACGCGGGGATCAGGCAGCTATGCACCGGCTCGCCGTCGAGCAGCACGGTGCAGGCGCCGCAATCGCCGGCGTCGCAGCCTTTCTTGACGCCGAAATGCCCGAGGTCGCGCAGGAAGGTGCGCAGGCATTGTCCGACCCGCGGCGTTTCCGAGAATGTCTTGCCGTTGATGTCGAAGGTCATGGCTGCGCCCTGAGTTCAGCGCGGATCTCTTCCGCGAGCCGCAGCGTCATGTGCTTGCGCCAGATCGGTTTGCCGTGGATGTCGGTGTGATACAGATTGTCCGGGATGCGCTGCAGGATCGTCTCGCGCAATTCCTCCTGCTCCGGGATGGTGACAAAGGAAAGCCTGATCGGCCGTATCGTCGAGGCGGTCACGGTCAGCGCAAAGCCATCCTCGCTGTCGATGCTTCCGATCAGGAGCGCCGCCGAGCGGCCGACCGGCGTCAGTGAGATCTGGCGAAACGCCGACCGTCGCCGCAGCGCCGCGAGCGGAATATCGATCTGCCGCAGCAGGTCGCCGGGCCGCAGCAGGTTCTGCTGATTGCCGGTGACGAACTCCATGACGGGAGTCTTCCGCTCGCCGCCATCGGCCTGCCAGATCGTGGCGATGCCGTCGAGCGCCGACGTCAGCGAGATCATCGGGCCCGCCGGCAGCGACATGCAGATATTGCCGCCGACGGTTGCGGTCTTCCAGATCTTGAAGGAGGCGAGGAACGAACGGCAGCACTGGTTGATCAGCGGTGCGGCGATCCAGTCCGGCGGGCAGGCAAAGCCGTCGAGTTGCGCCACCGTGCAGGTGGCGGCGATGGTGAAGTCGCTGTTGCCGATCGTCAGCGCCGGCCATTTCAGGTCGGTGAGATCGATCAGCCGCCTTAAGTGCGCCTGCGGCTCCGAGAACAGCCACGTGCCGCCCGCCAGCCAAGCATCGCCTGCTGTCCAAACAGGCAGTTGCGCCCGGGATTTCGGATGGGCGACTTCCGTAATCGTGTTCAAGTCCATCGATACGCCGACGCTTTCAACAGGATGCATCCTAGCTTAAGAGTCTTGCTCACTTAAGAAGCGTTGCAAGACCGGCGCCAATCGTTGGCCACAATTGGGACGGTCCTTGCATTGAAGCCAAATGCCGGTGCTTCTCGATAGATGGTGGGATCATGGACCAAACGCAGCCGACCTGGATCAAGGATCCGCTATCCATCTTAGCCGAAGGCGCCGAACGCGGCGTCGTGGTTCAGGGTGGCAAGATCGTCGAATTGGTCGGCCGCGGCAAGGAGCCGACCGCCATTTCGCCGCTGGTGTTCGACGCAGGCGAACACGTTGTCCTGCCGGGATTGATCAATACTCATCATCACTTCTACCAGACGCTCACGAGGGCACTTCCGGCCGCACTCGATCGCGAGCTGTTCCCCTGGCTCAAGGCGCTTTATCCGGTGTGGGCGAAGCTGACGCCGGAATCGCTTCAGCTCGGTGTTACCGTTGCAATGTCGGAACTGCTGCTGTCGGGCTGCACCACGACGACCGATCACCACTATGTGTTTCCCGCCGGGCTCGAGGAAGCCGTCGATATCGAGGTGGCCGTCGCAAAACGGCTCGGCTTGCGCGTGCTGCTGACGCGCGGCTCGATGAATCTGTCGGTGCGCGACGGCGGCCTGCCGCCCGATAGCGTCGTGCAGGATGAGGATATTATTCTGGCCGACAGCGCGCGCGTGGTCGCAAAGCATCACGAACGCGGCGAGGATGCGATGGTGCAGATCGCGCTCGCGCCATGCTCGCCGTTCTCGGTGACGACCTCGCTAATGCAGAAGACCGCAGAGCTCGCCGACAAGCTCGATGTGCGCCTGCACACTCATCTCGCCGAGACCGAGGACGAGAACCGGTTCTGTGAACAGATGCATCGCTGCCGGCCGCTCGATTATCTCGAGCAATGCGGCTGGCTCAATAGGCGCACCTGGCTCGCACACGGCATCCACTTCAACGCCGGCGAAATGAAGCGACTGAGCAAGGCGGGGACCAGCATCAGCCATTGCGCCTGCAGCAATCAGGTGCTGGCGTCAGGCTGCTGCCCGGTCTGCGAGATGGAGGAGGCCGGCGTCGGAATTGGCCTTGGCGTCGACGGCTCGGCTTCCAACGACGGCTCCAATCTGATGCAGGAGGTGCGCGCGGCCTTCCTGGTGCAGCGGGCGCGCTATGGTGTCGATCGCGTCAGCCACAAGGACGCGCTGCGCTGGGCCACCAAAGGCTCCGCCGCCTGCGTCGGCCGTCCTGAGCTTGGTGAGATCGCCGTCGGCAAGGCCGCCGATCTCGCTCTGTTCAAGCTCGACGAACTCCGCTTCTCCGGCCATGGCGACCCGCTCGCCGCGCTGGTGCTGTGCGGCGCACACCGCGCCGACCGCGTGATGGTCGGTGGCAACTGGGCTGTGATCGACGGCGCCATCCCCGGTCTCGATGTCACCGACCTGATCCGCCGCCACACCGCCGCCGCCCACGCGATGCAGGCGGGTTGAGATCGCAGCCGGCTCTCTCCGTCATTCCGGGGCGCGCGAAGCTCGTCCTTCGGACGCCCCGGAATGACAGGGGGACGCATTCGCGCAATCCTCTCCTCCGTCATGGCCGGGCTTGGCCCGGCCATCCACGTCTCTCCCGTGCACGGAGGCAAAGGACGTGGATGCCCGGGACATCTGCGAAGACACGCTTCGCGCTTTTGCCAGGCATGACGGCGTCATATCATTCGTGCGATTTTCCTTAAGCCAATCAATGTGATTTGCCCCGTCCAGCCCTCGCGCGAAAAACATTCCGCTTTCGCCGTCGGGCAAATCAGTGATTTAACTCCGCGCGTCTCACCCGAGAGAGGGGCGGCTCGCGATCGTCACGAACGTTGCGGTGAGATGCGGTGGACGCGGGTGCTGCGACAGACGAACGCAGCTATCCGTGGACGGCGAAGTCGTGTGGTCCTGGCGCCCCGACGCTGGCGCTAAGCTCGCGAGCAGCAAGAGCTGCCGCGGGTGACGGTGGCAAAAAAGCCCGGTCACCGGGGAGAGCGCGAAGGAAACCGTTAAAACCACTGCGCAGGGAAGGCCGGAATGCTTCGGTTGAACCTGTGGTCCTACCCCCGTGCTTTTTGTTGCACGGGACCCACGGGTGCAACCAGCACCCGGCTTTCCCTGCGCCCTCTGATCTCGAGGAGGGTGGAACAAGACGCAAAGCTCGGGCGTAACGCGCCGCGAGAATGCGGACTCACATCCGCCGTTTGAATCCGACGCAGGATGGGTAGAGCGAAGCGAAACCCATCATTGGTGCCGCTTGCTCCATCGCGACGGGTTTCGGTTCGCTCTACCCATCCTACGCGGCCGCTGTTTGAAATTTGAATCAGATCTATCCCCATCGTCCCGGGACACATAACCACAGGCCTTGTTGTGTGCTCCGCTACAACTGCTTGCTCTTGCCACAACACCTCCCTGTGGTTATGGGCCCCGCGTTTCGCGGGGACGACACTGAGAACGATGCGAGCCACTTCGGCTTCGCAACGACTGCATTCCATCGCCTGTTGCATATTTACGACGGTCGAGACAATTCGAGTCCGTCCAAGCAGTGCTGACAAAAAGTTGAGCAGCGAAGTTTCGACTGCGTACGATGACGCGTGGTGATCGTGCAGCGTCGCAAGACGCTGCGCTCAAACGTCGCAGAAAACCAATAGAAATAGGCAAAAGCGGAAAATGCGCGCCACGCGCGGAGGTTGCTTGTGGGTTTTCGCCTCGCCGCTGGCCACTCCTTAAAACACTGACGTTGCAGTCGTTACGTGCCGAAACTTGCAGCACGCAGTGGAAAAACTTGAGGCTTCTCACTTCGGGGGAACGGCGCAAGGGTCGTTGCGAAGGGCCTCGAACTTTCGCACGTCAACTTTGGGGGTACATACAAATATGTTCAGTCTTCGCCGAACTCTGGTAGCCGCGGCACTGTCACTGGCCACCCTTGCGCCCGCCGGCTTCGCCAGTGCGGCCGACTTGGCAGTCAAAGCGCCGAAGCCCGCGCCTGAATTGCCGTTCTTTCTGCTGGTCGATAACCGCGTAACCTTCTCCTGGATGCCCAAGGGCACCGATCCCGGTGTATTCTCGATTCGGCCGGACGGCTCAATCAATGGCACGACCGCCAAGCAGGTCTATTCGTTCACCCATTTCGACATCTGGACCTACGGCACCAACTTCTTCACGATCTCGATGTTCAAGTCGGGTCAAAACGATCCGGCCTCGCCGTGCTCCAATGCCGGCGTGCTGATCACTGGCGCGCCCGGCAATTGCGCCGGCGCCACCGAAATCTACGGTCTGTTCCGCTCGACCTTCGGCTTCAACCAGATCTTCAACACCAAGGCCTTCAACGTCGGACCGCTCACCAACGTCTCCTTCGAAGTCGGTATGGACGCCAACAGCGAGAACAACTTCCTCGCCCCGGCCAAGCGACAGGTCGTCGCCGGTCTGCAGTTCGAATTCGCGCTGCCTTATAAGGGCTATTTCAACGTGTCGCCGTTGGCGTCCTGGGAGTTTTCCAACCACAACGCCTTCAACCAGTGCGGATTGTTCGGTCCCGGCATTCCGTATCCGGCCCCCGGCGCCACCTGTCTTCCGGACGGCAACACCAGCTTCAATCCGACCTGGGCGGTCGAAACCAACTACTATATGGACCTCGGCTTCCTGCCGGAGAACATGCAGTTCTGGTCGATCAGCGGCCGCGCTGCCTGGTACGGCAAGAAGGGTGACCAGAACAATCCGCTGGTTGGCTTCGGCACAGGTCCGTTCAGCACCGGCACCGCCGTTGAGTTCAACAGCGAGCCGATCCGGCTGACCTTCGACGCCAGCAAGGCGGTATGGGGACCGAAGTACACTCACTTCGTCGACCTCTGGGTTGCCTACCGCTACTGGCAGAACAAGTTCGGCCTCGACCACAACGCTGCTCCCGGCGTCTGCACCCTCACTAACGCAGCCGGCGTGACGGTCAGCACCAATAGCTGCACCGAGTCGACGGTCTATGGCGGTATCACCGTGAAGTTCTAACCAACCTGACCCGTTCTCCAGGTGAACTGGGCGCCGCGATGAACCCGCGGCGCCATTTTTTTCTCAGACGCGCGTTGATGGGACGCAGCCCAGGTCAGAGGTGGCAGTTCTTCGCGCTATTTCTGCCAGAGGCCGGCGTGGAGCTCGGCAGCCTCATCCTCGATCAGCGGCCCCACGACGTCGGTCGGTCGCTGCCCGGTGCGGAACACTTCACGGCAGGGCAGGTCGAGCGTCGGGTTCTCCGGATGGTTGCCGGTGATCTCGCGCAGGCGATGTTCGCTTAACGCATAGACCAGGCGGCCGATGCCGGCCCAGTAGATCGCGCCGGAGCACATCGCGCAGGGCTCCGCGGACGAATAGAGCGTGGCGTGCTTGAGGACCTCAGGCGGCGAGCTCGTGCAGGCCTTGGTCGAGAGCAGGCGCTCTGCATGCGCGGTGCCGTCACGGGATGGCATATAGCCGTTCTCCATCTCCATCAGCACGGTGCGGTCGCGATCGACCAGCACCGAGCCGAACGGATGGTTGCCGTGGGTGACGGAGCGGCGGGCGACCTCGAAGGACCGCCGGAGGAAATGCAGGTCAGCCTCGTCCTGGGTGAGCGCAGAAATATCCGTCATCAATGTCCTGCCATGTGCCGCCCGATCTCGGTGAGATCGGCTTCGCTGGCGCGGGCCTCGTGGACGAACTCACCGTGGAACATCACGACCAGACGGTCGGAAAGTTCGAGCAGCTCGTCAAGGTCTTCGCTGACCAGAAGCACCGCCGCACCGCGGTTGCGGGCGGCCATGATCTCGGCATGGATCTGCGCCACCGCGGCGAAATCGAGCCCGAAGCAGGGATTGGCCGCGATCAGCACCTCGACCTCGCCGCCGAGCTCGCGCGCCAGCACCGCGCGCTGCACGTTGCCGCCCGAGAGCGCGGCAATCGGCGTGTCCGGCGTGCGGGTCTTGATCTTGTAGAGGCCGATCTTGCGTTCGGCGTTCCTGCGAAACGCCGCGCCGCTCAGCCACCAGCCGCCCTTGGCGAACGGCGCGCGGTCGAATTCGCGGAGGGCGATGTTGTCGGCCACGCTCATGCCACCGACACAGGCGTTCTTGAGCGGCTCTTCCGGCAAGAGCGACATCTTGTGCCGGCGCATCTCCTCGCGCGTCGCCGAATAGCGCTCGCCGCGGATGCGGATTTCGCCGCTCTCGGCGTCGCGCTGGCCGGCGAGGACTTCGACGAGCTGGCGCTGGCCGTTGCCGGAGACGCCGGCGATGCCCACGATCTCGCCGCCACGGACCGTGAGCGAGACGTTGCGGACAGCGGCCGCGCCGGCATCGTCGAGCGCGGTGAGCCTGTCGAGCTCGAGCCGCGCCTCGCCGATTTCGCCGACGCGGGCTGGCTGCACGGTCAATTGCTCGGCGCCGATCATCGTGCGCGCCATGTCATCCGGCGTGAGTTCGGCGACGCGGCCCTGGCCGGCGAGCTTCCCGCGGCGCAGGATGGTCACCTCGTCGGCAAAGGCCATCACCTCGCGGAACTTGTGCGTGATCATCAGGATGGTCAATTCCCCGGCCACGACCATCGCGCGCAACATGCCCAAGACCTCGTCGGCCTCGCCCGGCGTCAGCACCGAGGTCGGTTCGTCCAGGATCAGGAAGCGCCGCTTCAGGTAAAGCTGCTTGAGGATCTCGCACTTCTGCCGCTCGCCGGCCGAGATGTCGGAGACCTTGGCGTTGAGCGGCACCTTGAATGGCATCCGTGCCAGGAACGCTTCGAGCTCCTTCTTCTCTCTGCTCCAGTCCACCACGGCCGGGACGTCGTCGCGCGCCAGCACCAGGTTCTCCGCGACCGTCATCGCCGGCACTAGCGTGAAATGCTGGTAGACCATGCCGAGCCCGAACGCGTGCGCGTCCTTCGGGTTGCCGATCTTCTGCTCACGCCCGCCGATCAGGATGTCGCCCTGGGTGGCGTGGTAATAGCCCATGATGCACTTCACCAGCGTGCTCTTGCCGGCACCGTTCTCGCCGAGCAGCGCATGGAAGGAGCCGGGACGCACCTTCAATTCGACATTGTCGAGCGCCAGGAAATCGCCGAACCGCATCGTCATGGCGACGGCGTCGACGCCGAAAGCGCCACTTGGCGGGGGTGCCTCGCCGATGATCACGAGATCGCTCCGATCAGGTCGGCGGATTTCGCCACCGCGCCAAACACGCCGCCCTGCATCTTGATCATCTTCAGTGCATGGTCGTGATTGCCCTTGTCGGTCGCGCCGCAGCAATCCTCGATCAGCACGCATTCGAAGCCGCGGTCGTTGGCCTCGCGCATCGTGGTGTGGACGCACACGTCGGTGGTGATGCCGGTCAGCACGATGTTCTCGATGCCGCGCAGGCGCAGCATCAGCTCCAGGTCGGTCGCGCAGAACGAGCCCTTGCCGGGCTTGTCGATGATCGGCTCACTGGGCAGGGGGCTGAGATCGGGGATGATCTCCCAGCCGGGCTCGCCGCGCACCAGGATGCGGCCGCAGGGACCGGGATCGCCGATGCCGGCGCCGATCTGGCGCGAGCGCCAGCGCTTGTTGGCGGGAAGGTCGGCGAGATCGGGGCGGTGGCCCTCGCGGGTGTGGATGATGTGATAGCCCTGGCTCCGCATCACCGCGAGCAGGCGCTTGATCGGTTCGATCGGCGCCCGCGTCAGCGACAGGTCGTAGCCCATCTTGTCGACATAGCCGCCGACGCCGCAGAAGTCGGTCTGCATGTCGATGATGATGAGCGCGGTGTTTTCCGGGCGCAGATCGCCATTGTAAGGCCAGGCATAGGGCTCGGACTTAATATAGCGCTCGGGCATTCGCGACCTCGTGCGTGTTATCGGGTGATGGAAAGCTCGGCCGGCGCACCGGTCAGCGTGCGCTTCGGCGAGCAGGTGATGATCATGATCGCGAGCGTCAGGATGTACGGCGCGGCATTGAACAGGTGATAGCCCGAGGTGACGCCGACCGATTGCAGCGCCGGCCCCAGCGCCGCGGCGCCGCCGAAGGCAAGCGAGGCCCACAGGCAGAGCAGGGGATCCCAGCGCGCGAAGATCACGAGCGCGACCGCGGTGATGCCCTGGCCTGAGGAAAGGCCTTCGTTCCAGCTTCCGGGATAGAACAGCGACAGGAACGATCCGCCGATCCCGGCAAGGAAGCCGCCGACCATGGTGGCGCGCAGCCGGATCAGCAGCACCGAATGGCCCATCGCCCGCGCCGCATCCGAGCTTTCGCCAGCGGTACGGATCAGAAGCCCCCAGCGCGTGGTCTTGAACGCCCAATAGAGGATGGGGGCGATCGCAACCCCGATCAGGAACAGCACGTTGATGCGCAGCGCGGCGCGAACCTGCGGAATGTCGCTCCACCAGCCGAAATCGATCGCGGGCAGCCGCGGCGCGGTCGGCTCGATCAATGGCTTGCCGAGGAAGAAGGCGAGGCCGATGCCGAACAGCATCAGCGCGATGCCGACCGCGACGTCGTTCACGCGCGGCAATGAGCAGATGCCGGCATGCAGTGCGCCGAGCAGCGCGCCGGTGATGCCGGCGGCGAGCACGCCCAGCCAGGGCGAGCCGGTGAGATAGGAGATGCCATAGGCGCTCATCGCGCCCATCACCAGTGTGCCCTCGAGCCCGAGATTGATGCGGCCGCTGCGTTCGGTGATGCATTCCCCTAGGCTGACGAACAGGAACGGCGTCGAGACGCGGATGGCGCCGCCGAGCACGGCGAGCGGGACGGTCCACAGTCCGATCGAACTGTCAGCCATGTCAGGACTTTCCTTTCAGGAAGCCGATGCGTCCGTACAGCGCGTCGCTCGCCAGCACGAACACGAAGATGATGCCCTGCAGCACCAGCACGGACGCGTCGGGCAATCCGAGCCGCCGCTGCAACAGACCGCCACTGGCGCTGATGCCGCCGAGCAGGATCGCGACCGGAATGACTGCGAGCGGATTCTGCCGCGCGAGGAAGGCGACCAGGATCCCGGTGAAGCCGTAACCCGCGGCGAGATTGGCGTTGGTGCGGCCCTGGACGGCCGCGACCTCGATCATGCCGGCAAGGCCCGCGCAGGCGCCGGCGAGAAAGCAGATCGTCATGATCAATTTGCCGACGCCGAGTCCGACGATCTTCGCCGCGCGGATATTGCCGCCGGCGACGCGGGCGGCGAAGCCGAAGGTGGTGTGATAGATCAGGATGTAGGCAGCGATCGCGCAGACCAGGCCGAACACCAGGCCCCAATGCACGTCGGTGCCGGGGATGGTACCGATCATGTTGGTGGCGCCGATCTCGCGCGTCGACGGCTTGTTGAGACTGGCGGGATCGCGCATCACGCCTTCGACGAGATGGTTGAGGATCGCGAGCGCGATATAAACCAGCAAGAGGCTCGAGATCGTCTCGTTCACGCCGCGATATTGCCGGAGCGCGCCTGACAGCGTGATCCACAATCCGCCGCCGATCACGCCGGCAACGACCATCGCGATCTGCACCACCAGCGGCGGCGCCCATTGCATCGCGAGCGCGGTGCTGGTCGCCGTGAGTGCGCCGATCAGCAGCGCGCCTTCGCCGCCAATGATCACCATGCCGAGCTGCGCGGGCAGCGCCGTGCAGAGTGCGGTGAGGATCAACGGCGCGGCGCGGGTCAGCGTATTCTGCCAGGAAAACCAGGTGCCGAACGCGCCCTGGTACATGTAGAAATAGAGATCGAGCGGGTTTTTGCCGTAGAGCGCGACGAACGCGCCGAAGGTCGCGAGCGCGCCGATCAGGGCGGCGCCCGGGATCAGGATGTACTCGATGGCGGCGCCGTAGCGCTGCAGGAAACCGGGATCGGCGGCCGGGGCGACCCCGACCGCCTCGACTGCCTCGGCCGAGTCAGCCGTGTCTGTCGTCACGAAGTCGCTCCGATCACGCCTTCGATCAGATAATCCATCTTCTCGAGCTCGGGATCCTTCTGGCCGCGGTCGACGCCGGATGCGATCACCGTCTTGCCTTTGTTGTCGAGGATCGGTCCCTTGAAGATGGTGTATTCGCCGGCGATGAGCTTTGCCTTCATCTCGTCGGCATGCTTGCGCGCTTCGGCCGAGACGGCTTCGCCATAGGGCGAGCATTTGACGATCTCTTCCTTCAGGCCGCCGCGATAGAAGTTCGGGATCGATTCGCCCGACGTGATCATCTTCAGGAATTTCGGATAGAGCGCTTCCCAGTTCCATTCGGCGCCGGTGAGATAGGCCTTTGGCGCGAGCGGGGACTGGTTGACGTGGTAGCCGCAGACGAATGCGCCGCGGCGCGCGGCGTTCTCGACCATGGTCTTGGGACCGTCGACGTGGCAGGTCAGCACGTCGACGCCCTGGTCGATCAGGCTGTTGGTGGCTTCGGCTTCCTTGACCGGCATCGACCAGTCGCCGGTGAAGATCACCTGCGTCGTTGCCTTCGGATTGGCGAGCTTGGCGCCGAGCGTGAACGCGTTGATGTTGCGCAGCACCTGGGGGATCGGCTTGGCCGCGACGAAGCCGAGCTTGCCGCTCTTGGTCGAATAGCCCGCGACGATGCCGGAAATGAACTGCGCCTCGTCGATATAGCCGAAATAGCTGCCGGCGTTCTTCGGGTCCTTCTCGGTCCACAAGCCGCCGCAATGCTCGAAGCGGATCTTCGGATATTTGTTCGCTATCTTGATCATGTGCGGATTGAAATATCCGAACGAGGTCGGGAACAGCAGCGTGGAGCCGTCGAGATTGATCATGGACTCCATGGTCTTCTCGACCGCATCGGTCTCGGGCACCTTCTCTTCCTCGACCACCTTGATGCCGGGCAGTTTCTTGAGCGCCGCCGCGCCCTGCGCGTGCGCCTGGTTGTAGCCGTAGTCGTCGCGCGACCCGACATAGATGAAACCGATGGTGGTCTCGGCCGCGTGCGCCGCGCGGGCACCGATCGTGCCGCCCAGCGCCAGCGCGGCGCCGCCTTGCAATAAATGTCGTCGTGAAATCCTGCTGAAATCCATTGCCTGCTCCCCTGGGGCGGTCCGGCCGCCGGTCGTTTCGCGTCCGCGCCAACGGCGGAGCTCAGACGGGATGTCGCAAGCTTCGTGCCAGAGCCTATCTGGCGGGCATAAACTACCAATCTATTGAAATAACTTTGGTATTATTCGATGCCATATTCCGCTCAAACTTTGAGCGACGGTGCGTCAGCCTAATTATTGAGCGTTGCCAGATAATTGTATGCAAGGCCGGTGAGCACCATTTGGGGCGTTGAACATGCGCCAAGGCGCTGGCATTGAACTTGTATCGATCCCGACGACGCGGGGATCGAAGCGGCCTTTCACTGGAAAAGCATGAGCAAGACAGACGCGGCGGGAGCCGGGACCAGACCAACCTTGCTTGGCGAGGAGATCGTTGCCCGCATCGACCAGCTTGCGGCGATATCGGAAGCGCCTTCGCATCTGGCGCGCATCTATCTGACGCCCCAGCACCGCAAGGCGGCCGATCTCCTTTTGTCCTGGATGCGTGAGGCCGGGATGAGCGCGCATCTCGACGCGATCGGCAATGTCTGCGGCCGCTACGAGGCCGCAACGCCCGGCCTGCCGTGCCTGATGCTCGGCTCGCATTACGACACGGTGCGCGATGCCGGTAAATGGGACGGGCCGCTCGGCCTGATCACCGCGATCTCCTGTGTCGCCGACCTGAACCGGCGCGGCCGCCGATTGCCGTTCGCGATCGAGGTGACTGGCTTTGCCGACGAGGAAGGCGTCCGCTTCGCCTCGACGCTGCTCGGCAGCCGCGCGGTCGCCGGCACCTTCGACGAAAGCGTACTGAACGCGCGCGACCAGGCCGGCATTTCCATGCGCGAGGCGATGGTCGCGTTCGGGCTCGACCCCGATCACATCGGCGCCGCCGCGCGCGCCCGCCGCGAACTGCTCGGCTATGTCGAACTGCATATTGAGCAGGGGCCGGTGCTGGAGGAGAAGGGGCTGCCGGTCGGCGTGGTGACCGCGATCGCCGGCGCGACGCGGCTTGCGGCAAAGATCACGGGCATGGCCGGCCATGCCGGTACGGTGCCAATGGCGCTCCGGCGCGATGCGCTGGCGGGCGCCGCCGAATGCATCACGACGATCGAGCAATTCTGCAGGACCGATGATGGCGGCCTCGTCGGCACCGTCGGCTATATCGATGCGTTGCCGGGGGCCACCAACGTGATCCCGGGAAAGGTCTCCTTCACGATCGATATCCGCGCCCCCACCGACATGCATCGCAAACGCGCGGTCGCCGATATCGTTCGTCAAATCGAGGCCATCGCGAAACGCCGCGGACTCGCGCTGCAGCTCGATGTCACCCACGAGAACCGTACCGTGCCCTGCGCGCCTTGGCTGAAAGCGCAGGTGGCGGAGGCGGTCGCCGGCGAGGGATATGCCGTGTTCGAGTTGCCGAGCGGGGCGGGGCATGACGGCATGGCGATGATCGATGTCGCCGATGTCGCGATGCTCTTCGTCCGCTGCCGCGGCGGCATCAGCCATCATCCGGACGAACATGTCGAGCTTGCCGATGCTGACGCCGGCGCGCGGGTGCTGTTGCGGCTGATCGAGAATTTTCGGCTTGGTCCTTGAGTCACCTCGCCCCGCTCTTGCGGGGAGAGGTCGGCGCGAAGCGCCGGGTGAGGGGAGTCTCCGCGCATTCATCGGCAGTCGAATACGCGGAGGGAGCCCCTCACCCCAACCCTCTCTCCGCAAGAGCGGGGCGAGGGAGTCACTCCGCCGCTTTCGCGGTCTTGCCGAACATCCGCGTCGGCGCTGGGAAGCCGCAGGAGGTGCCGTCGGTGATCTTCACCTGGTCTTCCCACGGCAGGCGGAAGTTACCTGCGACCATGTCCTGCATGAAGGTGTAGGGACAATCCATCGCGCCGCCCTTCACCGCGACATAGCCGCGATGCCAGAGCTGATAGATGTTGTTCTCGACGCCCCAGTTGATCCGCGCCTCGCGTACCAGGTCAGGGCGCACCTCGGCGGTGATGATCTCGTCCGCGCGGCCGGTGGTGCCGTGGGCGATGATGGTGCCGTCAAAATTGACGATCATGCCTTCGCCCATGGAATCGAACGAGCCATCGGAGCCGCACATGCAGACATTGGCCGTCACCATCAGATTCTGGAAGGCGTTGGCCTGATTTGTAAAACGCCAGCTCTCGCGGATCGGGGCGGTGTAGCCGGCGGTGCGGATCATGATCTCCGCGCCTTTGTAGGCGCATTCGCGGGCCATCTCGGGGAACATGCCGTCATGGCAGATGATGAGAGCGATCTTGGCGCCCTTCGGTCCCTCGATCACGGGAATGCCGATGTCGCCGGGCTCCCACGGCTCGACCGGAATCCAGGGATGGAATTTGCGATAGTAGAGCTTGATATCGCCGTGGTCGTCGATGATCAGGCCTGAATTGTAAGGGTTGCCGTCCGGATTGTACTCCATGATGGAGAAGCAGCCCCAGATTTTGTTGTCGATGCAGGCCCGCTTGAAAGCGGCAACCTCCGGGCCGTCGAGCCGGCACATGATTTCGGATTGGTGTCCATCGACAGGCCGTGCAGCGAATATTCCGGAAACACGACGAGGTCCATCGTGGACAGATTGCGCCGCGCCTTGCCGACCATCCAGACGATCTTCTCGGTCTGCTTCGCCAGATCGGCTTTGGTCGCCACGACCGGCAATTGCAGTTGAACAAGCCCGATCACGACGCCGTTGGGCGATTTATTGAGGCCGCCAAGTCCGTTCATATCGAACTCCCTGTTCAGTGCTGGTCGTTTCTGGGATTAAGCGAAGCAAATCCGATTTCTGTTTGCATCGAAAGACTATTTTTCAGGCGCCGCCATCGCCTCGAATTCGTCGAGCGTCGGCGTCAGCATCTCGAAGCGATCGCGGATGGTGGCGCAGGTGTTGCCGCCAAGACGTGCGATCGCGTCGAGTCTGGCCGGATCGATTCGCAGGCGCTCGGCATCAATTACCTCGCGCTGATAATGCGCGAACACGATTTCGCCGAGAATGATTTGGCGCGATTTCCCCAGTTCCAGCGTCACGTGGCGGCGGCACTCGAAAGCGGCGGGCGCTTCCTTGATCCAGGGCGAGGCTACTTCGGTTCCGGGAATCGCGGTCAGGCCGGCGGCCGCAAGTTCGTCGCGGCCGGCCGCAAACGGCACCGCGCAGACGTGCATCGCTTCCGCAATCGCGTGCGAGACGATGTTGACGGTGAAGACCTCGGTCAGGCGGATGTTGAGCGCGGTGTCCTTGAACGACATGTCGGGATGATTCTCGACCCCGAGCGCGAGGATCGGCGGGTCCGCGGAAAGACAGTTGAAGAAGCTGAACGGCGCGGCATTGATGCGCCCCGTTGGATCGACGGTCGTCACCAGCGCGATCGGCCGCGGCACCACAGTGCCGATCATCAGTTTGTAGCGCTCGCGTGCCGATAGCTTGCGGAAGTCGAAGGTGACTTCGTCCGGAGCCGGGATCGCGTCCATCGCTCAGGCCTCGATCGCCGGCGCCCCGGCATGCGCCTGCAGGAAGCGCTCTTCCCACCAGGAGAACAGGATGTCGCGCAACGCCGCCGCGTCGTCATCACCGTAGATGTCGGTGAGTTTGACCGCGTTGAACATCGCGATTTCCTCCGCGGTCAGTGTGATCGGAAGTTCGGTGAGCACGATCGGCGTGTTCGGAAACTCCGGCTTGTAGTCGGGATCCCGCCGCAAGGCGCGGTCGCTCTTGATGATCGGGTTCTTGAAATCGTTCGGCGTTCGCTGGCTCGCGAGCACGGGCGTCTTCGGCACGCTGGCGAGATCGGCTTCGGTCGCCTCGAACACCGTGAGCTTCAGCGGCTTCAGCGCAAAGTTGCTGGTCTTCATCACGTCGGCCCCGCAGACATTGGGCACCGCCAGCACGTCCATCAGGGCCAGCAGGTCGACATAGTCGCCGGGCTTGGTGGTCTGACGGGTCATGTAGGCGTGGCCGTCGGCATCGACGCCGGTGCACATGAACAGGTTGAAGGAATCGTGCACGTCGTCGGGCGTCAGCCCATATTCGCGCTGCGCTTCCGCCTGGATGTCGTGGCAATTGGTGTGCACGGAAAAGCCGTAGGCCGCTTCATAGACATAGGCGCTGCAGCGCGGGAACAGCACGTCATTGCGGCCGAAGGTATCTTCGAGAATATAGAGCATCGCGCGCTCGCGTGGCGGCGCCGACCACATGAAGGTGCCTTTGGTCGGATGAAAGCCGTGCACGGTGCGGGTGCGGCCGCAATGCATGAATTCCTTGTAGTCATGCAGGTTGAAGCAGTTGAAGTCGGCGCACTGGCCGCCTTCGACCTGCTCGATGCGCAGGATCTGCCCCTTCAACAATTCGATCGCCTTGCCGGTGCCCGGCTCGAGTAGCCATTCCGATATGATCTTGCGCGTGGTCATCGCGAGCTTCTCGCGGTCTCGGCCTTCCGGTTGGCGGCGTATTCGCGCAGCGCGAGACGGACCAGCGCCGCGCGATCAGGCGCCACACCCTGCGCGATGGTGCGGTCCATCAGTTCAAGCTGTTGCTGGTTCAATCGTAACTTAACGACTGTTTCCTTCATGGCATTCCCTCCGCAGCGATCCGAGATAGTAAAATCCTGTATACAGAATTACACCCAACCGGATATCGAGCTGCAGTTATCCTGCGTTTTACCGCGCATTCGAAGCGCAAACTTTGAGCGTCGTGCTGCCGTTTATTCGAGCGCATCGACCAATATTGCCGCATCCTGTGTACGAAATGCCGAACTATCGTATGCGCAATCGCGGACGCATTCTCGTCCGACGGCGCATGCGGATTTCGGATGAGCAAGAAATCGACCCGCGTTGATGTTGCCTGCCAGGCGCTGCGCCAGGCGATCATCGAGCAGGCGTTGCCGCCGGGCACGAAGCTGCCGGAGGACGAGCTCGGTGCTCAGTTTCGTATGAGCCGCACGCTGGTGCGCGCAGCCTTGGCGCAGCTTCAATCGGAAGGTCTGGTCGATGCGCCGCCGCGCCGCACCGCCACCACGGCCAAACCGACGCTGGAGGAGGCGAGGGAGGTCTTCGAGGTCCGCCGCACGCTCGAACGCGAAGTGGTGCGGCTGGTGATCGCGCGCTGGCGGCCGGAATTCGGCGCCGAGCTCGAAGGGCATGTCCGCAAGGAAGAAGCTGCGCGGAAGGCTGGCGAAGCGAGAGTCTCCATCCGTCTTGCGGGCGAATTCCATATCAAGCTTGGCGAGCTCGCAGGCAATAGTCTGTTCCGCCGCTATCTCGGCGAAGTGGTGTCGCGCTGCTCGCTGATCCTCGCGCTGTACGGCCGGCCGCATTCCGCCGACTGCGCCGTCAACGAACATCGCGAAATCGTGGCCGCGCTGCGCAGCCGCAATGCCGAGGCTGCGATCGAGCTGATGGACCATCACCTCGGCGCGGTCGAGCACCGGGCGCTGCTCGATCAGGATCGCGATGCGCAATTCGATCTCGGCGCGGTGCTGTCCCGTTACACGGAGACGGCGGAGACCGGCAACGGATCAAAGATCGCGCGGCTGCCGCGGCGAAAGACACGGGCCGCGAAATGACCGGGGACAGGATTTCATCACCAGCGTCACCCAAGCCGCGCCAATGGTTCGGCGATCAAGGAGAGTATCAATGACCACGCCTCCGCTTTCCCGCCGAACCTTTCTCGCTGGCGCAGCCGCAAGTCCTTTCGTTCTTTCCGCGCTCGGCCGGCCGGCGCACGCCGCCGATCTCACGGTCGGCATCATCTATGTCGGCTCGCGCCAGGACTATGGCTGGAACCAGGCCCACGCGGTCGCCGCCAAGGCGCTCAAGGATGTGCCGGGCGTGAAGGTCGTCGAAGAAGAGAACGTGCCGGAGACCGTGGCGGTTGCGAAAACCATGGAGTCGATGATCAACATCGACGGTGCGACGCTGCTGTTTCCGACGTCCTTCGGCTATTTCAATCCGTTCATGATCGATGCGGCGAAGAAATATCCGAAGGTCGAATTTCGCCATCCGACCTCGCTCTGGCAGGCTGACAAGCATCCCGCCAACGCTGGCGGCTATTTCTGCTATCTCGACCAGGGCCATTACGTGAATGGCATTGCCGCCGGCCTATCCACCAAGGCCAACAAGATCGGCTATATCGCCGCAAAGCCGATCCCCCTGGTGCTCCGCAACGTCAACTCGTTCATGCTCGGCGCGCGCAAGGTTAATCCCGATGTCACCGTGCAGCTCATCATCACCGGCGACTGGGCGTTGCCGGTGCGCGAGGCGGAAGCCGCCAACGCGCTGGTCGACGCCGGCTGCGACATCATCGCCTGCCACATCGACAGCCCGAAGGTGGTGATCGAGACCGCCGAGAAGCGCGGCGTGAAGAGCTGCGGCCACAACGCCAACCAGGCGGATCTCGCGCCCAAGGGATTCATCACCGGCGCGGAGCTGAAATGGGAGACGGTCTATAAGAGCTTTGCCGGCATGATCGCCAAGGGCGAGAAGCTGCCGAACATGGTGATCGGCGGCTACGACAAGGACATGGTGGTGAGTTCGCCGTTCGGAGCCGGCTGCAGCGAAGCCGGCCGCAATGCCGCCACCGCCGCAATCGCCGAGCTGAAGGCCGGCAAGCCGATCTTCGTCGCCGGCGTGAAGAGCAATACCGGCAAGGTCATCACCTCCAAGGACACCGGGCTCTATGATCCCTCATTGGAGACGACCGACTATCTGGTCGAGGGAGTTGTCGGTACGGTCTGAGGTCCCTGAGGCCGGCCGTGCTGGCGCAGGCCGGGTAGCTTCGGCGGCCATTTCCGCACGATTTGGAGCTGCGAGGATAAAAATTCTTCCCCGAGCCGGCGTCGGGGAACATGCTTCCAAGTCGCTGCTGCAAAAGACATTTCGCTACCATTGCTTCCTGGCCGCAATTGACGACATTTGAGGCCAGTTTCAATGGAAGCGGCTATGAGCAATCCCGGATTTGATGCGTTTGGCGAGCCAATGACGGCCGAGAGCGTTAGAGCGCCCGGGCGCACGTCCTCGTGGCTGCTGCGTGCCGGCACCAGCGCGTTCTGGCTGCTCGTCGCTGGCATCGTGATCGCCCGCGCCGCCTATTTCGAGGCCGGCGTCTTCAATTTCGACCGCGCCGTTGCCTGGGCGCAGGGCCTGTTTGCGGCCCTCTGACGTTCGATCCGGCACTCTCTTTCTTCATCTAGTTCCAGCCGAAATCGCGCGGCCGCCTGCGATAGGCACGGCCAACCGGAAGCGTCCGTCCTGGACTATCTCTTGTCACGGAATATAACTTCTCGTGACTGGGGAAATTGGAGAATATATTAGCCAAAACATCACGGTAGGCGCATAAATTATTTCCCGATAGGGAGTGCCACCGTGGCGGACAATACCAACAACATCAAGGAAACAGCACGGCGGCCCAGCGCCGTCGCCCGCACATTTGGCCTTCTTCCCGGCATCGTGCTGTGCGGCGCGATCACGGTCGTCGCGCTCGGCATCCAGCATCTGGAAGAACGAGCCTTCGACCATCCCTATGTGGAAGCCCTCGTGATTGCGATTCTCCTGGGGATGGCGATCCGCACCGCGTGGAATCCATCCGAGCGATGGCGCTCCGGGATCGCCTTCAGCGCCAAGCAACTGCTCGAAGTCGCCGTCGTGCTGCTGGGGGCTTCGATCAGCTTCGCCGCGATCGCGGCGTCCGGCCTTGCCCTGATCGGCGCGATCGCGGGGACGGTCGCGATCATGCTGGCGCTTAGTTTTGGGGTCAGCCGCATGCTGGGCCTGCCCACCAAGCTGTCGATCCTGATCGCCTGCGGCAATTCCATCTGCGGGAATTCGGCAATCGCAGCCGTTGCCCCCGTGATCGATGCCCACAGCGACGACATCGCCTCGTCGATCTCGTTTACGGCTATCCTCGGCGTTCTGATGGTGCTGGGATTGCCCTTGCTGATCCCGCTCCTAGGATTGTCGGCGACGCAATACGGCATCCTGGCCGGACTTACGGTCTATGCCGTTCCCCAGGTGCTTGCGGCGACCGTGCCTGCCGGCATCGTCAGCACGCAGATCGGGACGCTGGTGAAACTGGTGCGCGTGCTGATGCTGGGACCGATCGTGATCGGCCTCTCTTTATTCGTTGCCAGCCGCCGCCAGCACGAGAAGGCGGCATCGATCAGTCCGTTCAAGCTGGTGCCCTGGTTCATCATCGGCTTTCTGGTCCTTGCCGCGCTGCGATCGTTCGAGCTCGTTCCGGATGCGGTGATCCCTCTGGTGACGAAGACGGCGGTTCTGCTTACCGTCCTGTCGATGGCGGCCCTTGGGCTCGGCGTTGATATTCGCGTCATCGCCACCGTGGGAGGACGCGTGACGGCTGCGGTCACGCTGTCGCTGTTGGTACTGCTCGCCATCAGCATCGGGCTCGTCCATCTCTTCAGATGAGAGCATGCGCCCGGCGACGCTTGCGCAAATCGAATGCAAAGAAAAACTCGCTTAATGAATGAGCAGATGCGCGTCGAAAAAGCTTCGCACAGCGAATAAGCAGCGCTCCATCAAACGATCAGTGAATTGAAATCGCAGCGGATTTCGTTCCGGCCGCGCGCGATTTGGAATTGTACACAATGGCACGGCGCTTGCTTAACCCCGCTCAAGAGTTCTCTCGTTCGGGGCACGCGCATCATGGCGAACTCAAGCGATTCAGTGGGGATGATCGTCGCGGAGCCGGAGCCGATCGCGCTCGACTGGACCAAGACGGCGCTCGTCATCATCGACATGCAGCGCGATTTCATGGAGCCCGGTGGCTTCGGCGAAACGCTCGGCAATGACGTCAGCCAGCTTGCGCGCGCCGTGCAGCCGATCGGCTCGGTGCTGTCGGCGGCGCGCGACGCCGGCATGCTGGTGATCCACACCCGCGAAGGACATCTGCCCGATCTTTCCGACGCGCCGCCCGCCAAGGTCGAACGCGGCGCGCCATCCTTGCGCATCGGCGATCCCGGTCCGATGGGCCGCATCCTCATCCGCGGCGAGGCCGGCCACGACATCATTCCCGAGCTTTATCCGCTCGACAGCGAGATCGTGATCGACAAGCCCGGCAAGGGCGCGTTCTACGCCACCGAGATGGGCGATGTGCTGCAGAAATACGGCATCGAGAATCTTCTGGTGTGCGGCGTCACCACTGAAGTGTGCGTCAACACCACCGTGCGCGAGGCCAATGACCGCGGCTATCGCTGCGTCGTCATCTCCGACGGCTGCGCATCCTACTTTCCCGAATTTCACGAGATGGGCCTGAAGATGATCAAGGCCCAGGGCGGCATCTTCGGCTGGGTCGCGAGCTCAGCCGCTGTACTGGAGGCGTTGGAGACTTCGAAAACATTGGCTTAGGAACATTATCATGAGCACCAGCATGACGGGGACGGCCGGCAGGTCCGAGTTCAAGCCGGCACTGTGGACATCGGGCGACTGGAACGCGTTTTTCGGCTTCGGCACCAACATCCTCGTCAACATGCTGGTCCTCACCGGGCTATTGCGCTTCGTCCTGAAGATGCCGGACTCGCTTGTGTTCGGCCGCATCCTGCCGGCGCTCGGCCTGATGATGTGCCTCTCCACTTTCTACTACGCGTTCCTCGCCTACCGGCTGGCGCAGAGGACCGGCCGCAGCGACGTCTGCGCCTTGCCGTCGGGCATCAGCGTCCCGCATATGTTCATCGTCACCTTTGTGATCATGCTGCCGATTACGCTCAAGACCGGCGATCCCATCAAGGGCTGGTCCGCCGGCCTGGTGTGGGTGTTCTTCCAGAGCTTCATCCTGATGATCGGCGGCTTCATTGCGCCGTACATCCGCAAGATCACGCCGCGCGCGGCGCTGCTCGGCACGCTCGCCGGCGTGTCCATCACTTTCATCGCGATGCGACCAGCGCTCGAAATGTACATGACGCCGCAGATCGGGCTGATCTGCTTCGCCATCATCCTGGTGAGTTGGTTCGGCGGCGTGAAATATCCGCGCGGCATACCCGCAGGCCTTGTCGCGATTGCGGTGGGCATGATCATCGCATGGGGCTCGAACCTGTTCGGGTTCGGGCTCGGCGGCCTGAGCCTGAAGGGCGTCGGCGATGCCTTTGCGAATTTCGGTTTCTCGGTGCCGGTCCCGGCCGTAGGCTACGTGTTTTCCGGTTTCGAGTTCTTAGGCATCATCCTCGTCACGGCGATTCCGTTCGGCATCTACGATCTCGTCGAGGCCATGGATAACGTCGAGAGCGCGGAAGCCGCCGGCGACGAATATCCGACCACGCGCGTGCTGACCGCCGACGGCATCGTCAGCCTGATCGGCTGCCTGATGGGCAATCCCTTCATCAACGCTGTTTATATCGGCCATCCCGGCTGGAAGGCGATGGGCGGACGGATCGGCTATTCGGCCGCGACCGGAATCATGGTGGTGTTGCTGTCGTGGTTCGGCATTATCTCGGTGTTGCTGGCGCTGGTGCCGGTGGTCGCGATCTCGCCGATCCTGCTCTATATCGGCATGCTGATCGGCGCGCAGGCGTTCCAGACCACGCCGGCGAGGCACGCGCCTGCGATCGTGCTGGCGTTCACGCCGCATCTTGCCGCCTGGGCCAAACTGCAGATCGACACCATGCTGGCCTCGACGATGACGGCAGCGCAGAGCGTCGGCGGGCTTGCGGCCGACAAGGTGGGTGAGGTCAAGACGGCTGCGATCGCCGCACTGCCGCAACAGGGCGTGATCTATCATGGGCTCGAGGTGATGGGCGGCGGCTCGATCCTTGCCGGCCTCGTGCTCGGCGCCATCGCGGTGTTCATCATCGAACGCGATTTCCTGAAGGCCGCTGCCTTTGCGCTGGCCGGTGCCGTCATGACCTATTTCGGTTTCATGCATGGCGAAGCGGTCGGCATCGGAGGCGGCCTCGGCGTTACGCCCGGCGTGACGCTCGCTTATCTCGTGATGGCGGGTGGGCTGTTCGCGCTCAGCAAATCTGTCGGCAGCGTGGCCTACAGCTCGCATCCGGAGATGCCGATCGCGGCACCTGCGGAGTGAACTCTCAGCCGTCATTGCGAGGAGCGCAAGCGACGAAGCAATCCATGTGTCCGCAAGTGGCGCTATGGATTGCTTCGCGGAGCCTGTCATCGGGCGGCGCTACGCGCCGACCCGGTGGCTCGCAATGACGTGGAGAGAGGCTACCCGCCCTTGACCGCACCTGCGGTGAGGCCGGCGACGATCTGCCGCTGCGCGAACACCGTCAGCAGCAGCACCGGGAAGGTCACGAGCAGCGCCGCGGCGGCGAGCGGGCCCCAGCTCAACTGGTCGAACGAGATCATGTTGTAGACGGCGACCGGTAACGTGCGCGTCTCGCGTCCCGCCAGCACGATGCCGAACACGAAATTGTTCCAGGAGAAGATCACCGCAAGGATGAAGGCAACGGCAAGTCCGGGGCGCGCGATCGGCAGCGCGACGTGACGGAACACCTGCCAGCGCGTGGCGCCATCGATCCGTGCGGCTTCCTCGAGTTCCAGCGGCGTTGTCTCGAAATAGCCGATCATGATCCAGATCACGATCGGCACGGTGACCACGAGATGGATGATGATCTGCGGCACCAGCGTGCCGAGCAGTCCCAGCCATTGGAACAGCAGAAACAGCGGGATCAGGTACGACAGCCCCGGCGTGATGCGCGCGATCAGGATCACGATCGCGGATTTATGCGCCGCCATCCGCGCGATGCCGTAGCCGGCGGGCACGCCGACCAGCATCGCCAGCAGCGTCGCGCCGCCGGTCACGATCAGGCTGTTGAAGAAATAGGTCAGGAAGCGGTTGGAGGCGAGCACGTCGGTATAGTTCTTCCAGGCGAACTGCTCGGGGATGAACACCGGCGGATAGGCGGCGTTGTCGATCTCGTACTTCAGCGACAGCGAGATCATCCAGAGGAAGAACAGGATCGCCGGCGACACGATGACGAACACCGAGAACCAGAGGCCGATCCGGCCCATGAGTCGGCGCGGGCTCATGCGCCACCTCCGATCTCGGTCCACAGCATCCGCTTGCGCAAGTAGAGCAGCACGGCGGCGAGCAGCACGATCAGCAGGAAGAACACGACCGCGATCGCCGAGCCGTAGCCGAGGTCGTAATAGACGAAGGCGACGCTGTAGAGATAGAGGTTGATGGTCTCCGACGCCGAGCCGGGGCCGCCTTGCGTGATCGCGAAGATGATGTCGAAACTCTTCACCGCGTCGATCATGCGGATCATGCCGGCGATGAACAAGAACGGCATGATCAGCGGCAGCGTGATGTAGCGGAACATCTGCCAGAAGCCGGCGCCGTCGATCTCCGCGCTCTCATAGGGCTCGGTCGGGATCGCGGCGAGGCCGCCGAGCACGATCAGCATCACCAGCGGCGTCCATTGCCAGGTCTCGACCAGCACCAGCGATGGAATGACGGTCGCGGGATTGAACACCCAGAGCTGGGGCGGCAGGCCGACCAGCGACAAGAGATAGTTGAGCACGCCGAGCTGCGGGTGGAACATCATGGTCCAGACCAGCGCGATCGCCACAGGCGTCGCCATCATCGGCATGATGAAGACGCCGCGCAAAAAGCCGCGCCCGGCAAAGCGCTGGTGGAACACGACGGCCGCGAGCGTGCCGAAGATCAGCGGCAATATCACCGACAGCGCGGTGTAGACGATGGTGTGTCCGACTGCCTCGACGAAACGCGGATCGTTCGGCAAGCGCAGGTAGTTGGCGAACCCGACGAAGGTCGTGGGCGAGCCCACCTTCCATTCGTTGAAGCTCATCCAGATCGTGAACAGCCAGGGAAACACGATCACGGCCAGCACGACGATGAGCGCCGGCAGCACGAAAGGCCAGTAGGTGGGGCGATGCCATTCCTGCTCCGGCGCGGCGGAGGTTTCCGCCGCGGCCGGACTCGTCTCGGTTATCGTGCTCACGCTTTTTCGCTGCGTTCCAGGATGGGCCGGAATTGCTCGTGCGCCTTCTTCAACTCCGTCGCGGGATCGGCGCCGGAGAGCGTCGCGGTCAGCGCCGCGCCGACGATGTCGCGGAATTCGGCGACGGGGATGATGACGGGCAGTCCGAGCTTGCTGATCTTGGCGGAGTCGACGACCGACTTCAGCCATTCCTGAGTCTTCACACCCTTGGCGACATCAGGATCGTTCACGATCGAATTGCGGAACGGAACGCCGCCGCCGGCCTGCAACAGTCGCGCGGCTTGCGTCCTGGAGATGACCCATTGGCACAAGAGGTAGGCGGCTTCCTTGTTCTTGCTCGCCGCGGCGATGCCGATGCCGTCGCCATAGGTCGAGGAAAACGCGCCCTTGGGGCCGGCGGGCACGAGGGTGTAGCCGACTTTGCCGACGACGCGCGAGGCGGTCGGATCTTCCAGCGGCGGCGCCCAGCCGTCGGCGTCGATCCACATCGCGGATCGGCCTTGCGTGAACGAGGCCATCGACTCCATCCAGTTGAAGCCGGCGACGCCGGGTGGCGCCGATTTGGTGAGCAGCCGTTGGTACAGCTTGGTGGCTTCGATCGCCTCGGGGCCCTCGGTCAGGATGTTGCCTTTGCTGTCGAGGAATTCGCCGCCATAGTTGAGGTAGAAGTTGGTCCACATCGCCATGTTGGCGTTGCGCAGGCCGCGTCCGACAAAGCCAAAAGTGCCTTCCTTGGGGTCGGTGAGCTTCTCGGCGGCCACCACCATCTCGTCGAGCGTCTTCGGCACTTCGACGCCTTTCTTCTGGAACAACTCCTTGTTGTAATAGAGGATGAAATAGTCGACCGACCACGGCAGCGACAGCATCTGGCCCTTGTCGTTCTTGGCGTATTGCTGTCCGGCGGCGGAGAAGTCGCTTTCGACCAGGTCGGGCGGCGTGAAATTCGGGTCCTTCAAGTAGCCGGAGAGATCGGCGAGCCAGCCGGCCTTCTCGAACTGCCGCTTCTGCACATGATAGCTCAGATGCACAACGTCGAAGCTGGGCTTGCCCGAGGCGAGCTCGATGACGCATTTCTGGCGCTGCTGCTGCTCGGGGATCTGCTCGGACTCGACCTGGATGCCGGTGAGCGCGGTGAATTCCTTGATGTATTTTTGCAGATTGTCGCCGCGCGGCCCCTTGGCGAGGATCACCTCGAGCTTGGTGCCGTTATATTTCTTCCAGTCGATGTCGGCGCGCGCCGGAAATCCGGTGAGGCTGAGCGCGCCGGCCGCAGCCGTGCCGGCCAAAAGCTGCCGGCGCGAGATCTGGTGATCCGTCATATTTCTCTCCCTGCTCGTTTTTTGTTTGGGAGAGATACTAGCGTCTGCGCGGGCTCTGCCTAGTCCTAATGTGCGCGACAATACACTGCAATTGTCGCGCGAGTGGTTGGTCGATTATGCCTTGACGAAAGCAAGCAACGTGCCGTTGCCCGCGGCCGGCGGTACGCAGATCGCGCCCGCACTGTGTACGCCGATCGGGCCCAGTGCCTTCTCCGCTGCACTAACATCGGCCGCGATCACCAGGCCGGCGCCGCCGCGTTCGGGCAGCGCGGCCAGCGAGACGCCGGGATAGCGTTTGCCGAGTTGGTCCTTTGTCGCGAACACGAAGTCCGCGCGGTCCGAGCCCGAGGGAACAGTGACGGCGCCATCGGCTTCGTTCCTTGTTGCGACATCGATCATCTCGGACAGATGCGCAGCGTCCTTGGCCGGCTCTGATGTCACGATCAGCACCTGCCTCAGGCGTTTCGCGCCGTTGGCATGCGTCATCAATTCGGGGATCCACACCGTCTCGCGGGTCTTGTGCTGACAGGCGAAGATGCGCACGCCGCCCGGCGCCTCCGCGGTCGGCCATTGGAAGGTGCGGAATTTGGCCGCCGACAGCGTGCCATCAGGCATCGTCACCGGCCGCTCGAAATCGGTCGGGCCGATCGGCGCGTAGCCACGCGCGCGAATCTCCTCGGCGCCCGCAGCCGAATCGACCGCGGTGAATGCAATGCGCTCGATGCCTTCGCCGCGCTGCTCCAGGAATGCCCGCGCCGGCGCATTGTGCTCGGTCGGGGTGAGCACGCCGAGCAGCTCGATATAGTCGGGGTCGAGCATGATGGTGTAGTTGCCGGATCCCATATGCGCGCTATGGGTGCCGCGCGGCGAAACGCTGAAGCCGAGATGCTTCCAGTTGTCGGCAGCCCGGTCGAGATCCTTCACCATGATCACGGCGTGATCGATTCCGATGACGTTCTTGAGTGACACTCTGTTGTTTCCCCGGCATGGATAGATGGCGTACTACACTAAACAGATCGATCCGGCGCCCGCAAGCCGACGTTCCCATTGGCCGCCGAGCAACGATCCTGAAGAGATTGATGATGGAAAGAACAGATGTCCGCTGGCCCGATTTCCTATGGGCGGCAGTGACGCCCGCGGGGCCTGATCTGCCCGAATTGACCGGCGCCCGGCAGGCCGACGTGGTCGTGATCGGTGGCGGTTTCACGGGGCTGTCGACCGCGCTGCATTTGCGCGAGGCCGGCGTGGACGTGGCTGTCGTCGAGGCGATGGAGCCGGGCTGGGGCGCCTCGGGGCGCAACAACGGCCAGGTGATCCCGACCTTGTCGCGGCCCGATCCGGAGGACATCGTCGCCAAGCATCGCGCAGCTGGCGAGCGCTTTGTCGGCTTGCTGCGCGACAGCGCCTCGACGCTGTTCGACGTCGCCAGGCGATACGATATCCAGGCCGAGCAGGAGCAGGCCGGCTGGGTGCAGCCGGTGCATTCGCCCGGCCGCATCAAGATCGCCGAGCGGCGGGTGCGGCAATGGTCGAAATTCGGCGCGCCGGTCGAATTGCTGTCACGCGATCAGGTCCGCGACATGCTGGGCTCGGATGCGTGGTACGGCGGCTTCTGGAACAGAAGCGGCGGCCACATCAATCCGCTGGCGTTGGCGCGAGGGCTCACACGCGTTGTGGTCGATCTCGGCGGCCGCGTCTATGTCCGCTCGCCGGTGGAGAGTTTCGAGCGGCGGAATGACCGCTGGGTTGTGAAAACGGCCAAGGGCGAGATCTCGGGCCGAGCCCTGGTGGTCGCCACTAACGCCTATAGCGGAGAGATCGTGAAATCGCTGGTGCCGGAGATCGCGACCGAGGTGATGCCGGTGCTGTCCTGGCAGATGGCGACGCAGCCATTGTCGGACAACGTTCGCAAGTCCATCATCCCTGGACGGCAGGCGATGTCGGACACTCATGGAGAGCTCTATTTCGCGCGTTACGACGCGCGCAACAGGCTCGTCACCGGCGGCGCCGTGATCGGCCCGGGCGACAAGGCCGCGCGATTGAAGGCGAGGGTGGCCGAGCGGTTGCAGCGCCTGTGGCCACAGATCGGCGAAGTCTCCTTCGACCATGTCTGGAACGGCTATGTCGGCATGACCACCGATTTCCTGCCGCGCTTTCACCAGCTCGGCCCCGACGCCTATGGCTGGACCGGTTGCAACGGCCGCGCGGTGGCGCTGACGATTGCGATTGGCGCCGAGTTTGCAAAGGCGGTGCAAGGCGTAGCGATGAAAGACTTGGCGCTGCCGTTCACCGACGCGCGGCCGATTGCTGCGCATGGACTGCTGCGAAAGCTCGCGCCCTTGATGCTATTGGTCTACCGCCGCCGCGACGCGCGGGAGATCTAGTGCAGGGGAACGCTGTGCCGAGCGCGATATCCGTCAGGAGAGCATTCCTGACCTAACTCGGATATCATCCAATGTACGCCCCGGCTTGATGAGCAGCTGGCTGCCCGAGTTCCAGGCCGCAGAAATCGAGTTTGGAGCCGGCGCCTATAGAGCATCCCAAAAGCTCAAGAAATGCCGGAACGGTTGTAAACTCACCGCGTTTGGTTGCGAAGGATTCGCCCCGCTGTTCAGCGATCCAGTCGCACGGGAATCCCGACTGCAATATCCAACTACAATCAATAACGAGGAGGCAACAGATGGCAAATCCACGTCCAGAGGATAAGTCTACTCAAGCCGCCGAGGATGCAGTTCGGCGCGTCAGCGAGAGAACTGCTGAACAGACCAGACGGATTGGAGAAACCGCGGCTGAGGCCAGTCAAGAGATGGCTCGGGCTAGCACCGATCTGCTGCGCCAAAATGCCGAGGCGGTACAGAGCGCCCTGCGGTTCGGCCTGGATATGACGACAGCGGTCATGGGCCGCTCCACCGATCAATTTGGTGGTGCACTTGGACTATCGGAGGAAGCACAACGTGCAACCGAAAGGTCGGCTCACAGCGCTGCCAGCGTCCTTCAGTCCACCACCGCAATTGCCAAAGGGATGAGCGGGATGTCGCAAGAGTATCTGGCGTTCGTCCGGCACCAAATGGAGTGCAGTATGAACCGCATGAACGAATTGTGGCGCTGCCGTACTCCTCAGGATGTGCTCGCCGTCCAAAGTGATTTCATGCGAGAAACCGTGGAGAACGCTGTGGGATGCGGCCGACGAATGGCCGACATGTCGCTCAAGGCGGCTGACGATAGCGCGAAGCGCATGGCTCAGACTATCGAACGGCGCGCCGCCTAGTCGGGCTTTCCGCCGCCTTGGCAGTCACGGACAAGAGCGGATTCCTTCAGCCGCTCTGTTCGGATTGCGGCCAAATCGAACGCTAGACGCTCACCGTCTCGTGCTCGCGCGCGAACTCGCCGCCTGGAATCGAATCCAGCAGCGCCTTTGTGTAGGGATGCTTTGGGTGGCCGAACACGTCGGCAACCAATCCCTGCTCGACGACCGCGCCATCCTTCATGACGGCGACGAGGTCGCAGATCTGCGCGGCGACGCGCAGATCGTGGGTGATGAAGATGATGGAGAGGCCGAGCCGCTGGCGCAGATCGGCCAAGAGCTTCAATACCTGCGCCTGCACGGAAACGTCGAGTGCCGAGACCGGCTCGTCCGCGACCAGCACGTCTGGCTTCAGCGCCAGTGCCCGGGCGAGCCCGATGCGCTGACGCTGGCCGCCGGAGAATTCGTGCGGGTAGCGGTCGCCGGCGGACGGATCAAGCCCAACCAGCTCGAACAGTTTCTTCGCTTCGGCAATCGCGGCGGCGCGCGGCGTGCCATGGACGATGGGTCCTTGCGCGACCAGCTCGGCGGCCTTGCGCCGCGGATTGAGCGAGGCAAAGGGGTCCTGGAACACCATCTGGATATGCCGGGTTTCGCGGCGAATTTGTTCGCGCGACAGTTTTGCCCAGTCCTTGCCATTGAGCACGATCGATCCGGTATCGGGATCGATCAGGCGCACGATGCAGCGCGCTAGGGTCGACTTGCCCGAGCCGGATTCACCGACGATGCCAAGCGTTGCGCCCTTGGGCAGATCGAGAGAGGTATCCTTGACCGCGGCCGTGACGCGCGCGCCACGTCCGAGGAAGCCGCCGGTGCGATAGGTCTTTGAGACGTTGGAAATGGTCAGGATGTTCTCGCTCGACAGCGGCCGTGGCGGCGGTGCCTTCAGCGGTGGTACGGCGGCAATGAGCTGCCTGGTGTAGGGATGCGCCGGATGGCTCAGCACCTGGTGAGCCGTGTCCTGTTCGACGATCCTGCCGTGCTGCATCACCACGACGCGATCTGCGATCGCGGCGACCACGCCGAAATCGTGCGTGATGAACAGCACCGCCGTCTTCTTGCGCTGCTGCAGGTCGCGGATCAGCTTCAATATCTGCGCCTGCGTGGTGACGTCGAGTGCGGTGGTCGGCTCGTCTGCGATCAGGAGCTTTGGGTCGAGCGCCAGCGCCATCGCGATCATGGCGCGCTGGCGCTGGCCGCCGGAAAGCTCATGCGGATAGGCCTTCGCGGCCAGCTTGGGATCGGGAATGCGGACGTCGGCGAGCAGCGCCAGCACGCGCGCGTTGATTTCGGCTTTCGACAAATCCGTGTGGATCGAGAACATCTCGCCGATCTGGTCGCCGATGGTGCGCAGCGGGTTGAGCGCGGTCATCGGCTCCTGGAAGATCATGGCGATGCCGGCGCCGCGCACCTCGCGCATCTCGGCCGTATCAGCGACGCAGAGATCGCGGCCCTCGAACAGCATCCGGCCGCTCTCGATTTTAACCTCGTTCGGCAACAGCCGCATGATGGCGTTCGCCATCATCGACTTGCCGGAGCCGGATTCGCCGACCACGCAGAGGATCTCGTTCGAGGCGATCGACAGCGAAACGTCCGACAGCGCATGGGGCCGATCGGCGCCCTCCGGAAGGCGCACGCTTAAGTTTTCGAGTGAAAGGATGGCCCCGCTCATCGGCTCTTCAGCCTCGGATTGAGCGCATCATTCAGTCCCTGGCCGACCAGCGATACCGCGAGCACGGTGACGAGAATGGCGATCCCGGGGATCGCCGAGACGTACCACTGCACGCGCAGCACGTCGCGGCCGAGCCCGATCAGATTGCCCCACGAGGCGACATTGGGATCGGATAGTCTGAGGAAAGCAAGCGCGCTCTCCAGGAGGATCGCGACCGCCATCACGACGCTGGCATAGACGATGACAGGCGGCAGGGCGTTGGGCAGGATCTCGCCGAGGATGATCTTGATGTCCCGCATCCCCAGTGTCTTGCCGGCCTGGACGAATTCGCGGTTGCGCAACGAGAGGAACTCGGCGCGGGTCAATCGCGCCGGCGCTGGCCAGGACACGACGCCGACCGCGATGGTCACAGTGGTGATCGTCGAGCCGAACACCGCGACCAGCACCAGCAGCAGCACGAAATTCGGCAGGGTCTGGAACGCCTCCGTGATCCGCATCAGGACATTGTCGACCCAGCCGCCATAATAGCCGGCAAAGGCGCCGACCAGGATTCCGATCAGGATCGCGATCGCCGTGGCGACGCCGCCGATCAAAAGCGAAATCCGCGCGCCGTAGAAGATCTGGGCGGCGATGTCGCGCCCGGAATTGTCGGTGCCGAGCAGGAAACGTGGATTGGAGAACGGCCAGACCAGCGGCCGCCCTGCGAGCGACAATGGATCGCGTGGATAGAGGAAGCCGGCGCTGATCGCCATCGCGATCACGACGAGCAGCAGGATCAGGCCGATCACCGCGGCGGGGCTGCGGAAATAGCGTTTCAGCGCGTCCATGTCAGCTATCCGCCGAGATCCGCGGATCGAGCCGCGCATAGAGGAGGTCGGTCACGAAGTTGACCACGATCACGAGCAGGGCCGAGACGAAGACGATGCCAAGCAGCGTGTTGAGGTCGCGCTGTACCACGGACTCGTAGGCCAGCCGCCCAAGGCCCGGCAGCGAGAACACGCTTTCGACGACGACCGAGCCGCCGAGCATGGTGCCGGCCTGCAGTCCGATCAGCGTCACCATCGGCAGCAGGGCATTGCGCAGCACATGCCGGGTCACGACATGGGTCTCGTCCAGGCCTTTGGCGCGGGCGGTGCGGACGAAATCGAGATTGAGCACCTCCAGCATCGAGGCGCGCATGATGCGGAGGTAAATGGCGAGGAAGATCAGCCCGAGCGTGAAGGTCGGCAACACGAGATGCCTTGCAATGTCGAGCACCCGCCAGAGGCCGGTCTGCATGGTGCCGATATCCTCGAAACCGCCCGACGGCAGCCATTGCAGGTAGACCGAGAACACCACGATCGCCATCAGGCCGAACCAGAACGACGGCGTTGCATAGAAGATCAATCCAAGTGTCGAGATCAGCGTATCCGGCCAGCGGTTGACGCCGCGCGCGGCGATCACGCCGAACACGAGGCCGAAGAAGAACGCAAAGGACAGCGACGCCGTCATCAGGAGGATGGTCGGCGGCAGCCGCTCCAGGATCACGGAGGCGACCGGCTTGCCATAGATCGAGGAGAAACCGAGATCGAGCCGGACCAGGCGCCAGAGATAGTTGGCGAGCTGCATCGGGATTGACAGGTCGAGCCCGTAGAACTGGCGCAATTCGCGCGCAGTCGCGGCGTCGCCGCCGCCCATTTGCGCCATCAGCGCGTCGACGGTGTCGCCCGGTGCCATCTGCAGCAGCAGGAAGACGCCAATCAGGATCAGGAACAGGGTCGGGATCGAGGCGGCGAGCCGCCGCCCCGCAAGGCTCAAGATGCGCATGGTCTCATCTTGACGTATTGAGGATCACGCGGAAAGCCAAAGATCGTGCCAGCTCGACGAGCCCCAGCGGGGCGTGTTGGAGTGGTTGCGGGCTTTTGCCGTGATGACTGTGACGAAGATCTGCTCGATCGGCATCCAGACCGGCAGTTCCGTATTCACTTCCTTGACGAACTCGGCATAGAGCGCCTTGCGCTTGACCGGATCGACCTCCGTGGCCGCATCGTCGATGGTCTTGTCGACTGTCTTGTTTTCCCAGTCCCATTGATTGGTCCAGGGCGCGCCCTTGGGCTGGCCGGATCGATACCAGACCGTGGTCGATACCGCGGGATCGTTGCGGTACTGGTGCCAGCCGGTGGCAAGGTCGAAGGCATGGTCGTCGTAGACCTGCTTCAGGAACCCGCCGCCGTCATTGCGCACGATCTCCACGGGGATGCCGATTTCCTGCAGCGATTGCTGGATGAAGGTCGACCACAGCGAGATGTCCTCACCCCACGGTGCGGGCAACAGCCGGAGCGAGAAGCGCGTGCCGCCGGGGCCCGGCTTGTAGCCGGCTTCATTGAGCAGCGCGACCGCCTTGGCCTTGTCGTAAGGATATTGCGGCGTGTCCGCACCCGGGTAGAAGTCGGTCGAGGTCGAGGGGATCGGGCCGGTGCCGAGCTTGGCGAAGTCACCGAGGAAGTTCTCGATGAAGAACGGCACGTTGATCGCATGCGCGATCGCGCGGCGGACGCGGATGTCGGAAAGTTCCTTGCGGCGGAAGTTGAACTCGATCGTGTTGGTGCGCGCGTTGCCCTCGTTGCCCTTGGTGGAGACGATGAAGCGCTTGTCCTTGCCAAGCCGCGCCATGTCCGAGATCGTGAGCCCGGAGAACGGGCTGTAGTGCAGTTCGCCGGCTTCCATCTGCGCCGCGGCGGCAGCGCGATCGGTGATCACCTTCCAGACGATGCGGTCGAGATAGGGCGCGTTCGGCCGCCAGTAGTCGGGATTGCGGTCGGCGATGATGTATTGCCCGCGTTCATATTTGACGAACTTGAACGGGCCGGTGCCAACCGGCGCCAGGTTGGTCGGGTTCTGGCGGATGTCGCCATTCTCGTAGAGGTGCTTGGCGGAGACGTAGCCGAGGTCGGGCAGGGCGCGCAGCAGCAGGTTGAGCGGCATCGGCCGCTCGTAGCGGAAGATCGCGGTCTGCGGATCGGGCGTGTCGACTGCGGTCAGGAACAGTTGCAGCGTCGAGCCATAGTTCAGGATCTTCTTCCACATGTTCATCGCGGTGAACGCGACGTCATCGGAGGTGAACGGCTTGCCGTCGTGCCAGGTGATGCCCTTGCGCAATTTGAAGGTGACGGTCTTGCCGTCGGGGGTGGCTTCCCAACTCTCGGCGAGCACGCCGACCGGCTTGCCGTCGGCGTCGAGGTCGACCAGGTTCTCCTGGATCTTGCCACCGATGATGTAGACGCCGGTCGAGGCCTGCAGGCTCGGATTGAGCTGGCGCTGCTCGGCGCCGTAATGGACGTTGAACACGCCGCCCTTGCGCGGCGTCTCCTGCGCAAATGCCCGCATCGGGTTGATGACGTTGGCGGCGATGGCGGCCGACGTCAGAAGCGCGGTGCGGCGGTTGATCTCGAGGCGGGTGAAATCCATACAAGGTCTCCAGAAAGTGGCGTCGGGCAGCGCGCGGCGTGGGGCCGCAGGCCGTCTTTAGCCGATGTTGTGCGGGGAGGGGAACCCCAGGTCATTTTCTCAATTGCCGCGCAATCTGAACGATCATCGTCCTGGCCCCACACCAGACCGGCGTTATCGGCTGCGGCTCAGTGAGGCGAGCTTCGGCAGGGACCGCGAATCACTGAGTGCGAATCTGCAGCGGAAAAATAGGGGTCGGCAGGGTGCCGGATGGCCCGTTCGTAGGCGTATAGAGATGCTGTCGGAGGCAATGGAGGGCCTCGACCAGCGAAAAAACCCGGGAAAAATGCAGGATTCCGGTGTATCAGCGGCGATATAGCTGTGAAGAATGCTGAAAACCCTGTTTTTTTAGCCGGTTTCCGCCATAACGTGCCGTTTCCAGAATCAATGGAGCAACCATGGCTACCCAACTGTCGAAGTCGCAACTGATCGAGAAGATCGCGACCACCACCGAACTCTCCAAGCGCGACGTCAAGAACGTGATGGATACCCTCACGGACGTCGGTCATAAGGAGCTGAAGAAGAACGGCGTGTTCCTCGTCCCCGGCTTCGCGAAGTTCGTGGTGATCAAGAAGCCCGCGACCAAGGCGCGCAAGGGCATCAACCCCTTCACCGGCGAAGAGACGGTGTTCAAGGCCAAGCCGGCCCGCAAGGTCGTCCGGGCTCGCCCGGTCAAGGCCGCCAAGGACGCGGTCTAAGGCAAAAGGCCTCCGGAAGCGGGGGCCTTTTTGCTATGAAGCGCGCCCGGCGTTCGCGTGAGGCCTGACCCTCTATCCCTCCGCAACGCGGGGTGCGGCAATCAGCGCTCGTGGGAACAAGCCATCAAAACGAAAGCCCCACGAGCAAGGCCATGCAGGCCAGGTGGCCGGCGACGATGAGCGCGAGATGAAGAGGACCGGGCATCCGACGTCTCCTCGCTTTACAACACCTCTCCCGCTTGCGGGAGAGGTCGGCGCTTAGCGCCGGGTGAGAGTTCTCTCCTCACGGATGGTCCCATCGTGGAGACACCCTCAGCCCGATGTTCTCCCGCAAGCGGGAGAGGGGGCGCAGCGTCCATCGCGGCGGCACCAACCGCCCTTTCAAGAGACAATCAATTCAGACTGGCGCCCGCGGTGAAGCTGCGATCGACGGCTTTGCCGACGTCGAGCGTCTTCGACAGGATGCCGTAGCGTGTGGCGCGGTCGGAGGCTTCCTGCACTTCCTTGACCACGTTCTCGTCGATCGCGATCGGGCTGGTCTTCTGCGCGGTATAGGCGCTCAGCAGCACGTCCTCCGGAAGTTTGGTCAGCTCGGCCGTGTTCTTCGCATAGTCGGCGAGATGATCGAGCGACCACAGCCGTGCCTTGTTCAGCCGCTGCAGCAGGTCCTGGACCGCGACGCGCTTGGTGGCGATAGCGTTATCGGAGGCGACAATGAAGGTGATCGTCGGCGTCAGGCCTTGGCCGTCGGCAACCACGCGTGCTTTGTCCTTCAGCGTCGCAAACGAAATATAGGGCTCCCACACCGCCCAGGCGTCGATCGATCCCGCAAGCAGCGCGATCTTGGCGTCGACCGGACCGAGCGGCGCGAAGGTCGCGTCCTCGAGCTTGTAGCCGGATTTCTCCAGCGTCGCGTCGATCAGGAATTGCCCCCAGCCGCCTCGCGTGCCGGCGAGACGCTTGCCCCTGAGATCAGCCGCGGTCTTGATCGGCGAATCCTCGCGCACCAGGATGGCTTGCGTCCTGGCGTCGGACCGCGTGCCGCCGATCGCCTTGATCGGCGCACCCGATGCATAGACCGACAGGAAAGAGAGGTCACCGGTATAGCCGACGTCGAGCGCGCCCGCGTTCAAGGCTTCGAGTATCGGCGCGGCCGCAGGAAATTCCGACCACTCGATCTTGTAGGGCAGATTCGTTCCGAAACCTGAGATGTCGAGCAGCGAACGGTTGCCGCCCTTCTGGTCGCCGATGCGCAACACGATTGCGTCGTCGGCCAGCGCTGCGAGAACTGAAGAAAGGGTGATTGCGGTAGCGACGAATGCAGTCGCCAGCTTGCGCGTAACGGAGTTAAAGCGAGTGAGCCTGCGCATGTCCATCTCTTTTGTGATTTCATTCGCCCATTGCGTAGAGAGCACATGAGCGTTCCATCGAGTCTATGAGCGAACCCCGCGCAGTCAACGAAACGGAAATCTGTATTGGCGCGGCTGGCGACAAAGAACGTCTCGTTGGGTTCCTCTGCGGAGAAGGCGCCACGCGCACCGTTACAAGAGGGCTAAATTCCCGCGCGATTTGCGTCAGTACGTGCGCTGCCGACGATCGCGTCACGACGAAATCGTTTCATCGTCTGCCGCTGGGATCGTGGAGATAATCCCTTTCGCGCGCGCCACATTCGAAATTCCATTTCATTGACGATGACACGATCGCACCGCATCATTTGGCGGTTGCATTGGGTGCCAATAGCGCCGGAGAAATCCGCCTTCTTACAACAATAGCTCTGGATGAGATGTGCGCGGGCTGGGCCGTTCGCGCGGACGGCGGAGCCATGACGGACATAGGGGTGAGCATGTCGATTGGAGAAAAGAAGAATAGAGTGGCGATGGATCGGCGGACGCTGCTCCGGGCCGGCGCGGCTGCGGCTTTTGCTGCGCCGATCGGAGCGTTTGGCGCACAGGCGTTTTCCGCGCGCGGCGTGGTGCCGACGATCAACTTCTCCGAATTCCCGATCTGCAAGACGGCATCCGACGCGCCGCCGCTGACCGGTGCGCCGCGCAAATTGAAGCTGTCATGGAACGCAGGCGCGGTGTGTCTTGCGCCGCTGCCGGTCGCGATCGACTACGGCTTCTTCCAGAAGCAGAACCTCGACATCGAACTCATCAACTACAGCGGCTCGACCGACCAGTTGCTGGAGGCGATTGCCACCGGCAAGAGCGATGCCGGGCTCGGCATGGCGCTGCGCTGGCTCAAGCCGCTGGAGCAAGGCTTTGACGTCAAGATCGCCGCCGGCACCCATGGCGGCTGCATGCGCGTGCTGACGCGCGTAGGCTCCGGCGTCGACAAGCTCGCCGACCTCAAGGGCAAGATCGTCGCTGTCGGCGATCTCGCCGGTCCCGACAAGAACTTCTTTTCGATCCAGCTTGCCAAGCAGGGCTTTGATCCGAACAAGGACGTCGACTGGCGCGCTTATCCCGGCAACCTTCTCAACGTCGCGGTCGAGAAGGGCGAGGTGCAGGCGTTCCTCGCCTCCGATCCGCTCGCTTATCTCTGGCTCAAGGACAGCCAGTACAAGGAAGTCGCGTCTAATCTTGACGGTGAATATCGCGACAAGACCTGCTGCATCGTCGGCCTCCGCGGCTCTCTCGTGCGTAATGAGCCGCATGTCGCGCGCGCCATCACCCAGGCGCTGCTCGATGCCGCCATGTTCACCTCGCAGAATCCGGACAAGGCCGCGAAGTCGTTCCAGCCCTATGCGCCGAAGACTGCGACGCTCGCCGATCTCGAAGCGATGGCGCGCTATCACACCCATCACCATCACCCTGTTGGCGAAGTCCTGAAGCGCGAGCTGAAAGGGTACGCCGACGATCTGAAGACCGTCTCGGTGTTCAAGCAAAGCACTGACACGGCGAAATTCGCGGAACGGATTTATGTCGACGTATTCAGTGTCTGACGCATCGGCCGCCGCGGGACAGGCCGCGGCCGGCGTCAGCCCGGGCTGGCTTGAGAAGCTGCGCAGTGGCGGCTATGGCGCCGGCCTAGCCACTGGCGCCGCGTGGCTGGCGTTCGGCGCTTCCTGCCTCTACTGGGAAGATCTTGGCGACTGGTCGCGAACGAATGGGGTTGCGATCGGCGCGTTCTTGATCGCAGCGCTTGCACTGCTTGGGACACTCGGCGCCGATTTTCTCGGTGGCGCCGGCGTGGCGCTGCGCCGGCGCGCGCCGTGGCTGGTGGCGCTCGGGTCATTTCTGACGCTCTGGGAGATTGCGACCGCAAAGTTCGGCTGGCTGCCGCTGCCGTTCTTCCCGCCGCCGCAGGCGATCGTGGAAGTCTATACCGATGATCTGCCAAAGCTGTTCAACAGCGTCATCGCATCCGTGAAGCTGCAGCTCGGTGGCTATATCATCGGCGCGGCCATCGGGTTTTTGACCGGCGTATCGATCGGCTGGTCACAGAAGGTGGGCTACTGGGTGCATCCGGTGCTGCGCTTCATCGGACCGTTGCCGGCGACCGCCTGGCTGCCGTTCGCCTTCTTCACCTTTCCCTCGAGCTGGAGCGCGAGCACCTTCCTGATCGCGCTTGCCACCGGCTTCCCGGTGACTGTCCTGACCTGGTCCGGCGTTGCGAGCGTGCCGAACGCCTACTACGACGTCGCACGGACGCTTGGCGCCAAGCCGTCCTTCCTGGTGCTGAAGGTGGCGATCCCCGCGGCGCTGCCGCATGTCTTCGTCGGCCTGTTCATGGGGCTCGGCTCCTCGTTCGCTGTCTTGGTCGTGGCCGAGATGATCGGCGTCAAGGCCGGGCTTGGCTGGTATTTGCAGTGGGCGCAGGGCTGGGCCGCCTATGCCAACATGTATGCCGCGCTGATCGTGATGTCGCTGCTCTGCTCCGGCGCGATCACGGTGCTGTTCAAGACGCGCGACCGTCTGCTGGTCTGGCAGAAAGGTGTCGTCAAATGGTAGCCGCCGCTTTGGCCGAAGCGATCACTTATCCTGCCGTCGGTGCCGAGCTCGATATCGAGCATGTCAGCCACGCTTTCGATATCGATGGCGCCGTGCTGCCCGTGCTCGAGGACGTCAGCTTGGCGATCAAGCCCGGCGAGTTCGTCGCGCTGCTCGGCCCGTCCGGCTGCGGCAAGTCCACGCTGCTGCGGCTGGTGGCCGGACTTGAGAAGCCGCGCAGCGGCGTGCTGCGTGAGGACGATATCCGCATCAACGGACCGCACCCGTCGCGCGTCGTCGTGTTCCAGGACCCGACGCTGTTTCCCTGGCGCTCGGTCTGGGACAATGTCGCGCTTGGCCTGGAGGCGCAGGGCATCCTGAAAAGCCAGCGCCAGCGTGTCGACACGGCGATCGATCTCGTCGGCCTCTCCGCGTTCAGGAAAGCCTATCCGCACCAGCTTTCCGGCGGCATGGCGCAGCGCGTCGCGCTGGCGCGTGCGCTCGTCAACGATCCGAAGGTGCTCATCCTCGACGAGCCGCTCGGCAAGCTGGATTCGTTGACGCGGATCACCATGCAGGCGGAGATCGTCTCGCTCTGGCAGCGCAAGGGCTTCACCACGCTGCTCGTCACGCATGATGCGGAGGAAGCGCTGTTCCTCGCCAACCGCGTCATCGTGCTTAGCGACCGCCCGGCGCGCGTCAAGGCCGACGTCAAAGTCGATCGGCCGTATCCGCGCCATCGCGGCGACCCCTATCTCGCCGATCTGCGCCGGCAGATTCTCGGCCTGCTCGGACTGGACGCAACATGGTGACATCTGCGGCGAAAGAGCTGACTCCGTCGGGAGCGCCGGACCATGTCGCGCGCGCCTCACAGCTCGCCGAGGTCATTGCCGGGCGGGCAGCTGCGCACGACCGCGACGCCAGCTTTCCGTTCGAGAATTTCGACGACCTCGCGAAAGCCGGTCTGCTCGCGCTGACCGTCCCGGCTGCGCTCGGCGGGGTAGGGGCGGGCGCCCGCGACACGGCGCGCATCCTTGGCATTATCGGCAAGGCCGATCCGTCGACCGCGCTGGTGCTGTCGATGCACTACATCAACCATATGGTGATGGCGCGCAGCCCGCGCTGGCCCGCGCGCCTGTCGCGCAAGCTCGCCAAGGAGACCGTCGAAGGCGTGGCGCTGATCAATGCGCTGCGTGTCGAGCCCGAACTGGGATCGCCGGCGCGCGGCGGCCTCCCGGCGACGATTGCGCGCCGCACCGAGACCGGGTGGCGGCTGAGTGGCCGCAAGATCTATTCGACCGGCGCGCCGATCCTGAAATGGTATCTGGTATGGGCCAAGACCGACGAGCCGGAAACCCGCGTCGGCCAATTCCTGGTGCCCGCGGGATTGCCCGGAACGAGGATCGAGGAGACCTGGAACCATCTCGGCCTGCGCGCCAGCGGCAGTCACGACGTGATCTTCGAGGACGTCGTGTTCCCGCTCGATTACGAGGTCGACGTGCGGAAGCCGGAGGAGTGGACCGCGCCTGATGTCACCCAGGCGACCATCCACGCCATCTTCGTGGCCGCCATCTATAGCGGTGTCGCCCGCGCCGCGCGCGACTGGCTGATCAGGTTCCTGCGCGAACGTGTTCCGGCCAATCTCGGCGGACCGCTCGCGACATTGCCACGAGCTCAGGAAATCCTCGGCGGCATCGAGGCGCGGCTTGCGGTCAATGCACGCCTGATCGACAGTTTTGCCGCCGAGTTCGATGCCGGCTTGCCGCTCAGCGCGACCGAGTCCAATATCGTCAAGCTGACGGTGACCAACAATGCCGTCGCCGTGGTGGAGGACGCGCTGTCACTGACCAGCAATCACGGCCTGTCGCGACACAATCCGCTGGAGCGGCATTTTCGCGATGTGCTGTGCGGCCGCGTCCACACCCCGCAGGATGACTCCACCCGCATCGCCGCCGGACGCCTGGCGCTGGGCATCTGAACAACAGCCAACAAGATCGGAGCTTCCCCATGTCAGTCGAGTTCATCGGCTTCATCACCAACAACAATGCGTCCGAGACCATCGTGCGCTCCGGTCCCGTGCTCAATCCGCCTTATATCGAGACGGTCGCCAAGGCGCATGAGCTTGCCGGTTTCGACCGCGCGCTGCTCGCGTTTCATTCGACGACGCCGGATGCGCTGCAGGTCGCCCAGCACGTGCTCGGCATCACCAGGACGTTGAAAGTGATGATCGCGCAGCGGCCGGGCTTCACCGCGCCGACGCTCTTGGCGCGTCAGCTCGCCACGCTCGACCAGTTCTACCCTGACCGCGTCTCGCTGCACGTCATCACTGGCGGCAATGCCACCGAACTGCGCCAGGACGGCAATACGCTCGACGACAAGGACGAGCGCTATGCGCGCACCAGCGAATTCCTCGACATCGTCCGCCTGGAATGGACCAGCGAGAAGCCGTTCGACTATCGCGGCAAGTACTACCAGGTCGAGCGGGGCTTTTCGCAAGTTAAGCCGCATCAGAAGGGCGGCATCTACACCTTCGTCGGCGGCGGCTCGGATGCCGCGGTGGAGGTCGCGGGCAAGCACGCCGACACCTTCGCGCTGTGGGGAGAATCTTATGCGCAGGTGCGCGACGTCACCGCGCGCGTGCGCGCTGCTGCCGCCAAGCACGGCCGGCCGGCGCCGCGCTTCAGCCTTTCGGTGCGGCCGATCCTCGCCGACACCGAGGAGAAGGCGTGGGCCAAGGCGCAGTCGATCCTCGAGCGCGCCACCGAATTGCAGGACCAGACCGGCTACCGCAAGCCAGCTGATGGTCATGCCACCGCGGGCGCGAAGCGGCTGCTTGCGCTTGCCGATCAAGGCGCGCGTATCGACAAGCGGCTTTGGACCGAGATTGCCAAGCTGACCGGCGCCAACAGCAACACCACGGCGCTGGTCGGCACGCCCGAGCAGGTGGCGGAGGTGTTCGCCGATTATTACGACCTCGGCGTCAGTCACTTCCTGATCCGCGGCTTCGATCCGCTGATCGATGCGATCGACTATGGCCGTGAATTGATCCCGCTGGCGCGCAAGCTGATCGCCCAGCGCAATGCGACGCGTGGGATTGCCGCCGAATGATCCGGTTTGCTCTCGCTGTTTTGCTCGCGCTCAGCGGCACGAGCATCGCGTCCGCGCAAACCACGTTGCGCGTCGGCGACCAGAAAGGCAATTCGCAGGCGGTGATGGAAGCCGCCGGCGTGCTCAAGGACGTGCCCTACAAGATCGAGTGGAAGGAGTTCGCGGCGGCCGCACCGCTGTTGGAAGCGCTCAGCGCCGGCGCGATCGACACCGGCCTCGTCGGCGATGCGCCCTTCACCTTTGCTGCTGCGGCGGGCGTGCCGCTGAAGGCGATTGCCGCCGTCCGCCAGTCGCGCGAAGGGCTGGCGATCCTGGTGCCCGAGAAATCCACAATCAAGAGTTTCGATGACCTGCGCGGCAAGAAGATTGCGACCGGCCGCGGCTCGATCGGTCACCAATTGATCCTGGCCGCGCTCGAATCCAAGGGCTGGCAGGCAAGCGACGTCCAGATCGTCTTCCTCGCGCCGTCGGACGCCAAGGTCGCCTATACGCAAGGGTCGGTCGAGGCCTGGTCGACCTGGGAGCCCTATGTCAGCCAGGAAGAGGTGCTGTTCAAGTCGCGCCGCGTAATCGCCGCCGAAGGCATCACGCCCGGCCTCGGCTTTCAGGTCGCAACGCCGAGCGCGATCAAGGACAAGCACGAGCAGTTGCAGGATTTCGTCCGTCGCCTCGCCGCGGCGCGGGCATGGTCGCAGAACAATGTCGCCGGCTATGCCGAGACCTGGGGCAAGCTGATGAACATCCCGACTTCGGTGCCGCTGAACTGGCTGGCGCGGGCCAAGATCCAGATCACGCCGATCGATGACACCGTCGTGAGCGATGAGCAGAAGACCATCGATCTCTATCACCGCTGGGGTCTGATCAAGCAGCAGCTCAATGCCGCCGAGATCGTCGACCGCTCGTTCGCGACGGCGATCGGCAAGGGCACGGGTCTGTAAGGCCGGCGTCACGCTCCCGAATGCGTGATCGGCGGAAATAATCCGCTTGGCGAGTCGAGAGCGCCGAAAGGATTTTCCACGTTTCATCCTCGCAAGAATGTCAACGTTGCTATTTCTTGGCCTCCCTTGCCGGGGCGGTTCACCCGGCCAAAATGAAGCAGAACGAACAATAGGGAGTCCGGGAGACCACCATGGGCCTGCATGAAATCAAGATCGAGTCGCTTCCCTTCGTCACTGCCGAGCTCAATTATCTCGCCCCGACAGCGGGCAAACCACGTACCTACGCCTTTGATCCGCCGTCTGGCGAGCCCAAATCGACGGCGCTCCCCGAACCCCACAATGTTCCGATCTTCGACGGACGTCTGATCGCGGGCCAGTTTTCGCTCGACCGCGAAGGCTTCGCCCTGGTCAAGCATCCGACCGTGGTGAGGAACTATTACGACGATAACGAAATCAGGCGCGTCTACTATCCCGCCGTCGAAGCCTTCCTGAAGGCGACATTGAAGGCGGATCGCGTCGTCATCTTCGACCATACCGTGCGCAAGCGCGTCGAGGGTGCACCTGATGTGCGTGACGGGACGCCGCGCCAGCCGGCGACTCGGGTCCATGTCGACCAGACCGATCTGTCTGGCCGCAACCGCGTCTTCGAACATCTGCCTGAGGAGGCCAACGAACTTCTCAAAGGTCGCGCCCAGGTGATCAACCTGTGGAGGCCGATCCGCGGGCCGCTGCGCGATGCGCCGCTGGCGATGTGCGACGGCCAGTCGGTGGAGCAGGGCGATCTCATCGCCTCCGACTTGATCTATCCGAACCGTCAGGGCGAGACCTATTCCGTGAAATACAATGCGAACCACCGCTGGTTCTATTTCCCGGAAATGACCCCCGACGAAGCGCTGTTGCTCAAGTGCTACGATTCGGCAACCGACGGCCGCACGCGCTTCGCGCCGCATACGGCCTTCATCGATCCGACGACGCCGGCTGATGCAGAGCCTCGCGAGAGCATCGAGGTGCGGACGCTGGTGTTCCATAAGCACTAAACTGCCCAATACCTAGGCACAGATTGGCGTTCTCTGTCTATTGGTGATACGCCGTCCCGAAATTCCTCGGAAGACGAGACGATTCGTGGGCGGCGTTACCAAAGAAGATGCGGGGTCCAGTACCCGCACGCTGATTTATGCTCTGTTGGCCCTGGCTTGCGGCCATATGCTATCGACTCTGCTGCGGACGATCCCGGCCATCAGCCTCGACTTGATGGCCGCCGATTTCGCGACGCCGCCGCAGACGCTCGCGAGCCTGACCTCGATCTACCATTTCGCCTTTGCCGCATCGCAGGTTCCCGTCGGCGCCGCGATGGACCGCTTCGGCGTTCGCCCGGTCTCCCTGGGCCTGCTCATCGGAACCATCTTCGGGGCAGTGGCATCGGCGTTTGCGACCGGACCGGAGAGCTTCCTCGTTGGCCAGCTCATGCTGGGGATCGCGACATCAGGCATGCTGATGTGCCCGATGACGCTGGCTGCGAAACAGCTTTCCCCGCTCAAGTTTGGCCTGTGGTCGGGCGCGATCCTGTCGATCGGCAACATCGGCATGCTGCTGTCGTCGAGCCCACTGGCCTTCGTGGTCGAGCGTTTTGGCTGGCGCGCGGGGTTCTGGATATCGGCGGTCGGTGGTGTCGCGGTGCTGCTTGCGGTGTTCGCGCTGGTGCCGAGACAGCCGGCTGAACACAAGGACGATTCGTCGCCGCTTTCGCAGATGATGGAAGTCTTGCGCCTCGGCCTGTCCCATCAGCTCCGGGGCCTGGTCGCCTTGTCGCTGGTCTCGCTGGCCGCGTCGCTCGTGCTCAGGGGATTGTGGGGCGGCCCGTGGCTGATGGAGGTCAAGGGGCTCACCCGCATCGAAGCCGGCAACCAGCTCGGCATGTTCACGCTGGCGCTGATCGCTGGGCCGGTCTGCATCGGCATGATCGATCGCAGGCTCGGCCACCGGCGCACCGTCGTTGCGGCATCCCATCTCGTATCGGCGCTGCTGCTTCTCCTGATGGCCCTGGGAGCTCCGGGCTACCCGATATCTAGTCTGTTTGGCGTCGCCGTCATGCCGCCGCAATATGATCTCGTCCTGTTCGTCCTGATCGGTCTTGCCGTCTCGGCGCAGCCGCTGCTCTACGGCATGACCAGACAGCTCGTCGACGCCCAGAGCGCAGGCAAGGCGCTTTCGGCGATCAATCTCTCCTTCTTCCTCGGCGCGGCACTGATGCAGTCCATAACTGGCGCGGTGGCGGCGCTCTATGGATTGCCGGCGGTGATGATCTTCATGGCTGCAGCCCTGCTGGCCGGCACGGTGGTGTTTTTGATCTATACGTCCCGGGCGGTGGCGATAAAATAGACGATGTTCTCCGCTTTGTTGGCGCTGATGGGAGTTCCTTTCGGCGCTGACCGTCGATGATCGCTAGGTCGCTGCAACGCACCATTTCATTTCTCTGCCCATATTTACGCGCTATTGTTGTGGGGGGGAACGAAGCAGGCTGCCGTTCGAGCAGGTTTGAGGCGATGCCGATGCAACAAAGAAAAGCAAGATTGTCGCTGTCCCTCGTCGCCGCACTGCTTCTCACGTGGGCGCCGTCCAGCGCACAGCAGGCGTCCGAAGGAGGCGCCGCGGACAATGAGATCCGCATCGGCAACGTCATGCCCTACACCGGACCGCTGGCGGCCTTTGCGACCATCGGCAGGGCAGAAGCCGCCTATTTCGACATGGTCAACGAGCGCGGCGGCATCAACGGACGCAAGATCAAGTTCATCTCCGTCGACGACAGCTCCAATCCGCGCACCGCGCTTCAGCAGACGCGCGAACTGGTCGAGAGGGAGAACGTGCTCTTGATGTTCGGCTCATTCGGCACGCCGAGCAATCTCGCGACCCGGACCTATCTCAACGACAAGAAGATCCCGCAATTGTTCGTCGCTTCGGGCGACGAGGAATGGGCAAATCCGCAGACATATCCGTGGAGCATGGGCTGGCAGCCGACCTTCCGCGCGGAGGGCCAGATCTATGCGAATTACATCCAGGCGTCCTATCCCGACCGCAAGATCGCCGTGCTCTGGCAAAACGATCAGTTCGGCCGCGATCTGTTCAGGGGATTGCAGGAAGGTCTCGGCGATACCGCCGGCATGATCGTCGCCGATCTCGCCTTTGATGCGTCCGATACCTCGATCCAGGTGCAGATCAAGATATTGAAGGATTCCGGCGCCGACATACTGGTGTTCAACGGAGCGCCGGCGATCGCCGCCCGCGCCATTCGCATTGCGGCCGACCTGGATTGGCATCCGGTCTTCATCCTCGACAATGGCTCGGCCTCGATCGCCAGCGCGCTGCGGCCGGCGGGATTGCAGAATGCGCTCGGCGTGATCTCGACATCCTTCCTGAAGGACGCCGACGATGCGGCATGGAAGGAGGACCCGCCGATCAAGGCGTGGTCGGCCTTCATGGACAAGTACTATCCCGACGGCGACAAGGAGGACAGCTACGCCATCTTCGGCTACGCGGTGGCGGAGACCCTTGTCCAGGTGCTGAAGCAGTGCGGCGATGATGTGTCGCGCGAGAACATCATGCGCCAGGCTACGTCGTTGAAGAACTATCTCAACCCGGTCGCGCTGCCGGGCATCGCGATCAACACCGGCCCGACCGATTTCCGCCCGATCAAGCAGATGCGTCTGGTGCAGTTCGACGGCAATGTCTGGCAACCGATCGGCGATGTGGTCGAAAGCGCATTTTTGAACGCGCCTGGCGATAAGTGATTTCGGAATGAGCGGCGCCACATACTCGCCGTCGTCCCGGGTCCCGGCTTCGTCGCGGCGCGTAAGCCCGGGACGACGCCGACATTGCGAGCGGAGCGAAGCAATCCATCTCGCCGCTTGCGAAGGCATGGATTGCTTCGCTCCGCTCGCAATGACGGGGTTGGTTCTGATTCAATTTCAAACAGCGGTCCCGTAGGATGGGTAGAGCCTACTTCTTCCCCGCCTGTCCGTAATTCAGCAGCCCGCCCTTGCTCTTTGGCGGATGCGCGCGCAGGCCTTCCTCGTTCGGCTCGGTGCCCCAGCCAGGCCGGTCCGGAATCACGAGATGGCCGTCGACGATGTCAGGGACGTGCGTGAACAGCTCATGGTCCCAGGCGAGCCGGTCGATGTCGGTTTCCATGATCCGCAAATTCGGCACTGCCGCGGAGAAATGCGCGTTCATCATGGTGCAGAGGTGACCGTAGAAATTATGCGGGGCGACGTTGACCTCGAAATGTTCGGCGGTGCTCGCGATCTTCATCGACTGCCAGACGCCGTTCCAGGGCGTGTCGATGATCGCGACGTCCATCGCCTGCTCGGTGAAATAGGGCAGGAATTCGCGCAGGCCGAGCAGCGTCTCGCAGGATGAGATCGGATGGGGGCTCTGGCGGCGGATATAGCCGAGCGCCTGCGGGTTGAAGGTGTCGATCTCGACCCAGAACATGTCCATCTTCTCGATCGCCCGCAGGATCTTCAGATAGCCTTCGGTCTTGGCGTTGAAATTGAGATCGAGCAGGAGATCGACATCGGGCCCGGCGCCGTCGCGGATCGCCTCCAGGTGCATGCAGAGATTGCGCAGCACCGTGCGGTCGACATTGATCTCGGGCTCGAACGGCGCGCCGAAGCCGGGCCGCCAGCCCTGCGGCTTGCCGTCGGTATAAACGAAGATGTTGGTCTTCAGCGCCGTGAAGCGCTTCTCGCGCACCTCGCGGCCGATCGCTTTGACGCCGTCGAGGTCGGTGATGGCCGGCTTGTACCAGTCGGGATGGTTGATGCGCCAGGTCGCGCAATGCGACCAGTAGACCCGGATGCGGTCGCGAATCTTGCCGCCGAGCAACTCGTAGCAGGGCACGCCGAGCGCTTTCGCCTTGACGTCGAGCAGTGCGTTCTCGATCGCGCCGAGCGCCAGCGCCACCACGCCGCCGGCGGCCGGCCGGGTCGCGGAGAACAGTTCGGCATAGATACGCTCGTGCTGCAGCGCGTTCTTGCCGATGATCCGCGTCGACAGCCGCTCGATCGCGGCGGTGACACCGGGCGCGCCAAAACCTTCGTCGAACTCGCTCCAGCCGACGACACCGTCTTCGGTTGTGATCTTGACGAAGTGGTAATTCCGCCAGCCGGCATCGCAGGCGAGCGTTTCGATGCTTCTGATGTTGGACGACTTGCCCATGGTTTCCTGCCCGGCGTTGTTGTTTCGTTGGGTCGATAACAACAATGGAACGGCCGGCGCGTCAATCACATCAGCGGCAATCCAGATCGGCAGATTGCGATTAGCTCTTCGGCGGAAACAGCATCGGCAGGCGCCGCTCGAAGGTCTGGCGGCCGCGCTTGAAGCCCATGAGCACCTCGGGCAATTCCGCGATCGCACCGCGGCCGCTATCGGTATCGAGCAAGATGATGTCAGCGGGATTGCCGACGCTGATGCCGTAGTCCCGCAGGTTCATCAGGCGGGCAGGGAGGTCCGTCACCAGATCGAGGCAGGCATCGAATTCGTTGACCTTGGCATGGGCGATGTTGGCGTAGAAATTGGCCATCCGCAGCAGCGAGGCATCGCCGAACGGCGTGAACGGATTTTGCACATTGTTGGTCGCGACAGAGCAGAGCACGCCGTGGGCGACGAGTTTGTGCGCCATGGTCAGGCCGCGCGGCGCGTTATGTGTCGCGTCGCGCCCCAGCAGATAGAGGTCGGTCGCGGGTAGGACGGTGACCGCAACGCCAGCGTTTGCCAACCGTTCGGTCGCCGTCTTCAGCCGATCCGGTGGCAGCGCCGAGAGCTTGGTTGCATGGCCGATGGCGACGCGTCCCTGATAGTTCCGGCGCTCGGTCTGGCGACACACTTCTTCCATATGCCACCAGGACGGATCGAGGTCGAAGTCCAGATGCAGATCGACGTCGACGTCGAACTCCTGCGCCAGATCGAAGATCTTCTCGATATGCGCGTTCGGATCGGTGTCCACATAGGGACAGCCGCCGATCGCCTCGCCGCCGTCGCGCAGCGCTGCGATCAGCAATTCCTCGGCGCCGGGATCGTTGGTCAGCCCTTCCTGCGGGAACACGCACGGAGAAATATCGATCGCCCAGGCATAATCGCGCTTCAGCGCCTTGATCGCCTCGAAGCCGCGCAGGCCGATGCGCGGATCGATCTCCACATGCGTGCGCATCCGCGTCGTGCCGAAGGTGATCGCGCGCTCGATCACGCGCGCGCCGCGGGCATAGATGTCCTCGACGGTGAAGTCGCGCTTCATCGCCGCCACCGCCCGGATGGCTTCGCTGACACTGCCATGGTCATGAGCGCAGCGGCCGAGCAGGCAGGCCTTGTCGAGATGGATATGGGTGTCGACGAAGCCTGGCAGCACGAGCTTGCCGCCGACGTCGATTTCCGCCGTCTCGCAAATGAGATGCGGTTCGATCGCCGCGATCCGGCCGCCGGCGATGCCGATATCGACCGGCGTGCTCGCACCTCGCGTGCGCGCATTGCGGAAGACGAGATCGAAGGCGGTTGGCATCGTCGTCAGCGTCCGCGCGCCGCCTTCGGCAGTTTCACGACGCGGCCACCCTCCGCCTCTTCGGCATAGGGCGCGAGGATATCGAGCAGGTCGCGGCCGCGCTGCGGGACCGGAGTAACCAGCGCGCGGCCTGCCACCGAGTCCAGATGGCTGTGCATCAGGCTCATCACCTTCTCCTCGTCGCCCCTGACCAGCGCCGCAATGATCGCGCGATGCTCGTTGATGGCGCATTCCGAGGAATGCGGCCGGCTGAACAGCGACAGCGTCAGGCAGCAGCGATAGGCGATCTCGCTGACATACCGGATCAGGATCGGGCTGTTCGTCATGTGCGCGAGCAGGATGTGGAATTCGGTCGCAAGCCGGATCGAGACCGGGTCCGAGCCGCCGCGCGCACGGTCCTCGGCATCGACATGCGCATTTAATTCCGCGATCTGCGCCTTGGTGAGCTTGCCGGCGAGATGGCGCACCACGAGCCGCTCGAGCTGAATCCGGACATCGAAGGCGTCGCGCGCATCCTGCCAGCTCGGCGTCGCCACCACGGCGATGCGGTTGCGGCGCAGTTCGATCAGCCCCTCGGCCGCCAATTGCCCGAGCGCATGGCGCGCGATGGTGCGGCTGACGCCGAAACGCTCGCCGAGCGAATCCTCCGGCAGCTTCGCGCCCGGCTCCAGCGCCTGCTCGATGATGGCGCGGCGGAGCGCGCGGCAGATCACGCTGACCTTGTCGGACGATTCAGCAGTCTTGCTGGCCGCGCGCGGCGCCATCGGTTGGTCCCGTAAGTGCTTGCGTGCCGATTCTTAGCACAGGCGTCCAATAATTGTGCGCACGAATTGCATGCACTTTGATGAGCCGATTGCCTAAAAAGAATCCGCCGGAGCAGTGCCGATTCCCCTGATCCCGCTGATTCCGTAGGAAAGCCGCGCTGGCATCTGGCTTGCATACACTTTCTGCCGTGATGCGCATGCAAGCAAATTCCGAATTCTCCGGCGAGCCGGTTCCTTCCGGAAGCGCGCCGATTGCCGTTGAACTATCCGACGCCTCGGTGACGTTCGGCCGCGGCGCGCGTGCAGTGCCGGCGTTATCGACGACGACACTGCGGATCGCGGACGGCGAGTTCGTCGCGCTGGTCGGTCCGTCCGGCTGCGGCAAGTCGACGATCCTGCGGTTGGTCAGCGGCCTGGTGCAGCCGAGCACGGGCGTCGTCATCGTCGGCGGCCGCGAGGTGGCGGCGCGCGCGATGCGGGTCGGCATGGCCTTCCAGAATCCGACCATGCTGCCATGGATGACGATCGAGCGGAACATCATGCTGCCGCTCAAGATCGTTGAGCCGTTCCGCTCCCAGTTCCGAAGACTCCGCAAGAGCCAATTCCGCGACAAGGCCAACGCGCTGTTGGAGCAGGTTGGCCTGAAAGGTTTTGGTGGCCGCTTTCCCTGGCAGCTATCCGGCGGCATGCTCCAGCGCGCCAACCTCTGCCGCGCGCTGATCCATGAGCCGCGCCTCTTGCTGCTCGACGAGCCGTTCGGCGCGCTCGACCAGTTCACGCGCGAGGAATTGTGGTCGATCCTGCAGGGGCTCTGGATGACGCACAAGCCGACGGTGCTGCTGGTCACCCACGATCTGCGCGAGGCCGGCTTTCTCGCCAGCCGCATCTGCGTGATGAGCGCGCGGCCCGGCCGCATCCTCGACGACAGCCATGTCGGCTTTGCCCGGCCGCGCACGGTGGCGATGACCTTCGAGCCTGATTTCGTCGCGCTGAACCAGAAGCTGCGCGCGATGATCGTTGACGCGCGCAGTGCAGTGCAGGAAGGAGCGGTCTGAGATGACAGCACTCGATATCAGGCAGAAGGCATGGTCGGCGGCGCTGATCGTGCTGTTCTTCGTCGCCTGGGAACTGTTCTGCCTGATGACCGGCATGTCCGATCTCGTGCTGCCGCGTCCGTCGCAGGTCTTCGTGACACTGTTCGAGCGCTTTCCGGTGCTGTGGCCGCACATCATCCAGACGCTCGCGACCACGATGTTCGGCTTCGTATTGGGTGTGGCGCTCGGTGTCGTGCTCGGCGCCTTCATCGGCGTCTCGAAGACTGCCTATGACACCGCCTATCCGCTATTGATCGGCTTCTCCTCGATCCCGAAGGTCGCGGTGGTGCCGATCTTCGTGCTCTGGTTCGGCTCCGGCACGGTGCCGGCGGTTCTCACCGCGCTGTCGATCTGCTTCTTCCCGATCGTCGTCAACATCGCCACCGGGCTTGCCACCACCGAGCCCGAACTCGAGGACGTCTTGAAGGCGCTGGGCGCCAGCAAGTTCGACATCCTCTGGAATGTCGGCCTGCCGCGCACGATGCCGTTCTTCTTCGCATCACTGAAGGTCGCGATCTCTTACGCCTTTGTCGGCGCGGTGCTCTCGGAGACAGTCGCCTCCAACCGCGGCATCGGCAATGTGATGATGACCGCGTCTTCGAATTTCAACGTGCCGCTGGTGTTCGCCGGACTGTTCGTGCTCGCCGGCCTCGGCGTTGCGCTCTACGTCGTGTTCTCGCTGATCGAAGGCCAGGTCACCGGCTGGGCCACGCGGAAGAACGACGTGATTGCCACCTGAGAAAGAGTTTTATCAACCATCATTCATGAGGTCGTCATGCCAAGCAAAGTGAGCGCCGCGCTGTTGGGACTAATCCTGTTTGCAGGGACCGCGGCGGCCGAGGAAACCACGATCAGGTTCACGCTCGGCTGGAAGACGCAAGGCTCGGACGCCGCCTTCTTCTACGCCAAGGACCATAGCTTCTTCAAAGAGGAAGGCCTCAACGTCGTCATCGACCAGGGCGAAGGCTCGGGCGCGACCGTGACGCGCATCATGTCGGGCGCCTACGATGCCGGGTTCGGCGACGTCAACGCCATCATCCAGAATGCCGCGACCAAGCCGCAGGATGCGCCTGTCATGGTCTACATGATCTGGAACCAGCCGCCGTTCGCGATCGTCGCGAAGAAGTCGAGCGGCATCAACACCATCAAGGATTTCGAAGGTCACACCCTCGGCGGAGCGCAGGGCACGCCGACCACACGGCTGCTGCCGGTGTTCGTGCACAAGAACGGGCTCGATGGCGAGAAGATCAAGATCTCCAACATGGCGCCAAACCTGCAGGAGCCGATGCTGATCAAGGGCGACATCGACGCCGCGCTTGTCTTCAACATCACCAGCTACTTCAACCTGGTGCTGAACCGCCAGGATCCCGAGAAGGACTTCAAGTGGTTCTCGTTCGGCGATTACGGAATGGATCTCTATTCCAACGGCGTGATGGTCTCGCGCAAATTGCTCGCCTCCAATCCGAAGGCCGTCGCCGGCCTCGTCCGCGCTGTCAACAAGGGTATGATAGCGGTCGCCAAGGACCAGAATGCCGGCATGAAGGCAGCGGTGAATTTCGACAACCTGATCAACGTCGACGTCGAGAAGCGCCGCCTGCAATATTCCTTCGACAAGCTGATCGTCTCGCCGGAGATGAAGGAGATCGGCGTCGGCGACGTCAAGGATGACCGCATGGCCCGCGCCATCGGCATCATCGTCGAAGGCTATCAGCTCGCGCGCACGCCGGCGCCGTCCGAAATCTTCAGCCGCGAGTTCCTGCCGCCGCGGGCGGAGCGGGAGTTGGTCTACATCACCAACTGAGATAATCTGCGGTCATGGCGAACAGAGTCCCGGCACATAGCCTATTCGCCGGTCGTGACCGCGGCGTGCTCAACGACGTCGTGCTCCGGCACGACAACGGCATCATCACCTCCATCGACCGGGGAGCGCCGCCGGCGGGGCCGCGCTCCTTCGTGCTGCCCGCCTTCGTCAACGCCCATGATCATGCACGGCCGACCGCATCGTCCTTCGGCGCGCTCGGCATGCCCCTGGAGAGCTGGCTCCTGCGTTCCGCACTGGGCACGCCGGTCGATCCCTACCTCACCGCGGCTTCCGCGCTGGCGCGATCGGCGCGCGCCGGCTGCGCCGCGATGATGGTGCACTACACCCGCCCGAGCGGAACCATGCCGCTGGTGGAGGAAGCCAAAGAGATCGCGCGCGCCGCTTCCGACGTCGGCATCCGCATCGCCTTTGCGATCGCCGTGCGCGACCAGAATCCGGTCGTCTATGGCGACGCCGAGCCGGTGCTCGCAAATCTATCCGGTGACGACCGCAAGACGATCGAGGACCTGTTCGTCCGCGCGCCGATGTCGCCGAAGGCCTATATCGAACTGACCGACGCAATTGCCGCGGCGATTGCCGGCCCAAAGATAGACGTGCAGCTCGGCCCGGCCGGTGTGCAATGGTGTTCCAAACCGTTGCTGGAGGCCGTCGCCGAAAATTCCGCGCTGACCGGCCGCCGCATTCACATGCATCTGTTGGAGACGATCTACCAGCGCGCGTGGGCGGACCAGCATTTTCCTGACGGTATCGTCCGCTATCTCCGCGACATCGGTTTTCTCTCCGAACGCCTGACGCTCGCGCATTGCATCCATGCGCGCCCCGACGAGCTGGACATGATCGCCGCTTCCGGTGCGCGCATTGTCACCAATTTCAGCTCCAACATGCATCTGCGTTCCGGCCTTGCGCCGATCGCCGCCGCGCACAGATGCGGCTGTGCCGTGACCGTTGGTGTCGATGGGCTCGCGCTCGATGAGGACGACGACGTGCTGCGCGAGATGCGGCTGGTGCAGATGATGCACGGCGGCACAGGATTCAAGCGGACCTGGACGCCGGCCGAATTCTTCGCGCTCGCGATCCGCAACGGCCGCCGCGCGACCGGCGCGCCGGAAAGCGGCGAGCTTTCGCCAGGTGCGCCGGCCGATTTCGTCACACTTGATCTCGATCGGCTCGATCGCGACCAGATCGTGCCGGTCGATCCACTCGAGCTTTTGTTCGCGCGCGGCAATGCGTCGCTGCTCAAGGACGTTGTTGTCGATGGACGCACGATCGTCAGCGAAGGTCGTGTCACCGGCGTCGATCTTCCTGCGATTGAACAGGAGTTGCGCGTGATCTATCGCGGTAGCGCTGCGAAACTCTCGCACTTCCAGCGCATGTGGCAACCGCTTTCGACTTCGCTCGGAAATTGGTTCGAAGCGCAATTCGACTGTCGCTAAGCGCAAGCACGTCAAAGCGAATTCCGCAACGCGGGAGAATTTTCCGCTTGCATCATCGCGCCCGCAAGGTTTGATGTTCGCAACAAAAAATGAGCCGGTGCGTCGTTCGCGCTGGCCATGCGGGGTCTTAAGGAAACGTGATGGGCGCGTTGTCGCATCTGCGGATTGTCGAGATCGGGAGCGCGGCTGCGATCAGCTATTGCGCGCGTTTGTTCGCCGATTTCGGCGCCAGCGTGCAGAAGGTCGAGCCTCCAGCGGGCGATCCGCTTCGCCGCGCGGCGCCGTTCACTCCGAAAGGAGAGAGCGCCTGGTTCGCGTTCCTCAACTTCAACAAGTCGAGCGTCGTGTTCGATCGCTGGGATGCCAGCGCGTCGTCCCGCCTGACGGAACTCATCGAGTCCTGCGACATCCTGCTCGACGGCCGCGATATCGATGCGGCGGATTGTCCGTCCCTCGATCTCCCCGCCATCAAGGAGAAGCATCCCGGCCTGATCCATCTCGAAGCTGACTGGTTCGGCGATGTCGGTCCTTACGCCAGCTTTGCCGCAACCGACTCGACCATTCGCGCGCTGACCGGGCTGATCAAATTGGTGGGGCCGACCGAAGGGCCGCCGATGCACGCGCCGGATTTCCAGACCGGCATTCTGGCCGGGCTGTGGGGCTTTATCGCTGCGTCATCCTCGGTGCTGGGCCGGATGCAGGACGGGCGCGGGCGCGCGAGCCGCCTGAGCATCTTCGAATCCACCATCGCCGTGACCGAATACATCATGTTCGAGTCGTTTTCCCGCGGCGATATCATGCGGCGGATCGGCGTCAACCGCTTCTGGCCGACCTTTCCGGTCGGAATCTACGAAACCAAGCAGGGCTGGCTCGGCGTCACCACGGTGACCCCTGCGCAATGGCGCTCGTTCTGCGAGATGCTGGGACTGCTCGAGCTGCGCGACGATCCAAAGCTGTTCCTCGGCGTCGATCGATTGCAGCATGTCGAGGCGATCGAAGCCAAATTCCTGCCGCGCCTGAAGCAGCGTACCGCGCAGGAATGGTTTGCCGAAGGCTTGAAACGAAAGATCCCGATCGTGCCGGTGCCCGAAATCGCCGAGCTGATTGCCGATGAGGAGAAGCGGGCGCGTGGCGCGATCGTGCCCGTCACCATCGGCGAGGAGCGCGGATTTTCCGCCGGCTGCATGCAGCGGTTAACCGGCACGCCGCCGCGCCGCGCCGGCAAGGTTCCCGCCATCGGCGAACAGCAACAGATCGAGACGCCGCCGCGTGTGCCGCTGCCGGAGCGGAGCAGGCCGAACCGCCTGCCGCTCGAGGGCGTCCGCGCGATCGACTTCTCGATGGGCTGGGCCGGCCCGATCTGCACCCGCACGCTCGCCGATCTCGGCGCCGACGTCATCAAGATCGAGGCGATCCAATATCCGGACTGGTGGCGCGGCGTCGACCGGCGGCCGGCCTATGTACTGGAGAAGATGTACGAGAAGTCGGTGCGCTATTGCATCATGAACCGCAACAAGCGCGCCATCACGCTCGACCTGACACGGCCGCAAGGGCTCGGTCTTGCCAAACGGTTGCTCGCGGATGCGGACCTCGTCGTCGACAATTACTCGGTCGAGGTGCTGCCGAAACTCGGGCTCGGCTATGACGTGCTCAGCAAGCTGAACCCGAAGCTCGTGATGATGTCGATGTCGGCCTTCGGCGCGGGCAGCGTCCATCGCGATTGCCGCGCCTATGGCTCCACCCTGGAGCAAGGCTCGGGGCTGCCGAGCGTGGTCGGCGATGCCGGCGGGCCGCCGGTCATGAGCCACACCGCCTTTGGCGACGCCGTCGGCGGCCTCAACGGTTGCGCCGCAGTGCTCACCGCACTGATCCATGCGAAGCTGACCGGCAAGGGCCAGTTCATCGACCTTGCGCAGATCGAGTGCATGATGCCGTTCGCCGCGCCCTGGATCATCGCGCAGTCGATCGATGGCAAGCCGCCGACCAAATACGGCAGTCGTCACCCGGACTTCGTGCCGCATGGCTGCTTCCGCTGTGCGGGCGAAGACAACTGGATCGTGATTGCCGCGTCCAGCGACGCGATGTGGCTGAGGCTCGCAACACTGCTCGGACGCGCCGACTGGGCCAGTGACGAAACGCTGAAGACTGCCGCCGGCCGGCGACGGATCGAAAGCGAGATCGAAGCGGCCATCGCGGCCTGGACCGCCGGACGCGATGCGGAAGAGGCGATGAACCTGCTGCAGACCGCAGGCGTTGCCGCCGGCGTGGCGCGGCTGCCGATCGATCTCCTGCGTGACCCACAGCTTCAGGCGCGCGGCTTCATCCAGGAGGTCAATCGCGCTTTCATCGGAAAGCATCCGCAGCCGTCGATGCCGTTTCGTGAAAGCACGCACCCGTTCCCGATCCGGCGGATACCGCCGACGCTGGGCGAGCACAACCACGAGGTTCTTTCCGGCATGCTTGGCCTGTCGGAGGCCGAAATCGAGCAGCTTGAGCGCGACGGCATCATCGGAACCAAGATGCTGATGGAAGAAGAACTCGTGAAAAAGAAGCAGGCGGCGGGTTGATGCCGACGGCTGCACCAAGAAAGGGCCGATCGGAAGCCGCGGCCGGCGCTGCGCCGCCGCTGATGTCGGTGCGCGGCCTCGGCATCCGCTTCAAGACCTCGGTCGGCGTCTGGCAGGCGACGCGCAAGATCGATTTCGATATCGCGCCCGGCGAGCGCGTCGGCATCGTCGGCGAGAGCGGCTGCGGCAAGACCATCACCGGCCTTTCGATCCTGCGGCTGTTGCCGGGCAATCTCGCCGGCCTCGACGGCTCGATCCTGTTCGACGGCACAGACCTCGTCTCCTGCAGCGCGCGGGCGATGCGCGCGATCCGCGGACGTCGGATCGCCATGATCTTCCAGGAGCCGATGAGCGCGCTCGATCCCGTCTTCACCGTCGGCCACCAGATTGCCGAGACGCTGCGCGTTCATACCGGCGCCGGCAAGGAAGAGGCGAGGGCGAAGACACTCGAGATGCTGCGCCGGGTCGGCATCGCCTCGCCCGAGCGGCGGATCGACGACTATCCGCATCAGCTTTCCGGCGGCATGCGCCAGCGCGTGATGATCGCAGCCGCCCTGATCTGCGGCCCGCAGCTTCTGATCGCGGACGAGCCGACGACGGCGCTCGACGTCACCGTACAGGCACAGATTTTGGAGCTGCTCCGCGAGCTCAGCGAGACCTCGAACACTGCGCTGATGCTGATCACCCATGATCTCGGCGTGGTCGCCGAGACCTGCACGCGGATGATCACGATGTATGCCGGCGAGGTGATTGAGGACGCCCCGGTCGACGACGCGCTGGTCCGGCCGCTGCATCCCTACACCTCGGGCCTGTTGCGTTCGCTGCCGCACCTGAGTCCGCGCCACGGCCGGCTGCCGTCGATCCCGGGCCGTGTGCCTTCGATCGTCGATATGCCAAACGGCTGCCGCTTTCGCGCGCGCTGCGCCCATGCGGCACAGGGCTGCGAGGCAGAGCAGGAATTGCTCGACGCCGGAGGCGGCCGCAAGGTACGCTGCTGGCGCTTCCGCGAGCTCGATCTGCCGGGCGCGCTGCAGCACGCGGCATCGGCGCCGATCACCGCGATGGCGGGCAGGCCATGATGCCGCTTGCTCCCGATATCACGCAGAACACGATCGTCTCGGTGCGAGACCTCGAAGTGCGGTTTCAGACCAGCGATCGCCGTGCCACCGTGAAGGCGGTTGATGGCGTCAATTTCGACGTCCGCCGCGGCGAGACCTTTGGGATCATCGGTGAATCCGGCTCAGGCAAGACCACGATCGGCCGCGCGCTCGTGTTCCTGCTCAAGCCGAGCGCGGGCGCGATCCGGCATGCGGGAATCGATCCGCTGGCGCTGCCGCGGAAGAGATTTCAAAGCCACCGCCGCGACTACCAGATCATCTTCCAGGATCCGAATGCGGCGCTCAATCCGCGCATGACCATCCGCTCGTCGGTGCTGGAACCGCTCGTGCTTGCACGCGTCGGCACCGGTGCTGAGCGCGAGTGGCAGGCGAGAGAGGCGCTAGACCGCGTCGGCCTGCCACAGGACGTCGGCGAGCGCTATCCGCACCAGCTTTCCGGCGGGCAGAAGCAGCGCGTGGTGATCGCCCGGGCGCTAACGCTGAAGCCGAAGCTGATCGTCTGCGACGAGGTGGTGGCTGCGCTGGATATGTCCATTCGTGGCGACGTGCTCAATCTCTTCGCCGACCTGCAGCGCGAACTCGGTCTCACCTATGTCTTCATCACCCACGATCTCGCGGTGGTCTCCCACATCAGCGAGCGCATCGCCGTGATGTATCTCGGCCGCTTCGTCGAGCTTGGGCCGACCGAGCGCGTCTCCGAGCATCCGCTGCATCCCTACACGCAGGCGCTTTTGTCGGCCGAGCCGCGGCCATTGCCGTCATCATTGCGGCAGGGCAGCCGCATCATGCTGCAGGGAGAAATTCCGAGCCCGATCGATCCGCCCTCGGGCTGCCGTTTCCGCACCCGCTGCCCCTACGCGCAGGCGCTCTGCGCTCAGAAGACGCCGGACTGGCGCGAGCTTCAGCCTGACCATTGGGTCGCCTGCCACTTCGCCGACCATCCAAATTTCGCACCAAACTAACAAGAATTGCCGGGAGGAGATGACATGACAGAGATGACGCGACGCGAGGCCATCGCGCTGACATCGGCGGCGATAGCCGGCGTGACGCTCGGTGGCCGTGCGTGGGCGGATGTCGCCCCGAAGCGGGGTGGCACCTTGCGCATCTCGGCGCCCGCCAATCCTTCGAGCCTCGATCCGGCCACCGGCGGAGCCGGCTCCGATCACGCCTTTCTGTTCACGATGTACGACACCCTGATTGAGTGGGATTTCGAGACGCTGGCGCCCAAGCCCGGCCTTGCCGAGAGCTGGAAGTTCATAGATCCGAACACCTTGGTGCTCAACATCCGTACCGGCGTCACGTTTCACGATGGCACGCCGCTCGATGCGGAAGCCGTGAAATTCAACCTCGAGCGCAACAAGAGCGACCAGAAGTCCAACATCAAGGCCGATCTTGCTTCCGTGGCTTCGGTCGAGGTCACCAGTCCGACGCAGGTTACGCTGCAGCTGAGCACGCCCGACACCGCGCTGCCCCTCATCCTCTCCGACCGCGCCGGCATGATGGTCTCGCCATCAGCGCTGAAGGCGGCCGAAGGCGGCACCGTCGCGCGCAAGCCGGTCGGCGCCGGCGCCTACGCGTTCATTAGCTGGGCGGATGGCGAGCGCATCGTCGTCAAGCGCAACGAGAAATACTGGAAGCCGAACCGTCCTCTTCCCGACGGCATCGAGTTTTCGATCATCCCGGAACTCACCACCGGTGCGCGTTCCGTCACCGCCGGACAGAACGACCTGATCTATCAACTGCCGCCGCGCCAGAAGGCCATCCTCGATCGCGCCAGCAGCATCAAGGTCGTGAGCGGGCCGACGCTTTATGTCCTGCAGATCTTCCTGAACTGGGCCAAGCCGCCCTTCGACAATCCAAAGGTCCGCCAGGCCCTCAACTTTGCGATCGACCGCGAGTCCTTCGTGAAGGCGGCGCTCGCCGGGCTGGCGGAGCCTGCCTACATGAACCTGCCGAAGGCACATTGGGCCTACGATAAATCGGTCGCCGCGCTCTACCCCTACGATCCCGACAAAGCGCGCAAGCTGCTCGCGGAAGCCGGTTTCAAGGATGGTCTCACGCTCGATCTCCTCGGCTATCCCGATCAGGACTCGGTGCAGCGCCAGGAAATCCTGATCGAGCAGCTCCGCAAGGCGGGCATGACCGCGCGGTTCTCGAACGCGCCGATCGCGGAAGCGTCCGCCGCCTTTTTCGCCAGCGAAAAGCGCGGCTCCGGCCTGCTGTCGGCATGGACCGGGCGGCCGGACCCGAGCCTGACCTATTCGCTGATGTTTACCAAGGACGCCTATTACAATGCCGGCCGCGCGCCGGTGCCGCCGGAACTCGAGGCCGCGATCAAGGAATCGCGGGCATCAGAAGACATCGAGCAGCGCCGCAAGGCCTTCGCCACCGTGCAGCGGCTCGTGATGGAGAACGCCTTCGTCGCGCCGCTCGCCTTCCAATTCGAGCTGGTCGCGACGAACAAGAAGGTGCAGGGTTATCGGCCGAACCTTCTCGGCAAGCCGAAATACGACGACGTCTGGCTGGAGAGCTGAGGAACATGGCGCGACGCAGTCCGGTCAGGGTTGTAGGCAGCCGCCTGCTGCAGGCGCTGCCCGTGATCGTGCTCGCGACCTTCATGGTGTTCGCGCTGCTGAAGCTCGTGCCCGGCGACATCGCGGTGACGCTCGCGGGCGACAACGCCTCGGATGCGCGGATTGCCGAGATCCGCAGCATCTACGGGCTCGATCGGCCGTTCCTGGTGCAATATGCCGTCTGGCTCGGGAATGTCGTCCAGGGCGACCTCTCGCAATCGCTATTGACGGGCGAGCAGGTCGCAACCTCGATCGGCCGCGCCTTTCCGAACACGCTTCTGATCGTGGTGATCGCTCTGATCCTCGCGCTCTTGACCGGCATTCCGATGGGCGTGATCGCGGCGATCAAGCCGAATGGCTGGGTCGACAAGGCCGTCAGCATGATCGCCTCGCTCGGCGTCGCCATTCCCGGCTTCTGGCTCGCGATGATCCTGGTCGCCGAAATCTCGCTCAGGCTCAACTGGCTGCCGGCGACCGGCGCAAAATCCTTCACGGCGTCTCCGATCGAGGCGATCAGGCACGCGCTGTTGCCGGGGATTGCGATCGCGGCCTATGGCATGGCCGAAGTAGCGCGCCAGCTCCGCGGCTCGCTGCTGGAAGTGCTGTCGTCGCAATATGTGCGGACGCTGCACGCCAAGGGATTGTCGATGAGCCGCATCCTCTGGCAGCACGGGCTGAAGAACGTCAGCGTCAACCTCTTCACCATCATCAGCCTGCTGGTGAACCGGATGCTGGCCGCGACCGTCGTCATCGAGGCGGTGTTCGCCATTCCCGGTCTCGGCAGCCTGATCGTGCGCGGCGCGATCCAGCGCGATTTCCCGATCGTGCAGGGCGTCGTGTTCACGATGGTGATCGTGGTGATCCTGGTCAACCTGATCACCGATCTGCTCTGCGCCGCCATTGATCCGAGGATCGAGCAATGACCGACCTCGCGCTGGCCTCTGCGCGACTGCCTGCCAAGCCGACCCGGATGCGGCGTTTCCTGCGCTGGCTGGCCGGAGATCTGCGGGCCGCGCTTGCGATCCTCGTGCTGCTGGCGCTCGTCATCGTCGCGATCGGCGCGCCGTGGATCGCGCCCTATTCTCCGACCGCGCAGGACGTCAACAACATGCTGGCGCCGCCGGGCCCGGCGCATCTGCTCGGCACCGACGATCTCGGTCGCGATATCTTCAGCCGCCTGATCTACGGCGCGCCGGCGACCGTCTACGCCAGCGTGCTCGCGGTCTCCGTGGCGGTCGCCATCGGCCTGCCGGTCGGGCTGGTCGCCGGCTTCTTCGGCGGCTGGACCGACGATATCATCAGCCGGATCATCGACACCTTCCTGTCGTTCCCGGCAATCGTGCTGGCGATCGCGGTGACCGGCGCGCTCGGCATCGGGCTCACCAACGGCATGATCGCGGTCGGCATCGTGATGTTTCCGGCGCTCGCCCGCATTGTCCGTGCGCGGACGCTGGTGGTGCGGCAGGAGCTGTATGTCGATGCCTCCAGGTGCTTCGGCGCGCCGGCCTGGCATATCCTGTGGCGGCATGTGCTGCCGAACACGCTGCAGCCCGTCATCGTGCAGGTGACCTTGCTGCTGGCCGCGGCGCTGCTGGCGGAAGCAAGCCTCAGCTTCCTCGGTCTCGGCATCCAGCCGCCGAACCCGAGCTGGGGCGCGATGCTGGCGCGCGCCTACCAATATATGGAGATCGCGCCGGAGCAGATGTACGCACCCGGGCTCGCCATTCTGGTGGTCTCGCTGGCCTTCAACGCGCTCGGAGAATCCTTGCGCATCGTGCTCGATCCGACCATGAAGGATCGATAGAGCATGATTGGACTGCGTTGGTGCCTCGTCGAAGGTACCCCACCTCTCCCCAGCGGGGAGAGGTCGGATCGCATCGCAAGATGCGATCCGGGTGAGGGGGTACGCTTTCTCGTGGGACCTGCTGCCCCTCACCCGGCGCTGCGCGCCGACCTCTCCCCGTCGGGGAGAGGTGGAAGCTCGCGGCCTGATCTAGAGTTTTCACGGAAACGTTCATGTCATTCAAGAAAGTGCTGATCGCCAATCGGGGCGAGGTCGCCATCCGTATCGCCCGCGCCGCCGGCGAAAGCGGTCTTGCCACCGTCGCGATCTATCCGGCCGATGATGCGACGTCGCGGCATCTCCGCGCGGCGGACGAGGCGCACGAGATTCCGGGCCGCGGCGCGCGCGCCTATCTCGATATCGAAGCGGTGATCGGCGCCGCCAAGGCTGCGAAATGCGATGCGCTGCATCCCGGCTATGGTTTTCTCAGCGAGAACGCGGCGCTGGCGCGGCGCTGCGCGGAGGTGGGGATCACCTTTGTCGGACCGTCGCCGGACGCGCTGGAGCTGTTCGGCGACAAGGCGAAAGCCAAGGCGCTGGCGAAAAGCTGCAGCGTGCCGATCATATCAGGCACCAGCGGTCCGACCAGTCTGGAGGAGGCCCAAGCCTTCTTCGCCTCGCTCGGCCCCAGCGGCGCCGTCATGGTCAAGGCGATTGCCGGCGGCGGTGGGCGCGGCATGCGCATCGTCGATGACGCCGCCAAGCTGGAACAGGCCTATGCGCGCTGCCAGTCCGAGGCCAAGGCCGCCTTCGGCAACGACGGCGTTTATGTCGAGCGGCTGATCCGAAAAGCGCGTCATATCGAGGTGCAGATCATCGGCGACCGCTCCGGTCAGATCAGCCATTTGTGGGAGCGCGAATGCACGATCCAGCGGCGCAACCAGAAACTGATCGAGGTGGCGCCAAGCCCGTCGCTGAGCGAGGCCCAGCGCTCGCGCATCATCGAAGCCGCGAAGAAGCTGGCAGCCGCCGCGCGCTACGACAATCTCGGCACCTTCGAATTCCTCGTCGACGACGAGGCACGTGAAGGCGAGGGCGCCTTCGCCTTCATCGAGGCCAATCCGCGATTGCAGGTCGAGCACACCGTCACTGAGGAGGTGCTCGGCATCGATCTCGTCAAGGCGCAACTTGCCGTCGCCTCCGGCGCGACGCTGGCCTCGCTCGGTCTGGCGCAGGCAGCGATCCCGTCGCCGCGCGGCTTTGCGATGCAGCTCCGCGTCAACATGGAAGTGATGAACGAGAAGGGCGAGACCAAGCCGACCGGTGGGACGCTGTCGGTGTTCGACCTGCCATCCGGCCCGGGCGTGCGGGTCGATACCTTTGGTTATACGGGGTACAAGACTAGCGCCGCTTTCGATTCCCTGCTCGCGAAGGTGATCGTGCATTCGCCGAGCGCGAATTGGGCCGACGTCGTTCAGAAAGCGCTCCGCACCCTGCGCGAATTCCGCATCGGCGGCGTCGCCACCAACATCCCGTTCCTCGGCGCGATCCTCGCGCATCCGGATTTTGCCGCCAACCGGGTCAGCACCAATTTCATCGATGCACATGCCGGCTCGCTGGTCGCCGCGGCGAAGGAGGCCGATGAACCGGTGCTGGTTGAGGTCAACGGCGGCGCTGCTGCGTTGGTCGGACAGTCGACGGGCGAGGCCGGCCCGGAAGGCTCCGTCGCCGTCCCGGCACCACTGCAGGGAACCATCGTTGCAATCGATGTCGCCGCGGGCGATCTCGTCCGTCCGGGCCAGCAGATCGCAGTGCTCGAATCCATGAAGATGGAGCATCTCGTCACCGCGCCGCATGGCGGCAGGGTGACGAAGATCGCCGGTGGCGTCGGCGTCACGCTGATGCATGGCGAGGCGATTCTGTTCATCGAGCCTGCCGAGGTCGACAGCCACCATATCGCCGAGGAAGCGGAGATCGATCTCGACTACATCCGTCCCGATCTCGCCGAGGTGATCGCCCGCCACGCGATCACGCTGGATGAGAACCGGCCAGCTTCCGTCGAGCGCCGGCGTAAGACCAACCAGCGCACCGCGCGCGAGAACGTCGCCGATCTCGTCGATGAGGGCTCGTTTGTCGAATACGGCTCGCTCGCCATCGCCGCGCAGCGCCGTCGGCGCAAGGTCGACGATCTCATTCGCAACACGCCGGCCGACGGCCTGATCACCGGCGTCGCCACCGTGAACGCCGACAAGTTCGGCGGGGAAGCCGCGCGCTGCATGGTGATCGCCTACGACTACACCGTGCTCGCGGGCACGCAGGGCCATATGAACCACAAGAAGATCGACCGCATGCTCTCGCTGACGGAGCAGTGGCGATTGCCTTTGGTGTTCTATGCCGAGGGCGGCGGCGGGCGCCCGGGTGATACCGACCGGCTCGGCATGACCGGGCTCGATGGTCCATCCTTCGTGCAGTTCGCGCGGCTCTCGGGCCTCGTGCCTGTTATCGGCGTGGTCTCCGGCTATTGCTTTGCCGGCAACGCCGCCATGCTCGGCTGCTGCGATGTCATCATCGCGACGAAGAACGCGTCGATCGGCATGGGCGGGCCGGCGATGATCGAGGGCGGCGGGCTTGGCGTCTATCATCCGGCCGAGGTCGGCCCGGTGTCGTTTCAGGCGCCGAACGGCGTCATCGACATCCTCGTGGAGGATGAGGCGGAGGCGACCGTCGCCGCGCAAAAATACCTGTCCTACTTCCAGGGCGCGACCGGCGACTGGAAGGCGCCGGACCAGCGGCTGCTGCGCCGCGCGATCCCGGAGAACCGGTTGCGCGTCTACGACATCCGCAAGGTGATCGATCTCCTCGCCGACGAGGGCTCGGTGCTCGAAATCCGCCGCGACTTTGGCGTCGGCATGATCACCGCTTTCATCCGCATCGAAGGCAAGCCGTTCGGCCTGATCGCCAACAATCCGAAACATCTCGGCGGCGCGATCGATGCGCCCGCCGGCGACAAGGCCGCGCGCTTCATGCAGCTCTGCGACGCCTTCGACATCCCGATCATCTCGCTCTGCGACACACCCGGCTTCATGGTCGGGCCGGAAGCCGAGAAGACCGCGATCGTGCGTCACGTCTCGCGCATGTTCGTCACCGGCGCGAGTCTCACCGTTCCGCTGTTCGGCATCGTGCTGCGCAAGGGCTATGGCCTCGGCGCGCAGTCGATGATCGGCGGCGGCTTTCACGCGTCGTTCTTCACGGTGGCCTGGCCGACCGGCGAGTTCGGCGGCATGGGCCTGGAAGGCTATGTGCGGCTCGGCTTCCGCAAGGAGATGGAAGCGATCGAGGATCCGGTCGAACGCGAAAAATATTACCAGGCCAAGGTGGCCGAGCTCTATGCCAACGGCAAGGCGGTCTCGATCGCTTCCGTGCTCGAGATCGACGAGGTGATCGATCCCGCGCAAACCCGCCACTGGATCATGTCAGGCCTGCGCTCGGTGCCGAAACCCGCGCCGCGCACCCACCGCAAGCGCCCCTGTATCGATGCGTGGTAGGTTTGAGTTTGTAGGATGGGTAGAGCGAAGCGAAACCCATCGGCTTCGATCGCCAATGCGCAAGGGATGGGTTTCGCTTCGCTCTACCCATCCTACGAATGTTCGCGCCCGACCATGATCGTGCCCAAAAGCGGATGACAATCCGAACCACCGTCATCCTGCCGAGGCCTTTACATGCGACACAAATTTTCTATCGCCCTCCTTCTCGCAAGCCTCGCCGGCGCGGGCCTTGCCTCGGCGCAGGACCGGAAGATGACCGAGCTGCTGGCGCCGCGCGATCCCGGCCCGAATGAGGCAGTCCGGCTCAAGGTCGTAACCGGTCCGTTGCCGTTCGGTGCTCGCCTTGTCGTGAAGACCGAGCAAGGCGACGTGATCGGCTCGATTATGACCTACGGCGTGCCGGGTCCGAATGACACCCGTTCCGAAACCTTCCCCGTTCAGTCGAGGAACGTGGTCAACAAGCGCCTGCGGGTGCAAGTGCTGGTGGAAGCGCCGGGCGCGATGACGCGATCCGCAACGCCGGACGAAATCCGCGGGCTCGACGTGATGATCGTGCCGCGCGTGCAATGACCTGCCGCTTTACTCCGCATCCGGTTTTCCCCTATCGTCTCATGACAAGAAAACAACGATCGCGCGTCGCGCGGCGATGAAATTGGGGAGGCACTCGTGCATCGGGATCCCGTTGACGTCCTGATCATCGGCGCCGGCGCGTCCGGCGCTGCGGTGGCGTGGTCGCTGGCTGAGACGAAAATGCACATCCTCTGCCTGGAGCAGGGCGGCTGGATGAATCCCGCGGACTATCCAAGCACCGGGCGGGACTGGGAGGCCAAGTTCTATGGCGACTGGTCGACCAGCCCGAATGTCCGCGGGCGGCCCGAAGATTATCCCATCAACGACGACAACTCGCCGATCAAGGTCGTCAACTTCAACGCCGTCGGCGGTTCGACCGTGATGTACACAGCGCATTGGCCGCGGCTGCATCCGTCCGATTTCAAGGTGAAAACGCTCGACGGCGTCGCCGATGACTGGCCGATCGACTACGATGCACTCACGCCGTTCTTCGAAGAGAATGACCGGATGATGGGCGTATCGGGCCTGTCAGGCGATCCGCTTTCGCCATTGACGCACCCGCCAATGCCGCCGCAGCCGCTCGGACTTTCCGGTCCGTTGATCGGCAAGGCCATGAACAAGCTTGGCTGGCACTGGTGGCCGTCGGATACCACGGTCGCGACAATGGACTACGAGGGCAGGGCGCGCTGCATCAATCTCGGCCATTGCACCCCGGCCTGCGCGCAAGGCGCGAAAGCCTCGACCGACATCACGTATTGGCCGCATGCGATCCGCGCCGGCGTCGAAATCAAGACGCATTGCCGCGTGCGCGAGATCCTGACCAACGAGCACGGCATGGCGTCCGGCGTCGTCTATTACGACAAGGACGGTGTCGAGCAGTTTCAGCCGGCCGAGGTCGTCATCATCGCCTGCAACGGCGTCGGCACGCCGCGGCTGCTCTTGAACTCCGTCTCCGGCCGCTTCCCGAACGGCCTCGCCAATTCATCAGGCCTGGTCGGCAAGAACCTGATGTTCCATCCCTATGCGCAGATCTACGGCTTCGTGCAGGAGCCGACCGACAGCAACCGCGCGCCGCCGACTTGCCTGTGGAGCAAGGAGTTCTACGACACCGACCTCTCGCGCGGCTTCGTCCGCGGTTACGGCATCCAGTTCGGCCGCGGCGCAGGGCCGGTGTTCGAGGCCGTCGCCAGCGAGCAGAAGGGCATTCTGCCGTGGGGGGCGGACCATCACCACGTCTTCCGCAGGCTCAACGGCCACCGCCTCGCGGTCTCCGCGATCTGCGAAGATCTTCCCGAGGAGCACAACCGTGTCACGCTCGATCCCGTGTTGAAGGACAGCCACGGCATTCCCGCCCCGAAGATCGACTACACGATCAGCGAGAACAGCCGGAAGATGATGGAGCATGGGCTGGCGCGCGGCCGCGAGATTCTCGAGGCCGCCGGGGCGACCGATATCTGTACCAATAGCCCGATCCCGTGGGGCGGCTGGCATCTGCTCGGCACCGCGCGGATGGGCACGGACCCTGCGCGCTCCGTGGTCAACGAGTGGGGGCGGTCGCATGACGTGAAGAACCTGTTCATCGTCGACGGCAGCGTCTTCGTCACCTCAGGCGGCGTCAACCCGACCTCGACTATCCAGGCGATCGCGCTCTACGTCGCCGACCAGATGAAGCAGCGCCTTGCCAATTTGTTCGATTGAGGAAGCGATGTCAGCCGAAACGCTCACCCAAACCCAGCGCGACGATCTCAGGACGATCGCCGCGATGATCATTCCCGAGAGTGCCGAGTACAAGGTGCCCGGCGCCGACGATCGGGCCATCCAGGCTGACATCCTCGCAACGCTTGGCCGCGACACCGAGCCGGTGCGCGCCGCGCTCGACCATCTCGCGCGCTTGGCCGGCAAGCCGCTCGCCGAGCTCGACACAGCGCAGCGCGACCAGGTCGCAAAGGAATTCCGCGCGACCGGCGGAGTCCCCGCGGCAACGCTCGTTCGCGTGGTCCTGCAATGCTACTACCGCGACGACCGCGTGCTGCGCTCGCTCGGCTACGAGCTCCGCGCCCCCTTCCCGAAGGGCCACACGCTGCAGCAGGGCGATTGGTCATTGCTTGATCACGTCAGGGCGCGCGGGGGCAGCTTGCGGCGGGCGCCCTAGCAGGAAGTCGTAGCCCGGGTGGAGCGGAACGCGTAACCCGGGATATCCATATCCGCGGCCACGACAGGTCCCGGGTTACGCTGGCGCTTCACCCGGGCTGCGTCCCGACCGAGCGGAAAGAGCTCCGGCGCCCTAGCCGTTTGGGCAGGTCTGAGCCCGGCACGGGCACCTTGCGCAGGAGGAACTCGGCTCCCATTTGAATGAGCCGAAGGAACCCTCACCATGTTGGATATCACCTCAAATAACGCCGGTGACGCGCGGTCACCGCGAACGACCGAAGCTACCCCGGCCGACGACCGGGCGTTGCTCGATGCCTATTCCAACGCCGTGATCGACGTGACCGAACGCGTCGGCCCCGCGGTGGTGCGCGTCGAGACCGGGCCGAAAGTGCGAACACCGCGTGAGCGCGGCGGGCTCGGTTCCGGCATCGTCATCTCGCCCGATGGCTTCGTGCTGACCAACAGTCACGTGGTCGGCTCGTCGAAAGAGATCCGCCTGCGCGACACCGAGGGCTTCGTCACCGACGCGCACGTGCTCGGCGTCGATCCCGACACCGATCTCGCATTGTTGCGGGCCGATGGCGCGCGCGATCTGCCTTACGCCTCGCTCGGCGATTCCAAGCAACTCCGGCGCGGCCAGCTCGTGGTCGCGATCGGCAATCCGCTCGGCTTTGAATCGACGGTCACCGCTGGCGTGGTGTCGGCGCTCGGGCGCTCGATCCGCTCGGTCAGCGGGCGCACGATCGAGGACGTGATCCAGACCGATGCCGCGCTCAACCCCGGCAATTCCGGCGGCCCGCTGGTGTCGTCGAATTCGCAGGTGATCGGCATCAACACCGCGATCATCAACGGCGCGCAGGGCATCTGCTTTGCGGTCGCGAGCAACACCGCGCAGTTCGTGCTGTCGGAGATCATCCGCCACGGCTATGTCCGCCGCGCCTTCATCGGCGTCGCCGGCCAGACCGCGCCGATCCCGCGGCGCCATGCCGTGCTCGCCGGCGTCGAGAACAAGATGGGCGCGCTGCTCGCGCAGATCGAGCCGGATAGCCCGGCTTCGAAAGCGGGCCTTCTGCCCGGCGACGTCGTGATCAAGCTCGACGGCCTCGACATCAACGGCGTCGACGACCTGATCCGCGCCCTCGACCGCGACCGCATCGACCGTACGCTGGCCATGGACGTGCTGCGCCTGGGTCGGTTGCGCGCGATCGACATCCACCCGATCGAACGCAAACCGGCGAGGTAGTCGTCCCCAGTTCGTCATGCGCGGGCTTGACCCGCGCATCCATCAAGAAAAGAGTTCTTGCGAAGCGATGGATTGCCGGGTCAAGCCCGAGCCCCTTGTGGGAGAGGGCAGCTCAGCCATCAGCCGCGAACTCACTTGGGTGAGGGGTTCTCTCCGCGAGCACAGCAGCCCGTGGAGAGAACCCCTCATCCGGCGCTTCGCGCCACCTTCTCCCACAAGGGGAGAAGGAAGAAGCGCGCTGATCTCAGTCGCGCAGCGCCGCCAGCAGTTCGTCGGGCTGCTCGACCATCATCATGTGGCCGGCGCCGGGCAGCACCACGGTGCGCGCGTTCGGCGTTGCGGCCGCCAGCGTCTTGCCGGCTTTTGCTGGAGTCATCAGATCGCGCTCGCCGAGGATGAACGTCACCGGCACCCTGATCTGCGCCGCCGCGGCCAGCGCATTCTGGTATGAATTGCAGGCGTTCAGATCGTTGTAGAGCACGCCCGGTCGCGCACGCTGCAGCACGCGCTGTGCGCCGTGGTGCATCCACAATCCCGGCGCGAGCGAGCCGCCGAGTTCGGCCTTGAAGCCGAGGCCCCAGATCGAGACCATGTCGATCGCGGCGGGATCGTTGGCCTCCGCCGCCTTCAACAGATCAGGCCCAACCGTCATCGTCGCCGCCGTTCCGATCAGGCTCAGTGCCGACACTTTGTCCGGATGCCGCGCCGTGGTCTCCAGCGCGATCAGTGAACCCATGGAGTGTCCGATCAGCTTCGCCTTCGAGGCCCCGGCTGCCTGCAGCAGCGCCGCGATCCAATCCGCCATCGCCGCAATCGTCGGCAAGGGCTTGCCGGACGAGCGGCCGTGGCCCGGCAGATCCGGTGCCAATACCGAATAGCCGTGATGCGCGAACCAGCGGCTGTGCAGCGCCCAGGTGGAGCTGTCAAAGCCCGCGCCGTGGATCATCACGACCGTGGGCAACGAAGGATCGAACAGCTTTCCGCCTGTTACCACGAAAGTCTCAATCCCGTTCACCGAAAGCTGCATGGCTCAAACCCTCTGCGACGCGCGAAGCGCCTGGCCGAGATCGTCGATGATGTCCTGCGCGGTCTCGATGCCGACCGACAGCCGCACCAGCTCTTCGCCGATGCCAGCTGCCTTGAGCTGCTCGGCGTCCATCTGCTGATGGGTGGTGGAGGCGGGATGGATCACGAGTGTCTTGGCATCACCGACATTGGCGAGGTGGCTGATCAGCTTGAGCTGTTCGATGAACTTCTTGCCCGCAGCGCGTCCGCCCTTGATGCCGAAGCTGACGATCGAGCCGGCGCCGCGCGGCAGCAGCTTCTTCGCAAGCTCGTAGTCGGGGTGATTTTCCAGCGCCGGATGCAGCACCCAATCGACTGCCTTGTTCGCGGTCAGGAATTCCAGCACCGCGAGCGTATTGCTCATGTGCCGATCCATCCGCACGCCGAGCGTCTCGATGCCCTGCAGGAGCTGGAACGCGTTGGTCGGCGACAGGCAGGCGCCGAAATCGCGCAAGCCCTCGGTGCGGGCCCGCATGATGAAGGCCGCCTTGCCGAACTGCTCGTCGAAGACGATGCCGTGATAGCCGGCATAGGGTTCGGTGAGCTGCGGGAATTTGCCCGACGCATGCCAGTCGAAGCCGCCGCCGTCGACAATGACGCCGCCGATCGCAATGCCATGGCCGCCGAGCCATTTCGTCGCCGAGTTCATGACGATGTCGGCGCCGAATTCAATCGGGCGGCTGAGATAGGGCGTCGCAAAGGTGTTGTCGATGAGCAGCGGAATTTTCGCGTCATGCGCGATGTCAGCCACCGCGGGGATATCGAGCACTTCAAGGCCGGGATTGCCGATGGTCTCGGCGATCACCAGGCGCGTATTCGGCTTGATCGCGGCGCGGAATTCGTCCAGCGCCCGCGGCTTCACGAAGGTCGTCGTGATGCCGAAGCGCGGCAGCGTGTGCGCCAGCAGGTTGATGGTGCCGCCATAGAGCGAGGCCGAAGCGACGATGTGGTCGCCGGCATTGAGCAGCGTCGCGATCGCCAGATGCATCGCGGCCATGCCGCTCGCGGTGCAGATCGCGCCGACGCCGCCTTCGAGCGCTGCGATCCGCTCTTCCAGCACCGCAGTCGTTGGATTGGAAATTCGTGTGTAGATGTGGCCGGCGCGCTCCAGGTTGAACAGCGCCGCCGCATGATCGGCGTCCTGGAACACGTAGGACGTCGTCTGGTAGATCGGCACTGCGCGCGATCCCGTCACGGGATCGGGGCGCTGTCCGGCATGCAGGCTTAGGGTTTCGAACGCAGGCGGGTTGGGTGCGGGCATGCTGAAACTCGCGAGCTGAGGGCGGGATTGGTGCGGTTTATGGCCTGATCCGGAAAGATGGAAGCCAGTTTTCCCGCGCGACAAACGCGTAGTGTTTGCGCGGAGATCATGCCCAAAACTAGACGTGCACGGCGGCGCGCACGCGGCCGGCGTTGCCGAATACGCGCAGGTAACGCTCGACCTCGGAGGGGATACCGGTCGCCTTCTCGGGATTGTCTGAGAGTTTCACCGCCGGCCTGCCGTCGACCGAGGTTACCTTGCAGACGATCGAGATCGGGTCGAGGTCGGCGGAACCGTCAGGCGCGCAGCCGACGAAGTCATTGGTGAGGTTGGTGCCCCAGCCGAAGCTGATGCGAACGCGGCCGGCGAAATGCCTGTAGCTTTCCTCGATCGAATCGACGTCCATGGCGTCCGAGAAGACCAGGAGCTTCTCCCTGGGATCGCGGCCCTTCTGCTTCCACCATCGGATGATCTCCTCGCCGGCCGCGATCGGCGGCGCGCTGTCCGGGCGAAAGCCGGTCCAGTCGGCGACCCAATCCGGCGCGTCGCGCAGGAACACCCTGGTGCCGAAGGCATCGGGGAGGGCGACCAGCAGGTTGCCGCCATAGGTATGGCGCCACTGGTCGAGGATGGCGTAGGGCGCCCAGCGCAGCTCTTCATCCGAATTGGCGAGCGCCGCGGCCACCATCGGCAGCTCATGGGCATTGGTGCCGATCGCCTCGAGGTCGTTGTCCATTGCCAGCAGCACGTTGGAGGTGCCGGTGAAGGACGGCCCAAGCCCTTCTTTCACGGCCTCGACGCACCAGCGCTGCCAGAGGAAGCCGTGGCGGCGGCGGGTGCCGAAGTCCGAAAGCTTTAAGCCGTCAAGCTTACGCAGGCGCTCGACCTTGGCCCACAGCTTGGCCTTGGCGCGCGCATAGAGCACGTCGAGCGCGAAACGGCCCTGACCCTTCATCGCCGCGCGCGAGCGCAATTCGTTCAGGATCGCGAGCGCCGGGATCTCCCACATCGTGGTGTGGGTCCAGGGCCCGTGGAAATGCAGTTCATACTGCCCATCGACCTTGTGCAGTTCATATTCGGGCAGGCGGAAAGTCGAAAGCCAGTTGATGAAATCCGGCGAGAACATCTGGGTCTTGCCGTAGAACGTGTTACCGGCGAGCCAGATCAGCTCCTTCTTGCTGAAGCGGATGGTGCGGGCGTGGTCGAGCTGGGCGCGCAGCTCACCCTCGTCGATCACCTCGGCAAGCCGGACCCGACTGGTGCGGTTGATCACCGAAAAGGTCGTGCGCGTGTCCGGGTAGAACTCCCGGATCATCTGCAGCATCAACAGCTTGTAGAAATCGGTGTCGAGCAGGCTGCGCACGATCGGGTCGAGCCGCCAGCCATGGTTGTAGGTTCGGGTTGCAATATCCGTAAACGTCATGGCGGAACCTTAGCGTGCCAAAAGCTGCCCAACCAGTGGATTGTGGCAGTGGTTCTGGCAGGGCAGCTCAGCGTGTTCCCTGTCTGATCCTGCCAGCGGTCGCCTCGATGCCGGTCCAGGCCGGCTTGTTCGGAGCAAACTGCCGCCGGAGATAGGAAACGAGTTCGGCGACCTGGCCGTCGGTCATGCTTTCCTTGAATCCGGGCATATAACCGAGGTCGCCGGTCGCGGGTTCGCGGATGCCGTGCAGGATCACCTGGATCAAATTGTCCGGCACCGCGCTGTGCAGATTGCTGTTCAGGGACAGCGAGGGCCGGCTGCCGAACAGAGGCGGTCCGCCCACTTCGTGACAGACCGCGCAGGCGCCCTGGTAGAGGCGGGCGCCGAAGGAGGCGGGCACAACCGCGCTTGTGGCCGTCGCATGTTCGAGCTTCACAGCGATCGCTTCCTGCGCCGGCCCGTCAATGGCGGTCTCGTTGAAAGAGCCGAGATAGACGGCCATGGCGCGGATGTCCCGGTCTGGCAGTGCGGCCAATTCCTTCACGACCGGCGCCATCGGCCCAGCCGCCACGCCATGGAAGCGGGATTCACCGGTCCGCAAATAGGCGTAGAGCTCGTCCTCACTCCAGGGGATCGGTGCCTTTGACAGCGACGTCAGCGCAGGCGCCTCCCAGCCCTCGGCAAAGCCGCCGGCGAGATAGGCATTCTTGAGCTCGGCGCCGAGCGCGTTGCGCGGCGAATGGCAGGCGCTGCAATGGCCGAGGCCTTCGACCAGATAGGCGCCGCGATTCCACATCTCCGACCTAGTCGGATCGGGCTGGAACGATTTCGCCTCGTGGAACAGCGCATTCCATCCGGCGAGCAGCGGGCGCAGGTTGAACGGAAACTTCAGTTCGTGTTCCGGCGTCGTCGCGCGCACCGGGGCCTGCGCCATCAGGTAGGCATAGAGCGCCTGCAGGTCGGCGTCGGTGGCTTTGGCAAAATGGGGGTAGGGGAAAGCCGGATAGAGATGCCGGCCGTCGCGATGGATGCCTTCGCGCATCGCGCGCTCGAAGGCGGGATAGGACCATGCGCCGATGCCGGTCTCGACGTCAGGCGTGATGTTGGTCGCGTAGATGATGCCGAACGGCGTCTCCAGCGGCTGGCCGCCGGCGTTGAGCGTTCCGTCCGCTGCGGTATGGCACACCGCGCAGGCGCCGAGCGCGGCAAGCTCCTTGCCGCGTGCAATGGTCGCGGCCGAATAGACCGATGCGTCAGGACGCGCGATCGGTGCAATCGCGCGCCACGGCAGCACGGCCGCGCCGATGCCGACGAGGGCCGCACATACGGCGGCGATGCCGGCAAGCACGCCGGTGCGTCTCACGAACGGTTTTTGCCATTTCTCTGATGGAGCAGGCAGTGGTGGCGCCAGCGCAGGTGGGGCAGTCGGTTCCTCGCCGTGCAATCCCTTCAGGATACGTTCCGGCGTGAACGGCAATTCGCGGAAGCGCACGCCGGTCGCGTCATAGATCGCGTTCGCGATGGCGGCCGCGCTCGGCACGGACGCGGATTCGCCGACGCCGAGGGGCGGCTGATCCTGCCGCGGCAGCATCAGCACATCGATCTTCGGAAGCTCGGGGAACTTGATGATGGGGTAGGCGCCCCATTCCCGCGACGTCACCGCGCCGCGCTCGAAGGTAACTTCCTCCATCAGCGCGCGGCTGGTCGACTGGATGACATTGCCCTCGATCTGATGGCGCACGCCGTCCGGGTTGATCATCAGGCCGGAATCCTGCCCCGCCACCACGCGCGTCACGCTGACGTCGCCGGTCGCCTTGTTGACCGCGACATCGGCGATCCATGCCGACCATGCGGCGCCATAGCCCGGAAACTTGCTGTGGACGTAGAGCGCATAGGCAAAGCCGCGCCCGCGCACGATGTCGTCTTCCGCGACCTTCTCCTCGCGCACCGGGCGTGGCTTCCAGCCGGCGCGCTCGGCGACCGCGTTGACGAGATCGATGGCGCGCTTGTCCTTGAGGTAGCGCAGCCGGTATTCGATCGGATCGACGTGAGCCTCAGCCGCGAGCTCGTCGATATAGGATTCATGCGCGAAGGTGTTCGGCAGCGCCGAGACGCCGCGGAACCAGGAGGCGCGCACGATCGGCGGCATGTCGTGGGCGACCACGCGCATGTGGTCGTAGTCGTATGGCGGGATCGCGGTGCGGTCGCCCATCTCGAAGACAGCAGGCGTCGGCGCAATCCTCCCCGTGAGCAGCAGCGCGAGCGTCGGCGCGCCGTTCGAGGGATAGCGCGTGGCAAAGTCGTAGGCCGCTACGCTGCCGTCCGCGTTCAGGCCGCCATTGACGTCCATCAGCTGCGCGGTGCCCTTCGGCTCCCAGGCGTGCTCCTGCTCGCGCGTCAATTGCACGCGCACGGGACGGCCGACCGCGCGCGAGAGCAAGAGCGCGTCCGCCGTGACGTCGTCGGCACAGTTGCGGCCATAGCAGCCGGCCGCCTCCATCCTGATCACCTCGATCTCTGTCTCCGGCCGCTCGATCAGCAGGGCAAGGTCGCCACGAAGCATGTGCGGGTTCTGCGTGCCCGACCAGACCCGGATCACACTGTCGCGATAGTCCGCCACCGCGCAGGACGGGCCGATCGAGCCATGCATCTGGTACGGCCACAGATAGGTCCGCTGCATCGGCTTCGCGGCGCTCTTGATTGCGCTGTCGACATCGCCTTTGTCGAGCAGCGTGCGCGGCGTCGAAGGATTGGCGCGCAGCGCCTGCTCGACGTTATCGAGACTCGTCAGCGTCGGCGCCGGCTTCCAGGCGACCTTCAGTTGCGCCGCCGCCTTGATCGCGTTTTCTTCGCGCTCGGCGACGACGCCGACGAAATCGCCGATCCGCACCACCGCGACGAGGCCCGGAATGTTGCGCACCGAGCTTTCATCAACTGCAATCAGGCTGGTGCCGACGAACGGTCCGGCGTCGACGCCGGCATAGGGCGGGCGCACCACGCGGCCGTGCAGCATGCCGGGCACGCGTACATCGTGGACGTAGACCAGTTCGCCGGTTGCCTTGGCCGGAAGATCGACGCGCGGCACCGAACGCCCGACGACGGAATAGGCATCGACAGTCTTCACCGGCACATCGTCTGCCAATTCGAGCCGGATCGTCTCGTCAGCGATCAACTCGCCATAGGTGACGCTGCGATTGTCCTTGCCGCGGATCAGGCCGTCCTCGACTACGAGTTCGTCGCTCGATAGGTCGAGCCTTTCGGCCGCACGCGCGGCCAAAAAGAGCCGCGCCTGCGCCGCCGCCTTGCGGAGCGGCACCGCCGATATCTGCATGGTCTCGCTGGCGATCGTCGGACCCTGGTTGGGCGTCTGCGAGGTGTCGCCGAGCACCACGACGACGCGCGCAAAGGATACGTCGAGCTCTTCGGCGACGACCTGCCCGAGCGCGGTGCGGATGCCGGTGCCGAGATCGACATGGCCGTTATAGGCGGTGACAAAGCCATCCGCCGTGATCTTGATGAAGGTCTCGAACGCGCCGTTCGCATCCGATCGCTGAACGACGGAGAGCGACCCCTGCGGCCGCGCGGGCTTGTCCTGCGAGACCATCAATCGCGTGCCTCGAGCTCGTGGCCGGCCGCGCGCATCGCCGCGCGGACGATCTCGATATGCGCGCCGCAGCGGCAGAGATTGTAGCGCAACGCTTCCAGTATCTCGTTTTCGGTCGGACGCGGATTGCGCGTGAGCAGCGCCTTCGTCGTGATGATCATGCCGTTGAGGCAGTAGCCGCATTGCGCGGCCTGCTCGGCGATGAAGGCTTGCTGCACAGGATCGGGACGCTCGCGCGTGCCGAGCCCTTCGAGCGTCACGATGTCGCGCCCGACGCAGCCATCGATCGGGATCACGCAGGATCGCGCCGCGACGCCGTCGATCAGCACCGCACAGGCGCCGCATTCGCCGAGCCCGCAACCATATTTCGGTCCGTTCAGTTCGAGATCGGTGCGCAGCACGTAAAGCAGTGCGGTGTCCGGAGCGGCGTCGACATCAACAATCCTGCCGTTGACGGTCAGGCGCATCGGCTCGTGGTCCCCTAAGGCCTCTATGAGCGTTTCGATGATTGCATTGCAAAATCAGCGATCGCAAAATCTACGACCGATGCATCGGAGGATAACGTTTGTGTACAAACGTGCAAGCCGTCTGCAATTTGCTGCACTGCGCTGCCCGCTTTCTGGACAAAGCGGGGAGGCAAATGAGGTTTTATTCGGCAGGTGTGGTTTTTCGCGATTGCACCCGCTTGACAGGGTTACAACCTGCGCGCAGGATCATTCGTATACGAACGATATCCCCGATGATTGATGTCCCCGGGGAGATGATAACGCCGCCTCCCAACACCAGGCTTGTTCGCGATGGCCGACGTTGCCGCTTCTGACAAGATCCGCTGCGATGCCTGCCCGGTGATGTGCTACATCAAGCCGGGCGCGGCGGGCGCCTGCGACCGCTATGCCAATCACGATGGCAGGCTGGTGCGCGTCGATCCGCACATCGTGCTGTCGCGCGCGCTCGAGCATGGCGGGCGCGTGGTGCCGTTCCAGGCGAGCGGCGACTGGGACGGCAAGATCGTCCACCAGGGCGATGTCTTCGTCACCGCGATCGGCGCCGGCACCACCTATCCCGACTACAAGCCGGCGCCCTTCATCGTGTCGTCAGAAATCGACGGCGTCGACATGGTCACCGTCGTGACCGAAGGCATCTTCTCCTATTGCGGCGTCAAGGTGAAGATCGACACCGACCGCTATCTCGGCCCTGAGACCGCGGCGGTGCGCGCAGAGGGCGAGGTGGTCGGGCATGTCACCACCAGCGAATACGGTTCGCAGATGCTGTCGCTCGGCGGCGTGCATCATCTGACCGGCGGCTCCAAGAAGGAGGGCCGCGTCACCTGCGACACGCTGATGGATCTTTCCAACTGCAAGCCGGTAGAACTTACGATCGACGGCGGCGCCACCGTCGTGGTGCAGGCGGGCCAGGCGCCTGTTGTCAACGGCGTGCAGGAAGAGCGCATGCGCGTCGGCTGCGGCTCGGCCACCATCGGCATGTTCGCCAAGCAATGGCACGGCAAGGTCGACGAAGTCGTTGTGGTCGATGACCACATCACCGGCGTGCTCTCGGAGCACCAGGCCGGCAAGCTATTGGATATTCCCGACACTGGCATCAAGATGAAAGGGCGTCGCTCGACGCCCGGGCGTTATTTCCAGGTCGCCGAACCCGGCACCGGCTGGGGCGGCACCAAAATCTCCGATCCGCTGTCCGTGCTCGGCCCGTTCGATCCGAAGGAGGCGCGGCCGGGGCTGACCATGCTGATGGTCTCGACCACCGGCGAACACGCGGCCTATTACGTGCTCGACGAGGCGCTGCGGCCGGTCGAGCAGGAGATGCCAGCCGAGCTGAAATTCTCGGTCGAGCGCATCCAGGAGAATTGCGAGCCGGCGCTGTGCACCGTGCTGTTCATGGCGGGCGCCGGCGGCTCGCTGCGCGCCGGCGTCACCGATAACCCGGTGCGGCTGACGCGCTCGGTGAAGGATGCCCTGACCCGCGTCACCAGCGGCGGCGCACCTGTCTATGTCTGGCCCGGCGGCGGCATCACCTTCATGGTCGATGTCACGCAGATGCCGATAGGGGCATTTGGCTACGTGCCGACGCCGGCGCTGGTGGCGCCGATCGAGTTCACGCTCAAACTTTCCGATTATGCGGCACTCGGCGGCCACATGGATTACGTGCGCCCGCTGTCATCGCTCCGCGACAGCGCCGAGATCCGGCCCATGCTCTTCACTTCGGGGAGGCGACCATGACGAGACGTCCGCAAACCGCGCTTCTTCCTGATGGCAAGCGGCTGCATTTGCGGGACGGACCGATCGATCTGATCGTGGAGGCGACGGGAAGCGAGACTGCCGTGCGCGCAGCCTTTGACGCCGCGGTGTGCCGCTTCACCGGCCTGCTGGACGGGCTCTGCATGGAGCTCGGCGAATTGCGCAAGGCGGCCCATCCGATGCACTGCGCGCTCAACGGCGTCATCGCGCGCCGCATGCATGCGGCGGTGGCCCCGTTCGCCGCCGACCGCTTCATCACGCCGATGGCAGCGGTCGCGGGCAGCGTGGCGGAAGAAATCCTCGGCGCGATGCTGGAGGCAGCATCGCTCGATCGCGCCTATGTCAATAATGGCGGCGACATCGCCCTGCATCTTGCCGGCGACGAGCAGTTTACCGTCGGCCTGATCGATCGTCCCGATCGTCGCGGCCTGATGCAGACCATGGTGATCCACGCCGACGATCCCGTCCGCGGCATCGCCACCAGCGGCCGCCATGGCCGCAGCTTCTCCTTCGGCATCGCCGATGCCGTCACCGTGTTGGCACGGACCGCCTCGGAAGCCGATGCCGCAGCGACCGTCATCGCCAATGCCGTCGATCTGCCCGGGCACCCGGCGATTGTCCGCCGCCCGGCAAACGAATTGCAGCCCGACAGCGACCTCGGCCCGCGCCTGGTGACGCGGGAGGTCGGCACATTGTCGGCTCGCGAGATCACCGATGCCCTTGAAGCGGGTGCGGTTTGCGCGCGACAATGCCTGGCGGCAGGATTGATCGAGGGCGCGGCGCTGCGCCTGTTCGGCGAAACGGCGATCGTGCGGGCGCGTGCGCTTAAGGTACCGGAATCGCAACTCGTTCATGAATGCGCGATAGAGACTACGCGTGCCTGATCAAACAGGGCCGAAAGCAACAGGGCGGAAACCGATGAGTGCCATCATTCGCAAGATCGTCACGGTGGTCGAGGAGACCCACATCGAGATGGGCAAGACCATCGCACCGCCGACCCGGCGCGCGGCGGCGATCGCGGTGATCGAGAACCCCTTTGCCGGCCGCTATGTCGAGGACATTTCGCCCCTGATCGCGATTGGCGAGGAACTCGGCGAATTGCTATCGAAACGAGCGGTGGCGGCGCTCGGCATCGAGGGCTCCAAGGCGCATTCCTATGGAAAGGCCGCCGCCGTCGGCGAAAACGGCGAGCTCGAGCATGCGGCCGCGATCTTGCATCCCAAGATGGGCGCGCCTGTGCGCAAGGTCCTGGGTAAAGGCGCCGCATTGATTCCGTCGTCGAAAAAGCGTTCTGGTCCGGGGACGACGCTGGATATCCCGCTCGGGCACAAGGATGCGGCTTTCGTGCGGAGCCATTTCGATGGCATGGAGGTGCAGATCAACGACGCGCCGCGGGCCAACGAGATCATGGTCGCGGTCGCCGTCACCGATTCCGGCCGGCCGCTGCCGCGCGTCGGCGGGCTGACGGTCGCGGAGATCAAGGGCGAAGACGGTTTAAGATAGTTTTTCTTAAGGAGCGGAGGGTAAGGGATGCGGAATTATTTGATCGGGGCAGGGCTCGCGGTGCTGGTTGCGGGCATGGCGAACACCGCCATCGCCCAGAGCGAGATCAAGATCGGCGAAATCAACAGCTATTCATTGTTGCCCGCCTTCACCGAGCCCTATCGCAAGGGCTGGCAGCTCGCGGTCGAGGAGATCAACGCGAGCGGCGGCATCAACGGCAAGAAGCTGGTCGTCATCTCCAAGGATGACAATGGCAAGCCGGCGGATGCACAGACCGCGGCCAACGAGCTGGTCTCCAGCGAGAATGTCGCGATGCTTGCCGGCACCTTCCTCTCCAATATCGGGCTCGCCGTCTCTGACTTCGCCAACCAGAAGAAGGTATTCTTCCTCGCCGCCGAGCCGCTGACCGATGCCATCACCTGGTCCAAGGGCAACCGCTACACCTTCCGCCTGCGCCCCTCCAATTACATGCAGGCGGCGATGCTGGTCGAGGCCGCCGCGAAACTGCCGGCGAAGCGCTGGGCCACCATCGCGCCGAATTATGAATACGGCCAGTCGGCGGTTGCCGTGTTCAAGAAGCTGATGTCGGAGAAGCGTCCCGACATTGTCTGGGTCGACGAGCAGTGGCCGCCGCAGGGCAAGATCGACGCCGGCCCAGTGGTGCAGGCGGTTGCCGCCGCCAATCCGGAAGCGATCCTCAACGTCACCTTCGGCGCCGACTTGGTCAAGCTCGTGCGCGAAGGCAACACGCGTGGCCTGTTCAAGGACCGCGCGGTGGTGAGCTTCCTCACCGGCGAGCCGGAATATCTCGATCCGCTGAAGGACGAGACCCCGGAAGGGTGGATCGTCACTGGCTACCCCTGGTACGATATCAAGACGCCGGAGCATGAGGCGTTCCTGAAGGCCTACCAGGCCAAGTTCAAGGATTATCCGCGGCTCGGCTCGATCGTCGGCTACCAGACCATCAAGGCGGCGGCGGCGATCCTGACCAAGGCGAACTCGACCGATCCGGAGAAGCTGATCGCGGCGACCGAAGGCCTGTCGGTGCCGTCGCCGTTCGGCGAGATCACCTTCCGCAAGATCGACCACCAGTCGACGCTCGGTGCTTACGTCGGCAAGACCGCGCTGAAGGACGGCAAGGGCGTAATGGTGGAGTCCTCCTACAAGAAGGGCTCCGACTATCTGCCTGCCGATGCCGAGATCGAGAAGCTCCGGCCGAAGGATTGATGCGGATAAAGCGGGGCCTCATGGTTCGAGACGGCGCTTCGCGCCTCCTCACCATGAGGCGCTCGGAGCCTGTCCCGGGGCTCTGAGGCCTCTGCGAATTCAGACCTCATCCTGAGGAGGCCGCAGAGCGGCCGTCTCGAAGGATGGGCCACGCACTCAGAACGAAGTCACGCAGCTAACTCCAACCTGGACCGCCGATGGCCTTTTACGTCGTTCAGTTCCTGACCGGACTCGCCAGCGCCGCCTCGCTGTTCCTGGTCGCCTCGGGGCTGTCGATCATCTTCGGCGTGACGCGGATCGTGAACTTCGCGCATGGCGCCTTCTACATGCTCGGCGCCTACATCGCCTTCACGCTCACCGAGCGCCTCGAAGGCGCGCTCGGCTTCTGGGGCGGCATCGTCGCCGCCGCGCTCGTCGTCGCCGTGGTGGGCGTGCTGGTCGAGATGATGCTGCTGCGGCGGATCTATCATTCGCCTGAATTGTTCCAGTTGCTCGCGACCTTCGGCCTCACGCTGATGGTTCAGGATATAGTCGTGCTGATCTGGGGCCCGAGCGACCTGGTCGGCCGCCGCGCACCGGGCTTCAAGGGCGCGGTCGATTTCTTCGGCCAGAACATCCCGAGCTATGACCTGTTCCTGATCGTGCTTGGACCTGTCGTGCTGGGCATCCTCTGGCTGCTGTTCCAGCGCACGCGCTGGGGCGTCCTGGTGCGCGCGGCGACGCAGGACCGCGACATGGTCGCAGCGCTTGGCGTCAACCAGAAATGGCTGTTCACCAGCGTGTTTGCGGTCGGCGTCTTCCTTGCAGCCCTCGGCGGCGCGCTGCAGATCCCGCGCGATGCCGTGCATCATGCGATGGATTTGCGCATCATCGTCGATGTGTTCGTCGTCGTCGTGATCGGCGGCCTCGGCAGCATCACCGGCGCCTTCGTCGCCGCCGTGTTGGTCTCCGAACTCAACGCCTTCGGCATTTTGATCTTCCCGAAGATCTCCATCATCCTGGTCTTCCTGGTGATGGCGGTGGTGTTGATCGTCCGCCCGTGGGGCCTGTTCGGCAAGCCGGAGGCGCCGGCGCGCCGCACGCCGGGTCTCACCGTCAATCCCTGGCGGCCCTGGACCTCGAACGAGCGCCTCGCTGCAATCGCCGCGCTGATCGTGGCAGCCGCGCTGCCGTTGTTCGGCGGCAACTATGCGCTCACCGTCGGCTCGGAGATCGCGATCTTCGTGATCTTTGCCGTCAGCCTGCATTTCCTGATGTCGGTCGGCGGGCTAGCTTCCTTCGGCCACGCCGCCTATTTCGGCCTGGGTGCCTACGGCGTCGCCTTCCTCGCCAAACTCGCGGGGTTGCCGATGATCGTGTGCCTTGCGCTCGGCCCGCTATTAGGACTCGTCGGCGCCGCCGTGTTCGGCTTCTTCGCCGTGCAGCTCTCCGGCGTCTATTTTGCGATGCTGACGCTCGCCTTTGCCCAGATCGTGTGGTCGATCGCGTTCCAGTGGGTGGCGGTCACCGGCGGCGACAATGGCATCCTTGGCGTCTGGCCGGAGAAATGGGCGGCGAGCCCGTCGCACTTCTACTGGCTCTCGCTCGGCATCGCCGCGCTCGCGGTCCTGATCCTGCGGATCATCGTGTTCTCGCCCTTCGGTTTCGCATTGCGCGCGACGCGGGATTCGCCGCTGCGCAGCGAGGCCGTTGGCATCAACGGCAAGCGCATCCAGTGGACCGCATTCGTGATCGCAGGCACCGTGGCTGGTCTCGCCGGCGCGCTGTTCGCGTATCTGAAAGGCAGCGTCTTTCCTGACAACATGGGCATCTCGCTCTCGGTCGATGCGCTGGTCATGGTGCTGCTCGGCGGCGTCGAGACGGTGTCCGGCGCCGTGGTCGGCGCCATCGTCTACAAGGCCTTGAACATCTGGCTGGTCAGCCAGACCGATTGGTCGAAACTGGTGCTCGGTGCCTTCATCGTGCTGATCGTCGTCGCCTTCCCGAAGGGCATCGTCGGCACGCTGCAGTCGATCCTCAGCCGCCGCCGCAAATCGTCGTCGTCGAACTCGTCGCTTCTCACCTCGCGCATCGAGACCGCCGAATGAGCATGGTCCCCACATTGCTGTCGGTCGAAGGCCTGACCAAGTCCTATGGCGGCGTGCACGCCGTGCGCGGCGTCTCGTTCGAGCTGCGCGCCGGCGAGATCCTGGCGCTGATCGGTCCCAACGGTGCTGGCAAGAGCACCTGCTTCGATATGCTCAACGGCCAGAACATCCCGGACTCCGGCCGCATCACGATCCTGGGCGAGGACACCGCCGGCAAGAAGCCGCGCGCGATCTGGCGGCTCGGCGTGGGTCGCACCTTCCAGATCACCGCGACCTTTCCCACCATGACCGTGCGCGAGAACGTGCAGGTCGCGCTGGTCTCGCACCGGCACCAGCTTTTCAATGTCTGGAGCTCGACGCCGAATTTCGCGCGCGAGGAGGCAGGCCGGCTGCTCGATCTCGTCGGTATGGGCGCCTATGCCGAGCGTCCCTGCGGCGAGCTCGCCTATGGCGACCTCAAGCGACTCGAGCTTGCGGTCGCGCTCGCCAACCAGCCGAAGCTGCTGCTGATGGATGAGCCGACCGCCGGCATGGCGCCGCGCGAGCGCATCGAGTTGATGCGGCTCACGGCCAGTATCGCGCGCGAGCAGTCGATCGGCGTGCTCTTCACCGAGCACGACATGGATGTCGTGTTCGAGCATGCCGACCGCATCCTGGTGCTCAACCGCGGCAGCCTGATTGCCGAGGGATCGCCCGAGGAAGTCCGCGGCAATGCGCAGGTGCGCGCCATCTACCTCGGGGAGGGCCTGGTCTACGACGCGCGCCACCGCGACGGAGCGCACGCATGAAACTCCAGGTGAACGATCTCAACAGCTTCTATGGCCCGGCGCACATCCTGTTCGATATCGCGCTCGATGTCGGCGAGGGCGAAGTGGTCGCGCTGCTCGGTCGCAACGGCGCCGGCAAGTCGACGACCTTCCGCTCCATCGTTGGCCTGGTCGAGAACCGCTCGGGGCGCATCCTCTTCGAGGGCAGGGATGTTTCGCGCGAACCGACGCATGCGATCGTGCGCGGCGGGCTCGGCTATGTGCCGGAGGAGCGGCGCATCTTCACCGACCTGACGGTCGAGGAGAATCTCGAAGTCGGCCGTCAGCCGAAGCGCGCCAACGCGCCATACTGGACGCGCGAAAAACTGTTCACGCTGTTTCCGAATCTCGGCGAGATGCGGGGACGCGCAGGCGGGCGCATGAGCGGCGGCGAGCAGCAGATGCTGACGATTGCGCGCACGCTGATGGGCAACCCGTCGCTGGTGCTGCTCGATGAGCCTTCCGAAGGCCTGTCGCCGAAGATCGTCGAGCAGATGGTCGATGCGATCCTTGCCATGAAAAAGGAGGGCGTGAGCATCGTCGTCTCCGAGCAGAACCTGCATTTCGCGCGCCTGATCTCGGATCGCGCCTATATCATCGAGCGCGGCCGCATCTGCTTCGGCGGCACGATGGCCGAGCTCGATGCGCGGCCCGATATTCGGGACGCGCATCTGTCGCTGTAATGGGCGACGGTGGGAGATTCAATAATGGCCAGGAATGGGGGCGCGAAACGCAACCCGAAGCCGCAGAAGATCAGCTACGTTCTGGACGAGCAGATCGGCTTCTTGCTGCGCCAGGTGTGGCAGCGCCACGCCACCATCTTCGCGCGTGAGATCGGCGTCGAGCTAACCTCGCCGCAATGGGCGGCGCTGTCGAAGCTCGCCGAGACCGGCTCGTGCTCGCAGAACCAGCTTGGCCGGCTGACAGCGATGGATGTCGCCACCATCAAGGGCGTCATCGACCGCCTCACGGCGCGGGGCCTGACCGAGACCAGTTCCGATCCTGAGGACGGCCGTCGTTTGCTCGTCAGCCTGACCCGCGCGGGCCAGCAGACGGTCGAAAAAGCTGCGCCGAACGCGCTGGCGATCACCAAGGAAACGCTGGCGCCGCTCGATGGCAAGGAGCGCGAGACGTTGATCGCGCTCCTGAGCAAGCTGCGCTGAAGCGTCCAGAGTCCGCCGGATTGTCGGCGGAACAAAACCCGGCGGCTGACATTGCTAAGGTTCAAGAGGCGGGCAGAGGAACCAACAGGAGTTCCCCCAATGAGGATGAATTGGCTTTACACAACGGCAATCGCCATGACCATCGGCGCCGGCGCGGCCATTGCGCAGGCGCCGGATCAATCGCAGAAGCGCGAGGAGAGCCCTCGCGCACAGGCGCCCACGGCTCAGTCGAAAGACATGGATCGTTCGGGCGCCCAATCCAGGGAAACCGAGCGCTCGGGTGCGGCGGCCGACCACGCGAAGGAGCGCACTCAATCTGAACAGAGGGGCGGCACCAGGGACATGCAGCGCGGCGAGAGCCAGTCGCCGGGTGAGCGAAGCAAGCAGGCTCAGGAGCCGCAAGGGCGTGAGAGCAGGGAGCCGACCCGGCAAAGCCAGGATCAGGATCGTCGCGAACGGCCGCCGGCCAGCGCGTCGCAGCAGGGCAAGGAAGATCAGCAAGGTCGCAACGCCAAGGAGACCACCGAGCAGCAGCGTAGCCGCGAGGACCGCACCGGACGTGACCGCGCGCAGGACACCAGGCAGCCCGCCGACACCAGGCAGCAGAGCCAGCAGCAGATGGACCGCGACCGGAGGGATCAGCGCGATCAGGCGGCCCAGCCCTCCGGCACATCGACCCAGCAGCAGAGCTCACGGCCGAGCGACACTACGCAGGACCAAGGCACCAAGACGGGCCAGGCCTCCGGACAAGCCGGTCAGCGCGCCGCCAATGTCAATGACGACCAGCGCAAGCAGATCGTGGATCAGCTACGGAGTGATCGAACGGCAACCCGGACCTCCAATGTGAATGTCAATATCGGCCAGCCGTTGCCGCCGAGCATCCAGCCTCACCGGCTGCCGGCAGACATCGTGCGGATTGCTCCGCAATATCGCGACTACGATTACACGCTCGTCGACGACAGGGTCGTGATCGTCGACCCGCGGCGGCACGAAGTCGTCGACATCCTCGACGAAGGGCCGGGCTATGGCGGGGCCGCAGCCTATGGCCGCGAGCGCATCGTCATCAGCGACGACATGCGCACGAGGTTCAGGGAGTTGGCGCGCGGGCCTTCCACTACGGTCGGCTCGACGACCTCGTCGGGCGGAACGTCGGCATCGAACTGCCTGTCGCTGCAGCCCGTGCCAGAGGAGATGGTGCGCAGCAATGCCGAGCTCAGGAACTATCGCTATCTCGCTGTCGGCGACCAGATCGTGCTGGTCGATCCGCAGCAGCAGAAGATAGTGCAGGTGATCGAGTAGGCGCGCCCACACCCCGTCATTCCGGGGCGCGCGTAGCGCGAGCCCGGAATCCATTTTGCCGCGCACTCTGCGGCGAGATGGATTCCGGGCTCGATGCTTTGCGATGCCCCGGAATGACTCCGGAGCGGTTACCGTCCCACAATCTCCGGCACTTTGCCCGCCGGCGGCGTATTCCTGCTGCGCTGGGTGCGGACGATGCCGTCGATGATGGTCATGCCGATGCCCGGCAGATCGCCGAGCTGCACGCTCTCCAGGATATTCTTGCCTGGCGAATGCTGCGCCTTGTCCATCAGCACGAAATCCGCCGCGCGGCCGGCTTCGACCAATCCGCAATCCAATCCGCGCATCCGCGCGGTGTTGCCGGTGGCGAGGCAGAACGCGATCTCTGCCGGCAGTTCGCCCAGCGAGGACAGCATCGAGACCATGCGCAAAATCCCGAGCGGCTGCACGCCGGAGCCGGCGGGCGCATCGGTGCCGAGGATGACGCGGTGAAGATCACCCATATCGCGCGCGATGCGCAGCGTGTAGAGCGCCGATCGCTCATTGCCGTTGTGAACCAGTTCGAGGCCGCGCTTGCAGCCCTCGCAGATGCAGCGGATCTGGTCGTCCGGCAGGGCGGTGTGGCCTCCGTTGATGTGGCCGACCACGTCGGTATCGGCCTCCAGCACCACATCCTTGTCGATCAGGCCTGAGCCGGGGATCGAGGGGCCGCCGGTATGGATCGTGCTCTGGATGCCGTATTTGCGCGCCCATCCCACCATCTTCCGCGCGGTCGGGCCGTCCTTCACGCCGCCAAGGCCGACCTCGCCGAGCAGCTTGACGCCGGCGGCGGCCATTTCCTTGAAATCCTCTTCCACCATCTCGCATTCGATCACCGGCGCGCCGGCGTGCACCTTCACGCCGCCGGGCCTCAGTGTCCAGAATGCGCGCTGCGCGAAGATAGCCATCGCCTTGAGGCCCACGACATCACGTGGCCGGCCCGGCATGTGGACCTCGCCCGCGGAGATCATGGTGGTGACGCCGCCATGCAGGTAGCTGTCGATCCAGTTGACCTGGTTCTGCCGCGGCGTCCAGTCGCCCGCAACAGGGTGGACGTGGCTGTCGATCAGCCCGGGCGCCACCGTTGTGCCATTGGCATCGACGATGGTGGTGGCGCCTTCGGTGTCGACATCCTTGGCGCGGCCGATCGCTGTGATCTTGCCGTTCTCGGCCACGATGGTGTCGGCATCGAGGATCGGCCGCTCCAGCGCCCCCGACAGCAACAGCCCGATATTGCGGACCACCAGCTTGCTCGGTCCGGTCGCCTGGGGTGCATCGTGGGCCATGCTCTGTCCTTTTCGCTCAGTGCTTCCGCGGTCGATTGTGCCCGCGGCGTGAGGTTCCGATCAAGCCGGATTGTTTATTAGTATACAAATGATCGTCCTTGAAAAGGCCCTCCCGCAACAACCTCCGACTTCATCCCGAGGAGCCGCGAAGCGGCGTCTCGAGGATCGGCCACACTCTCCGTCATTCCGGGCTCGATGCTTCGCATCGCCCCGGAATGACGCCGGAGAAAAATTCAGCAGCGATTTCAATCTGATTTGCCCAGTCCACCCCTTGCGGAAAAAACATTCCGCTTTCGCCGTCGGGCAAATCAGTGATTTAACTCCGCGCGTCTCACGGCGGATGAGGGGCGGCTCGCGATCGTCACGAACGTTGCGGTGAGATGCGGTGGACGTGAGCGTCACGACTGACGAGCGAGATACTCACGGACGGCGAAGTCGTGTGGTCCTGGCGCCCCGACGCTGGCGCTAAGTTTTTCGCGCGAACAGTTTCCGCTTGAGATGACGGTGGCAAGAAAGCCCGGTCACCGAGGAGAGCACGAAGGAAACCGTAAAACCATCGCGCAGGGAAAATAAATAGTCGCGTGAAGCTGGGTGGAGCCGTGTGAAGTTTCCAACTCATTGATGAGTCACACGATCTCCTCATAAGCTGCCACAGGCCTCTTTGGGGCTTCACACACACAATCGCGACACTTCCCGAGAACGGAGACACGACGATCATGGCGCGCAAAGTCAAGCACGGTCCATTCGAGACCCGCAGCGCACGACTGAACAAATTCACCATCCGCCGGCGGCCGTACAGCGGGCCATCGCTCGCACGCGGCGTCCTCTTGATGTATCGCCGCAACAAGACCAACGGCACCTGGGTGATGAAGGTCGCCGACGGCCACGGCGCCTACTGGACCAAGGCCTTCGCGCTGGCCGACGACTTCGAGGACGCCGACGGCAGAACCGTGCTGACGTTCCATCAGGCGCAGGAGCGGGCGAAGGAGCTGGCGCGCGGCGGTGACGGCGCCGACGGCGTGCTGATCACGATCGACGGTGCGCTGGCTGACTACGAGCGCGATCTGACCTCGCGCAATGCCAACGCTTACAAACGCCCAATGGCCGCGCGTGCACCTCACCAATGCGCTGCTATCGAAGCCGGTGGCATTGCTGACATCCACCGAGCTGCGGACCTGGCGCGACGGCCTGCTCGGCACCATGGCGGCGTCGACCATCAATCGGCTCTGCGCTTGTTTGAGCGCTGCGCTTGAACAGGCCACGCAGCACGACAAGAGGATTCAAAATCGCGACGCCTGGGCGATCGGCCTCGCCGCTCTGCCAAATGCGGAAGTGCCGCGCAACATCATCCTCAGCGACGACAAGGTGGTCGAATTCGTCGCTATCGCCTACAGCCTCGATGACAAGTTTGGGTTGCTCACCGATGTGCTGGCGAACACTGGGGCGCGGCCGAGTCAGGCCAGGCGGCTGCGCGTCGGGGATCTGCACGATCACCCGCTGCGGCCGAAACTCTCGATGCCGAAGAGCGGCAAGGGCGGCGGCAAGAACCGCGCCGAGAAAAAACGGGAGCGCTACTCGGTGCCGATCACCGTGCAACTGGCGGCCCGATTGAGAGAGGTCGCGAGAGGTCGGGCCGACGATACGCCGCTGTTGTTGCAAAGCGACGGCAACCCATGGGGCGACAATCCCGGCGCGAGCTATCACCGCGAGGTCAAGAAGATCGTCACCGCCATTGGAGCCGATGTGGCCGCGACGATGTACGCGCTGAGACACTCGTCGATTGTCCGCATGTTGAAGAGAAACATTCCGATCAGGCTGGTGGCGTCGCTGCACAACACCAGCGTCAACGAGATCGAGCGGACTTATTCGCGGCACATCACCGAGCACGCCGACGACATCGCGCGCGCCGGGCTGCTGTCGGAGCCCGCGCCTGCCGGAGACAACGTCGTCGCACTGGTGCTGTGAGAGGTGATAGGCCGCAAGCCGATAGCGCCAGATACTACAAGACGGGCAGCCAAAAAAATTCTTTGTAGGGAGCACGAGCAGCACGTAAGCTAGCCATCAGCGCGGATAGGGTAGCTCCCGAGAAGCCGGCTCGCACCGCCGGTTTCCGCGTGCCTCACGGTGCTCGCGAGGTGCGCGCGAATGGATGACGATTTCGTACCCGAGGGATACGTGCCCTTGAAGTCCGCTATCGAACAGCTCGCAGAGGCGCGGCAGACCTCCATCAAATCAGCTCAAGTCGAGATACGGGCTAAACTGCACAGCGGCTTGATCCGGGCTGCCGTCTTACGGCCGGACACTGGTGAGTTGTCCGAGATCCTCTCCCGCTGCTGGGCGACCGAAACTGCCTTGCGCTGGTTCGAAAGCGGTACATGCCTGTTGCCGGACGAGAACGGCGAGGTCAGGATTACGACCGAGCGGTTCGACTTGTTTTACCGACCGGAGAACGCGCCGATCTTCGTTGTCGAAGGCGATCTCCACCGCCCGCTGGGCGACCATCGCCAGCAAGATCCAAACAGCCAGAAGCAATCGAGCGGTGGGCCGTCGAGCGCAGCTTCTATCGCCCCGAGCGAGCAAGCTTTGCTCCGACAATTGGTGCGGGAAATCCATAAGCAGCTGTGGCCGGACGGCTTCAAGGGACGAGCGAAAGAGCGCGATAAAGCCATCCAGGAGAAATTCGAGCAGCTGAATAAGAAGCCTCCCGCCGTCAGGACCATCCAGCGGGCGCTAAAGGGCGAATAGGACCAATTGCGACAATGGCGGCTGTCGCGACTTGTCGTCAGTTGTCGCAGATTGTCGCGAGTTGTCGCTATCGACAACACACCTTCGGCCTCATGTAGGAGACGCAATTCGCGTCCTCCTACGGGGTTTCTATTATGCCGAAGTCACCGCATCTATCGCCACGTTGCCAAGCGGCGTCGGCCCCTCACCCCCCAGAGGAGTCGAGCATGCCGAAATCCCGCACCCAGTTCGCTGCTGTCGGGCCGCCGCCGCCGCGCCTGGCTCTCTCCATTCTGGAGTTCTGCGACGCGCACGGGATCTCCGAGGGATTCTACTACAAGCTGAAGAAGCGGGGTCAGGGGCCGCGCGAGATGCGGCTCGGCAAGCGGACTCTCATCACGATTGAAAGCGCGGCCGAGTGGCGTCGCGAGCGCGAACTCGCCAGCGCAGCCGAGGCCGCGAAGGCCGCAGCCGAGCGCGAAGCCGCCAGCAAGGCCGACTGGGCGATGGCCGAGAACCCCGCTCGCCCCGAAGGCCGCGCCAAAGCGAAGCCTGCGAAATCCGCCCGCGGTCAGCGCGAGGAAATTAACGCCTAACGCGGACCAGGAACGATTTCGAACGCCCCGCTCATACAGTGGGAAAACGGAGTTGGAAATGCCGCGCTTCTGGTAGCGCGGAAGCCTAAGGGAGGATCCGTAAAACGCGAAGCGCTCGCTCTGGACGGCGGGCGCCTTGCAAAACCAGAAACCCCGGGGCGCGAGACTTCCGAAGGGCGTCACAGAATGCGGTTATAGCCCTTCGCTTTTCGCCCGTCCACGGGTTTGCCTCGCCTGCGCTGTTGGAGCCGCGCCGGGGGCAATCACACAACGGAGAGAAAATCAGAATCACGCGCCCCGCCTGGGGCGCGAACGAGGGCGTGCGTCCAATGAACAAACAACATCGCCGGATGCTCGAGGAGCTGCAAAAGCTGGTCGACAAAGCCTGCGACTCCGACCGCCTCTTCTTCGAGCGCAAGCGCGACCGGAAGCACCGCATCCGGCGCAGTCACCGTGCTGAGATCTTGCAAAATCATCTGCTCAGCCGCGGCAAGTTCGACAGCCGCCTGCCGTCGGGCCTCGCCTGGTTCACAATCGTGAAATGCCTCTGCGCCGGCGTGAGGCTGCGCGCCTTTGTGCCTTTCGTAGAGAATGCTGCTGACACCGACCTCGTTCCCGAGGCGCATTGCCGCGAGCTGTTCGAGGCGATGGCCGAGCGAGATCCCCGCATCCGGCAAGTCGAGCTGCAACTGCGAGCGGCGGCGTGCGGGGAGGAGCGGTTATGAACGAAAACCCGCCCACGCACGACTGGGCCACGAACATCAATGCCATTTTGCGCTGAGCCCGCAAGGAGTTCGGAGGATCGAACATGATGCACGGCAAGCCCGACCGTCCGGTCACGCTGCAGGGCGACCTTCGCAACCTCCCGCCAGCGCTCGATCCGCTAAAGGCGCTACCCAATTGGGTGTGCTGGCGCTGGGAATGGAGGGTCGACAAGAGGGGCATTGGCAAGTGGACCAAGCCACCACTTCAGCCCAAGAACCCGACCAGCTACGCCAGGAATAACGATCCGACGACCTGGGGCACCTATGAGCAGGCGCTCGCTGCGTTCGAGGCCGACAAATGCGACGGTATCGGATTCAATCTGTCCGGCACCGACATTGCCGCCTTCGATCTCGACAATACCCGTCACCCGGCAACGGGAGACATCGTGGCGGAGGCCATGGCCTATGTCGATCGCGCGACCTCCTACACCGAGATCTCGGTCTCAGGCACGGGCTTGCACGTCATCGGCTTTGGCTGCGGTGGCGCCAAGATGCACCGCAAGCAGAAGATCCCCGGAAGCTCCGTCGAGGTCGAGAGCTATCGCGGCGCCGAGCGCTACATCGTCGTCACCGGCAATCCGCTGCCGGGCATTGTCGACAAGTGGCCGCACCTGGTCGACATCGGAGACGAAATCGATGCCGTCGTCGCGGAGCTTGACGGCTGCCAGAACGCGCGTGCGTCGCGGGCCGACGAACTCGATCCGGAGCAGCAAGCAGAGCAAGACAAGCAAGCCGAACTGGATGACGAGTTCGCGTACAAGCCAAACGCCGGAAACCAGAATACCGGCGATGGGTTTGGGGACGCAGGCCTGCCGGACGAGCTGATCGAGCTGATCGAGAACGGCGTCCCCCCACAGAAAGATCTCAGCGCCGCGTTTCATCGCGCGGTCTGCTGCCTGGCCGACTGCGGCTGGTCGGCGGAGCGCATCGAAAGGCGCATTGCCGGCAAACCTATCGTCCCCGGGCGCTACGGCAACCGGCTCGCGCAGGAGATCGCCCGCTGCTTGCACAAGCGAAAAATCAAAGCCGAGACCGGGACCGGCGGAGCCTCGGGCAGCGCCGGGACTGCCGGCGCGCAGCAAAGCCCACCGCTCTTCGAGTTGTTCTGGCACGGCAAGACATACGATCGCGAGCTGCGCTCGTGGCTGGTCAAGGATCTGATTTTTGAAAACGGCACAGGTCTCGCATCGGGACAATGGGGCACGGCAAAGACCTTCGCCGTGCTCGACCTTGCCGCATCGGTCATGACCGCTACGCCCTTTGCCGGACGGGAAGTCATCCGGCGCGGCGGCGTGGTCTTTGTCGCCGCCGAAGGCGCCTACGAAATTCCGATCCGGCTGGAGGGCGTGGTCGAAGAGAAGCTGCGGCCGGCGGCGCTTGCGAGTGGGGTATTGGGACAGCGGGCCTCGGCCAATTTGGATTCGCTGCCTTTTGCCTGGATCGAGGACTGCCCGAACCTGCAAGACAGCGGCGATTTCGCTCGGCTCGTGGCAACCGTAAAGCAGGCGGCCCAGAACATCAGCGATCAATTCGACCTGCCGCTGGTCCTTATCATCATCGACACGCTGAGCGCGGCCGGCAATTTCAAGGACGCCAACGACGCCGCCGAAGGCCAGCGCATCATGAACCGGCTCGGCGAGCTGGGCCGGCAAACCGGCGCCTTCGTGCTTGCCGTCGACCATTTTGGCAAGGCCGTGGAAACCGGCACGCGAGGCACGTCGGCCAAGGAAGCCGCCGCCGATGTCATCTTGGCGCTGCTGGCCGACCGGGAAATCAACGGCACCATCAGCAACATGCGCCTGGCACTGCGAAAGCTCCGCGGCGGCAAGGTCGGCACCGAAACGCCGTTCGAGCTGAGGGTGGTCAACATGGGTTTTGAGACAACGTGCGTCGTGGAATGGAAGGCGGATCGAACGTCGGCGCAGACCTCCTGCGCGCCGAGGGAGCGCTGGCCGAAGTCCCTGCGCATCTTCAAGACCGCACTGGAAACGACCGTCATCGAGCACGGCGAGCCGATGCAGCCCTATGGCAACGAGGGGCCGACAGTCAGGGTCGTCCCTCTCGACACCGTCCGCTTCGAGTTCGCGAGGGCATATCCGGCGGAGGGCGATGCCAAGGCCAAGGCGGCGGCCAAGGCCAAGGCGTTCAAGCGGGCGCTGCAACAGGCACGCGAAAGGGAACTGGTCTGTTCCCGGTAGGTCGCCGGGATCGATTACGTCTGGCTGGTCGAGCCCGCCTCGGGCGGACAGGGCGGCTCGACAAGTTCCACCCACAGCTAAAGGGGACGCCAATGGACGGACAGACAGGACACTCTCTTAGTGTCCTGTCCTGTCTGTCCGTTTTTGGACAGGGACAGAGGCGGACAAATGTCCGCTTTGTCCGCCTTGTCCGATCGCCTCTCTCTCCCCCGTTCTGTGGTGTCTTGTCCTGGTCCCGGCCGGCTCGGGGATGTGCCTCGGGCAAGATCGAGGACGAAATGATCAGGAACTTCGGCGACTTGCCATCGCACCTCAACGAGACCAGCGAGCGTCCCGCGTTCGAGCAACTCGGCGAGCGTTGCCGGCCGATCGCGGGGCGTTCAGGTTGGAGGGCAGCGCGCCCTTGCAGCCATGACGGCTGCTCGGCGCCATTCATCGGCGCCGCGAACTCCTCAATTGTTCTCGCGCAATTACGTCGCGATCGTCCAGTCCGATCGTTCGTTCGCAGTGAGCCGGATCGAGTTGCACATTGATTCCGGGGTGTGCGAGCCGGTGGCGGAGGCGGCGGAATAGGGCGGACTGTTGTCGTCTCGCGCGCGTCATGGACAATGGTGACGCAGCGCTATTTTCTGGCCGCCGCTTCGCGTGCCAGTCGCTCGGTTTTCAGCCGTTCGCGATTCCTGTGAAAGGCCTCTTGCGCGAGCTGATGTTCCCGCATGGCCTGTTCTGCGTCGCGCCGACGCTCAGCCTCTCTGGCCGAGCGCTGCTCCGGCGTGGGTTTTTCACGCGGTGTGTATAAATCCGACATGCGGTTAACTCGCGACGCGATCGACAGAGACGATCATTCACTCCAAGTCCCCGGCACCATCCAGACGCAACTGGACGGTCCGTTCAGCTCGCCACCAGCGTCCTTTCCGTACCTCACGACTAAGCCGTTCCGTCTCGTGCAGAGTTCGATAGCGTAGACCATTATGCTGATCCTAATCCAATCTGGTTCATTCTCTTAGAGGGATCTAGGTCCGAGGTGGTGGACACCTTTTCTGAATTGCACGGAAGCAACTGCAATCACGAAGTGCTGAGATGCCCGCACCTCGGGTCTACAACAAGCACCATGGTGATGCCCCGGCTGAATCGATAAGTATCTGATGACATTGGAAGCGACGCTGGTATGCAAACCGCGGCCTCCGACGAGCTAAAGCGCGAGCGCCTGGCCAATCTCAGGCCGCGGCCGCGCGTCAGAGGCCTCGCCGTTTTGATATTCACTGCGCTAGCCATTGCCGCCGCACAGAGCCGCGAGGCGCCGTTTGGCTACGCCACCGAACAGTCCGTCAGAGAGGCCTGCGGAGAAAACTTAAGAAGCAAGACGGAGCCTTTGGATGCACGATGGTTCAGGATGGCGAACTGCGCGACTATAGCTGTAACAACAACCCCAAAAATGGCCATGTTGGATGCCGAGTGCTGTTTCGCGGAACGGCTCCCAAGCCGAGGACCGGGACCAGGGGACTATCCACGGACCGATGAGGGGCGCATGGAAACGCCCAGTTTCGGAGACCATCATCCAAGCTAGGAGGAGTGTGACGCCTTGACGGCGTCACCGCTCCACTCCTCCTATCCATAGGCATAGGCACCGCAAACACAAGGAGGACGAATATGAATAACCTTGTTGAGCAGCACGAGGCATCGCCGGTCAGGACGCATAGCAGTATACTGGGTTCACACCCCAATGAGCCGGTCGGATGTCATTGAGCCAGAAACCAAAAGCCGAGGTTGCGATGACGCGATATGCAGCTGGACCCGAAGGTAAAGGTCGCGCGAAGGTCAAGTTAGCGTTCAAAATCGAGCGCTCCTGAGACTCGACCGTGACGCGGGAACTGGTGTCTGAGGGGAACCGATATGCAGGTTAAAGAAACCGTAAAAAACCCGCGCCCAGGTGATGGCACGCCCGGACCAGGGCGGCCCAAAGGCGTGCCGAATAAGACCACCGCCTTGCTCAAGGACGCGGTCCTGAAGGCGGCCGAAACCGCCGGCGGCGGCGAGCCCGACGGCCTCGTGAACTATCTCATCGTACAGGCGAAGCAGAACCCCGCACCATTCATGACGCTGCTGGGCAAGGTGTTGCCGACGCAGGTCTCGGGCGAGGACGAAGGCATTTGCGTCACCATCAGGCAGATCGTCGAGCACCACGACAAGGATTGACATCTGGCACCCGGCAAGCCAAGTCAGCAGCGACCGGACCGTATTTGAGCGCCTAAAAGCTCTCCAATATCGACAGATTCATTCGTGGTCGCGCAGGCCAAGCCGCTTCAACATTCGCATCACCGACATTGCCGACCAGGTGCCGCCGCGGGGTGCAGGCACCTTGCGCTCGTTCAGATCGTCCGCGATCTCGCGGTAGGGTAATTCCCAGCCGATCTTGTGCAGGATGTCGACCAGGCCGGCGTCACGAGCTGCTGCAGTGGCCGCGTTCCTTGCGCCCAGCCCGGGGTCACCGAGCTGCACACCACGTGCTTTTGCGGCCTGGAGAGCGTCCCTGGTGCGCTGGGCGATGGTTTCGCGCTCCTTCTCGGCCATGGCGGCATAGATGTGCAGCATGAACGGATCCACATTCCTGCCGAGCTGGGTGACTATGAACGGAACCCGCTTGCTCATCAGGTCTGCGATGAAGGCAACATCGCGCGACAGGCGGTCGAGCCTGGCGACGACGATCTCGGCCTTCAGCCGCTTGGCCGTACGGAGCGCAGCGGCGAGCTGTGGGCGCTTGTTCAGGGCGTCCGCACCTTTGCCGGTCTCGACCTCGATGAACTCCTGGGCGATCTCCAGGCCTTCACTGGTGGCGAACTGTGTGACAGCCTTGCGCTGTGCATCCAGCCCTAGGCCTGACCGGCCCTGCTTATGCGTCGAGACGCGGTAGTAAGCAACAATCTGCGATGACATGGCGCTTCTTGTACCGTGTGAACCAGCCTCCATATGGTACAAACCCAAGTTGAAATGCAATAGCTGCGGGATCTGGGCGGGGGAACAAGGTGAGTACTGCGCCTGCTGCCCAGGCGGCACCAGGCGCCGAGCGAAACGCAGGCGCGCCAGGTGCGAGGGCCATCGGCGGGGTGGGGCATCCCCGCCCGCGGTGATGCGGGATTGAATCGCGTCAGGTACCGGTACCGGTTACTGGCACTAATTTCCCTGAGCGTTACCGCCGTTCAAATCATTCGCACCCAGCCTACTTTCGGATCGCACACTGTTGGCATCATCTACAGGTGGTTGGCGACCCGGCGATGACGGCAACGAGACGATCGACGCCAGCGTGTTCAAGCGGTGGCGTGCCGATCCAATCTATCGCCGGCCAACCTCGTCGAATGGGCACAGCGTAAGCAGGTTGATCCCGTCCAATTGCAAACTTCCGTGCGGGCTGATGATCCTCGCGTAGAGGTGCCCGACCAGTAGGCTCGCGCGAGGTGCAGGTGGTTAAGGTCTCTTTTTGGCCCTTCGCGACATGTTGCACCGCCGCGCGATCCCGGTCGCTAACAAAGCATAGCGGAAGTTGACGGGCAGCCGTCTATTGCAGAGGGCGACGGTCGTGACCCGAAGCCGTCATCAGCGCGTTGAAAACATCCCGCAGTGCGCAAGGCAAGAGGCTGCTCCATTGCCACTCGCGGGTCGGCAACAAAGTGCTAATCTCTCGAGCCCACCCGGCTGGCAGCGGACACGGTCATTTTACCGACGAGGTGATTGCCCTCGGGCGTCGGTCGATTCGTAACGAGCATTGCTCGACCACTCTAGCGGGCTCGGGCAGGGTGACGCTAGCGATTGAGCCAGCGCCGGGCAAAGCCGAGTAGGCCCTGCGGCAGGAAGATGATCATGACGATGAAGATCACGCCGAGCGGGATGAGATACGGGAACTGATCGCCGAAAATGCGCGACAGCAGCTCGCGAATGAGTTGGAAGAAGCCGGCGCCGACGATGGGGCCGACCAGCGTGCCGATGCCGCCCATGACGTTGAAGATGACGGTGTCGCCCGAGGTGGTGAAGAACACGAATTCCGCCGCCGCGAACTGGTTCTGCACGGCGTAGAGCACGCCGGCAAGCCCAGCGAACAGACCGGACAGCATCACCGCCACGATCTTGTAGCGCTCGACCGGATAGCCGATCGCCCGCGTGCGCGCCTCGTTCTCGCGGATTGACTGCAGCACCATGCCGAAGGGCGACTGCATGATGCGGCGCAGAAGCACATAAGAGCCGGCGACCACCGCCAGCACGAACCAGTGCAGCGTTGCGGTCGAGAAACGTGTGTCATAGAGGAACGGGATTGTGAAATGCGGGCGCGAGAAGATCAGTCCGTTCTCGCCGCCGGTCACCTCGGTCCAGGTGAAGATTATCACATAGAAGATCTGCGAGAAGATCAACGTGGTGATGGCGAAGTAGATGTCGCGCAGTCGCGTGGAGAAATAGGCAACGAACAGCGCCGCGCCCGCGGCCCCGCCGAGCCCGAACAGAATGGCAAGCCACAGATTGGGCGGGCTGACGATCAAGAGCGCCGCCGCCGCGCCATACATGCCGAGTCCGAAGAACGCCGAATGCCCGAAGGAGACCATGCCGGTATAGCCGATGAGGATGTCGGACGACATCGCAAGCAGGCCCCAGATCAGGATTTCGGTGAGGAAGCGCCGCCAGTATTCGGGCAGCACCAGCGGCGCGACAATCAGCACCGCCATGACCACGCAGAAGCCGATCCAGAAGACGGCGGTGTGGCTCAATTTCGTTGTGAGCGGCATCGATTTGCTGAGCGGGCCGGTTGTCATTTGGGCGTCGGAACGAAGAGGCCGGTCGGCCGGAACAGGAGCGTGAGGATCAGCACCACGAAGGAGACGATCACCGCTTGCGAGGGATCGACCCAGATCGCCGCATAGGCTTCGAGCAGGCTGATGAAGATCGCCGCCCCGATCGAGCCACCGAGATTGCCCATGCCGCCGATCACCACGACGATGAAGGCCTTGAGCACCCAGTCGAGCCCCATGGTGTGGTTGACGCTGACCAGCGGGGCAAACAGCACCCCGCTCGCCGCCGCCATCGCTGCGCCGATCGCAAACACCGCGGTGTACACCATCGGAACCGGGATGCCCATGGCCTGCGCCATCACGCGGTCCTGGGTGGTGGCGCGGATCCAGACGCCGTATTTGCCGTATTTGAGGAACAGCCAGAAGCCGCCGATGATCGCCGCCGACAACAAGGCGATCAGAATGCGGTACCAGGGATAAGTGAGATAGAACAGGTTGAAGTGGCTGGTGATCGGTTCGCCGATCTTGCGCGCCACCGGGCCGAATTGCCACAGCGCGTAGTTCTGCAGGATCAACGATATGCCGAATGTGGCAAGAATCGTGTTGAGCGAATCGCGGCCGAGCAGCGGACGCAGGGTGGCGACCTGTATGGCCGCGCCGAGGAGGGCGACGATCAAGGCGGACAGCACGAGCGCTATCCAGAAGCTCCCCGTCGCGGTCAGGACCAGCACGCCGACATAGGCGCCGAGCATGAACAATTCGCCATGCGCGAAGTTGACCACATCCATGATGCCGAAGATGAGCGTCAGACCCGAGGCGACCAGCGCCAGGATCATGCCGGTGACCACGCCATTCACGGTCTGAATGATCAGCAAGTCCACCGGAATGCTCTGAAAGAAGTGCGCGACTGCGTCCATCCCTAGACCCCCAGATGCTGTCTGATGACCGGATCGTCGACCTTGATCTCGGACGCCGCGCAATGGTGGCGCACGAGGCCCTTCTCCATGATGTAGACGCGCTCGCTCGCCTCGAGCGTCAGCGGCACGTTCTGCTCGACCAGCAGGATGGCGACACCCTCGCGATGCAGCACGTCGATGATCTGGCGGATTTGCGACACCATCCGCGGCATCAACCCTTCGGTCGGCTCATCGAGCAGGATGATCTTGGGCTCCAGCATCATGGCGCGCGCGATCGCTAGCATTTGCTGCTCGCCGCCCGAAAGCGTGCCGCCGGCCTGGTTGCGCCGCTCGGCGAGCACGGGGAAGTAGGTGAACGCCTTGTCGAGCAGCCCCGCTTTGCGCTCTTCGGTGACGCCGTTGCGGTCGAGCCCGGTGCGCAGGTTCTCCATCACCGTGAGCAGGCGGAAAATGCGCCGATCCTCCGGCACATAGCCGATGCCGAGGCGGGCAAGCTTGTGCGGGGGCAGGCCGGAGATGGCGTTGCCGTCGAGCAGAACAGAGCCGTGGCTGGGCCGCACCAGTCCCATGATGGTCTTGAGCGTGGTCGACTTGCCGACGCCGTTGCGGCCGAGCAGGCCCACCACTTCGCCCGGCTGCACGTGCAGCGTGACGCCATGTAGGATGTGGCTCTTGCCGTAATAGGTATGCACGTCCTCGACCAGGACGATCGGCTCGGTGCGGGGCGCGGTCTGGTTCATGTCTTGAGATAGACCTCCTGCACCTTGGAATTGCGCTGTATCTCCTCCGGCGTGCCGTCGGCGAGGATTTCGCCGTAATGCAGCACGGTGATGCGATGGCACAGCTCCATCACCACCTGCATGTCGTGCTCGACGATCAGGATCGTCAAATTCTTGGCGATGCGGCGCACGAGTTGCAGGGTGTCATGCGTCTCCGCCGTGCTCATGCCGGCGGTCGGCTCGTCAAGACACAACAAGGTTGGCTCAGTCGCAAGCGCAATGCCGATCTCCAGATTACGCTGTTCGCCGTGCGACAGATTGGCGGCAAGCTGGTCCGCCTTGTCAAGCAGGCCCACCGATCGAAGCGCCGCCTCGGCCCTCTCGTTGATGTTGGGGAAGGCGGAGTGATGCGAGATCATGTTCCAGGCATGCCGGCGCGACTGCGCGGCAATGCGGACGTTTTCCAGCGCCGAGGCGTTGGGCATGATGTTGGTGATCTGATAGGAGCGCGCGATGCCCTTCTGCGAGATGGTGTTGGACGGCAGCCCGGTGATGTCCTCGCCGTCGAATAGGATGCGGCCGGAGGTGGGTTTGAGCACGCCGGTCAAGCAATTGAAGAAAGTGCTCTTGCCGGCTCCATTCGGGCCGATGATGGCGCACACCTCGTCGCGCTTGACCTCGAAATTGACCTTGGACAGTGCCGCCAGGCCGCCGAACCGGACAGTCAACAGTTCGGTCTTGAGTACAGGAACCGACGCCGCTGTCCGGCCATTCGCCGGGGAGCGCACGTCGTTGACAGCTTCTCCGCTCACTTACGCAGCGGGGAATTTGCAGGCCGGAGGAACGATGGTCTTGTCCTTCGGCACCATTTCGAACAGCTCGAACTGACCGCCTTTGACGGTGTAGAGGAACTGGTTGAGGAACGCCTGGTGATCGGCCTTGCGCAGCGTCTTATCCCCCTGCGGGAAGTCGTCGCTGAGCTTCATCTCGAGCCCTTCCAACGCCTCGATCAGCTTCATCGTGTCCTCGCGCGTCTCGAATTTCGACATCTCCATGCCGTGCTTGAGCGCGTTCATGGCCTCGTAGTTCGACTGCACGTAACGGTCGGGCAGCGGACCGGATCGATCGATCTTGGCCAGCCGCTTCTTGGCCTCGTCGAAGAAGCGGTGGTGATGGGGCGTATCGAGCGCGCCCTGGAAGATCGGGACGTAGCGGTTGATGGCGACAAAGCCGTCGATCTTGTTCCCGAGCGCCGGCAGATTGGCGGATTCGCAGATGGCGCCGTCACCGGCCCATTTGTACTTCTTGGCGAGGCCGAGATCATAGGCCTGGTTGCCGATGGTCACGCCGTCCTTTCCGAAGAAGATGCCGAATAATCCGTCGAAGTCGCCGGAAATCTTCGACAGGAAGGGCGTCATGTCGGCGGTACCGAGCGGGATGCCGGTCGTGCCGACGACCTCGCCGCCGTTCTTCCTGATCTCCGCCGCGTAAGCGTCACGCGTCGACTGGCCCCACGAATAGTCAGCATAGGCGATGTGCCACTTCTTGCCCATCTTGGCGAGCATCGGGCCGAAGGCGACCGCCTGCGCCGGCGCGTAGTCGTGGACACGGAAGCTGTAGCGGTTGCACTTGGAGGTGGTGAGCGTCGTGTCGAGGCACACACTGATCATGTTGACGATCTTGGCTTCCTCCCAGACCGGCATGCAGGCGAGACAAATATTGGAAAGGAAGCCGCCGACATGGACGTCGATCTTGTCCTCCTCCACCATCTTCTGCGTCTTGCGGCGGGCAACATCGGGCTTGGACTCGTCGTCCGCAATCACCAACTCGATCGGCCGGTCCATGATGCCGGCCATCTGGTTGATACGGTCGACCGCCATCTGCAAACCGACCAGCGCGGTTTTGCCACCGGCGGCACCGGCGCCGGATAAGGGCTGCTCTGAGCCGATTTTGTACGGCTTGGCGGCGCCGAAGGCGGCGCGCCAGGGCGCCGGCACCAGCATCACGGCGCCGATCGCCCCACCGCCCCAACCGATGACGCGACGACGCGTGACCTTGCCGCGATACCAGAAGTTCTGCGCCCCCTCCTCGTCTTTCCACTTCTCAGTCATGGTCCGTTCCTCCTGTGCGTTCTGATCAGGTGGAGTTCGGTCGGTCGATGTCGTCGTCCGCACGTGCCGCGCAATGCAAGGCACGGCTGCGGACATTTGGACTCCATGCACCCAGGCGGCGTGAGCCCGCATCGACTATCCTCCCTTTCCGGCCCTTGGCAGGCTCTTGCTGAGTAATCTGCTCTCTTTAGCAATCGCGATCCAGGGCAAGCTTCAACCCATGGACGTACTCAATTTGTCGCATGTGTTGCTCGCGAAATGAGCAGGCATTGCTCGCGCGACCGGCGGCGGATGCGACACTTGCTATGCGCGATTTGCCCGGCGCTGCGTTGCGACGGTACCCCGGCAGCGGGCCTGCAGCGCGGCTCGCGATACCGGCGGGCGGCTATCGCCGGCCGGCCGCGGGGCTCACACCCTGCTTGGTGCAGATGATCTCGCCATCCTTCCTGCCGCCGACGAGCGACTTTTGGCGGCGGTATCCGAGGACGTACGCTGGCCGCGCGTGCGCGCGGCCCTAAAAGGGCGACGGTACGGGCTCCTTCAAGACCCGCTTCGCTCGCTGCTCAGAATAACGGAAAGAGGTTAGGCCGCATCGCGCGCGTTCTTGTCGAGTAAGACGGCCTCGATCAGCGCCTGACGAATGCGCATGATCTCAGAGCGCTCGATCTTCACCAACGGCGGGCGCACGACTGCACGCGGCAATTTGCCGAGCAGCACCAGCGCCTCTTTCATACGGTTGTGCATATCGACGAAGGGATCGGCGTAGAACACGCGCATCAGCGGCTCGATGCGGTCGTTGAGCCGCTTGGCCTCCGCGAGGTCGTTGCCCTGCACCGCGCGGAACAGGCGCGCCTGCAAATCGGCGATCACGCTGCCGGAACCTGACAGCAACCCATTGCAGCCAAGCACCAGCGAAGAAAGCAACCAGGCGCTATGCGTACTGAGCACATTCACCGGCCGCGGCAGATTCTGCAGTGTGCGCAGATGCCACTCGTGATGCGGCACGTTGCCGATCCAGTCCTTGATGGCGCGGACGGTTGGCACCTCCTCGCACAGCTTCAGCAGCGTATCCTTCGGATAGCCTTGGCCGGTCGCGAGCGGATACTGGAACACGATCAGCGGCAGGTCAGCCGCGTCGGCGATGCGCTTGAAATGCGCGAGCGCCATTTGCGGCGACTGGCCGAGGGTGAACGGCGCCGGCGGGAACACCAAGAGCGCGGAGGCGCCGACTTCCGTCGCCATGCGCGCAAGGCGCGCCGCCTCGAGGCTGCCGTCGGCCCAGATGCCGTTGATCAGCGGCAGCTTGGCCCCGATCTCGTCCTGTGCGATGTCGAGCACGCGGCGCTGCTCGTCGAAACTGCACGAGCCGACCTCAGTTGAGTGCGCGTTGACGGTGATGGCCGAGAGGCCTTCGACGGAGGCCACGTCTCGCACGTGCTTGCGGAAGCTCGCCTCGTCGATGGCGAGATCGTTATCAAATGGCAGCAGCACCGCCGGGATCACGCCGTGCGGGACATAGTTCACGTGCCGGGGCATTGGCTCGCCTCCTATCCCATGTCATTCCGGGGCGCGAGCAAAGTGAGCGAACTCGGGATCCCGAATCAGGCGCCGAATTTGTGTTTGGATTCCGGATCCGGCGCTACGTGCCGTCCCGGAATGACGTGGCAAAAATTACACCGCCACCTCACTTCATGGCTCTGCCTGCACGGTCTGGAGAAAGGTGCAGATGGTCCATATCGTCTCGTCATCGAGCCGCCCCGTCCAGTTGGGCATACCTTTGTCAGGTCGGCCATGCGTGACCGTGGAGTGGAACACGTTGGCCATGTTCTCGCCGTAGCGACGCTTGAGCCGGCGGAGGTCTCGGGGCGGATCAGGGCTGACCGCATTCGGCCCGTGACAATGCGCGCAATATTGGTTGAATAGACCGCGCCCCGCGGCGGCCCGGCTGGCGTCGCCGCCGTAAGGGTTTTTGGCCGCGACCGCAGGATCGTCGGCGCGCGCATATCGCGTCGCACTGGGCAGACCAAAGAAGACGGCGAGAATGGTCGCTCCCGCGAAGATCGCGACAGCGATCCTCGCAGGGAGTCCTTGCACGCCGCTAAGTTTCCCCATGCTCACGACGGCACAGTCGACCGGTTCAGTCTGTCAACGCGAAGACGAACAGCGCGCCGCCCTCGGGGCTCGAGGCGAATACCCGTTCACCGGTATGCCCGAGGAAGCTTGGTGGGGTCTTGAGCCGGCCGGAGACGACGGCGACGTATTGCTTGCCATCAAGCTCGTAGGTGATCGCACCCTGGCTGATCCCAGACCCGGCGTTGAACTTCCACAGTTCCTCGCCGGTTTTGGCATCGAGCGCCTTGAACCAGCCCTGGATGTTGCCGTGGAAGACGAGCCCGCCGGCTGTCGTCAGGGCGCCGCCCAAGAAAGGCAGCTCCTCTTTGCTGCCCCAGACCCGCTTCTGACTGATCGGATCCCATGCCACCATTTCGCTCATGAAGCCGCCTGGACCGGGCTTGTCGAGATCGAACTCCTCGGCAAGAAAAAACGCGCCCTTCTTCCTTTCCTCCTTCTTGCCGACGAGATCCATGCAGAGGTTGAAGGTCGGGATGTAGACCAGACCGGTCTGCGGGTTATAGGCCATCGGCTCCCAGTTTTTGCCCCCGAACAGGTTGGGGCAGATGTCCTTTGCCCAAACGTCGAGCCGCGGCCGCTTTTCCGGGACTTCGACCGGCCGCCCGGTCTTGAGGTCGATCTCTTTTGCCCAGTTGACCAGGACGAAGGGCTGGGCCGATATCAGCGCCCCGGTCTTGCGATTGAGCACGTAGAAGAAGCCGTTGCGGTCGGCCTTGAGCCCGACGGGCGTCTTCTGCCCGTTGAGGTCGAGGTCGGCGAGCACGAGTTCGTTCACGCCGTCATAGTCCCAGGTGTCGTACGGTGTCGTCTGATAGTGCCAGACGATCTTGCCGGTATCCGCGTCGAGCGCCAGCGTGCTGGCGGTGTAGAGGTTGGTGAACTTGCCGTAGTCGCTCGTATCCGGGCCGCGCGCCGAGGCTCCCCACGGCGAAGGGTTGCTGGCCCCGTAATAGACGAGGTTGAGCTCCGGGTCGTAGGAGCCGACGAGCCATGCGGCACCGCCGCCATATTTCCACGAGTCGTTCTTCCAGGTTTCCGCGGCAGGCTCACCGGCGACAGGCACCGTATAAGTGCGCCACACCTGTTTGCCGGTATCCTGGTCGTAGGCCGTGATCGCACCGCGAACGCCGTATTCGCCGCCGGCATAACCGGTGGTCACGAGGTTCTTGACAAGGATCGGCGGCGAGGTGATCGCGGCGCCCTCGTGGTAGTCGACGACCTGGGTCTTCCAAAGCTCCTTGCCCGTGTTCGCATCGAGCGCGACGAGGTAGGCGTCGAGCCGGCCAAGAAACAGCTTGCCGCGCGCATAGGCGACGCCCCGGTTGTCGAGCCCGCAGCAAGTCGTCGGCTGCACGTCTGCGGGAATCTCGGGCGCATACTTCCATTTCGGCGTACCATCCTTCGCATTGAGCGCATAGACATAGCGGGGCCCCGCGGAAGTCGTGACGAATAGCGTATCGCCCACGAGCAGAGGGGTCGATTCCTGGGCCTCCAACGAACCAAGCTGAGCCACCCATGCCACCCTCAGCTTGGCGACATTGTCCCTGTTGATTTGGGTGAGCGCGCTAAAGCGCGTATTCGCAGCGTCGCCGCCATAGATCGTCCACGATTTTCCGCTTTCCGCGGCAGCCCCTACGGGAAGCGCCAACAGCGCCAGCAGCGAACCTGCAAGCATTCCGCTCAGTCGCGACATTGCGATATCCTCCCTGTTTGTTCTTTTTCCAGGCACGACGCTTCGGCGTTTTTTGCGCATGCCCGGTGAGCGGACGGATCATAATCCTTTGGGAGGCCGCTGGGCAAAGATCAGCCCCGGATCCACGATGCTCACGGCTAATTGCCGCGATTGGCGCGGTGTGCTGCATCGCAGCGTTGACGATGTGGCCGCCTTCGCGCTGGGCGCGGATGTGCGGCAGCAAGGTACGGATGCCGTAAAGGACTCCCATAAGATTGACGTCGAGCAACCACTCACCAATTGTCGAGTGAAGTGTTGTCGATGCCACTGCCGCCGGCGGCACCGGCATTGTTGCAAACTACATGTACATTTCCGAATGCCTCGTACGAGCCTTGGCGGCATGCTCGAAATGTCTGGAGTTGGCCATTCGCGACATATTGCACCGCCGCGCGATCTCGGTCGCTAACAAAGCATAGCGGAAGTTGACGGGCAGCCGTCTATTGCAGAGGACGACGCTCTTGACCCGAATGTATGGTCCGGCCGCGCGTTGCAAGCGGTTTCGTCAACCTGGCAGATGCGGTCTTGCATCAATGTATCCGGCCTCTGATTGGAGCGTGCTGGGCTCCGGGCCATCATGGATATCAGCGCGCATTCGAACTGATTAGCGGACAGGCCTCGAGCGGGCCATTCGGGTCACCAGTGTTCGCATGCGCCGGGAAGACCGATCCTCCATGGTCGTCTCATCCTCTCGCAGACCTCGGCGGGTAAGGGATGTTGGTTACGTCATCGATGGGCTCCTCACTTCGCGCTG
>NZ_AXAP01000161.1 GCF_000472865.1 Bradyrhizobium elkanii WSM2783 | reverse complement strand
TAAGGTCTGTAGAAGCGGGCGGCCCCAGGCTCCTGGATTGCTTGCCAGCCATAGTCGACGTACGCCGGATAGTAGCTGTAGGCGGGATAGTAGCCGCCGTAATACGGGCCGGGGTAGTAGCCGCCGTAGTACGGGCCGCCATAATAGCCATAGGCGCTGCTCGCGATCGCGCCACCGATTAGGGCACCAACTAACGCGCCTGCTCCCCAACCCCAACCTCGAGGACCCCAGCCTCCGACACCTCTATATCCCCATCCGCCGCCGCGCCAGCCGCCCCACCGGACCTGGATCGAACTGTCGGCGACCATGGATTTCATGCTTGCCACGTTGGTCGGCAAAGGAGCCGCATGGAGCGTCGTGACGTTGCCAGCCATCACGGCTCCGGTGAATCCACCTATTAATGCCATTCTGAGGCTGCGCATGGTCTCCTCCATCAGCTGTTAGGAAAAACCCGCAGGCTAGGACAGCCTTGGGCATACGCAAGATGGCGCGGCGGCGCGCCTACTCCTTCCGGCTTACGGGGCTTCGAACCTAGCCGTCGTGTTTGATCTCATGTACCCAGAGCGGGCTGGACGGCAGAGCACTAAACCCTGACTGCCGACCGCGATCTAGGGGCGGCGGACGTGGGCGGTGCTGTTCTGCTAGGATCACCGCCCTAGAACCTGGAGCGGAGACCGGACTTAGTGGCCGGTCGCCGCCCGTAAGGACAGCTGTCCTGACGGCGCCTTTTGCGCCCTTCCGCCGCCTTGATTTGATTTGGCTCAACTCGTCTGGCACGCGAGTGCTAGTATGAGGCTCCGATGCTACAATCGACAATGAGCAGCCGCTTGCTCGACGCTCGCAGGAGGATTGGAGGCGGCACATGAAAATCATCGTGGACGAAGCCGGCGAGGTCATCGCCAAAGCAACGGATGACCATACTCTAATCGGCGGCCACCACCGCCTCGCGGTGGCGGCCAGCCTCGGTAAAAAACTGTTCTGGCGAGATACCGGCGAAACTGTGAAGCTCGATCTCTTCTTCAAGCATCACGGAAGTTCACTTCGCGATACGGCCTGAGCCGCTCCATCGCGGTGGTCGTCATTGCGGTGACGCTAACTGCTGGCGTGTGGTGCGCAATCTATCTAACCTGGAATGATCGATGCTGACTGCTCCTCCAATTCGCGGAGCCGGTCGATTTGCTTTTTAAGTCCCTCTGGTGGTGCCGGCTCTAGTTCCAGCGACGCGCCCAATCTCTCCCGATCTTTCGAACGACGGCGCTGCTGTGTGTGGTCAAGGTCAACGCGATAGCCCATACGATGCTCTCGTTCCGGCAAAGAGCAAGCCAGCCAAAGCCGAACCCCTCGTAGCCTCAATGGAGGCAACGGCCAGCGACCTTTGAATGAAACCGGAGACCGCCGCTTTTGGCTATCTGCGCGAGCGCTCGTTTTGACAACAGCGGGTCTTTGGTAGCGACCTTTGGCTATCCGCGACATGCGCCAGCTTGGTTGCCAGCGAGCGGCGGCCTCATGTTGCTAAAGCCTGACATGCGCTTGTTGTTCCTTTGATCTCTGATCGCGACGCGATGTTCCTTTCGGAGGAACCCGGAGTGGGAGGTCGAGGCATCCCACAAGGCTTGCGATGCCATCGTTGCGCGCGGGATCCATTTCTGAGAGTGCCAGTTAGTTTATGGGCGATGAAGGGGACCGTCTCCATGAGGACCGAATATCTCGCTGCGATTGCGATAACTGTTCTTGCCGCTTGTAGTGGGCTGGCGGTCAATTCCGTCGGCTCGCTTCATCGCGAAAAGCAGTCCACACCGGCCGCCATGCAAGTGGCGGACCGATTAGCTGGGGCCTTGGATCCGTATTTGATGCGGTCTAGTGGCTAACAGGCGGCGTAACTCGGAATGCATTGGGGGCGCCGCCTAAGTCATGGGGCATCGCGCCCGTTCGGCGAGCAAGGCTTGTAACGCCTTCGCCTCATCCCACGGTGCGCGCATCCACACGTCGCGCTCTTCGTCGGCCGTGAGAATCACCGGCATCGCCTTGGGATGGATCGGCTCGACGATGGCGTTCGGTGCCGTCGTCAGAAAGCCATAGACCAGATGCAGCCCCGGCACTGGCTTCGACTTCGTGCCGCGATCGCCCTTGAACTCGGTCCAGATCCCGGCAAACGCGGTAAGCGGCCGATCGTCGTTCAGTGCGAACCAGACCACGTCCTTTTTCTTCGTATCCGGGTTTGGCTCGGGCGCGTACTCGGCGAAGCTATGGTCGCGACAAAGCATCGGTTTTCCGGCTTGATCCGTCGCCTTGGCGATGATCTCGCCGGCTTCGTCAACGATGATTTTCATGCGCCGCCTCCAATGCAACGCGCCGGTCAGCGCAGCCGCGATGGCACGCAATCTATCCTCCTATTCATGAAGATCTCGGCTTCCGTATTCGATATGCGCCAGATCGCCCAGCGCCTTTGCGTGCCAACCCGCAGAAGACATAGCCAGGATTGCGCGATGCCAAATGTCGTGGGGGCTGCCGTCGCGCGTTCCCGCATTTCCTCACGCTTGGGCGCAGGATGGTCTTTCGAGACCGCTGACGCCGTCTACACCTATCAACGCGCCATACTCCTTTCTTCTGGGCAAACTACCTCCGGTCAAGCTAGGAGCCGAACAGTTGTACCTGAGGGAGCTATCTGGTTCGTTGGCCGCTCATCTGCGCGAGCGCGTCAAGTAGTGCGCGAGGTGGGATGGCATAGTTCGATTTATCCACCTTCGCCGCACCCACCTTCTTGATTGCTTTTGTGAGCGCTTGGGCGAATTTACGTCCGAGATGGAATGGAGGCGCATCATAGCGGACGGGGTCTTCTGCCTGGAATGCCTGGAATGGGAAATCTTGTTCGTACGCCCCATGCTCTAACTTCTGGACCGGAACCACGCGATCGACGTACAGCCAGCTCAGTCGCCGCGCCTGCGAGTTTGTCCAGGTGAAGCACAGGAGCCAATCGCCCTTTCGTACCTGATGTTTGTCGACGTTAAGCCAGTCCCGCGGCCCGGATCGGTCGAAATTCTTACTGACGAACTGGCGCGCCGCTTCAGCAACGTTCGCGTTGCCCTCCCAGCATGCGAGCTTCCATGGCTTCCGAACCTTTCGGCTGTCCTTGTACCAATCGGCGTATCCTTTGGGATCGTACAGTACGCGCCGGCCAGCTTTCGCCATAGCGAGCTTGACCTTTTCACCTTCCTTGCGCAGCCACTCCAACTTCTTTTTGGCGGGAAACGGTTTCGCCTCCTTCAGTAAGCGATCGATATCGATCGTGGCCGCATCAACCAAAGTGCCCATTTCCTTGAGGCCATTCATTCCGAGAGCACTGGGCGACGGACCCATAGGGGGTATGCTGGGTGCTCCACAAGGGTGCTACACAGGGTCAAAACCCGCCTCTGCGGGAAAGCCTCATTTTGCCGAGGTTTCCTGAACTCTTCGGTCAGGTGGCGGAGAGGGAGGGATTCGAACCCCCGATAGGCTTGCACCTATGCCGCATTTCGAGTGCGGTGCATTCAACCACTCTGCCACCTCTCCAGTCGCCAAATCGGGGGCCTAGGCCCTCGTGGTCGGGGCCGCAATTGGCGACTGTCAGTAGAACCCCGCCCCCCTACTTCACCGGCGTGTAGATCACGACCCGCAATGACGGGTCGTCATTGGCCTGGAAGCTCGCATGTTCGAAGGACACGACGCCCTTCTTCGGATGATGCAGCCGCTTGATGCCGGCGGCCGTGCCGCGGATGTCGTGGGTTTTCCACCAGACCGAAAATTCCGGGCAGCCTTTCCTGAGCTTGAGCAACAGCTCATGAAACGCGGGATCGTCGGCCCATAGATCGTGCACCGCCCGGAACTGCGCGACGACGCGCTTGGCTTCATCGGCCCAGGCCGCCCCGAACAGCTTCCGCGCCGAGGGCCGCGTCAACATGGAGACGAGCACGTTGCGGTCTTCGCTCGCGAGATGATCGAACGCGAAAATGTCGTTCGCCGCCTTGTTCCAGCCGAGCAGGTCCCATCGGCGACCGGTCACATAGGCCGGGTGCTTCATCGCGTCGATCATCCGCTGCAATGATGCCGGCACCGTCTCCTGCTGGAAACTCCGCCGCTCGCCGGAACGGGTGAGGGCCTTGAGATGAAGGTGCTCGACCTTGTTGAGCTGGAGCGCCCGGGCCAGCGCATTGATGGTCGTGATCGACGGATTGACCGAGCGGCCCTGCTCGAGGCGCACATACCAGTCGACGCCGATGCCGGCGAGTTCGGCCACTACCTGCCATCCTAGGATAATACCATGCCTTCCAGCTTCGCCCTAGCCTGCCATAATCGCAGCCGAACATTCCAGTGCCACGGCGATGTACACCACATGACGCAATCACCGAACGCCAACATTCCGAAACAGAGCATCGCGCTGTCCATAAAGATCAACGGCACGCGATACGAGCGCGAGATCGCGCCGACCGCGACCCTGCTGGACGTGATCCGCGACGAGCTCGGGCTCACCGGCACCAAGAAGGGCTGTGACATGGGCGGCTGCGGCGCCTGCACGGTGCTGGTCGCGGGCCGTCGGATCGCATCCTGCCTGGCGCTGGCAGCATCCTTTGGCGACGCCGACGTGACGACGATAGAGGGGATCGGCACGGCCGATCGCCTGCATCCGCTGCAGGATGCGTTCATCCGGCACGATGCGCTCCAGTGCGGCTACTGCACGCCGGGCCAGATTCTGTCCGCGATCGCCTTGCTGGCGGAGGGGCCACGCTCGATCGACGACATCCGCGAAGGCATGAGCGGCAATCTCTGCCGCTGCGGCGCCCATGCCAACATCGTCGCTGCGATCGCGGAGGTCGGCGGGCTATGAGCAGCGCTTCCTTCAATTATATTCGCGCGGCCGAACTCACCGATGCGCTCGCGCGCGGCGAGAGGGCAGGTGCCGCCTATCTCGCCGGCGGCACCGATCTGCTACCGCTCTGGAAAGCGTCGCTGACCGCGCCGCAGGACGTGATCGACATCTCGCACCTCCCGCTTGCGACCATTATCCGTGCCGGCGACACGCTCAGCATCGGCGCGATGGCGCGGCTGAGTGACATCGCCGCCCATGCAGAGGTGAAAGCGCACTATCCTCTTGTATGCGATGCGATCCTTGCGAGCGCCAGCGGACAGGTGCGCAATGTCGCAACCATGGGCGGCAATCTGCTGCAGCGGACACGTTGTCCCTATTTTCGCGACGCGGGACTGGCCTGCAACAAGCGCGATCCCGGGTCCGGATGCGGCACCCGACATGGCGAGAACCGCCATGCCGTGCTGTTCGGTGGCTCGCCCGGCTGCGTCGCCACGCATCCGTCCGACCTCGCGGTGGCGCTGGCCGCGCTTGACGCCAGGATCGTGGTGAGCAGTGATAGCGGCGAACGCGAACTCGCACTGTCCGAGCTTTACCCGCTGCCGGGCGAGACCACCGCACCCGATTCATCTCTGCGCCCCGGGGAGATGATCACGGCGATCCGCATGCTCAATGCGGCGCGTTTCTCAAACCACGCGACCTATCTGAAGATCCGCGATCGCGCCTCGTTCGAATTTGCCGTCGTCTCCGTCGCGGCGGCGCTGCGCATCGAGGATAGCGTCATCGCCGAGGCGCGGCTCGCGGCTGGCGGTGTTGCACCACTGCCCTGGCGACTTGAGAAAAGCGAGGCGGCGCTGATCGGTCGCGCACCGACGGAGCACGCCTTTGCCGAGGCCGGCGCGCTCGCAATCGAAGGCGCGCGCCCGCTCGAAGGCAACGCATTCAAGATCCCCTTGCTGCGCAACGCCGTCATTCGCGCCCTGCAAACGGCCGGAGGCCATTCGTGAAGAACCGAACCATCGCGCGCTATGAAGGCACCCTCAAGGTCACCGGCCAGGCCCGCTATGAAGGCGAGATGATGCCCGAGGGCCTGCTGCACGCGGCCCTCGTGGAGTCGCCCATCGCCTGCGGCGAATTGCAGTCGCTCGATGCATCGCGTGCCGCTGCGCTGCCGGGATTTGCCACCCTCGTCAGCCACGAAGATGCGGCTTCGCTGAAGCCGTCGGCGGCAACCGCCCTGATCCGGGAGAAGGCCATCCATTTTCACGGCCAGCCCGTCGCGCTCGTCGCCGCCACTACGCTATCGGAGGCCCGCGAAGCGGCGAAGGCGACACAAGCCTCGATCGCAGCGCGCACCGCGTTGACGCAAATGGACCAGGCGCTGGACCAGGCCTATGAGCCGGCGATGGTCGGGCGTTTCCCGGCCGCGACCCGCCGCGGCGATTCTGCGAAGGCGTTGAGCGAAGCCGGGCTCGTGGTGCGGCGCCGCTACACCACTACCGTCAACAACCATCATCCGATGGAGCCCCATGCGGTCGTCTGCTGGTGGGAGGGCAACAAGGCCGTCGTCCACACCTGCACCCAGGCGATCTTCGCCACGCGCGCGATCATTGCGCATGCGTTTGAGATGCCGCCCGTCGACATCCGCGTGCTGTCGCGCTATCTCGGCGGCGGCTTCGGCTGCAAGGGACAGCTGTGGTGGCCGTGGATGTTCTGGGCGATGCTGGCGTCGCGAAAGACGAACCGTCCGGTGCGGCTCGAGCTTAGCCGCGCGCAGATGTTCACCCTGGTCGGGCGGCGGCAGGAGACGGCGCAAGACCTCGCGCTCGGCTTCGTCGATGGACGGCTGACGGCGATCGAGCATGATGTCGTAGCCCAGACCTCGACACATGCGGAATTTTCCGACTCGACCGCGGTCTACACGCGCTTCCTCTACGCCTGCCCCAACGTCACCACGCGTCACAGCCTCGTGCGCACCAACGAGCCGCAGCCGGTTCCGATGCGTGCGCCGGGAACGGCTCCCGGCACCTTTGCGCTGGAGTCGGCGATGGACGAGGCCGCAGAATTGCTCGGGGTCGATCCGCTCGAATTGCGCCTCGACAATTTTGCCGATCACGACCAGGAAAACGGCCGGCCCTGGAGCAGCAACAGCCTTCGCGAATGCTATCGCGTTGGCGCCGAGCGTTTTGGCTGGGCCGAGCGCCGCGCGCGATCGGCCGCCAAAGATGGCCGCTGGAAAATCGGCTTCGGCATGGCGACCACGCTCTATCCGGCGATACGCCAGGCCTGCCGCGCGCGCGTCGCGTTGCGCGCCGACGGCTCGCTGCTGGTCCAGTGCGGCACCCAGGACATGGGCTCGGGCACCTACACCGCGCTCGGCCAGATCGCGGCCGATGCGCTCGGCTTACCCATGGACAAGATCACCGTCGAGCTCGGCGACACCGAGTTGCCGGACGGCCCCTTCTCCGGCGGCTCGCAGGTCACGGCGAGCATCTTTCCCGCCGTGGAAGCTGCAACGGCGAAACTGCGCGCGTCCCTCGCGGGCCTCGCAACCACCGACGCGACGTCGTCGCTCGGCGGCAAGCCGCCGGAGGATCTCGAATTCGCCGACGGGATGATCCGCAGCCGCTCCGGCAACGCCGGCGAAAGGCTCACCGACGTGCTCGCGCGTGCGGCCGCTGATGGCTTGGAGGCAGACGGCGAGAGCCCGGCGACCGATCATCAGCAGCTTGCCGCGACCGGCATGGGATATGGTGCGATCTTCGTCGAGATCGGTGTCGATGCCGCGCTCGGCGAAATCCGCGTCCGCCGCGTCTGTGGCGCCTTCGCGGCCGGGCGCATCCTCAATCCGCTGCTGGCGAAGAGCCAGTATATCGGCGGTCTCATCGGCGGCATCGGCATGGCGTTGCATGAGCAGACCGTGACCGATGCTGCGACCGGCAGCATCCTCGGCAAGTCCTTCACCGACTATCTCATTCCGGTTCATGCCGACATGCCCGCATTCGACATCGCCATGATCGACGAGGACGACCCGCATCTCCCCGGCGGCGTCAAAGGCATCGGCATGCTCGGGACCGCCGGCATCCAGGCCGCGATCGCCAACGCCGTCTACGACGCCATCGGCAAGCGCATTCGCAAGCTGCCGATCCGGATCGAGGATTGTCTCTGATCGCGGCACGTGACTGCGCGCTCAAATAACTTCTGCGCTGTCGGAAAATGATGGCGGAGTGGAGTCAAACTCCCGATTTCGATTACTCCACTTCGAAAGACTGAAAGCCGCTGAGTAAACGCTCGCCTGCCTCCTGCAAAGGTTTCGAGTTTGAGCCCGGTTCGATTCCAGTCGGG
>NZ_AXAP01000160.1 GCF_000472865.1 Bradyrhizobium elkanii WSM2783 | reverse complement strand
ACTCAATCGACCTGGTCGCATTCGGCGTTGTACGTCGGGCCGATAGCGGGCGCCGCAACCGAGGGCGAGCCCCACGTCCTGATCGAAGCCAATCTCGACGAAGGTGTCGTGTCGGCGCCCCTGTCGAAATATCTGCATTGTCGAACCCGCATCTGCCGGCCGGTTGGCCTGAGCGAAACCGACTGCGAAAAGGTTTGCCGCTACGCCTCTGAACGCATTGGCCTCGGCTACGATTTCAGGAACGTCATCGACCTGATGCGCTATCTATTCCCATGGCCGGTGGCGCCGCGTTGGCGCCGCCGAACGATCGCACTCGGCTCCGGTGATGCGAGCCGCATCATCTGTTCATCCCTGATTGCGCAAGCATTCGACGCCGTGCGTTATCCGATCCTGCCCAAGATCACGCGCATCGAAAGCCAGACGGCGCGGCGCGAAATCGCCGAGACCCGTCACTCGTCACTCTACGCGCCGCGCGACTTCGATATTTCGCCCTACTTCATGGTGGTGAAGCCCACGCTCGCGTTCGGCTTCAACTATAAAGACATGCAGTGGGCCGATCTTCTCCAGGTTCACACCACACAAGCCACGCTCGCTCCAGAGATAGAAGGCGCGATCGCGAGGGCGGCCTAGCCCAAATTTCCGCCGAGGCACTAAGTTGCGCAACGCTCACGGATGATTGACATGTCGAAGCCACGTCTACTACTGATCCATTGCTCAAGCGGTATCCGGCCGGGAGCAAAGTACGGGCAGCACGGCCGCAGCTTCCGACCTCTGATTATTGATCGGGCGGCGCGAGCGAGACCAGCGCCGAGCGAAAGCTCGTGGGAAGCTGCGCTTAACCCGACCAATGTTGGTTTCTTAATTTCCATTACCTTCTTGCAGGTGAGCATGGCAGTTCTTGATGCCTGGACTCATCCTGAAAACGACCAGCGAGATTGACATGCGCACCCGAGCCATCTGTTGCGGCCGGGTGGGTCACCGAAACTCCGCCTCCCGTATCATTCGCATCGACCGTGCTGCTCTAGACCGCTAAAGCGCGATGGCATTAAGTTCGATAGCCTGAATTTTTGAGGTAGTTGGCGCATTCCTCGGAGGTGAAGGCATCGAGTGCATGGCCGATTGCGGCGCAAACCGCGTCGACGGTTCGCGCGGCAGCTTTGCGGAGCAGGTGCTTGAGCTTGGCAAAGACCTGTTCGATCGGGTTCAGGTCGGGTGAGTATTTTGGCAGGAACAACAGTTTGGCACCGACCGAACGGATGAGCTGGCGAACTGCTTTGCTCCTGTGGCTGCCGAGGTTATCCAGGACGACGATATCGCCGGGTCGAAGGACGGGCAGAAGAACCTTCTCGACATAGGTGCGAAAGCTCACGCCATCGATCGGCCCCTCGATGAACCATGGCGCATCGATCCGGTTATGGCGCAGGGCCGCCAAGAAGGTCATGGTCTTCCAGCGGCCATGTGGAACTTTGGCGTGAAGTCTGCGCCCGCGCGGCGCCCATCCCCGCAGGGCGCCATATCAGTCCTGGTCCAGGTCTCGTCGATGAAGACCAGCCGCTCAGCTTCGATGCGACCTTGATATTTTGTCCACTGGGCTCGCCGCCGCGCGACCTCGGGTCGATCGCGTTCGCCAGCCGCCACGCTTTTTTTTGAAGCTGAGCTTCTCGGCATGCACAAAGTCCCACACCGAGTGGTAGTCGACCTTCAGGCCGCGGTCGGCAAGTTCGGCAACGAGACCGCGTATGGTGAAATCGCCGTCCCTGATCCGCTGCGACAGCCAGACTGCGTGGTCTCCCGAAACCGCCTTCGGCTTGTGACCGCCCATCTGGCCGGGCTCAACGCTACCGGTCTCCGCGACCCGCTGCATCCAGCCGACGGCCGTGCTGATCGCCACCCCGAACTGCTTGGCCGCCCGATTGCGCGACATCCCGCCCTCGATCGCGGCCACGACACGCTTACGGAGATCCAGAGAATAAGGCTTGCCCATCCATGCTGGCCTCCGCCCAGCCAGCATGGTGAATCAGAAACACACTGATTTGGGAATCCCAAATCGATTCAACCTAACCCCATCCCGTTTTAGTGAACCGGTTTCCGGGACAGCAGGGTCAAATGTCCGTCCGGGTCTTGGTTGTGTGGAAACGGATAGCTGGAAGCTGCCGTGGTCGGCCATCGTTGTAGGTCACGGATGTTTCCGCGTCGGATCGGCCCAGGTGGTTACAGCGAGCCGCTGTCGTGCATTTGGAGGTGCAGTTGGCTGCAATCAGGCTTGGTTAGCCGACGATGTTCATCACTCGTGTGAGGTTATGCGCCGCTCTCAACCGAAGAGGCTGGCTCGTGGTTCCTAATGCAGGGTAGAGACCCAACGTTTAGCCAAGTGGCCTAAGATCGGCCGTCCAATGGCTCGGTCGACTGGATGAATGACAGCCGCCCGTCGGTTCATCGGAAGCTACATGGCGTTGTGGCTGTGCGCGACGCCCGTTCGTCCCAGAGACCGCGCACCGGTTCGTCACCGTTCCGTCCGCATGTATTCGCTGCGTTCAGATATCAACCGCAGATCAGGACCCGCACTCAAGGAATGGGAAGTTTCTAGCCGTACCGAGCTATCTCGAGGGCGCTCTGCTATGAGAACCCAGCCAATCACGCCAAAAGCGAAAAGAGCGGCAGCTACCGCCCAAGGATGCCGCACCATAGCGTCCTCCCTTGGCAGTTAATGCTATTGGGAAGGTAAGCACCGAAAGCTCGTTATCCCAATTCACGATCGCGCGTGTCCGCACATCAGATAGGCATTATAGGCACCGAAGGCGCCCCGGGGAAGCGGTCGAGGCGGCCGAGGACAGGGCAGAGCCCGAACCCTTGGTCTCTACGCATTCAGGGCTACCGCGCGCTGAGCTGATTTCGAGTACTACTATCGCAAGATCCCGGGCGAGTAACCTCATCCCGAAAGCCTGGAAGTTGCCTGACCGGGGTATGCGCCAAGACGCCGGGCGGTGAGATGCATAATGTTAGAAAGCCGGGTGGCAGACGCAATCGTCCGATGCGCACGTAGCGGAAAAACGACATTGGGCAGGAGAGCGCGTTCGGTTCAGCACTTCGCAAAAGCGTGCAAAGGTCAGCCTGACCATTGGCCGCAACTTTCGATTTTTGCCGGCACGATGATCGGCCCAGCGCAGGTCGCGGCTCGCCACTAAGTTCGGACTAGTGATCGCGCCATGGGGCCGCGGCGTAGTCGTGATCTCGGCAGGCCTTCCGGTGCTGATCGCGTGATGCTTCTGCCTCATCCTCGCACCGCGAGTTTGCCCTCGTCCGCGCCGGCCGAATAAAGACGGTCTCATCTGTCCGCGCGCGTCCCGTCCGTTTCTCTCTGAAACTAGCGCTTCCCTTGGCCTCGACTGCTTTCGACTCCTAAATTCTGGATCAGCCTATCTGCATTTGTCAAAATTTCCTTCGACTGCTTACTCTCTCGAATCCAATTGAAGCCGGCCAAACTCGTGCTAACGTTTAGGGCTTTGTGAAATAAGCAAAAGTGGGCGCACCCGGCACCATGCGAACGTGTGACCTTTGCCTTCGGAGGGCAGCGGTCAAGAACGCAGACGATCTCTTGGTCAATGCGCATGTACGCGCGGCGTTATCCTAGGCGGCCAGCGCAACCCGTTGCAAAGGCGCTGCGAAATCGATCCGCTTTCCGGCACGTGATGCACAGGGTCGACGACTATCACATGAGCTTGCCGCAGGTTCAATTGGACAACATCAACCAGCCTGATGATAAGGAGACTCAAGCCTGCGCGGCTCCCTTGATCGTCATCGCCTTTTTGGGATCAAGCCAGTGGTCGATCCGATCAGCCCAATGCTGCATCAGCTTCGTGCGCGAGCCGAAAAGCGCGACCGGTCCGTCGCCAATGTCGAATTTCGATCGCGCGGCGCGGCAGTCGACGTCGATCAGATCTGCCTTGGATTGACGCCCGCACCATCGCTCTTGCGGGCCATCCGCTCGATTCCTTCGTTCAGAATAGCGAAATTCGCCGCGATCGTCTAATTTCTCGATACCAACAAATTGGATGACTGGTGCTAATTTTTTACCAATATTTTCAACAGTCTCAAAAATCCTCCCCAAAAATATGGAATCGAACCAGTGATCTAAGCTATTGTTCTTATTGATATTTTCTGCTTGGTGCCCCTGGCCGATAATTGCCTAGAGCCATAACCATTTGAATTTGAAACCATTTTTGTCGACGATTGCTGCCGATACCAGCACAAATACCAGCAGGATGCGGACGGCATTAGCTCGCAAAAAACAGCAAGCGATCTGCGCCGGCAGGGTCCGTGCTCAACAATCGCCCGACTGGAATCGAACCGGGCTCAAACTCGAAACCTTTGCAGGAGGCAGGCGAGCGTTTACTCAGCGGCTTTCAGTCTTTCGAAGTGGAGTAATCGAAATCGGGAGTTTGACTCCACTCCGCCATCATTTTCCGACAGCGCAGAAGTTATTTGAGCGCGCAGTCACGTGCCGCGATCAGAGACAATCCTCGATCCGGATCGGCAGCTTGCGAATGCGCTTGCCGATGGCGTCGTAGACGGCGTTGGCGATCGCGGCCTGGATGCCGGCGGTCCCGAGCATGCCGATGCCTTTGACGCCGCCGGGGAGATGCGGGTCGTCCTCGTCGATCATGGCGATGTCGAATGCGGGCATGTCGGCATGAACCGGAATGAGATAGTCGGTGAAGGACTTGCCGAGGATGCTGCCGGTCGCAGCATCGGTCACGGTCTGCTCATGCAACGCCATGCCGATGCCGCCGATGAGACCGCCGATATACTGGCTCTTCGCCAGCAGCGGATTGAGGATGCGCCCGGCCGCGAAGGCGCCACAGACGCGGCGGACGCGGATTTCGCCGAGCGCGGCATCGACACCGATCTCGACGAAGATCGCACCATATCCCATGCCGGTCGCGGCAAGCTGCTGATGATCGGTCGCCGGGCTCTCGCCGTCTGCCTCCAAGCCATCAGCGGCCGCACGCGCGAGCACGTCGGTGAGCCTTTCGCCGGCGTTGCCGGAGCGGCTGCGGATCATCCCGTCGGCGAATTCGAGATCCTCCGGCGGCTTGCCGCCGAGCGACGACGTCGCGTCGGTGGTTGCGAGGCCCGCGAGGGACGCGCGCAGTTTCGCCGTTGCAGCTTCCACGGCGGGAAAGATGCTCGCCGTGACCTGCGAGCCGCCGGAGAAGGGGCCGTCCGGCAACTCGGTGTCGCCGAGCTCGACGGTGATCTTGTCCATGGGTAAGCCGAGCGCATCGGCCGCGATCTGGCCGAGCGCGGTGTAGGTGCCCGAGCCCATGTCCTGGGTGCCGCACTGGACCAGCAGCGAGCCGTCGGCGCGCAACGCGACGCGCGCGCGGCAGGCCTGGCGTATCGCCGGATAGAGCGTGGTCGCCATGCCGAAGCCGATTTTCCAGCGGCCATCTTTGGCGGCCGATCGCGCGCGGCGCTCGGCCCAGCCAAAACGCTCGGCGCCAACGCGATAGCATTCGCGAAGGCTGTTGCTGCTCCAGGGCCGGCCGTTTTCCTGGTCGTGATCGGCAAAATTGTCGAGGCGCAATTCGAGCGGATCGACCCCGAGCAATTCTGCGGCCTCGTCCATCGCCGACTCCAGCGCAAAGGTGCCGGGAGCCGTTCCCGGCGCACGCATCGGAACCGGCTGCGGCTCGTTGGTGCGCACGAGGCTGTGACGCGTGGTGACGTTGGGGCAGGCGTAGAGGAAGCGCGTGTAGACCGCGGTCGAGTCGGAAAATTCCGCATGTGTCGAGGTCTGGGCTACGACATCATGCTCGATCGCCGTCAGCCGTCCATCGACGAAGCCGAGCGCGAGGTCTTGCGCCGTCTCCTGCCGCCGCCCGACCAGGGTGAACATCTGCGCGCGGCTAAGCTCGAGCCGCACCGGACGGTTCGTCTTTCGCGACGCCAGCATCGCCCAGAACATCCACGGCCACCACAGCTGTCCCTTGCAGCCGAAGCCGCCGCCGAGATAGCGCGACAGCACGCGGATGTCGACGGGCGGCATCTCAAACGCATGCGCAATGATCGCGCGCGTGGCGAAGATCGCCTGGGTGCAGGTGTGGACGACGGCCTTGTTGCCCTCCCACCAGCAGACGACCGCATGGGGCTCCATCGGATGATGGTTGTTGACGGTAGTGGTGTAGCGGCGCCGCACCACGAGCCCGGCTTCGCTCAACGCCTTCGCAGAATCGCCGCGGCGGGTCGCGGCCGGGAAACGCCCGACCATCGCCGGCTCATAGGCCTGGTCCAGCGCCTGGTCCATTTGCGTCAACGCGGTGCGCGCTGCGATCGAGGCTTGTGTCGCCTTCGCCGCTTCGCGGGCCTCCGATAGCGTAGTGGCGGCGACGAGCGCGACGGGCTGGCCGTGAAAATGGATGGCCTTCTCCCGGATCAGGGCGGTTGCCGCCGACGGCTTCAGCGAAGCCGCATCTTCGTGGCTGACGAGGGTGGCAAATCCCGGCAGCGCAGCGGCACGCGATGCATCGAGCGACTGCAATTCGCCGCAGGCGATGGGCGACTCCACGAGGGCCGCGTGCAGCAGGCCCTCGGGCATCATCTCGCCTTCATAGCGGGCCTGGCCGGTGACCTTGAGGGTGCCTTCATAGCGCGCGATGGTTCGGTTCTTCACGAATGGCCTCCGGCCGTTTGCAGGGCGCGAATGACGGCGTTGCGCAGCAAGGGGATCTTGAATGCGTTGCCTTCGAGCGGGCGCGCGCCTTCGATTGCGAGCGCGCCGGCCTCGGCAAAGGCGTGCTCCGTCGGTGCGCGACCGATCAGCGCCGCCTCGCTTTTCTCAAGTCGCCAGGGCAGTGGTGCAACACCGCCAGCCGCGAGCCGCGCCTCGGCGATGACGCTATCCTCGATGCGCAGCGCCGCCGCGACGGAGACGACGGCAAATTCGAACGAGGCGCGATCGCGGATCTTCAGATAGGTCGCGTGGTTTGAGAAACGCGCCGCATTGAGCATGCGGATCGCCGTGATCATCTCCCCGGGGCGCAGAGATGAATCGGGTGCGGTGGTCTCGCCCGGCAGCGGGTAAAGCTCGGACAGTGCGAGTTCGCGTTCGCCGCTATCACTGCTCACCACGATCCTGGCGTCAAGCGCGGCCAGCGCCACCGCGAGGTCGGACGGATGCGTGGCGACGCAGCCGGGCGAGCCACCGAACAGCACGGCATGGCGGTTCTCGCCATGTCGGGTGCCGCATCCGGACCCGGGATCGCGCTTGTTGCAGGCCAGTCCCGCGTCGCGAAAATAGGGACAACGTGTCCGCTGCAGCAGATTGCCGCCCATGGTTGCGACATTGCGCACCTGTCCGCTGGCGCTCGCAAGGATCGCATCGCATACAAGAGGATAGTGCGCTTTCACCTCTGCATGGGCGGCGATGTCACTCAGCCGCGCCATCGCGCCGATGCTGAGCGTGTCGCCGGCACGGATAATGGTCGCAAGCGGGAGGTGCGAGATGTCGATCACGTCCTGCGGCGCGGTCAGCGACGCTTTCCAGAGCGGTAGCAGATCGGTGCCGCCGGCGAGATAGGCGGCACCTGCCCTCTCGCCGCGCGCGAGCGCATCGGTGAGTTCGGCCGCGCGAATATAATTGAAGGAAGCGCTGCTCATAGCCCGCCGACCTCCGCGATCGCAGCGACGATGTTGGCATGGGCGCCGCAGCGGCAGAGATTGCCGCTCATGCCTTCGCGGATGTCGTCGATCGAGCGTGGCCCCTCCGCCAGCAAGGCGATCGCGGACAGAATCTGGCCCGGCGTGCAGTAGCCGCACTGGAGCGCATCGTGCCGGATGAACGCATCCTGCAGCGGATGCAGGCGATCGGCCGTGCCGATCCCCTCTATCGTCGTCACGTCGGCGTCGCCAAAGGATGCTGCCAGCGCCAGGCAGGATGCGATCCGACGGCCCGCGACCAGCACCGTGCAGGCGCCGCAGCCGCCCATGTCACAGCCCTTCTTGGTGCCGGTGAGCCCGAGCTCGTCGCGGATCACGTCCAGCAGGGTCGCGGTCGGCGCGATCTCGCGCTCGTATCGCGTGCCGTTGATCTTTATGGACAGCGCGATGCTCTGTTTCGGAATGTTGGCGTTCGGTGATTGCGTCATGTGGTGTACATCGCCGTGGCACTGGAATGTTCGGCTGCGATTATGGCAGGCTAGGGCGAAGCTGGAAGGCATGGTATTATCCTAGGAT
>NZ_AXAP01000159.1 GCF_000472865.1 Bradyrhizobium elkanii WSM2783 | reverse complement strand
TCAGAGGCTATGCCGACGGCCGCGAGGCCAAGGCAGGGGTCGCAAGCTGGATCGCCTTCTACAACGATCGTCGCCTTCATCAGGCGCACGGCTATCGCACGCCGATGGCGGTCTGGCGCGAACGGATGCAGGCCGCGAAGGCTGTGGACATGGTGGACAACGCTGCCGCGTTGACCACATGCCCACAGCAACTGCAGCAGACAGCGTCTCTGGCTGCGTGATAGAAAGGGATCAGGAGCAGTCAGTTTCCAACTAACAAACCGGTTCAAGCGGTCCCGCTCCGCGGGTCCATTTCATCCTGCCTGGCGCGCGCCGACAGCTTGGTCGGATCGCGCCGCTTGGCCACATGGGCGGGGTAGGTCGAAGGGGCGATCGGCAAGACCCTGCAGATCGGCTCGACCCCATACGTCCCACGGTGATCGTCGATGAAGGCGATCATGGCTTGGACCGGCGGTCGAGCTCCGCCGTCGCAAAATAGGCGCTCGCCTTGCGCAGGATCTCATTGGCGTGCCGAAGCTCACGGTTCTTCCCGTTCCAGGGCCTTCAGCTTCTCAGCCATGTCGGTCGGAACGCCTGCCCGCTGTCGACCTCGGCCTTCTTGACCCAGTCATGCAGCGTCTGCGGCGTGCAGCCGATCTTGGCCGCAATCGAGGTCACCGCCGCCCAGCGGGACGGATGCTCGCTCGCGTGATCCAGAACCATCCGAACCGCACGGGCCCGGACCTCGGGTGAAAATCTGTTCGTCGTCTTGCTCGTCATGGCTCCATCCTCTAGGAGCTGGAGCCTCCGGCAAACCCGGGGCGGTTCAAGGCCACGCTCGGCCAAGCCTTGAAGGACCTTAGAAACCCGACTGCGGAGCTCGGGCAGTCTGCGCAGAAGCGAGCTACACGTCTGCGTGCGCTGAGTGCGTGGCTTAAAGAAAATGCCAGGGGGACCATAACCTGGCGTGTTAACGGCGCTGGCAAGGAGCAGTTAACGCTGGACAACGATGTGCTAACGTTCCAACGCAAGCCTCCGGTCGCGCGCTGCGGCCGGAGGTTTTTACTAGAACAGGACATGCTTTGAGGCTACTCACGTTTCGAAAGCGCACAAGCCGGTGTGTGCCGCACGTTAGCCAATCAGAAGATCGCCCGCACGGGCGCGTGTCGGCAAGGCTCCGTCACCAGAAACTCCTCGCGCTTGGCGGCGCTGTTTGTTGTTTACGCTCACCGGCCTCTTGGCTAAGCCCAAAAAAGGCCGCCGCAATCAGCCAAAGCGGAACTGTCCACCGCCATTACCTGAGAAACTGCCAACATTGCGGAGCCGAAGATGTCTGCTGCCCGCGTAGTGCGACGCAGCTCTCCTGGTGCGACACCACAGACGAGCGGTCTGCGAGGCCTGAAGGGCTGACAATGCGTGGAAAGATCATGATGGTTTGAGCACTGTCGGCGTAGATGAGCATTCACAGTGTGTTCGTTTCTCAGCCATGGATCCGTGCGCTCGGTATTCCGTATGTGGATGTCCGATTGCCGCCTCAATGTCGTAAATCCGACGGAGCTGCCGGGGCAATTCCGCACGAAATGCTGTAGGTGGGCATGTTCTTCTCGTCCAACGAGGCGCAGTCGAGATTTTGTGGCTGGCACGGCGATTGCTGATGAGCAGAGACCACCGGATGGGTGGGTGAAGATGGTCGCAGCCGGACTTTAGTGTTCCCACGAATGAGAGGTTTCAGCAGACGGCTTGCAAGACGCGCCATTGCGGGCCAAGCCGCTGCCCCATCCCAAGTCACACAAACGTGCTTCAGTAATGAAGCGACGCGCCCGGACCCGAGCAGAATTTACACGAGCGCCAACGTCAAGAACTTACACGAGCTCAAAGAGACTTCTATGGAAATGCTGGACCTCATCGGAATTGGCATCGGCCCATTTAACCTTAGCCTCGCAGCGCTTATTGAACCTACTCCGCTCCGCGCACTTTTCCTGGAGAAGCGAGACGCACTCTTTTGGCATCCAGGCCTTGCGCTGCCGAACAGTCGCCTACAGGTGTCGCCGCTCAAGGATTGCGTGACCCTGGTCGATCCTACTAGCCCATATTCATTCCTCAACTATTTGGCACTGCATGGTCGGCTCTACAGCTTTGTCAACAAGCGCAATGCTTCAACGTCCCGGCGGGAGTTCATTGAGTATTACCGGTGGGTCGCAGGGCGACTCAATACGCTCCGCTTCTCCGAGGAAGTCAAGGATGTTGTTCCTTTTAGGGATGGCTACCGCATCAGCACGAATACAACCACATACTTGGCGCGCGCCGTTGTTGTCGGCGTTGGCGTAGAGCCCAAGATCCCGGCCTGTGCCAGATCTTTGCTATGTGACACCGTCTACCATGCAGCCGACTATCTCGAGCGGCAGCTACCGTATGCAGCCGAGCATGTGCTCGTTGTGGGAGGCGGTCAGAGCGGGGCTGAGATCATCGAGGATATTCTTACTCGTTCTGTATCCACCCAGATCACGTGGGCAACGTCGCGTTCGAACTTGTTTGCCATCGACGACAACAGTTTCGTGAATGAGGCTTACACGCCCGCCTATAGCCGTCGCTTTCACGCTCTACCGCTTCAGCAACGCCGGAACATAGTCGAGGGCGAGATGCTTACGAGCGATGGTATTTCTGTCGATTTGTGCAACCGCCTATATGAAATGCTGTACGAACGCAGCCTGGATGGCACGCTGGCCGACCGATTTCGTGTGTTGTCCAGCGTAGTCGTGAAAGACGTCACGTCCCACAACAAGCGCTGGCGAGTAGATCTAAATGAGATCGCAACGCAGCGAAATAGCTGCATCCTCGTCGATCGTATAGTGCTTGCTACAGGCTTCCAGCCACGTACGCCGCCCTTCTTGCAGGCCCTCCTCGAAGGCGCGTGTATGGAAGACGGCCTGCCCGTACTCGGCCCGGACTACGCAGTCCGCTTCAGTCGGCACATGCCAGGACCAATATATCTACAAAATCAAAGCCGCGTGCAGCACGGATTGCAGAGCGCCAATCTATCTTTGGTCGCGTACCGCAACAGCCTGATTATTAATAGCCTCCTCGGCCGACCGTTCTATTTGAATACATCCGACAGGCAGATGATTGAGGTTTACGCACCTTCGGACACGTCTGAACGAGACGCCGGTGTGGTTGCGATGCCATCAACCCGACTGGGTAGCATATGAACGGCGGTTCGACCTCACCGCTGCGGGGCCGGATTGCGGATGGAACGGCTAAAGCCGCCGACCAGCTTTCAGGCACGCTCGACTACCGCGCCTTTGCACCATTTTTGATTGCCTCCATTATCATTGCAGCAGCTTACGGCACTAGCTTTCTATTGCCGGACTACATGCATGCGCTCGGAACGGATAGTGGAGCCGCGGGTCTTATTATTTCCAGCGGCATGGCTGCCACTCTCGTTTCCTGTTGCTTGGCAGGCTGGCTGGCAAAGCGGATAGGCCTATTGCCCACGTTGACTGTCGCCTCGCTATTTATGGCCTTAGCCATGCTGGCCTTTGCCGGCGCTGCCCTCGATAGGCGAGCGGCGTACGGTGGAGGATTACTGGTGGGCTCTTCTTGGTCAGTGTTCTTCATTCTGGCACCGCTGCAGATCATCCGCCATCTACGTCCCTCAGCACGTATTCAGTATTTGACTGTCTTATCCGGATCACAAATGGCTGGGCTCGGCCTAGCGGCTCCACTTGGTCACTTGCTTGCAAAATACACTGGTTCGCTGGCCACGATTTATGCGGTGCTTGCGATTGCGTGCGTGATCGCAGCCGCCTGCGTAGACCTTACAAGACGCGCGATGTCGAGGCTATCGGCAGTGCCGATGCCGGATGTCGAAATTACACTGGCCGCGACTACGACACTGCTTCAGAAGTGCACAGCACTCCCCATCGCCATGATTGCGATTTCAGCCTGCATGTTCGCGGGGCTGTCCACATATCAGAGCGCGTATTCCGCATCACGTCACTTGAATTCCGATCTGTTCTTTCTCGTTTTTACTGCTACGAGCGTGGTACTACGCTTCTCGGTCGCTCACCTCATGGGCAGCCTGCCGTTACAGCGACTGGCGCTCACGCTCATCCTACTGACCGCTGCGTCTCTGGTGTTGTTCCTTCTCAATGGTGGCAGCACCTCACTCTATATCGCGGCCACCGTCCTCTTTGCCGCCGGCTATGGGTTAAGTTATTCAACCTTGAACACGATAGCCGTCAATCTTGCCGGCGAGCACGGCGTCTCCGTGCCCACTACCTCGCAGATCTTTACGCTCGCATACTTCCTCGGGCTCTTCGGCTTTCCCCTGGTCGGAGGGCAGTTGGTCCGTGGATTCGGCCCTGACGTGATGTTGCTGAGCCTATTGAGCGCGACCGCTCTTAATGCGGTGCTAGCAAGCCGCCTGGGGTAAAGCACAACTGATCCGTCTCATCTTACGAAGGAGCTCACACATGCTGACTGAGGCACAACAATCGAAATGGCATAAGGATGGATATCTTCGATTGGAACAGTTCTTCGATCCAGCCACGCGCGACAAGATTTCTCGTTTCGTTGAGGAAGTCGCACGTTGGGATGTAAGCTCCGATAAGTGGATGTTGTGGTTCGAGAAGACGAGTGACAGCCGCAAGATTATCTCCAAGGCCGAGAACTTCTTAGACTACCATGCCCCTCTACGGGAGGCGCTCCTGGCCGATGGCCGCATTCGTACAGCGGTCGAGACACTCTTGAATGAGGAAACACGGATGTTGAAGGAACTTCTGATCTTCAAGTATCCGGACAGCGGCGGATACCGCCCACATCAGGACATCTATCATATCCCGCACAAGATACCCGAACGCATGGTGCACGCAATTGCATCCATTGCCGTGGACGACTCGGACCCGGGTAACGGTGGGCTTTTCTTCACGCCAGCTCGCCATAAGGAAGGAGTGTTTCCGATGGATGCCGGCGGCGTGATTCGCCCGGAGATCGCCGAAACCTTCACATGGGAGCCGGTGCACTTGAAGGCTGGCGATGCTTTCATTTTCGACGATTATGCGCCCCATTACTCACTGCCAAACAAGAGCGATCGGTCGCGTCGTGCGATTCACTTGGTGTTCCAGCGCGCATCCACTGGAGGTCCGACACGCACCGAATACAACCGCATGAAGCGCGCCTACAACCCACCAGAGGAAGCGGTGGCGGATCTTGAAAACCTGAAGATTCCCAATGGCATATTCTATCGCGACTGATAGCCACGTTTGAGGAAGACCAACGTGTACACGAAGCAGGCCGATCATTCTCTGATGCGAACCGAATACGGCGTTCTGGTCTGGCGCCTTTTGGAGCATCTCCCGGAGGGTCTCAGCCCAGCATTTGGCGCTTCAGTCGTGGAGCTCGCTCCAGGCGATGCGGTCGACCCGCACGATCATCAGGAGCACGAACTTTGGGTGCTGATCTCTGGTCGTGGAGAATTCGAAGTCGACGGTCAGGTCCGTGAGGTTAGCGAAACGACCTTGTGTTACATGTCGCCACATCAGACGCACACTATCCGTAATATCAGCCAAGACAGCGCTCTCAAGTTTATCTCGATTTGGTGGGATTGACGTGCGCACCTATTTTGTCTGTCCCGCGCCGCCTTGCCCTAACGGCAAACTACATCTGGGTCACATCGGCGGCGTGTATTTACTCGCTGATATTTTCGTCCGCTTTCAACGCATGACCGGCCATCGGGCCTACTACATCACTGGCTCAGACGAGCACGGCACATATACGCTCGAAACGGCACGAAAGCTCGGCCAATCCTTTAGCGAGGTCGCAGAACGATACATTCACCAGATCTTACAGTGTTTGCGCGCCGTGCAAATTACTCCCGATGTGTTCGTGCGCACATCTAGCGCGATTCACAAGGAAAATGCGCTAGCTATATTCCGCGAGCTGCAAGGGGCCGGCTACGTCGACGTACGGCAGGGCGTCCAACTGTATTGCGACCATTGCGATGAGCTCGTTACGGACTCGCTCGCAACTGGCCGTTGCCCGGCTTGCTCATCGCCTTGCGACAGCAATCTGTGTGAGAACTGCGGGCTGGCTCTTCAGCACGACACAATCCGTGACGCACGGCACGTCACCTGCGGCCGCGATCTTGTGCTAAGACCCATCACGCAGGCCGTGTTCGACATGCCACGTCTCGCTCGCCCACTGCACGAAGCCATTGGAGAAAGCACATGGCCCGAGCCGATACGCGCCAAGGCGCGCGCTTGGCTACACCGGGAGGTGCGCGGCTTGCCGATGACCCGCCATTTCAGGCACGGTGTGGAGGTAAAACAGCCTGACTCTCTGATCGGCCAAACGCTGCTTACATGGTTTGAGGGCCTCTGGTGCTTCGACACCGGAATTCGCGAGCAATGCGCCCGCGCCGGTCTGGACGCAAACGCGACGTTGCACGACCAGAACACCGAGCTTCTTTTCTTCATGGGGCAAGATAACCGCTTCTATTACACGCTAGGTGTGGCCGGCGCTCTGCTCGCGCGCGGCTACCCAATTCCCAAAAATCACTCCGTCCAGGATTTCTACAAGCTGGAAGGCGAAAAGTTTTCCACCAGTCGTGATCATGCTCTTTGGGCCGATGAAGTGGCGCGCGAGGTGGGGCCAAACGTACTCCGTTATGCACTGGCGCGAGTGGCCAAGCCGTTTGGAACCGACGCAAACGATTTTGACCTCGACGGGCTCATCTCGGCAGCCTCACGCATTCGGGTCTGGGAAGATGCGTTACGCCGGTATGCAGAAAACGCACGCACAGTAGAGAGCACCGAACTGTCCCCGAATTTCCGCCGCTTCGCTGAAGATTACGCCGATGCGGTCACCACACTGCGTTTCTGGGATGCGCTTGATATCATCGACAAGTACTTCGAGCTAGCTGGCTTTGCACATGCAGACGGTTGGACATGGAATGCTGCGCAGATCTCGCTGTTCCTGAGCCTACTCTATCCCGTAGTACCTGAGCTAGCGATGGGCTACGGCCAGCACTACTTTGGCGGTGCGTGGCGGCCGTCCCTCGAGACATCAGCCGTAGCAGCCCAGCCAAAGACGTCGGTGGACTTTCCCCGTTTCAGCGCGCCAATACCCGCAAACTTTGCCGCGGAGTACAATAAGCGCTTTTGCAAAGAACAGATTTGGCAATCATGAAGATCCGAATGACGAAGCCATGAATTCGCGCATCTCAAAACGCAGCGCTGTCGCTCAGGGCTTTGCGCCATTCAACTCCTCAACTGCGAAACATGGTATCAATTTCGGCCACGCGCTGGCCGACCCGGTGATGTTTGCAGAACTGCCGTGGCCAGGCGCGTTTGACGGAGGTACAGGTGTCGCTCCCGCCGATCTGCCGCAGTATACGGATGCGGCGGGTTTGCCCGAACTTCGTACAAAGCTCGCACTGAGGTACGGCGTGCGGCATAACCAAGTTATGCTTACGGGTGGTGCTTCACAGGCTTTACAATTGCTTGCCGATGGCTGGATTGACCCCGGTGACGTGGTCCTGACGGAGGACCCCTCCTACTTGGGCGCACTGCGTACGTTTTCGATCGCGGGTGCAACCGTGGTCCAGCTAGGTCTGGCCGCAGAGGGAGTGGATCTGAACGAAGTCGAGGCAATGCTGCAGACCAATGCCCGGGTGAAGCTTTTCTACACGATGCCAGCATTTCATAATCCAACCGGGCGCCAGATGTCGTGCGACTATGTGGCCAAGTTGGCGGGCCTGCTAGCCCGCAGTGGCGCTCTCTTGGTGCAGGATCTTGTCTATGCTGAGTTGCCCTATAACGGTCCAGTGCATTGGCTGGCGCCAGGCAACAACGTGATCAATGTCCATAGCATCTCAAAAGTTGCCGGACCGGGGCTACGGGTAGGCTGGGTGCTTGCGGAGGCCGACATCATCAACAGGCTTGCGCACCTCAAACCCGACGGCGGCGTAAGTCCGGTTTTGAGTAATGTCGTTTTGGGGTTGTTGCAATCGAGCGCTCTTGACGCGCACATAACACGCTTACGCGAGCACTACCAAGCGAAGCGAGACAGCGTGCATAGGTTGTTGCAGCGCAGCCGGATTTGCGAGCCGGAATATACGGTGCCAAGCGGGGGCTTCTCGTTCTGGGTACGGCTTACCGCGGGTACGGATCCGGAGATGTTTATTGAAGCTGCGAGCCGCGAGCACGACGTGCACCTTATAAATGGTCGCAACTATGGCCCACGAAGTGGCCGTCACGTGCGCCTGTGTTTCAGCTATCTTCCAATATCTCTCATTGAGCAGGGGCTGGAGCGCTTAGGTAATTTGCATGCTAACCTCTAGCAGTCTGCTGAAAAAGCCGTCGTCAGGGGCTGCGATTGATGATTCTATATCGATCATGGATCGTCGGGGGTTCGCATGCGGGGCGCTTTTTCGGATCAGGGCGGATTATTTTCGTACATTACGCCGGAGGCACGAGTTCCTGCGGACCATCCGCTCAGGAAGATCCGGCAGTTCGTCCGCGATGTGCTGACGGAGATGAATCGCGACTTGGGGAAGCTCTACGCGAGCGAAGGACGTCCCTCGACGCCTCCGGAGCAATTGCTGAGCGCGTTACT
>NZ_AXAP01000158.1 GCF_000472865.1 Bradyrhizobium elkanii WSM2783 | reverse complement strand
GCGCCATGACATCGAGGCTCCAACTCTCCCCCGGCTGGAGCGATGTTTCAATGTCCCGGGTCAGCAACAGAGCTTCCTTCCAGGCAGCGCGATCGTCTCGAAGCTCCGTTCCGACTTCGTCCCGAAATGGGAACTTTCCGATGATGTGAAAGAAGTAACGGGGCATTGACTGCAAACCACGACTTTCCGTCCGCAAACGCGACCTTCCGCAGACCGTTCCTAAACGGCTGGGCTAGGAACGTTAAACCGGATGGGTGAATTGAAGTTGATGCGGGGCCAATCGGCGCCGGGAGCGAGCGCGACCAGTGTACCGGTCATGGTTGAGCACGGAGATATTTGCCGCACGCGAGCCGAGCACTGCCGGCAACAAGCCGCGAAGACGGTCTCTTCGATAGACAAGCAGCAACTGCTTCGGCTTTCCGAAGAATGGCTGAGGCTCGCACAGCGACCCTCATTCGCGGACGAGTTGGCTGCCGACGGCAGTGAGGCGATCGGCCCCGCTCTCAGGCATCCAACGGTTCACTGAGCGCCCGCAGGAAGATGAGAAGGAAAGAACCATGAAAACGATCTATTTCGCTTCGGTTTGTGGCGCCACTCTTTTGGCAGTCACCAGCTTCGCAAACGCACAAGGAACGGGCGTTAGTGCAAACCGCGATCAGGGCGTCACGCCCAAGCAATGCTGGGATGTAAGCAAAAACATCATTCGCGAAAAGAACCCAAGCTCCTCTGGTACATCATCGTCGGAAAAGGCACCTGAAACCACTGTGGGCTCAACCATGCCCGGCCCCACCGGTTCTGGCGCTTCGGGCTCAACCGGCTCCACTGGAAATGCGTCGGCACGTCCGGCGGGAATGCCGGATTGCTGACACGCCAAAAGAGCTTTGCTCGTATAGATCACAGTGGCGGCTTGTTTCGTTGAGCGCGAACTTCACCGCCATTGGACCGATGACGATGACCGGAGATCGGAATGATCCTAGTCGGGAGACGTTATGTCGTGACGTACGCGAACAACTCGTTGCCAGCAGACGTGATTTTCGCATACGGGGCGCACCTCATGGCCCGGCTTCTCGAACAAGCCAAAGATGAACAATTTTGCCGATTTATTTCCGGCGGAGGTGACCATGAGCCAGAGCACCGATCGCCAAGAGTTAGAGCGCCNGCTCGAGCAAGCGAAGCGGCTGGCTTCCGAGATAACCGACCAAACGACCTATCAGCGGCTCAAGGCGTTCGTCNAGGATCTGGGAGAGAGCCTGCAACGGCGCTTAGCTGCGNGCCGGTCCAAGCAAGCAATCAGGGCTCGTGCCCACGAACTCTGGGANCAGCACGGGCGGCCTACGGGACGGGATCTNGAGTTCTGGTTACAGGCAGAGCGGGAACTTAGCGAGGATGAAAACGAGTGAGCGCGTATTCCGAAGTGGACGCACCTAGCTAAGCGAGAGTTCTGGCCCCCGTTTCTTAGAGCGCGTGCTATTGTGTCGGCACACAGGAGGGAGAAGCGATGTCGACGCCAAAGAAGCCGCTGAAGCCCGATGATTTTCCCGTGAGTGCCGAAGGTAAAACGATCAAGAAGCAGGACGGCACGCCGATCGCGACGACGGAAGATTCACCTACCGCTGATGACGTGGCCGAGCGCCTCAATGAGGACGAAGCCCGCCGCGAAGAAGATAAGTGGGCCTGATCTTCCGTCGTCGATGGACGACGGGCGGCCGCGTGCGATCAGTCATCGATCAGCGTGCCGATCAACTCGAGGAGCGCTCGGTGTTCTGGCCCATTAGCTCCGTCTCGAAGAAATTTACCTATGGCCGTGTCGGACACCTGTCCTCCAGAGCTTAGATTCGGCTGATGCCTTACGACGGGCATCTTGGAAGTCGGATCGCGCGCTAGGAACCAGGTGTCCCCGTTGCTGCTTTCGTATAAGACTCGTTCCGTCATGGAGATGTAAGCGGACCCACGAGGTTCCGTTCCTCTCTGGGGTGGGAATAAGCAAACTTTTTATGCGGCGAGCCTATCTTCCTTGTCGGGGCCGCGCATGACGATCTTGAGCGTGGCATCCGGCAGCGGTCGTTGCAGGGCCTTGGCCTCATCCCAAGGGGCGCGCAGCCAGACATCGCGCTCCTCATCTGTCGTCAGGATCACCGGCATCCCTTTGGGATGGATCGGCGCGACGACAGTGTTCGCCTCGGTGGTCAGGAAGCCATAGACGAGGTGAGGGCCAGAGATCGGCTTCGACTTGGTGCCCCGATCACCCTTGAACTCGGTCCAGATCCCGGCGAAGGCGGTAAGTGGTCGCTCGTTGTTCAGCGCGAACCAGACCACGTCCTTTTTCTTGGTCTCCGGATTCGGCCCCGGCGCGTATTCGGCGAAGCTGTTGATGGGGACAAGGCAGCGGTTCTCCGGCTTCAGCCAGCCTCGTCAGTGCGGCGATTTGGTGTTGCGGATATTGGTCACGGGCGGGCCCGGTTTGCTCGGCGGCGGTGGCATGCCCCAGCGCATCAGCGCCAGCTCACGGCCGTCGCCGGCGTTGCGCACCACGGGTGCCGGATAATCCGGAAAGACGCCGGGTTCGGCGGCAGGTTGCCGACGTAGCGGTTTACGACCCGGAACAGTGCGCGGATCGCTTCCTGGTTTGTGGTGATGCTGTAGAGATTGCACATTACGAGCTTGCTCGGGTAGTTATGGTGATATGCGGCAAGACGATAAATCCTATATCCGAACGCCGGTGTTGTGGCAGCCCATGGGGCGCGTTTCCTTTCCGTTCACGGAAGATGGAGCGCGCTTGGTCGCGACTGAAGCGGGATTCGTGAATAAATTGAAGGATCAGGGTGAAGAGTGTCGGAACAAGCCTTGTTCGATCGTCTTGAATCCAACTGCCTTGGAAAACCGGAGTTCTGCGTAAAATGGCTCCCCGCGCTAACTGGAAAGGCTTCCTGCGTCTGTCCCTCGTAACCTGTCCGGTCGCGCTGTACCCAGCGACATCGGAGAGCGAGAAGATCTCCTTCAATCAGCTCAATCGAAAGACCGGGCACCGCATCAGGTACCTGAAAGTCGACGCCGATACAGGCGAGGAGGTCGCCAACGAGGACATCGTCAAGGGCTACATGCTCGACAAGGAAACCTTCATCGAGGTGTCGAAGGAAGAGCTCGAGGAGGTGGCGCTCGAATCCACCCGGACCATAGACATCGACGAGTTCGTCGATCGTGAAGAAATCGACCCGCGCTACTTGATCCGCCCTTACTATCTCCGGCTGGATGGCGAGGTCGGCCACGACGCCTTTGCGGTAATCCGCGAGACCATCCGCGAGATGAACAAGGTTGCGATTGGGCGGGTGGTGCTGACGAACCGCGAGCACATCATCGCGCTTGAGCCGCTGGACAAGGGCCTGGTCGGGACGTTGCTGCGATATCCGTACGAAGTCCGCTCCGAAGATGAGTATTTCGACGAGATCCAGGACGTCAAAGTCACGAAAGACATGATCGATCTCGCCAAGCACATCGTGAACCAGAAGAGCGGCCGTTTCGAGCCAGACAAGTTCGAGGACCAGTATGAGACGGCTTTGATCGACCTTATCAACCAGAAGCGAGCCGGCGAGCCGATTACCCCCAAGGAGCGGCCACGCGGCGAGAACGTCGTCGACCTGATGGAGGCGCTGCGGCGGAGCGTCGGCAAACAAGCGGCGCCGGCGAAGGCTGCCAAACCCGCCAAGAAGCCGCGTAAGGCGGCGGCCGGCCAAAAAGAGATGCTGATGCCGATCCAAGGCAAGAAGCAGGCGAAGGAGACGGCCGCGAAGAAGCCGACAAGCAGGCAACATCGAAAGTCGGCCTGACTCGGATATGATCTGGTCGCGCGAGGGCGTGAGGGTTTTCGGCCAACCACACCGAGAAGAGGGACGCTAGGCCACGAATGTTCGCGCTCACCTTCCTGGGGACGTCGGCGAGCGTTCCGTCGGCCGAACGTAATCATCCGGCGCTTCTTGTCGAGGCGGGCAATCATCGCATCCTGATCGATTGCGGCGAGGGAACGCAGCGCCAATTGCTGCGCGGCGGGGCTGGCTTTCGAAGGCTCGACCGGCTGCTATTGACCCATGGCCATTTCGACCACGTGCTCGGCATTCCTGGTCTCTTTTCGGCCCTGCGACTGCGGCAGAGCACCGAAGTCATGACGATCCACGGCGGTCCCGGCACACTCGAAGTCGTCGTCCGCATGCTCGCAGGCCTGTGGGGCGAGGGAAGGGCGCCTATTCCGCTGCAGCTCGTTCCGTTGACGGCGGGGCAGGTCATCGACGCCGGCGAATTTGCGATCGACTGCTTTCCGGTACGCCACCGCGACACCGATAGCTTCGGATTTTCCTTTGAAAGCCCGGCCCGTCGTCATCTTCGGCCGGACCGCCTCATCTTGCTCGGCGTGCCGGACAGCCCGGTTCGGAAGGAGCTGGCGGAAGGAAGGCCGGTGACGCTGGCGGACGGCAGGACGATTGCTCCCGAAGACGTCCTCGGGCCGCCGGAGGGGCAGAAGAAGCTCGTCATCGTGGGGGATGCCGAAACCACCGATGGCTTGGCCGAGCACGTTCGCGGCGCCGACTTACTCGTGATCGAGGCCACTTTTCTGGATTGCGATTCGACCATCGCGCGGGACTACGGCCATCTCACCGCGGCGGAGGCGGCGGCGCTTGCAGCCATGAGCGGCGTCAGGCTGCTCGTCCTGACCCACATTTCCGGCCGCTACCGCGACGAGGAAATCCTGGCCGAGGCGACAAAGACGTTCCCGAACAGCCGGGTTGCGACGGATTTCGACCATATCGTGATCTAGTTGGACGCACAGGGGGCACGCGAATGGCAAGGAAGCTGAAGGCCTACCAAACTTCGCTGGGCTTCTTCGACCTGGCGGTGGCCGCGCCCTCGATGAAGGCGGCTCTGGAAGCGTGGGGTGCCGAAAGCAATCTCTTTCACCAAGGAGCGGCGAAGCAAAGCGATGATCCCGACGTCATCGCCGCGACAATGGCGGCGCCGGGCGTCGTTCTGAAGCGCCCTGTCGGCTCCAGCGGAGCATTCAAGGAGCACGCGGAACTGCCGAGCGATGTCGCTGGCGATCGCAGATCAAAAAAGGCTGACCGCAAGTCGGCAAGGCGAAAGCCGCAGCAGCATACAAAGCGAACCGAAGACGCGGCGGCCGACCGAAAGGCCGCACTCGCTTTCGAGAGGGAGCATAAGCGCCGCGAGCGTGAGCGCTCAAAGGTAGAGGCTGCCCGGCAGAAGGAGCGCGAGCGACGCCAGCGTGCCGTCGACAAGGCGCAAAGCGCCTTGGATGCAGCCCGTCGGAAGCACGAAGAGAGCGCCGCTGACCTTCAGGCTAAGCTCGAGCTTATCGAGGAAAAGGCGCAGGCCGAGGAAGCGCGTTGGGAGAAGGAGAAGGCTCGCCTAGAGACCGCGTTGCGGCGAGCGCGCGGGTAGCGGCGAAGCGAACGCTCGATGTGCGCTTCACGCTCTGACCGAAAACCGATCGAATGCCGTCAAGGTCTGCAAGCGCGGCTCCGCCGAGGACGTAATCCCCGCGATTGTCGCTGCCGCTGCTAAAGAAAGCGCGTCCGAAGACGGTGTTTCGTCGATCATCGACAAGATGTAGATTTCTGCGTCCTCAGGCGTAATGAGGCCGGGTGCCATTGGCTTCTGCTGCTGGCCCGAAGCGGCCGACCCGGCGTGTCTGCTCCATGTCCGCTCATGCGGGGTGAAGCGGACTCGATATGTCCAAACAGAGTTCGATTTGAGTACGATATTGAATAGGACCTCGCTTTCGAGCGGCGGGTGAAACAAACTTTCCAAAGGGGAATTAGGTTGTCTCGTAGACTTGTAGCAGACAGCACCTTGAGCCAGGTGCGCGCGGCCTTGATCGTGCGCAAACGAGCCGCCCGGATTGAAACCGGTCGCTAGCAGACTTCCGAAGGACTTGTCTCGCCAATCTTTCTAAACTAGGGCTATCAGTCACAAGCCTGGTGGCAACGCTGGCAATATTCGGGAGGGGTTTCAGCGCGGCGCGCAGCCATTCGCCACGTCCGCCGTCCAGATGTCATCCCTTCCCGATTCCCCTCGAACTGAACGACGGACCATTCCATGAGTGACCACCCCGTAGTCATCGCAGGCGGCGGTATCGGCGGCCTTGCGACTGCGCTCACGCTGCAGCAGATTGGCGTGCCATGCGTCGTCTACGAGGCGGTGCGCGAGATGCGTCCGCTCGGCGTCGGCATCAACCTGCAGCCCAATGCCGTGCGCGAACTCTATGATCTCGGCATCGCCGCTGTTGATCTCGATACGATCGGCGTGCCCGCCCAGGAATGGGCGCTCGTCGGGCTGAACGGCAACGACATCTATTCCGAGCCGCGCGGGCTCGGAGCCGGTTACAACTGGCCGCAATACGCCGTGCATCGCGGCCAGCTGCACATGCTGCTGTACCGAATATTCGTGGAGCGGGCCGGACCGCAAGCGGTGCGGCTCGGCTCCCGTATCAGCTCCTATACGAGGAACAGCGACGGCTCGGTCACGGCGCAGATCGAGCATGGCGACGGCGCGCGGTCCGAGGCGCGTGGCGCGCTTCTGATCGGCGCCGACGGCATTCACTCGGCGGTCAGGGCGCAGATGCATCCCACCCAGCCGCCGATCCATTGGGGTGGCGCGGTGATGTGGCGCGGCGTGACCCGCGCCAGGCCAATCCGCACCGGCTCGTCCTTCGTCGGGGTCGGCACCCATCGCCACCGCGTCGTGATCTATCCGATCTCGCATCCCGATCCCGTCACGGGGCTGGCGACCGTCAACTGGATCGCGGAAGTGACGATGGACAATTCGGAAGGCTGGAAACAGGCCGGCTGGTTCAGGCAGGTGCCGGTCAGCGAGTTCGCCCATCATTTTGCAGGCTGGACCTATGACTGGCTCGACGTGCCGGCGCTGATCGCGGGCGCAGAGATTGCTTACGAAAATCCGATGATCGACCGCGACCCCGTCGCGACCTGGCAGGACGGCCCGGTGGCGTTGCTTGGCGATGCCGCGCATGCGATGTATCCAACCGGCTCGAACGGCGCCAGCCAGGCCATCGTCGATGCCCGCGTGCTGGGCGCGGCGATGCTGGAGCACGGCGTCTCGGAGGCCGCTCTTGCGACCTATGACGCCCGCCTATGCGGCCCGATCTCGCAGGTGATCCTGCGCAACCGCGGCGCCGGCCCGTTCGGACTGTTGAACCTGGTCGACGAGCGCTGCGGCGGCACCTTCAGTGACATCGACGACGTCATCCCGCCGACCGAGCGCGAGGCTTTCATGGCCGGCTACAAGAAGGCCGCGGGCTTTGCCATCGAGCAGCTCAACGCCGCACCGCGCACGATCGCCGAAGGTGCGCGGGTGAGTGCCCCGAGAAGCGGCGTGAGCTGACGCTGACCGTGGCGCACCGCGGGGCGTTTGGTCTTCAGCTCATAGGCGATCTGCTTGTCCCGGCCGGCGCTTCTGACCGGATGTATGGACCGGCTGCGTTTCGCAATAGGGATTGTGCTTGGGGTGCGGAAGTCGCTGAGTCCGGCGTGTTTGATCGGCTCGCGGGCGGTGGCCTTGATGGGAATACGCACGCATCGTTGGTCTCATGAGCGGACCGGTTGGCAAGCAAGCAATTGGGTCACCAGACTCTGGATGCGTTCATCGATCCGTTCCATGCATTTTCTCGATCGCGAACTCGGGTAAGGCGTCAGGTTGCCATCACTTCGTGATGGGACGCGTCGAAGCTCTCCTCGTTGCACGATTTCATTGTACCGCTTCCGCCGCCGGGCGAATGGACAAATCTGCTCCCCCAAACTTCCGGTACAGCGTTTCCCCAAAAGCCAGAGTGAGCAAGGCCGAGTGAGGACCGCTTGGGCTCTAAACGAACACCGCGAGAGCCGCCGCCATTTCCGCTATCTGGGGGAAACCGGACGCCGCGCGTCGTTGGGCTGATCGCCGCTTTTGACCCTGGCTGTGTGAAAAGCCCCGAGTCGGCTACGGAACCTCCGTTTCCTGATGGGGGATACGGATGGGACGCTTCGTTGAAGGCGCGGACAGATCCCAGCTGACGCTCTTGCCGGAATGCCTGGAGGATTGGGTAAGCGAGGACAACGCGGTCCATGTGATNGATGCGTTCGTCGAGGCGCTCGACCTGCATGGAATGGGGTTTGAGCGCGTGATCGCGAAGGAGACGGGCGGGCCCTCCTATCATCCGGCAGTCCTTCTGAAGCTTTACGTCTACGGTTATCTCAATCGGGTGCAATCCAGTCGCCGCCTGGAACGTGAGGCGTGCCGCAATATCGAGGTGATGTGGCTGATCGGCCGCNTGGCTCCCGATCACAAGACNATCGCCGATTTCCGGAAGGACAATGGCGCGGCGATCCGCAAGGTTTGTGCGAAGTTCGTTGCCCTGTGCCGGCAAATGGGCCTGTTGCAGACCCCAAGCGTCGCAATCGACGGCAGCAAGTTCAAGGCGGTGAACAACCGCGACCGCAACTTCACGCATGCCAAGATGGCGAGGCGGATGGCGCAGATCGAGGAAAGCGTCGGTCGATAGCTGCGTCAACTCGATAGCGCCGATCGGCAGGAGCCATCGGAAGCGATCAGCATCAAGACGACGAGAATCAAGGAAAAGATCGCTCGGCTGAAGCAGGAGATGAGCCG
>NZ_AXAP01000157.1 GCF_000472865.1 Bradyrhizobium elkanii WSM2783 | reverse complement strand
CAGCTCGGTGTCGATCTGCGGTCGGCCGCCCGAAGATCGTGACTTCCAACGCCAGTAGCAGCGAAAACCAGTCCTGTGCCAACGCACGAGGGTCTCGGGCCGGACGATGGTGAGGACGGACGAGATTGATGGAAACCAACGATACAGCTGGACAAAGAACCAGCGATCATGGTTCGTGAGCCGGACGCGACCCTGCAGCCTCCGCCGCAAGACCATCAACTGATGTCGAAGCGCCGCGTTCTCAGCTTCAAGCTGCAACCTCGACTTGAACGGCGAGGTCACGACGGCCAGCACGAAACAGAGAAGCCCGATCATCCCGCCACCTTAGCCGAATCCGTCACATCATCAACTCGGACAAGGTTTTCGGTACACACAGCGGTCTTTTCGGAAGTCGATGCTGCGCAGAATAATGCTGGGCGGCGTGCCTTCGAACTCACTCGCCTGATATTTGCCGGCGGCGCAGGCCTCGATGCGCTCGCGCAACCGCATGAATTGCGCCTCGCGCTGGCCCGCTCTCGCGCGCACCACACCCTCCAACTCATCCATGGCTGAAGTTGAAATCGCGCAGGGGACCTCCCTCTGGCCGTCGAGCATCGAGAACAGGACGACCATCCTGTCGTATTCATAGCCGATGAAGCGACCGGGCATGAGCGTCATATGACCCACTCCTTGACAGCGGCGCAGCCAATGATGCCTCAGCCCCGCTCGCTAAGCCGAGCAAAGTCCACGAGGATGGCCGCGACGAGATCGCGATGCCTTGTGTCTTCCGGCGGTAGGCCCGCGGCGTACAGCTTGAGCACATAGCGCGCCTTGGCGGCCGCCTCCGGCCATGACGCGGCGGGAATCGACAACAGATGGTCTTCCACCTCGGCCCGGCGCTCGCGCAGTTCCCGTGCATGGGTTTCGACCTCCGCGAGCGCACGGCGGATGTCGGTTGCCTTTTGCGCCGCCATGCCGCGGTGACGGTCGAGATCGAGCGGTTCGTCAGGCATCGAATGCGCTCGCGTCAATGCCTTGCGCGTCGGCCAGATCGACAGAGCCGATCGAGACCACCTCCATCGCCAACCCGCGAGAGCCTTCCACCGGCACCTTGATCATGGTGGCGACGCGGCGGAACGCCTCGAACGATAGCCCTTCGATCGTCTCCTCGTCGGTGACGACCTCATAGGCGCCGGCGGGCAACAGGCGATCGATACCCCTGATCCGGAACGGGTGCTTGAAGGTGACGACTTCTCGTCGGGAACGGATGGTCATGCGCGCCTGCCTTTCGCAAAACGCCGGCGTCGGCGCTGGCCCAGAGAGCAGCATGCGCTCCTTGTGCTGCAATAGCCATCGCTTTCTTAGCCCGCGCGGCCAATAGAGGTATTCCATCGCTTCGCGCGTGCTCTTGTCGCAGCTGACGCAAAATGCTTTAGCGCTCGCTATTCCCAAAACATAGGCGTAGGGTCGGCTCACCGCATTTACCGTGGCATCCATCGGTGACTGAGGGCCGCGCACGCTCCCGCCGCAAAGCGCAGGCGTGTACCCTTGCAGCAATTTCGTCTGACCGAGTGGATCGTACCGCCGACCATCGTCCCGCGGTTGCTCAGGATCATTGTGATCACGGTGGCCGTCTTCCATGCCTAAACTGAAATACCTTGTCAGCGGCCACCATGAAGGTATCAGCGAACATCTCGGGCGCGTCACGGTGGCGGCCGCGCTGAGGAAGGCTAGGCAGCTCGTGCAAGAAGGCTGCATCGACGTGAGGATCTGCACCCCGCGCGGGCAGGTCCTGTTGTCAGACGACTTCAACCATCTCGAAAACAGGAGGACCGCCATGGCCAAAGGCCAGCAACGAGGCAACCGCGAAGCCAAGAAGCCCAAGAAGGAAAAGATCAAGGTCATCGCCGCAGCACCTAGCCAGAAAGCTGCGATCTGGCAGCAGCCGAGCTTGAAGCCAGGAGGAAGAAATAGCCGCTGATCGGTCGTAGCGATTATGTCATTCAGCTTTTGGCATCTCGCAAGTCCTGTGATCCGCCTGCCCTCACTGGGCTAACAAGGGTAGGAATGACCGATGCACTTCGTGATCGTCGCAGGCGATCGTAAGTTTCGGTGTATCAAGTGCGTTTACATCGGTCCAATGCAGGTCCCGGATTTTCAAGCATAGACCAAGAGCAAATTACGCCTGCCGAAAACAACATGAAGGCCGCCTCAGGCAATATCAAAAGTATAGAGTACGCAATAGGTCAGGGGACACATCCCGTCCTGTAATAGGCGTTCGTGCTATGTCGTGGCGCCGACGCTAGCTCGCTTGTAATCGAAGCCGAAGCGACGCGGCCACAGATTCAAGGAGAAGATGATACGCTCGGTCGACAATTTCGTCTAGCGAGCGCGTACGGGCGAACATGGCTTGCGCCCGACCGAGCAATTCGTTGCGAGTCGGCATCCTGTTCAGATGAACGGCCGGCAGCGCGTCGACGGCATGACACTTTGCTTCGTTAATCGCTTCCCGCAGGGCGGACAGTTCGGATGAGTGCATCGCTGACGTAATTGCAAGCGCAATGCGCTCAGGATTAAAACGTTTAGCAAGCTGCTCGGCCGCTCGATTGATGACCCTCGCTCCGAGCCGATGTTGGTTGCGCCTCACCTGCTCGGGCGGCGCCTTCAGGTCCCAGACGATCCCCAGGAGAGATAGCGCCTTTAAGATGTAGAAAGTCATGTCAACTTCCCACCAACGGAAGCCTTGGCGAACGCTGCTTTGATAGGCGTGATGATTGTTGTGCCAGCCTTCGCCCATCGTAAGCAGCGCCAGCAGCCAATTGTTGCGAGAATCATCCCCAGTTACGTACCGCTTGCGTCCGTGAACATGCGCGAGAGAGTTGATGCAAAAGGTCGCGTGATAAAGCAGCACCGTGCTCCACAAGAAGCCGACCACCAGTCCTGACCATCCCGCGACGAGAAAACAGCAGGCGGCGAGTGCTATTGCAGGCAAGACCTCAAATTTGTGCAACCACCTCAATTCGGGAAACGATGCGAGATCCGCAACTTTAACAAGGTCAGTCGCGTCGTGCTGTCGCGCGAAAATCCAGCCAACATGGCTGTAAACGAAACCTTTATGCCGGGGCGAATGCACATCTCGATCAGTATCGGAATGCAAATGATGATGCCTGTGCTTGGCCGCCCACCACAGAACGCTCTTTTGGGCGCTGCTTTGAGCAAGCGCTGCAAGAATGAACTGAAACAGTCTGCTAGTAGAGTAGGACCGATGCGAGAAGTACCGATGATACCCTGCACCGATGGCGAACATGCGCAGCCAATAGATCGCTATACCGATAACGGCCGCCTGCCACGTAATGCCGGACCAGAACGCTGCGGCGCATCCCAGATGGATCAATGCAAATGGAAGAGCTGACGGGTAGACGATATCATCATGCTGTTCGTCGACGTCGAGCTTCGACATATCAACAGGTCCCAATAGCTTCCTGTCAGGCGTATGCAAAGGATGCCTAAAAGGCTGGCTCAAATCGCTTAGCGAGCCCCCTCAGTCGCTCGACAAAAAAGAACCCCGCTGCTGGGCGCGCCAAGCGGCGGGGGTCTTTACCAGAAGCTTTGCCGGTACATCCGCGGTCAAAGCGTTGGCGGCGAGGGCGGAAGTTTATCCAGCGCGCAGATTTTCCGCGGCAGATTTGCCGGTCCGGCGGTCTGCGACGACCTCGAAGGAAACCTTCTGTCCCTCATTGAGAGTGCTCAGGCCCGCACGTTCGACCGCGCTGATATGAACGAAGACATCCTGGCTGCCCTGATCCGGCTGAATAAAGCCGAAACCCTTTTGGTTGTTGAACCACTTCACTGTTCCCGTTGTCATGGGAGATCGTCCTTCGATGTGTGTATTTGAGACCGCGCTAAACGCGATCGGTTAACTCGAGATCTGGGAGGAGGGTCGTCAGTCAGGCGCGCTATTCGCGGCGAGGCCAAGTCGTTCGGCCGAAAACTCGAATGTTTAAGACATAGTTACATTGCAGTCGCAGCGCAAGGGAATGTTTGCGGATCGCGCTTAAGGGCCCATGTGCCATTTCAGCGCTCCTGCGGCGCGGTTTTCGCCCTACCGAGCACATGGGCACCATCTCACGAGACGGCCAGCCTTGAACGCGATGTCTGCGGAGGGGCCCTCAGGAGCTGGAACACGGGTTAGGTCCGCTCGAGAGGGCTCGCAATCGGAAGGAGGCCAATTGGAACACGAGATTCGCGTTCGGTCAGCGCAAGCCTTGCACCTGTCCCTGTCGGAAACCTAATCCGGCTGGTATGTGAGGCCGAATCGCGCAATGCTTCTGTCTCATGAGAGAAGCTTACAGCCTGGTCTGGTCGGTGCTGGTCATATTGTTCCGGTCGCGGGTCTCGTTGGAAGCCGAGATCCTGATCCTTCGTCATCAACTTAACATCCAGCGACGGCATGTGCCGAAGAGAGTGGCCTTCAGTGCCATGGATCGCCTGATTTTTGTTGGGCTGTCTCGTTTGGTGCCAAATACCATCAAGGCGCTGACGATTGTGAAGCCGGATACCGTCATCCGTTGGCACCGTGCCGGTTTCAGAGCGTATTGGCGCTGGAAATCGCGGCACCGCGGCGGCCGACCAGCTACACCGTTGGAAATTCGCCGGCTGATCCGCGAGATGAGCATCGTCAACCCGCTGTGGGGAGCGCCGAGAATCCATGGTGAGCTTCTCAAGCTCGGCATCGAGATCGGTCAGACCAGCGTCGCCAAGTATATGGCGCGGAGGAGGGGCCCTCCCTCGCAGGGATGGACGACGTTTCTTCGCAACCATGCGGATGGCATTGTCGCAATGGACCTCTTCGTCGTGCCGACAATCTCATTCCGACTGCTCTACGGTTTGCTGATCGTGGGCCATGGCCGGCGGCAGATCCTGTGGTGCGGGGTGACCGCGCACCCAACTGCCGAATGGATCGCCAATCAACTGACGCAGGCGTGTGGCTGGGAGCAAATCCCTCGTTACCTGATCAGGGACCGCGATGGTGCCTACGCCGAGATATTCACACGCCGGGTTAGATCCATCGGTATCCGAGATCGCCCGACGTCTCCTCGTTCACCCTGGCAAAACGCTTATGCAGAACGGCTGATCGGCTCGATCCGCAGGGAATGCATGGATCATATCGTGGTGTTTGGCGAACGCCATCTGCGCCACGTGCTGCTCTCGTACATGAGCTACTACAATGGCACGCGACCCCATCTGTCATTGAACAAGGACGCGCCGATATCACGCGCCGCCGAGACAGTCGGACGCATTATCTGTCGCCCGATTTTGGGTGGGCTGCACCACCAATATGCCCGGATTGATTTGCGATAAGGACAGGTAGCGCCGCGCGATCCGTCATAGTATTCTGTGGGTCGGAGTTGCGCGACATGGTGGAAGACCGACTCATCCGGGTCAAGCGTAGTCTGTCGGCGATACTGGCCGCCGACGTCGCCGGCTACTCGCGGCTCATGCACCACGATGAGGAGGCAACGTATGTCAAACTGACAGTGCTACTCGCCGATGCTGTCACGCCCGCGATATCCGAACACGGGGGTCGCATTGTGAAGAACACCGGCGACGGATTCTTGGCAGTATTTCCGAGCGCGGTCCAGGCGGTTCGAGCTGCTGTGCAATTCCAGACTCGCATCAAAGACCTTACAATTGCCGATGCGGAAGACATGCGTATTGCTTTCCGTGTCGGCATCAATGTCGGCGACGCGATTGTCGAGCCGCATGACGTTTTTGGTGACTGCGTAAATGTCGCGGCACGGCTTGAGAGCATCGCAGAGCCTGGCGGCATCTGTATCTCGTCTTTTGCCTACGTGCAGACCCGCGGCAAGGTCGGTGTCGAGTTCGTCGATATGGGCGAGCAAAAGTTCAAAAACATTGCCCTTCCGGTTCGAGCCTATGCCGCTGTCCTGGACGGACATAGCCGGCTGCGCAAGTCGAGCCACGCAAGGCAGGGCCAGCGTTCACCGCCGAATCTCTCCATCGTTGTGCTGCCATTCGCCAATCTCAGCGGAGACACCAAGCAGGACTACTTCGTCGATGGCGTCACTGAGACCCTTACCACGGACTTGTCGCGCATCAATGGCTCGTTCGTGATCGGCCGCCACACCGCCTTTACCTATAAAGGCAAGTCGGTCGATCTGAAGCAGGTCGGTCGCGAGTTAAACGTTCGTTACGTCCTAGAAGGATCGGTACAGCGAGGAGGCGATCGGCTTCGCGTGAACGTGCAGTTGGTCGACGCCGAAACCGGGAATCACCTATGGGCTGAGCGGTTCGATAAGCCGATCGCCGATCTGCTCGATATGCAAGACGAAATTGTCGCGCGGCTCGCTAACACACTGAATGCACAGCTCATTGAGGCTGAGGCGCGTCGGGCGGAACGTTCGCCGCATCCCAATTCCTTGGACCTGTATTTTCAAGGTGCTGCGTGGTTCAACAAGGGACTAAACCCCGACCACATGGAACAGGCGCGTAGCATTTTTGAGCGGGCGCTAGCCCTCGATCCCAAGAATATCGAGGCGATGGTCTGGATGGCGACGGTTGACATGGTCGTCGGCTCAACCTGGATGAGTGGCGATCGGATCGCGCGGCTTGCGGCTGCCGAGGCAACGCTGAAAGACGCGCTGTCTCTCGCTCCGAACCATGCGTGGGCCCACGTGGCCCTGGGACACGTGCACGTTGCGACTAACCGCGTCAACCAAGGCGTCGCCGAGAGCAAGCGAGCGTTGGCGCTGGATCGCAATTTGGCGGGGGCCCACGCGCTAATCGGTCTGGCCAAGTATTGCACGGGCCAGGGGGCGGAGACGGAGGCACATGTGAGCGAGGCACTTCGCCTTTCTCCGCGCGACATCTTTGCCCATCGCTGGTTCGCAATAATCGGCGCATCCAAGCTGCAGATTTCGGCCGATTCGGAAGCGCTCGGCTGGTTCTGCCGCAGCATCGAAGCCAACCGAACTTATCCCCTCGTGCATTTCTTACTCGGTGCTACACTAGCGCTGCTGGGCTCGCTGGATCACGCGAGAGCCGCCGCAAAAGCTGGACTAACGCTTGTTCCGAGCTTCACTATCCGTAACTTCCGGGACGGCGCTTACACAGATCACCCGACTTACCTCGCAAAACGCGCGCGCATCTACGAGGGCATGCGCTTGGCTGGGGTACCGGAGGAGTGATGGCGAAGTTGGCTGACGAGCGGTGATGCTCCGAGCGATCGCAAGACTTCGGCTTCGTCGTCAGAACCTGATATCTACGCCCTGATGAGTAGAACCTCCTCCTCGATCGGCGCCGCAGATCACGTGCGGGTGAGTCGCTGTGCGCTGCGCCCCCGATAGCGTCGCAATAGCAGACCTCACCAGAGATCCGATTGGGTCATCATAGACCTGGCTTCTTTCCGACCGCCATAATTCTGGCTGCTCAACTACGATCGTAATCGTTTGCCGACGGACTGAAACAGCCCTGTAGTGCCGCCGGTTCAGTTTGATAGCAAGACTGGTGGCACGGCACCAGTTAGATGACAGTCGGCGGGCTCGTCGTGGATGCATGCGTGGCCCGTCATCGGACGTCTCGAAAGAATGTGTGCCGAACTTTGCCTTGCGCGGACTTCGCCCGGTATTCGATCTCGGCCATAAGCTCGGGCTCGACCCAGATGCGCTTGTGCGCGATGCAGTTGGTGTAAGGTTGCGTTTTCCGGATCAGCGGCGTCAGGCGCTTCTGCAGATCGGCAGTGGATGCCTTGTCGAACCGTGATTGACCTTACCCGCATAGATCAGGTCCTCGCCCTTTCGGCGGCCGACATAGATGTCGTCCCATTTGTTACCGTCGAGCGCGAAGCCTGCGATCACCAGCGTCTCCCGCTGCACGCAGGTTTTCTTCACCCAGTTGCAGAGGTGTAGGCGCTGGCGCACTTTCGAGACGACGCCTTCGAGCCTGACCTCGCGGCGTGGGCGTACATCTTCTTGCCATCGACCTCGAAGCTCTCACTGAACTGGATGTCTGTATCGCCGATGATCCTCTTCAGATGCTCGTGCGCTCGATCAGGGCGGCTTTCGCAGATCGCGGCCGTTGAGATAGAGCAGATCGAGCGCGATGGACGACGAGAAGATCGTGGAGACGTGGATGTGAACCGCATTGCATGGATCGGCTCCCTACACTGTCTCGGCCGCGAACACGATCCCGCGACCCAAACTGGTGCAGCGGCAGTGCAGCGCACAAGTCGGGAAAGACAAGCAAGCCGACCGACGAAAAAGAAACGAAAGGGGAATAACCATGCTTTCACCAAGAGAGTATGAGAAGAAGCTGTGTATGCTCGCCGCGAACCACGCGTTCCGAGTGATCGGCTTGGTCACCGAATCGTTGGAAAACGAAAAGCAGGCGCGGCGTTTGATGGTGACTGTACTGATGGCGCTTCACGACGACACCGCCTTGCAGACGGCGAAACCGCGAAGTTGCCGAACGGCTCCCCGCCATCGTTCAACGATTGCCACACACGGATCTCAAAAGCGGTAATTTCCGGCAAGGTCACGGACGCTATCCGCGACCTCGAATACAACAATGCGCAGCCACGCCAATGGCCTTCATGACATCCGAAGAGCTGGACGCGCTTACGAAGCGTCCAAGCGCGGCATCACGGCTTTTGTCGGCAACGAGATCCGGCAATTGTTCGACGAGATTCGGCATCAATGCGACGAAGACCAGTGCTTCCAGGTTCGATATCGCCCACATTCGGCACCGCCTTTATCAAGCCTCGGAGCGCCACCGCTTGGCGTCAATTCCGATTGCAGTTCGGAGAACGCTTCACACAATGGCGCTTGTCGGTGGACTGGCACGGTCGGTCTTGTGCGGCTGATTGTGAGTGGGAAAT
>NZ_AXAP01000156.1 GCF_000472865.1 Bradyrhizobium elkanii WSM2783 | reverse complement strand
AAATGCTCCACCTTTATGGAGTCGCCCGCAAAGGCGAACTCCCTCACATTGTCCACGATGATCGTCGGGCGCGCGCCCGCCGGAACGGGAGCGAACGTCCAATTCCAATCATCGATGCGAGTGGTATCGGAAAGATGCTTCAACGTGTTTCCCTGTGCAATGATCGCGGCGCCGGCTGCATGCATCCACTCATTTCCATCGGTATGATCCCAGTGCCAATGGGTGTTTACGACGTATTTCAACGGTGACGGGCCGATCTTATCGAGAGCCGCTTGCAATTTGTCTTTTGACGGTTTGATCCCGGCATCGACGAGGAACTTGCCCTCGCTTCCCGACAGAACCACGATATTCCCCCCGGATCCCATCAGGACATTGATGTTGCCACGCAAGGGCACGGTGATGATGTCGCCCTTGGCGCGCTCCAGATAGTGCGCGCCGGCCCCGGTATGGAAATAGTCTCCTTTTGGTGGCGCTGGCGCATCGGCGGTTGCGGGGACAGCATATCCAAAAGCAAGAAAAGCCGAACACAGGAATACGGCGGTCGATCGAATCGCAGGCGCGTTTATTGGCATGATCTGGATGCCTTTCCCTGACGCAGCCCTGAAATATGGCTGCTCGCTTGAAACAGGAAATCGCCCTGGCGGGGTGCTGGTATCCATCCGCTCGGTCAACGAACGAAACGTGATCCCGCCTTCGCGACGCGGCGATTGAGGGTGGATGAAAATGGGTCTACTGGCTATTAGATCCGCATGCGGCTTTGTCGAAACGCACGCTTTCGATCGCCCGATGCGGACCCCCAATGTCAGTTCTTAGTCGGCTCTTCGGTATAAGGGGCGCTATGCGAACGCTTGTCGCACCGCAAGAAAGCGGCGCGCCAGCCGAGAGGAACTAGCTTTGGTCAGGGGTGAATAGCGGACCTGATTTGCTCAAGCTGAGTCCTTCGCGTTTTGGACTCAAAGCGGTCGCTCCCACTTCTCGGGAAGCCGGCTGCCTTTTCGTTACCGCTCATTGCTGCTTCCTGATCTCGCCCGCCTTGGCGTCTTCGAAGCGATCCAGCATATGTTCCGCGATGTACGGATCAGGCTGCACCATCACCAGCGCGTGGCGGGTGGCCTTCTCGGAGAAGGGAACGAACACGCCAGGGTAAGGACAGAACAGCGCGCCATCGGTCAGCAGCTTGGACCATTAGGACCAGTCCGACATCACGCTGGCGCAAAGCAGATGATGGCGATCGGCCAGCACGTAGTGGTCCCCACGCTCCAGCTGGTGTCGCGGCTCGTCGATGGTCACGTCCACCAGCTCCAGCAGCGCGCTTCTCGCGTCGTCGTCCAACACCTGAACGTCCCTTCGGCACGATCAAAGCCCGTATGGGTGCAATGCACTTCCTAATGAAGCGCCTAAGGAATGTCTCCGCTGAGATGGCCCTGCATGTTCTCGCTTATAACCTCACACGGGTGATGAACATCGTCGGCAAACCGAGCCTGATTGCAGCCATCCGCGCCGCCTAAAGGCCGGAAAGTGCGTCCAAAAGCGCGATAACGCGTCCCTATACCCACCTTGGCCGGCTATCGGACGTTGGAACGCGTGGCCTGCAACGATTGTCGACCACGGCCGCGTCCGTTTGCACACAACCAAGACCCATAGGCGACTTTCAGTCTCCTGAGGCGCGAAAACGCGGCAACATTTCTTTTTATAACCGGCCTTTGGGCTCGTTAGATTAGATTCCGTCGAGCTTCCAAGAAATAGGAGCTAACTATGTCACGTCTCGCGCGAATTGCACTCGCGCTTTCGTTGGCGACGGTGCAGCTTCCGGCTGCCTTTGCGCTAGACAACACATCAGCGACCATTTCTCAGGAGCTTGTGCCTTTTTCCTCGGATGAAGGGCTTACGCGGCTGGCCCGCTCAACTGCCAAGGTGGACTTTCCGGCTCTTGCCAATCAGTTCGAAGCCGAGTCCAACAAAGCGTTCTGCGGACCCGCGTCTGCCGCAATTGTGCTTAACGCCGTTCAAGGTCGGAGCCCTGATCTGCCGAGGGACCGGAGCCGATTGCAGCCCGAAGATCTCAAATATGTTCCGAGCGGTTTCGATCCCACAATCCCTCGCTTCACACAGGATATGGTGATCACCAAAGGCCAGAAGACGCGCGCTCAAGTTTTTGGCGAACCGGTGATGATCAATGGAAAGCAGATCCACGACTTCGGCTATCAGGCCCGTCAGCTCGATGAGATGCTGAGGGCCAATGGTCTTTCGACCCGGCTTGTCATCGTCGATGACAGCAAGCCCGAGCAGGATATTCGGACTGATCTGGTTGAAAACCTCAAGCGTCGTGGTGACTATGTAATCGTCGCCTACCAGCGCAAGGCTGTAGGCCAAGAGGGCCCCGGACATATCTCGCCGCTTGGAGCATATGATGCCGAATCCGACTCGTTCCTGCGATGCCAACTGCAACCCTCATCAAGGGTATGCGCACATTCGATACGATTGAGAATCGCGGGTATATTCTTATCGAGACCCCTTGAGGGCGTTCTTCACTTCGCGTCGATGAAACGGAAATTTCCGCAATTGGCCCATCAGCGACGTGGCGAGACGCCTCATTGAGGTCTGCTCCCTGAGGCAACGCGGACCAAATTTGCTCACCTTGAGTTCTTCTCGCTTTGACCCCGCAGCCGACATTGGGCTGATCGTTGCTTTCGCCGTCAACGCTCTCTCTTACTCTGTAAGCGGCGATAATGGTCGGTCTAGGGCCGAAACGCCCTCACATAGCCTCGTCCGAATTAAATCCTGAGATGCGATGATCATCAGCCAGAATCGCCGGACGAGATCGGGCCGAGAAGATGTCCTCGACTTCGAGACGCATGGTGTCGTGGCATTCGCACGCCGCTGCCGCGAGCCGTGGTCGGTCGATCTCGATTCGGCCTCGTTGATCAGACCTTATCGCCCCGCGCTCGCGCAGATTGCGCATCAGGAGCGTCACGGTCGTTCGTCGTACACCGAGTATTTGCGAAAGCGCCTGCTGGGTGAGCGGCAGTACGTCGTGGTCGATGCGATCGCGAAGCTGGAGCAGCCAGCGAGCCATGCGGGCTTCGACCGGGTGCAGCGCGTTGCAGGCCGAGCCGAGCTGGAACTGTACCAGCATCACTCTAGTGTATTTCTGGACCGCGTGCCGGATCACAGGGCTGCGGTTGAAAGCGGCGTGAAATCGCGATGCAGGGATCCGCGTGGCGGTGCCTGCCGCATGTACGACCGCGGTAGCGGCCGACGGTGACGGCCCGAGCACCGAAAGCATGCCTACTGCCCCCTCGCGTCCAACCGCGGCGGTGGCAACCGTCCTTCCGTCCGCCATGTCGATCATCAGCGAGATGGCACCGCTATGAGGGAAGAAAATGTACTCGATCTCGTCACCCGCTCTCGAAAGGACCGTGTCTTGATCGAGCGGGATCCTCTGGAGCTCGGGCCCCAGTAGATCGAACTCCGATGCAGGCAGTATCGCAAGAAGGCGGTTACCGTTTCCGACGGAAGGCCTCACTGCGGGGAACCGGCAGCGAAGCATCCGCGGCGTGCACCCTTTGGGGCGTCGCGGAATGGTGATCTCAACATAGGTTTAAATCTGCTTCCTCTACGCGCACCGATTTGAATTCACTTAGGAGACAGTTTCACTCTCAAAAAAACAACTTCCAAACTCTCGCCGCGAGAAAAAAGGCTTTCTGCTCGCAGTATCATGAAGGGGGTTGATGCAAATGACTGCCGGATGCAACTGAAAAAAGAGCATAGCAGGCAGGGTGACGCAGCAGTTCCAATTCCGGTCCGCGGCGAACGCTACTGACATTTGCGCGGCGGAGGCCCGTCAAAGCGGTCGGTGAGCCTCCGGCGGCGGCGCCTAGCTAGTCTGGATAGCCAATGCGCAGCATCTCCCGCCACGTTGACGAGGCAATTGAGTAGATGCTTTGCCGCAGTGCATGAGTCCGAAATTGTGAAGGGTTGCGGATACCGGCCGCTTGAGGGACGGCGCCGCGAGTTCGGCGGCCGGCGTCCGAAAGCCTCCAAAGGAGGAAACCGCGCCTAAGGGTGTGTTTCGGCTTCGAACGTTGGCCCCTTTCGGCGTCCAAGGTTGACCCCAGCGTGCAAAGAGTTTTCGACGGCCGTTCATACGCTTGAGTGATCTGCATAGGGTCAACCTTGGATGCCGATCGAGGGTCAAATGGCGTGCCTATTCACATTTCGCCTTCAGTTTTCGAGCCGCCGCCGCGATTGAGGAGAATTGCTCGGTCCAATTGTAGCCTGTCCGGGAATAGACGGTGATCTCGCGGCCGTCGAGATGAAGCTGCGCGCGGTATCCGTCCGCCTTGATTTCATAAACCCAACCGCGACCGTCCGGTGGCTGGTTGCGCAGGGTCGGATCGCACGGGTTGATGAAGCCCGGCTTGGGTGCCTTCCGCGCTCCGTTGATGTCAGCCAGACCAGATCCAACTGAACGCAATGCAACAGCACACATAACAACGCTTCGCCCGAAAGACCCTGTCATGCCGAAGATTCGAATCCGGCCGAGCCGAATCGTTCCCGACACTGGCCAACAGGTGGAACTTTCATGAATCGATCTGCGTTGCGGGGAGGGTAAATGGAGAAACCCATGGCAAAGAAAGCGAAGAAGCAGTCATCACGCGCCCCGAAAGCAGGATCGGGCCCGAGTAGCCGGCGGCCAGCGGTACGAGGTCAGCTACGAGTCGAAAAAGACGGGCCGATCGGCGTCCGCGGTCAAGAAAGCAGTGAAGAAGGTCGGCAATAGCGGCAATAGCCGACGGAAAGTGGAGCGACGGCTCGCGCGTTAGCAGCGCATAAGAGGAGATGGACTCTTGCCCAAGGAAAATGACCTGGAGGGGATCCAAGACCGAGGAGGCAAACACGGTGGTCAGGCGGGCATGCCCAAGTCGCCTCCGCGCCCCAGCACGAACGACGAGGATGTCGTCCGAAAAAAGGACGAAGGGAACGCGAGCGTCCGAGGTAGTCAATTCTATCGACGAGGTGAGATGTCGCGACGATGGTAACGGGGACCTAAAGGCGCCGGATAAGGTGACGGCCAACTTGCATAGGTCGGCCGGTCGCGCCTGTTAAACGACAGAAACGCCATAATATTCTTTCACCAGGCGTCCAGCAGCCGGATCACTCCAGTTCCACGCACTCTCATCACGATACTTGGGTGCCCCGCGGAGCTGATCCTCGGTGATCCCAGTCACGTAGCCACCCAGGCTCGTGTCGTACTTGAACGATTGCCACGGCAGCGGATAGTGATCATCGCCGATGCCGAGGAAGCCACCAAAGCTCAGGACAGCGTAAGAGACGTTGCCGCTAACTTTGTCGATCATCACGCGTTCGATAGTTCCGATCTTTTTATTCTCGGCGCCGTAAACTGAGGTGCCTTCGACCTTGTCGCTCCCGATCAGATTGACTGTCTCGCGAGACTCCGCTGCCATTTGAACCTCCTGTGTCAGGTTATGGGGATTCAATCGCAGCAGGACGCTCGATGTTCCTCCGTGCAGGCTGCCCATCATTTTGGGTCCTGGTGATGGAGTTGAGAACAAGCAACTCGGCGCCTGCCGGCGTGATTTTCACGCAGGTGCCGCTCTCGTGCAGCCCCAGCCAGCCGCGCTCGATTGCGAGTTTGAGGCCGGCGCCATATTCAGCGGGATTGGCCGTCTCCCGACCTATGAATGGGTAATTGATCTTCTCGATGTGGATGCGGCCGTCCTGTAGCCGCGACGGCGTTGGCCAGCTCCAGCAGCCGGCGCGCGGCTTTCTCCGGGTCCACGTAGGGCTTGTCTTCGATGCACTTCATGCGCCTTATCTCTTGTGCCACGGTCGATTTCGATCCTGCGAGATTCGGCGCACCCCCGCAATGGCCTCATCGCCCAGCCTCACCGTTGCTGTTGAGATCGCCGAGCGCCTTAATGCGCACGAAGCTCGGCGCGAAGAAGACAAGTTGTCAGCCTGACTGTCTGACCTAGTCAGCGCATTAATCTCCGTCGTTTGAAACTCGCATCTCGCTGTAGCGTTTGGGGTCAGGTGGCTGGGGCAATAACAAGAGGAGGGAATCAAATGGCCGATCAGAAATTAGACGTGCGCGGCATAGTCAAAGAACAAGAGAGTCGCGCGGCTGCCAGTGCCTCCCTCGGCTTCAACGCTGTGAAGCCACTCGTTGAGTTCCAAGCGTCGATGATGCGGCTGTTTGCCGAGAATGTTGATCAGGCGGCGAGCAACTATGAAAAGAGCTTCGAAGCCGTCAGCAAGCTCGTTGAGCGTTCGAGACGCGAGGCAGCGTAGAGTTTGATGGAAAAGAAAACGCCCCGGCACCTCTCCGGAGAAGCTGCCCCAGGGGCGTAGCTCGCCTGATTGGGTCAGATTAATTGCATAGCTTTCCTGGTTCGGGTTCGTTTAAGGGGGGCCGTACCGCGCTCAAAGCGAAACGGCCCCAGCGGCACGAAGCTGGGGCCTTTTCAAACGCCTTGAGCTAGCCGCGCTCGATCGCGAGCTTGAGCCCGGCGCCATATTCGGACGGCTTGGCGTTCTCGTGATCCATGAATGGGTAGTTGATCTTTTCGATGTGGATGCGTCCATTTTGCACGGGCTCGACGGTATGTGCGAGCTCCATCAGCCGGCGGCCGGCTTTCAGGATCGGCGTAGGGGCGGTTCTCTGCGTAGTTCATGCTGCGAATTTATCTTCCTTGTCCGGGCCGCGCATGGCGATCTTCAGGGCGTCGTCGGGCAGCGGTCGCTGGAGTGCCTTGGCCTCATCCCACGGCGCGCGCGGCCAGACGTCGCGCTCCTCATCCGTCGTCAGGATGACCGGCATGGCCTTGTCATGGATCGGTTTGACGACAGCGTTCGCCTCGGTGATCAGGAAGCTATAGACGAACTGTTCCGATGCACTCAAGTCAATGCTGTAGCTATCGAGTAAACTGGCGTTCTCGTACCAGCTCGCAACGACACTTTCCGACGGCGGCGTCGTCCGGCGTACCTGCGGTTTGCGGTCTAAACTCATGCTCATGATGATGTCACCTATTCAAGGGGCCATCAACTACGGGCGTGAAGACAAGCAAATCGCCTCAGCACTTGGCCTGACATAACGGCCCTATAGCTGCATTGAGAAGGAAGTCCGGTTTGGGTCCAAAACGCGACATTGCGTTGCCGGGCTTCAGTCGCGTTGCCTGCCGTGTCTACGCAAGTCTTCGATCCAGCGAGCACGTTGCTTGTTGCCAGCAAGCGAGCCGCCAAAAGTGGTCCGTTCGCGATTCATAACTGTTTCAGGAATTCCAGGAGGGCATTGTTCACGTCTTTGGCGCGCTCTTGCTGAGTCCAATGACCGCAACATTTCAAGACTATTGACTCGCGAAGCAAGGGCACGGACTGTTTCAGGCTAGGGATGAGATGGTCCCAATTCGGAGATCTGTAAACCGCGTCTCGATCGCCGACGATATATAGTGCCGGGACCTGAACCTTTGCGCCAGACCATGGTGCGAGCAACTCCCAATTGCGGTCAATGTTGCGATACCAATTCAAACCTCCTCTAAAGCCGGTGCGCTTGAACTCCTCGACATAAAATTTGATGTCATTGTCCGTGAGCCACGCCGGCAATGATTGGGTCGTAGGCTTCCCATCAAGCCAACCACCGTCACTAGGAAGCATCGTGAGCGACGCAGGATTTTCAACCGCCGCATCGCCAGATAGGGCAAACAATGTTGTCTTGATTGCGTTGTGAACGTCCTTTTCGAGTTCCGCCTCGGCAACGCCCGGCGTCTGGAAATAGAGTTGATAGAAGCGCTGCTTTTCCGCCCTCGGCATGACAGTGCTTGGTCGGTTGGGACCACGCACCGGAAACGGTACGCTCAAGCTGCCGACCGCCCTAAATCGATCCGGTCTAAACAGAGCTCAGCGCCAAGCGACCGGCGCTCCCCAATCATGTCCGACAATGACTGCTTGATCCGTGCCGATCGCGTCGAGCAACCCGACCATGTCTCCGGTCAGATGCAATAGAGTATATTGATCGATCGCATCCGGTTTGTCCGTCTGCCCGTAACCACGCATGTTGGGCGATGGCGCGATATCCGGCGGCAGCGAGTGCTTCTAATTGGTGCCGCCACGAATACCAGCACTCCGGAAAGCCATGGCAGAGAAGCACAGTTGGGCCGTCCCCTGCTTCGGCCAGGTGCATTCGAATGCCATTTGTCTCGATAAATCGATGCGAGATCGTCATCTGCCAACCTCCGCTCTGCATTTCCGTAGCTCCTCTTGATCGGCTGGATCGCCGACACCCAGTCGAACGGCAGACCGCCCAAACGACATGCTCTATGAATTTATTTTCGAGCCCGCACCGCGCCTCGATGTACAAACGCCGACCGAACCCGAACCGAATTACCGGGATCCCTGGCGCAGGGGAAAATCCGGATAGCCCCAGTCATGGTCGCGATTGACGATCCCGATCCCGATGGAGCAGGAATTGATGTCTTCCTCGCCCGCCCAGGATGAGACGCCGGCGTGCCAGGCGCGCTTGGCTTCGGGCACGCACTGCACGACGTGGCCGTCCTCCAGCACGATGTAGTGAGCGGAGAGCTCGGTTTCCGGCGACGGTCGTCGGCAGCTGGCTGGGCGCGCGAAAAGGAGCCAGTGTCTGCTCAGGGTGTGCGCCGTGACAAGGCGGCGCTTTCCAGTGGGTGCAAGTCCCACCCGGCAAACGCTCCAGCCGGAAGCAATCGGAGCAGTCATGGAGGTAACGAAGTGGCTGAAGCCTTCGATTAGCGTGTCACGAATTGGTGACAGCGCGAGTGTGCAGGCCGTAACGCGAGTGAACGTCGAGCAAGCCTCGAAAAGGACGATGCGCAGGCCGACCCGATGACCCTTTCGGGGAAGGCTGATACGGCTGGGGCGAAGTGAGCGAA
>NZ_AXAP01000155.1 GCF_000472865.1 Bradyrhizobium elkanii WSM2783 | reverse complement strand
GATACGCTTCGGCATTGTTATACCGAAGGACAGCGGGCTGTTCTTTGCATCATCGCAGGCGAGATCAAGCACCACGGCGTATGCGATTTGCCGATCGACAAAATAGCCGCGCTTGCCGGCGTCTGCCGGACCACCGTCCAAACCACTTTGCATGAAGGCCGCCGGCTGTTCCATCTCAAGGTCATCGAGCGTCCGTTGCGAGGCCGCAAGAGCCTCACCAATCTGGTGGAAATTATCTCGACGGAATGGCGAGCCTGGATTTCACGCGCACCGTCAGACCATCGCCCGAGAGGGTCCAATTCTGTGAAAATGGCGAGCACCACGAAGAACACAGAAAGAAGAAAGGAAGAGGCTTTCCGAGTAACTCGTGGCGATTGCTATCAAGAAAACGAGCCCCAAACTCGGGGGCTTGCACAGAGAAGGATTGGAAATGCCAACGCGTGCACCGCGTTCAGGGTCGACCAGCGTCCCAAGCGCGAATAGACCAACGCGAGAGACGCGTCTCCGGGGCGAAGCGCCCAGAATGTACGTCTCTGGGATGTGTTGTTGATCCGGCCCTCGGTTGACGGACATCGGCCTCCTCTATGGCGGATTGCTTGTGGGTCCTTCCAGCAGCTTAGCGTATCGCGAGTAGTTCGCATCCCGGCATCTCGGTAGCTGGAGGTTCGAAAAGTTAGGTTGACAGAGTTGACATGGTTGACAGTGATGGTTGACAAGCCGAAGCAGAGTCCACGCAAGTGCGTGGGAGCTTGCGTTTGGCCTAAGCTAAACTTCGCAAATTGCGAATATTGCTGCCCAAAGCAGTTGGAGGCGTGCAGGGGGCTGGTCGTCCAGCCTGCTGATCATCATTTCTCTGGCATTTGCAAACCACGGGCTCGCATTGCGATAAACGCGTGAGAGCTGTCGCACGTTGCCGCTCAGCGATAAGGCGGCAGCTTACGCCTTCGCCCGCGTTGACGAGTATTGTTCCCATGCGCCGCTTAGAGCTTGCTTTTCACCCGACTCTTCAACCCCATTGAGGCAGGATGGTTTTGTTGATGCGGCGGGAAAGGCGCAAATGAGCACCAAGGTGCGCGAATTTATCGATTTTTGGATCGAGAATAGCATCCACGCTTTCGATCGAATTGGTGCGGGCGGTGCCTCTCAAGACGTAGCGGAACTGGCGCGGCGCTGCATCCAAATGGCAAGGGACCAGGGCATCTCGGAACGGGCCATCAACGCCGAAATCGGCAACCTTGCGGAATACATCGCTCGGGAACTTGCGGCCGCAAACAAAGCCGAAACCACGCGGCGGCAGCACGAGAAGGGCGGCAGATCAGAGGGATAAGCACGCTTCGGCGATCCGATGGCTTGCCGCTATGCCAATCTGACCCTTGCCCCCTTGGAACGAAGCCATTCGGCTGGCGTCGCTTGTTTAGCTGCTCCTGCGTTCGCTGAAACCTGTACCGATTCCCGTTATGGATACGGCGGAAGCCCGAACCGCATCTGGCGAACGGATGAATCCAAGCGACATGACCGCAGCGCACCGTTCCAGACTGTTCGGCTCTCAAGTGACGGTCACCTCACGTTCGACCCGCCGAAGCGTTACAGTTCGAATAAATGGATGGGACTGCAGTAGTTTCTCTCCACTGAAGCAGAAATGAGCACGAGTGGCTTCGGGTTGGTGCTCGCTCAACAGCTGATCACTTTGACCGAAGTACCAAGGTCCGCGGTCAGATGCAAAGCGATCGAGCTCTGGATAGACCTAGTGTTGGCTTCTTACCCGATGCCGACCTTAGCTCTCCCGTCCGAGGCTAAGTGTTGCGTAACTGATCGATCAGTGCGCGTGCTCTCTTTAGATCATTGGTCGCGAAACCTTCACTGAATTTGTTGTAGACCGATGATAGAAGCTGTTCCGCCGCGGCAGGCTTGTCCCGACCACGCCACAACTCAGCTAAACTCATCGCCGTGCGCAATTGCCAAGACGGCGTTTGCTGCCGGCGCGCTGAATCGATTGACTGCAAGAAGTGCCCCTCAGCCTCTGTGGCAGCCGCAGGGTGGCGGGTCCGAAGAATGAGCTCGCCCTTGACGCGCAGAATTTCGGCAAAACACCATCGCTCCTGATTCCGCTGGGATCGCGTGAGAGCCTCTTCGATTGCAGCAAGTCCTTGTGCGACTTGCCCGCTACGAGCTAAGCCTTCCGCGAAGGCCACGAGAAATGCAGTGAGGTACTGGGCAAAGCCCGCCTTGCGAAGGTCATCAACAGCGGCGCCGAGAAGCCGCAATCCAGCGTCTACATCGGCGCGCTGGATGAGCAGCTGGCCTCTAAAACACTTGCCGTAGATAAGCCAAACCTCCACTGCGTGCCGATCGGCGCGGTCGATGAGCATTGTCGTGTACCTTTCCGCAGCCGGCAAATCGCCGGCCAAAAAGGCGACCGGGCACGCGGATTGGGCGAGAGCGTTGCATAGGGAAAGCGTGTGATCGATGGACAATGCGTGTTCGATGCTATCCTTGACCGTACGCATCGCTTGATCGGCGAATCCCTGCAGCCAGAGAACTCGGGCCATCGTGATATTTGCCGTTGTGCTTTGCTCGAACTGAAAGCGGACCACATCTGAGTGGTGATCACGGGTGATGTAGTGAGAGAGCATGGGCTCGATGTGCTGCCGCGCACCTATCTGGTCCCCCAGGAAATGCAACGATGCGCCTACCATTCGATCGCCGACAGGCAGGTCAGCGCGATCGGCCTCCGTCGCGGCAAGGTTACGAAACTTGGTTGCAAGCTCGAGCGCCGCGGGGAAATCGCCGCTGTTTAAGCGTCCGGCCCACAGACCCCAGAGCGAACGCAGTGAATAGTCGGTATCACCGAACCTTTCGGCGAGTTCGAGGGCAATGGTCCACGCGAAGCCAGTATCCTGCACAGATGCTGTTAAAAAAAATCTCGACCAATCCAGGGCGGCGTATAGCTGCATCTTGCGGCGTTCGTCTTCGGTCGATCTAGGCTGGAAAGCGGCGAGCGCCTGTTCGACGCGTCCGCGACACTCGCTTATCAGCGACAATCGAAACCACGTAGGCACTGCGGAGACGGTAAGAGCCACGCCGACCGCCGCGTCGCCTTTCGGCGAAAAAGCCCAGTCCAGGGCCGCACGTAGATCGTCGATGTGACGAGCATGCGTGGCGAGCCACTCGTCAGTCCGCTGCGATGTCCATTCTGCCCCCGCTTGCTCGAATAAATCCCTCTGATGCTCGGCATGACGGCGTACATATTGCTCGAGCTCGCCACTTTCGGCGAGCTTCTGCGCCGCGTATACGCGCAGCGTGTCCGACAATCGATATTGCACAACAGCGCCACCAACGTCTGCCGCCACGAGCGACTTCGCGACCAAATTGGCCAGATCGTTCGGCACGTCGGAATTTGCAACCGAAGCCACTGCGCTTGCAGACTCCAACGTGAAGGCGCCGCGAAAGACCGACAGGCGGCGCAACAGTGCACGTTCGACTTCGGGCAGAAACTCGTAACTCCAGTCAAGCGCAGAAGTTAGCGTTCGATGTCGTGGCCGCACGGAACGCTTACCGTAGTTCAGGAGGTTAAGTTGACTGCTTAGCAGCAACGACAGTTGTCGAACACCAAAGGCCTCAACACGACTCGCAGCCAGCTCGATAGCGAGCGGCAGCCCTCCGAGCTTTCGACAGATTTCGGCAACGGCAGGCGCCTCAGCCTCTTCCAACTCGAAGCCTTCAAGCATCGCTGCCGCTCGCTCGACGAACAATTGGATCGAAGGAAATGAAAGAGCGTCCGAAGCTGTTATCCTCGATGGATTGGGCGGAACCCCGAGAGGCGGTAAGCGGTGCAATTGCTCGCCTTGCGCACGCAGCGGTTCCCGGCTGGTCGCCAAGATATGCACCTGCGGCGCGGCAGCCAAGATCTGTTCCGCCAATGCAGCTACTGCTCCGACCACGTGATCACATGTATCGAGCACGATCAGCATCCGTCTAATCCGCAGGTGCGCGACAAGCTCTGAGATCGGGTTCTCTGAATGCGTCTCAAGCCCCAGTGCGGAAGCGAGTGCACCTGCAACAAAATGCTCATCGTTAAGCGGTGCGAGATCAACAAACCAAATTCCGTGTTCATACGTCCCGATGACTGCCTCTGCGACGGCGAGGGCAACCGTTGTTTTGCCAACGCCGCCTTCCCCTACAATGGTGATTAACCGTTGTCGCGGAAACCGATCCAGCAGCGCACTGATGGTATCGCCTCGGCCCAGCGCTCGCGTATGTAGACTTGGCAGATTGTGTTTGCGATCAACCGCGGCGCTCGGTGGTGTTATCGGCTTTACTGCAGAGGAAAATTCGACTGGTGCTACGAAGGTATAGCCGCGTCCCTGAACAGTGGCCAAATAGCGCCGTCCTGGCTGTCCGTCACCAAGCGCTCTTCTGAGCGAGCAGATATGAAACTTAAGGCTATTTTCGTCGACCGTCGTGTCAGGCCAGACCCGGTCCATCAATTCATTCTTGCTAACCAGTTCACCGGAGCGCTCGGTAAGCGCGATCAATATTTCCAAGGCCCGGCTGCCGAGACGAACCGGGGTTTCATCCTCCATCAACAGCATCTGCCCCGGAAAGAGGCGAAATGGACCAAATGATGCTATGCGATCAGCGGAGGTCACGAGCTACCTTCCATTTTCCTAGTCGCGCCTGACCCGCGTTTAGCTGCGATTATTTCTCCTTCGCCTACAGAATCTGCAACTCGATCTCCGTTCCCCACGATCCCAGATTCGAGCTAGTTACGCCGGACCGCGCAGCGAAACAAACGTGTATAGATTGGCGCTCTTGGGCGGTGAGCGCCCCGATTCAATCAAATTTTCCGGTGCGTGTCAGCGGGCTAGGTATTCGGAAGTCCCCAATTGTCAGTGGGGGGAACTCGCGCATCCCACCCTACTTCGCACGCAAGGAATCGGAATTAAATACAAAAAAAGCCACTGGCGGTCAGCGCCCTAGCCGAGTTTCCACGACAGCACAGCGAGATCAAACCCTGTTCGAAAACCTATTCATCGCGCTCATCATTTGGATTCGCGGATCCACATCTCCCAGATAGATCGTCTTTCGTAAGAACTCGATCTCAGCTGTTTGACTGGCCTCGTCCACGTCAATATACCAAGACCGCGGCCTTCCATCGCAGCCGTCGCTCCAGCGATAGCCCCGCTTCTTGAGCGTGTCCTTCAGCTCAAACGGAGATTGTTCCGCCCAAATACGAATAGTCTTGCGGCGAGCTCGCTCAAGCAGGAGTGCGAAGGCGGATCGATTCAGTTTCGGGACGTCCGACGATAGGATCTCTATCAATGCTCTACAGTCGTCGATGGCTCGATGCGCCTGATGGAAGAGACCAACGCCGGCCAATAGATAACCTAGGCGAGACCCGTCGAATCCGTGCTTTCGCCACTCGACCTCCGTCGCTGAACAAGCCCAGGGCTTCCTCTCGAACTGGGGCCAATATCGCTCCGCAAACTTTCGGTCGAAGTTCGCATTGTGGGCTATGACCAGAACTGCGTCCGAGACGAAGGACGCAACGACATCGGGATCGATACGATGGCCCGATACCATCTCATCGGTAATGCCCGTGAGCTCGGTAATCTCTTCCGGTATCGGAAATTGACGGCTCGTTGAAGGCAGAAAAGACCTCCGTAATGGCCGCTATTCTATCGTCCGGCAGATAGGTGAACTTGACCATGGCAAGTTCGATGATTTCGTCCTGCGCCGTGTTCAGTCCAGTAGTCTCGACGTCGAGCAGAATGCCAGTTCTCGTAGCTTGCCCATTGCATATTGCAAACTCATCTCTTGGGATAAGCTTGCGAAGAACGCGATAATCGGAAGATTGGGCTAGTATCTCGGCCATTTTTGCGAGATTGATATTCTCTAAGGACATAGGATCAACCGTTGAATTACGCAGAAGCACGGGCTCAGACCGCTCTAGTTACCGCGTATTATTCTAGCCCGATCGCGGACGTTGTCGATCAGGCCTCCGAAGCGATCCTGGGACATCTCGCCAAGCGAAACCCGTTCGCATTGGATGCGCTGCAGCGCAACGCGTGGCTAGGCCAGATCGATATCGTTCGACGCCAACTCCGGGGCCTCAACGGTTGGATCGCCTTTGAATTTGCTATCCCTCGTATGGGCAAGCGGGCTGACGTGGTGCTGGTTACTGCGGGGGTCGTCTTCGTCATCGAGTTCAAGGTGGGGTCGCATCAATTCGATGCAGCGGCCTTCGATCAGGTGATGGATTACGCCCTCGACCTCAAGAACTTTCATGCCGGCAGCCACGATCGCCGAATAGTTCCGATCGTTGTTGCGACGATGGCCGATGAGTCTCCGTTCAAGTTGACGTGGGGATTAGACGGGGTGGCCGGCCCAATCGGCTCAAATGGTAACAACCTCGGAAAATTCGTCGCGGAGGTTGTCAGGCAAACACCGGGGCAGGGTGGCCTTGATGGCGAACAATGGTCCCGAACCGGATACAGGCCGACACCTACGATCATTGAAGCGGCGCAGGCGCTCTATCAAGGACACCGCGTGGAAAACATCACTCGGTCCGACGCCGGCGCAAAGAATCTGAGCGAGACAGCGGCCTGCCTCGCTGGGATTATTGAAGACGCCAAGGCGCACGAGTACAAGTCAATTTGCTTCGTGACTGGTGTGCCTGGTGCCGGAAAAACGTTGGCTGGTCTCAATTTGGTGACCCTTCGAACTAAGGCTCACGAAGAAGAGCACGCGGTGTTTCTTTCCGGCAATGGACCGCTTGTCGAGGTGCTGCGCGAAGCGCTCGCCCGCGACGAGTATGGAAGGCTAAAGGAGCGGGGTCAAAAGACCAAGAAAGCCGACGCCGCCCGGAAAGTGAACAGCTTTGTTCAGAACATCATGCACTTTCGGGACGGCAATCTGACGACCACAGAGCCTCCCATTGAGCGGGTAGCAGTATTTGACGAGGCCCAGCGCGCTTGGGATAAGAATCACTTAGCGAAGTTCATGGGCCAGAAACGAGGCCAGTCTGATTTTCAGATGTCGGAGCCCGAATTCCTTATCAGCGTGATGGATCGGCATGACGGCTGGTGCGTCATCATTTGCCTGGTTGGGGGAGGGCAGGAAATCAACGCCGGTGAGGCTGGCTTGACCGAGTGGTTTTCGGCGCTCAAGCGCAGTTTCCGTGGCTGGAAAGTCTACACTTCTACGAAGCTGGCGCACCGGGACTATCACTGGCGGCAGGATCTTGCGGCCGAGCTCGAGGGGCTCGACAGGCAATCCTTGTCGGCGCTCCACCTTGCTGTCTCAGTTCGATCGTTTCGTGCCGAAAAGTTGTCGGAGTTTGTTGGTGCATTAGTCGCAGGTGAGGCTGATGAGGCCGAGCAAATCTATCAGTCGATTAAGGCGTCATATCCGATCGCGGTAACGCGAAGTCTAGTTCAAACAAAGCAGTGGCTTCGCAATCGCGCGCGAGGCTCTGAACGGATTGGTCTGGTGGCGTCATCAGGTGCATCGCGCCTTAAGCCAGAGGGGATCAACGTCCACGAAAAGATTGATGCACCAACCTGGTTCCTGAACGGAAAAGACGACGTTCGCTCGTCCCATTATATGGAAGACCCTGCGACCGAGTTCGACATACAGGGCCTTGAGCTCGACTGGGTGGGAGTCTGCTGGGACGCCGATTTTCGCTCAGTCAATGGCAAATGGCAGTGCTATCGGTTTTCGGGGACGCGCTGGCAGAACGTCAATGATGACAACCGCAAGATCTACCTGGCCAACGCCTACCGTGTGCTGCTAACGCGCGCCCGCCAGGGCATGGTCATCTACGTCCCGGCGGGCGATGTCATCGACGCCACTCGTCCGCCGTCGTACTACGACGGAACAGCAGCTTTCCTCTCAAAATGTGGTCTGCCACTTATTTAATAGGCGCGCGATTGCGGCTAGCAAATGGGCCATCGACCGACGTCTTCCATAACATCTCATATCCGCATGACGTCAGATGTTCGCAAGAAAGCGGACGTGTCGTCGATCGGTTTCGCGGTCCGTTAGTGACTCTGGTGGCGCCGTGACGTTCAGCGTGATGGCGTAGGCGATCTGCGCCTCGTCATCATTGGGATAGCAAACGTCGTCTTTTCGTCGCCCGAATAGAATGCCAGCATCGCGTCGATATAGTCGCGTTCGCGTTCGCTCTTGGCGCCGAGTGCCTTGGCCTTTTGCAGCGCGGCGAGGCCTTCGGTGAGGTTTTCCTTCGGCGCGGGAGAATGCGGATTGTACAGCAAGCTCAGGGCAATGCCCCAATAGGCGATTCGCTTCGAAGTTTCTTAAATTTTGCTGGGTACCTGTTCCGGGCATGGTGACCGGAGGAAAGATATGAGTAAGCGGGCCAAACGTGGAAAGGCAGAAACGCTCGCACTACCAATGGCCGCGAGAGTTGCAGTTGGCGTCGTGGCCGTCGCCGCATTGGGATACAGCTTGCTGTCTCGCCCGACGAGCGTGCAACCGATACGGAAGCCGTCCGCTCCCCAAGCCCTGGCATCGTCAACTCCGGTTCACGTGTCAACTCCAGTTCATGCATCAGCGCCAGCTCCGGCTCCGATTTCGGCCCCGGCGACTCTGGTCGAACCACCAAAAGCTGCTGACGGTCCCGGAGCATTTGTTCGGCAGGTGGTTGACTACGCCAGCCACCAAACGCCGGGCACCGTGATCATCGATACCAAAAACACATTCCTGTATTTCGTTCTGAGCGACACGCAAGCAATGCGCTACGGCATCGGTGTTGGCCGCGAAGGTTTCTCGTGGTCCGGCGAGCAGACTGTGGCCCGTAAAACAGAATGGCCGGATTGGCGTCCACCTCTAGAGATGATTTCGCGTCAGCCTTATCTGCCGCGGTTTATGGCAGGCGGTCCCGGCAACCCGCTCGGCGCTCGGGCGATGTATCTGGGCGAGACCGAATATAGAATTCACGGCACCAACAAGCCCGATACGATCGGGAAGCGGGTTTCGTCCGGCTGTATCCGGCTGACCAATGAGGACGTCGTGGACCTTTATGAGCGGGTGAAAGTCGGAGCGAAAGTGATCGTGCTTCCGGCAACCGCTGCCCGTCGACCATCCCAGGG
>NZ_AXAP01000154.1 GCF_000472865.1 Bradyrhizobium elkanii WSM2783 | reverse complement strand
AACCGCACCGTCGATGTAAGCGCGCAAGATAGCTTCATGGACATAGGCCGGCAGATGAGAGAAGACGTCCTCGTGTTGCTTGGCTGATTGAACAAGCGCTGATCCTTGAGGGCTGATTGCTACAGGGTCTATTAGAGTAAGCGATCTGTATTCGAGCCCGTCGAGCAGATGCCCNCGCAAAGCAGTGGATCCTCCGAAGTCGTGTGCGACGATATCCGGAGGACCGATGCCCCAATGTTCGCAGAGGGCCGCGAAGAGACGGTTTTGAATGCCTCTCGACACGTCAGCGTTCGGCATATCGGATCGACCGTATCCCAGCATGTCGAAGTAGTATACGCGGCGTTCCTGTGCAAGCAGAGGAGCAATCCGCCGCCATTCGACCGACGAAAATGGAGTGCCATGTAAGAGGACAGCGGGCGGACCATTTCCGATGCAATCCCAAGCAATCGAGTGTCCCCGAAAATCGAAACGATTTTGCAGTCGCCAGTGTCCGTCAAGCTGATCGACAGTTTTCACGAGGCTTCCCCTGGAACGGAGGTCACGCGGGCAAAACCGAGCTGAAGCGATAACGTTCCAAGGACACAGGTCCGCTGTTGGCCCCATGCAGCTGTTGGAGGACGTCTGCTATTCCGCCGCTGTCAGGGGAAAAGCAGCCATTCGGCGAACAGGCCAAAAATGACGCGAGTGACCGAAATGCGACATCGATCGCCGTGGTCCTTCGCATCCAGCGTATGATAGTCATTTCGATTTAGCACCTCCTCCGTCCCCGCCGGATCAGGCTGCGTTATCTCATCGAGGATCGGCATAGGCATTCCGTGGCAGGGCCTGGCGCGGCGAACGCTAGTCAGACCCGATAGCGGAATGCCGAGCTGCACTCCGGGGAAGCTCTCTTCGAGGGCGTGATCGCGGCCTGGTGGGAGGGGCCGCTACAGGTCACCTCCGCGGCCGAAGTCTCTCCACGAGATCATGGAGGAAAAGGAAAGCAATGAGCGCGACTGACCACTGGCAAGTCGTGCGACATGCGGATCTTTCTTTACACGCGTCTCTCGTTGCTCAAATATCTTCTGCGGTGGGTCAGGGTATCCACCCTGGAGCCCCCTCCACATCTGCCACAGATAGGAAGGCTTCTATGATCCTATTCAGGATAGTCTTCGCAGTAACCGCTGTCTTGCTAAGCGGGGATGCATTTGCGGAGCCAGGGATGTGGATCGGGACAGCCCCATTTTGCTTTGGGTCGCCAGCAGACTGCACTGATCTGGGAATGACATACGTGACGAGTGATCCAAACGGGGGCGACGGTGGCAAATGCTGGACTGGAACGAAAGTGTATTGTTCAGGTTATCCCGCCCCTGAAATTGCATTCATGGGTTATGATGCTTGTGACGGTTTTCAATGTCATCGAACGATGTGCGGTTTCAATCCCGGTCCGGGTCCGAGGGTAATCGCAAGTGAGTCTTGGTACTTCTGTCCTATCTGCGGCAGTGCAAATTTTAGAAGGATCATGAGATTGAACAAAGTTCCTGACGCACAGATTACGCGTGCTTGTCCGTGGCGATATTTCTAGGTTCGTGATCATCGGGCAGTGCGTAGGCGCAGTCAGCCACATGATCGCGCCCGCTTGTCGCCGATGCAGGTCTAATCCTTGCCCCCGTTGTGCTTGCAATCGCGGCATTTGAGCAGGTAGTCACCTGGCGTGCGGCAGATTGATGCGGAGCGGCAATGCTCGAATTTCCGCCGACGTTCAGCCCGCGCATCGACCGCGCGATCGAATAGGCTGGCTACTTCCGGTGTTGGCCCATAGCAGACGTTGGCATCCTCGATTTAATTGGTGGCCTAGACTATGCTCGGTGCACTGGGGGTGTCTGCCGGTCTTTTTCGACTGGTCAACTTTGAAAATAGCCTGCTTGAACCTGACAGGCCACCATGCTCACGCTTTATTCCTATCCGCCGCTGTTCGGCGTCGCCGACAACAATGGCTACGGTCTGAAGGTATTCGCCTTCCTCAAGCTCGCTGGCGTGCCGTTCCGGCACGAGCATATTTTCGATGCGTCGAAGGCGCCGCGCGGACAATTGCCATATATCGTAGATGGCCATGACAGCGTCGGTGACAGCGAGACCATCCTTGCGTATGCCACCGAAAATATGGCGTGACGCTGGACGTCGCGCTGACGCCGGCGCAGCGCGCGACCAATCTCCTCATCACACGCACGCTCGACGATCTCTACTGGGTGATGTCCTATTCCCGCTGGAAGGACGAGCGCTACTGGCCCCAGTTCCGCGATGCGCTCAAGCGCGAGCATCCGAGCCTTACCGATGACGGGTTGATGAAGGCCAGGGAGTTCAACATCCAGCGCTACTATTACCAGGGCATCGGCCGCTTCGAGGCTGACGCCGTGATGGCCCGCGGGCTGGCCGATCTCGCCGCACTCGCGAGCCTGATCCCGCGGCAAGGCTATGTGCATGGCGACAGACCGACGGCCATCGACGCCGGCATCTATGGCTTCGTCGCCAACATCTATTTCTACGAGATCGACACACCGCTGAAGTATTTCGTGGTCTCGCACGACGGTTTGGTACAACATTGCCGCTCCATCCATACGGCAGTCAGTATGTGAGAACGGAAGAAGATTAGCCGCCGATGCCGCACGGCTCGCAGCCGCTGCAGCCGCAGTTCGTAACGGCGACATCACGTCGGAGACCTACACCACGGCGCTTCTGCAGCGTGCCCGAGCGCTTACCGAACTCAATGCCGTCATCGCCATCGACGAGGCTGCCGTGCTCGCGGCCGCAAGGGACGTGGACAAGGCGCGTGCGGTTGGGGCGGCGCCGCCGCTGCTAGGCGCGCCGCTCGGGGTGAGGGGCAGCTATTTGGCGAAAGGGCTGCCCACGAGCCTGGGTCTCGACGGTCTCGCTCACTTCGTACCGCGGGAAGGCGCGGACATGGCGTCTGTCCTGTCCCTCGGCGGGAGGTGCATCAAGACCCCACTCCAATTTAGGCGATCTTGGCGAAGCGGTCGAGACAGGCCGCACCTGCGCCACAGGTGCGCCCTATTGTCTTCCCTTTGTCCCCTTAATCTGCGCACCAAGTCGGGGATCTGCAGTCGGAGTTGTATGGGGGAACCGCGGCAGCGCGGCTGGCGACATTGAAGATTTGGCAAGCAAGCTGTGTTGCCGGCGCGCTGATCGCGACTTCGCTCGCCGCGATTTGTCAAATCGCGGTATCGCTCCCCAGCGTCGCAACGCCGAATGCGAGAGTTGCTGATGCATTCAGCGCCGTCCCGCTGAATGTGACGAGGGTCCTGACAAACGCCCTGGCAGCGTTGCCGGACCCGGTCCTCGAGGCGAAATTCGATACAAGGTCATCGACTAATGCGATTGTTGCGGAGGGATTCAGCGCCGCGGCGCTGCCGTCCGATGTGACCAGTTCGCTGCCGCAAGGACGAACGTTGCACGCCAGTGCCAGCCTCGAGGCTGTGCCGCCCGAGAACGAGGCAACGCTACGACAGGGCCGTCCGCCTCCTTCGCCCAATCCGGACGAAGGCGAGCCGTCGTATCTGAAGTATTATGTCTACTCGGAAATTCCGCCGCCGGAGAAACCCGCGAAGATCGCCTTGTCGGCGTTGAGCGGCGTCCCGCTCGGAACGCCCGTCCAGGAGATCGAACGCGCGGCCAAGGCGTTCGATGTCGATGCCAATTTCATGAAGGCGGTCGCCAAAATCGAATCCGATTTCGATCCTAAGCAACGCACTGGCTCCTATATCGGTCTGTTCCAGCTGAGCAAGGCTGAGTTCGGCAAATACGGATCGGGCGACATCCTCAATCCTCGCGACAACGCGATGGCTGCCGCATACAAGTTCGTCACCGAGGCTGTTCTATTCGAAGTAATAACTCACAAGCAGCCGACGTTTTCCGATCTCTACCTGATCCACCAGCAGGGTGGGGAAGGAGCCGCCGAACACGTCAGCCATCCGCAGCGGATTGCCTGGAAATCGATGTGCGCGACCCAGGAGGGCTTGGCGAAGGGCGAGCGATGGTGCAAGCGCGCCATCTGGGGCAACACGCTGCCGGCGGTCAAACGCGAATGGAAGTCGGTCGATCGCCTCACCTCGGGCGCGTTCGTGGCGATGTGGCGGGACCGCGTCGACACCCTCTATGCCCGCTATCCGGCGCCGACGCTAGCGACGGCCGAACGCTTGAGATGACAGTTTGCGACTGCCCGCACGTCGTTTCGTCGGGAAGGTGTGTCGGCACTCTTGGGAGTCCAGTCCCGACGCAAAAGTCATGGGCTCAGCCTACCGGCCGTGACCATGGCGCCGGTGTGAAGTAGGCCAGCAGTCCCGCCGCCCGGAATGCTTGAGCAAATAGATGGCGTGGCTCCCGCAATCTGAGGAGCCCTGCGATCACTATGACGACGATGAGCCAGGTCTGTGGTTCGTCGAAACGAGTGATTGCCCCGGCTCAATCAATCGGCATCTTCCATGCTGAATGAGTGCGTAAGAGCGTGCTCGGCGGCGTGCACCCGCATGCTTGCCCTGGCCGCCGTTTGGCCGCTGCTGCCGGCGTCTCACCTTTATGTGTCTGGCGACGCCACATCTCCGCGAAGATCCCTATTGAATTACGATCGTGATTTTATATGATGATCGTAATTACATCGAGCTAAGCCGCCGTTCGTGGCAGTGAGATGCCGCGTCTCAGCTCTCTTGCGAGGATTTCATGGACGACGCAACCGCCGCTTCACGCCGCGCCGCATCGCGAGACACCGCGGACCTGGCCTCCCTTGGGCTCGCAGCCGCTGCAGCCGCGGTTCGTAACGGCGACATCACGTCGGAGACCTACACCACGGCGCTTCTGCAGCGCGCCGGAGCGCTTGCCGAGCTCAATGCCTTCATCACTATCGACGCGGCCGCCGTGCTCGTGGCCGCGCGGGACGCGGACAAGGCGCGTGCGGCCGGGTCGGTGGCGCCGCTCCTGGGCGTGCCGCTCGGGGTGAAGGACAGCTATTTGACGAAAGGGCTGCCTACGAGCCTTGGTCTCGACGGTCTCGCTCACTTCGTGCCGCGGGAAGACGCGGACGCTGTCCGCGCCATCAAGGGGGCGGGCGCTCTGGTCTTCGGCAAGAACAACCTCGTCGAGATGTCCTACGGCTTGACCGGTCACAATGCCCGCTATGGCCAGGTGAAGAACCCGTTCGCCCGCGATCGCGTGTCGGGCGGCTCGTCGAGCGGCTCCGCCGCATCCGTGGCCGCCGGCATCGTTCCCGCATCCTTAGGGGGTGATACCGTCGGGTCGATCCGGGTGCCCGCATCGCTCTGTGGCGTGGTGGGATTCAAGCCTACGACCGGGCGATGGCCGCGCAATGGCGTTGCGCCGATCTCCCATACCCTCGACACGACGGGCGTGTTCGCCCGCAGCGTTGAGGATTGCGCTCTTATGGATCAGGTGGTGACCGGTGAAATGGCCGCGGAGCCATCCGGGCGCGGATACGACGGGAAGGGGACCCGGCTGGCCTACGCGCCGCGTCAAGTTCTCGACCTCGTCGACCCGGAAATCGAAGCGCGTTTCCGCGAGGTGGTGCGCCGGCTGCGGGACGCCGGCGCCGAGGTCGTTGAGGTCGACCTTGGCGATGACTTCGGCGCCCTTACGCAGACAGCGACATGGAGCATCTTCTTCCATGAGACGATGGGCGCGATCTCTGAGTTCCTTCGCCGCCACGATATCCCGACCACGTTCGAGGAGATCATCGAGGGACTCAAGCCCGAGCTTCGGGACACGTGGAGACATGTGGTCTTGCCGGAAGCTGCAGGCGCTATCTCCGCAGAGGCCTACCAGACCGCATTGGCTGTGATCCGCCCGGAAATCCAACGCCGGCTCGACGAGGCGTTCGTCGCCCGAGGGGTGCAGGCCATATTGCAACCGACGACGCCCTGCACGGCGCCTTTGATCGAACAGCAGACGAACTTCCAAATCGCGGGGCGGCAGGTTAGTCACCTTACCCTGGCGAACCACACCGTGTTGGCGAGCAGCGTGGGCCTGCCGGGTATTAGCCTTCCGGCTGGCCTATCGCGCGGCGGCCTCCCCATCGGCCTTGAGCTGGACGCCCCCTTGGGGAGTGACAGGACGCTCTTGGACCTTGCACGCCGGATCGAAGGCGTCTTGTCAGCAGGCTAGGGAACGAGAAGGAACAATGCGTTTCGAGAAGGGTCATAAGGCGGCGACGCGACGGCACATCGTCGATGTGGCGTCGAAATGCTTTCGCCGAGACGGCGTCTCCGCCGCCGGGATCGGCGGGGTCATGGGCGAGGCCGGCCTGACCAAAGGGGCATTCTCTCCGCACTTCGACTCCAAGGAGGCGCTCGTTCGCGAGGCGCTGGCGAGTGCGCTCGCCGACCAGCAACATCGCCTCGATGAAGATCAGCGAAGGGGCCTCGATCTCGAAGGCGCGATCCGGAGCTACCTGAACCGCGCCCACCTTGAAAACCTGGCCGCGGGGTGCCCTTCGGCGGCGTTGCTCCCGGAAATCGCCCGCCAGCCCTTGCCCACCCGGCGGGCCTACGAGGAGGCGCTGCGAAGCTACGTTTCGACGCTGGCTGCACTGCTTCCAGATGCCGGCTCCGCAAAGAGCGTCCGCCGTGCGACGGCCATCTTCGGCCTCATGGTGGGCACCCTCCAGTTCGCACGGGCCGTGCCCGACGCTGCCCAGGCGGAGCAGATCCTGGAAGGCGGCGTCGAGGCTGCGCTGCAGCTGGCGCGAACGCCGTCTCCCCCATAGTCGCGAGTTCGGAGCGCATGAAACGTGGCCCCAGCTCGTGAGCTTGAGTCACAACCGTCAGGTCAAACACGATGCTCGGGCCGGCAACCGTTTTGGGGCAAAGCGGACATCAAGTGGTAGGCAGAGCCCGCGGAATGGGTCGAAAATGACCCACAACGGACCTCGTGCGGTGAACAGCGTTCCGCTATCAACACTGAGAGAGCTTCCCCCAGCGCGTTCTGTGGCCCACCATATCAGCCCGCTGCCACCGAGGATGATCACGCCCAAACAAACCCATCCAAGTATGCCGATGGTGACGACCTCCGCACCAGGCACCATCACGGGTACGGTCATGGCGAGGTAGTAAGGTCCGATGTATCGGCAGTGTGTACGAGTACAGCTTCGCGCATTCAGCATGCGCGCTGCGCCCATCCAGATGAGGACGATGATCCAGATCACGGACTTGGGCTTTAGCTTTGTGCCGTAGCCGGTGCATTCATAGAAAAACTGACAGGCATCCGTCGGCATAATCTCGACTTTCGCGACGGCGCAGTACGGACAAGTGATAGTCGATTGAAAAGCATCGGATCAGCTCTTGGGTGTGGACGGATAACTAGCCTTCGTGGTGGCCGAGGTTAGTTGGTTCACGTCGGCGTTAGCGTCGTCATAAATGACCGTTGCCGTCTTGTCCTTGTAGGACACCGCAACCAGCGCCCCGGGTAGACTCTTTGATCTTTTCAATTGTCTGCCAGTCGGAGCGCACCAGCCTTCAGTTCGGAAGATTGCAACGCCCGACCCGGGGTGACGATCCGTTTAACGTCTTCCTTCAGGAGGTAGACTGAGACGGCGAGCAGCACGAGATCCTTCAAAAGGAAGGCCGAACTATTCGTCATCGCTGGAAAGCCTCCGGCGCCAGCATCCCACGCGTCCGGAACGAACGGAAATGCCGTGAAGGTAGCGATGAAGGTGAAGGTCGAACCGAGGGCGCCCAGCATGCCCGCTTTGTTGTTCCAGAAACCCAGAAGCAGCAACGTGCCAAACGTCCATTCTGAGGTGCCGAGAAGAATGCCGGTGCCGCGAATGCCCAACACCGGAATCGTCCAGGAGATAAGCGGGCCGTGGGTAATTATGGGCAGCAGTCCTTTGATCTCCGATTCGAACCATTTGTCGTACCCGAACCATGCGAAGATGATCACCATTGCGGCGCGGAGCAGGTGATAATCGACCTTCAGGAGGCCCGTGCGGCCGAGAAGCTGAGCGATAGCGTTCATTTGGATTTTTCCTCAACGAGAAGGCCAAGCAATCCTCGGGATCGCACTCCGGAGCCAAGATCGCATCTGCGAGAGGTTCTTCACCTGATAGCCGCTCACCTCCTACCCAACGGCGTATCCTCAACGTTTGGGTGCGGGATGCCGATTTCGGACTTTTTCACCGTTTGCCAGGAGCTGATCATACAATCGGTCAATCTCGCGCGCCTGATCGGCCGTGACATCCTCCTGATGCAAGCCTCTCAGTTCATGCTCGGTTGGCTGGTAGTTGTGCCCATTGCGGATCGGCCATGATCCCTTGCGGCCTGACGAGGCGTCCTCTGCAGATCCAATGTTTGCCAGCAACAACAATGCCAGAGCCAATGTGACTCCATATACAAACTTGCTTGACATGATCCGCTCTCAAGCAGCTATCGAGCTCAAACGTAAAACCCACCTCATCAGGGAAAGGGAAATCAATACCGAACGTCAACCGACTTGCTCGGCAGTTTGATATCCGAAAAGTCTGATCGAGACGATAATCCGTCGTATTGAGTAGTGTGCGACGACTTCAACGCCTTGGCTTTCGAAAAACAACGATCTTTGTTCTCTAAGCACGTCAAACAAGTACGTGGCGAGCCCCGCTCAATCGAAGTCACTCGAGCATCTAGCGCGGCCGGAGGCGTGCCAAGGCGGCGCGACACGTTCACGTTCGGCACAATCAAGGCCCGTTCGGGCGCCACCCTTTTTGGCTAGGCCCGAAGTTGCCAGTCTACGAAACGGATAGGGCGCGCCAGTCAGACACTTCAGATTTTGGCCCATGGCCGAAACCCGGATTGAAGATTGCGACGTCAGCTTACTGGGTAGGTAGACCGGACCGAGCTTGTGGGGCCTTCGATCGCCCGCCCCTGACCCTCAACAGACATGCGGTCTGATCGGCTAGGTTCAGGAAGGTTTCGAAGTTATCAGTCTGTTCATGGAATCGGACAATGTGTGCACTTGTGGACATACGCGAGGCTCAAGCAGTAGTACACGCTTAGCCATCACCGCACGGTCCTGTGGCATTTATCGGTGATGAGAACGCCGGTTGCGCTCCCGCCTTCCCGAACCGAGGAGCCGCCATGCAGCAGCGACGCCGTTTCAAACAAACCACATCCCTAGATCAGCGCTTGACCGACGAAGCTCAGCGCTTGCGAAAAGAGGCGCGAGGCACCCCGCACGGCATCCGGCGCGAACGGCTTATCCGAAGAGCTCGTCAGGCCGAAACGGCCGCCCACATAGACGAGTGGCTCCGGTCGCCCGGACTGAGGGCACCCACATAATCCATCCAGTCGGCTGTTACGCCTGCACTCGGCGGACGA
>NZ_AXAP01000153.1 GCF_000472865.1 Bradyrhizobium elkanii WSM2783 | reverse complement strand
TTACAGTTTTCCTAGATGTCATCCCGAGGCGCCAGTACGGCAGGCCCGCCAGGGATGAGGATTATCCAACCGAACCTTCGAGCGAGATCGAGATCAGCTTCTGCGCCTCGACCGCGAACTCCATCGGGAGCTGCTGCAGCACGTCCTTGACGAAGCCGTTGACGACGAGGCCGACCGCTTCCTCCTGGCTCAGNCCGCGCTGCACGCAGTAGAACAGGACATCCTCTGAGATCTTCGAGGTCGTCGCCTCGTGCTCGAACGTCGCCGACGAGTTCTTCGCCTCGACGTAAGGCACGGTGTGCGCGCCGCATTTGTCGCCGATNAAAAGCGAGTCNCAGGCGGTGTAGTTGCGCGCGCCGGTGGCTTTGCGGTGCGCGGTNACGAGGCCGCGATAGGTGTTCTGCGACTTGNCGGCNGCGATGCCCTTGGAGATGATCCGGCTCGAGGTGTTCTTGCCGAGATGGATCATCTTGGTGCCGCTGTCGACCTGCTGGTAACCGTTCGAGATCGCGATCGAGTAGAACTCGCCGCGCGAATTGTCGCCGCGCAGGATGCAGCTCGGATATTTCCAGGTGATGGCGGAGCCGGTCTCGACCTGGGTCCAGGANATCTTCGANTGGNCGCCNCGGCANTCGCCACGCTTGGTGACGAAGTTGTAGATGCCGCCCTTGCCTTCCGAGTTGCCGGGATACCAGTTCTGCACCGTCGAATATTTGATCTCGGCGTCATCGAGCGCGACCAGTTCGACCACGGCAGCGTGCAATTGATTCTCGTCGCGCTGCGGCGCGGTGCAGCCTTCGAGGTAGCTCACATACGAGCCCTTGTCGGCGATGATCAGCGTGCGCTCGAACTGNCCGGTGTTGCGCTCGTTGATGCGGAAATAGGTCGACAATTCCATCGGACAGCGCACGCCCGGCGGCACATAGACGAACGAGCCGTCGGAGAACACCGCCGAGTTCANGGTGGCGAAGAAGTTATCCGACGTCGGCACCACGCTGCCGAGATACTTCCGCACCAGCTCAGGGTGCTCGCGGATCGCTTCCGAGATCGGCATGAAGATCACGCCGGCCTTCTTCAATTCCTTCTGGAAGGTGGTCGCAACCGACACCGAATCGAACACGGCGTCGACAGCGATCTTCCGCTGCTCCGACGGCTCTCCGCCCGGAGGCGGCTCGACGCCCTCGAGGATCGCGACCTCCCTTAAGGGAATGCCGAGCTTCTCGTAGGTCTTGAGAATCTCCGGATCGATCTCGTCGATCGATGACAGCGTCTTCTTCGGCTTCGGCGCCGCGTAATAGTAGAGGTCCTGGTANTCGATCTTGGGATAGTTGACGCGCGCCCAGGTCGGCTCGGTCATGGTCAGCCAGCGGCGGTACGCCTCCAGGCGCCATTCCAGCATCCAGGCCGGCTCGTTCTTTTTCTCTGAGATGAANCGGACGATATCTTCCGAGAGCCCCTTGGGGGCCTTTTCGGATTCGATNAGCGTCTCGAACCCATATCGATACTGATCGACGTCGATCCGTCGGACACGGTCGACCGTCTCCTGTACAGCAGGCATTCAATCCTCCGCTCGCGGTTTCAAGGACCGCGGTGGATCAGTTCTAAAGAGTGGTACGGTTGCTTAGTGGACGAAAAACCCGCTTAGAACCGTTCAAGCTGTGTTTCGTCCCACTCTAAGTAAGGTATCGGCGAGCTTTAGCCAAGCCTTTACGGCCAAATCTATGTCTGTGGTGGATGTAGACCAGCCAAGACTAAGCCGCACTGCTCCCTGGGCGAGGTCCGGCCGGAACCCCATCGCGGCTAGCACATGTGACGGCTGGACCTTTCCCGAGGAACAGGCGGAACCCGAAGATACCGCGATTCCAGCTAGGTCGAAGCCGATCACGGCGGTTTCCGCCTTCAAACCTGGGACCGTGAATAGCGTGGTATTGGGCAGCCTCGGCACGCCGTCCGAGAATACAATAATACCACTTACTTCTCTCAGGCCAGCCTCAAGTCGGTCCCTCAGGGCCCGCAGCCGGACTGCGTCGGTCTCGAGGCTCGCCATCGCGGCCTTGGCAGCCGCGCCAAAGGCCGAGATGCCGGCGACGTTCTCCGTACCGGCGCGGCGCCCGAGCTCCTGGCCGCCACCGCGCAGCAGTGGTTCGAGCCTCTCCACTCCCTCCGCCAGGACCACGGCCCCGACGCCCTTGGCGCCGCCGACCTTGTGCGCGGACAGCGTCACCAGATCCGCCTGCAATGATTCGAGATCGAAGGGAATTTTCCCGAAGGCCTGGATCGCATCGACGTGGAGCAGTCCGCCGGCCGCATGAACGATCTCGGCCGCCTTCTCGACCGGCTGCAGCGCGCCGGTCTCGTTGTTGGCCAGCATCACCGACACCAATGCGGGCGGGCCATCGGCCAGCTTGCTACGGAGGTTATCGAGGTCCAGCACGCCTGACGATGTCACGGCCACGGTCTCGATCGCTTCAGCCGCAAAGCGCCCGCCTGATAGCACCGAGGCATGCTCGATCGCAGACACCAGGAGCCGCTGGACGGGAGCACTACCGCTCCGTCGCACGCCAGGCGTCAATGCCAGCACGTTCGCTTCCGTGCCGCCTGAGGCAAACACCACGTCCTGCGCCTTAGCGCCCACCGCCGCGGCAATCGCGCTCCTGGCGTCCTCGACCAGCCGACGTGCCTGCCGCCCCTCGGCATGCACCGAGGACGGATTGCCGCACAGCTCCCATGCCGCCGCCATCGCCGCCTTCGCCTCGGGGCGAAGCGGCGTGGTCGCATTCCAGTCGAGATAGACGCGATTCGTCATAGAGTATTATAATACCTCAGACTTCTTACGGGCCCTGCCTGCAATCTTCGCTCGAATCCCTAGGCCAGTTGGTGATTGCCGCGCCGCCCGCAATCACCGGCTAACGCATTGAACACGCTTGGCGTTGTTCAAGATGCTTGCTTTTTGCCCCTCGCCTCATGCTAGAACGCGGGCCTCAAAAACCAACCGAGGCGTCGTTCGTTCGCGGGAAGCCGCCTGACGGCGCCGTTCACGGTAAATCCAGCCACTTTATCTGCCGGGGGCCGATGAAGTCAGCACAACTCGGTTGATTGCCCAGCGCCAACCAAGGGTCAAGCGTAGGATCACTCAAGGGATCACTGATGCCTGAAGTTATTTTCAACGGCCCGGCGGGCCGTCTCGAAGGCCGCTACCATCCGGCCAAGCAGAAGAACGCGCCGATCGCCATGATCCTGCATCCGCACCCGCAGTTTCACGGCACGATGAATCACCAGATCGTCTACCAGTGCTACTATGCCTTTGCGCATCGCGGCTTCTCGGTGCTGCGCTTCAATTTCCGCGGGGTCGGCCGCAGCCAGGGCTCGTTCGACCACGGCACCGGCGAATTGTCGGATGCAGCCTCCGCGCTCGATTGGGCGCAGAGCATCAATCCCGAGGCACGTGCCTGCTGGGTCGCGGGCTTTTCGTTCGGCGCCTGGATCGGCATGCAGCTCCTGATGCGCCGGCCCGAGGTCGAGGGATTCATCTCGATCGCGCCGCCGGCCAATCTCTATGACTTCTCGTTCCTGGCGCCCTGCCCGTCCTCCGGGCTGATCGTGCATGGCGACAAGGACGCCGTGGTGCCGCCCAAGGACGTCAACACGCTGGTCGAGAAATTGAAGACACAGAAGGGCATCGTGATCGATCAGCAGATCATCCCCGGCGCCAACCACTTCTTCGACGGCAAGCTCGAGCCGTTGATGGAAACGGTGACCGGCTATCTCGACATGCGCCTCGCCAACGTGCGCTAAGGCAGTGCGGCCCGTGTAGGATGGGTAGAGCAAAGCGAAACCCATCACTCGGGCCGCGTGTCGTGAAGGCGATGGGTTTCGCTTTGCTCTACCCATCCTACGGCGCTGCGGCGCGTTACGCCGCAAGCTTCAACACATGCGCGTCATGCTGCTTGAGGAAGGCGCGCAGCAATTGCGGATAGTCGGCGCCGACCGCGGCCTTCACGCTCGGACGCTTCGCCAGCTCCGCGCGCCACTTCCGCACCTTCGGCATGTCGTTGAACACCGCAAGGTCGATGAATTCGTCGAACACATCGAAATAGCGGAAGATCGGCGCGAACACCGCATCCACCAGGCTGAATTTCTCGCCCGCAAAGTACGGACCCGCGCCGAGTGCCGCCTCGACGCGGGCGAATTTGGCGGTGACCGCCTCCCGCTTGGCCTCGAAGGTCGTGGCATCCTTGGCAATCTCGAGGCCCCAGAGATCGCTTAAGGTGGCAGAGCCGAATTCCATCCAGGCGCGATGTTCGGCGCGCGCCAGCGGGTCCTGCGGATGCAGCTTGGCTCCGGCTTGCGTCTCCTCGATATATTCGCAGATCACGTTGCTCTCGAACAGCGCCACCTCGCCCTTGTCGGTCGCAACCGTCAGCACCGGCACCTTGCCGAGCGGCGATATCTTCAGGAACCAATCCGGCTTGTTGGCGAGGTCGATATCGATCCGTTCGAAGGCGACGCCCTTCTCGTTAAGCGCGATCACCGCGCGCTGCACATAGGGACAGAGCTTGTGGCTGATCAGTTTCAACGCGGCCATGGCGAACTCCTCGCTGGTTTCAAGCACTCGCATGCACCTAAATGCATTTGCATGAAACAGTCAAGAAAGGATGCAATTGCATCTAACGGCCTAAGGTCGCACGATGATGCCCCCGGTCATAGGAATAGGCACGCCGGTCGTGGCGGGATAGCTGAGCGGTAGGCCCTTCATCCCGCGCACAGCGAGGAAACCGAAGGCCTGCGCCTCGATCGCGTCCGGCGACCAGCCGAGCGCATCGGCTGCTTCGACGGTCGCGGGCGCAACCCGCTCGCGCAGCATCCGCAGCATGGTCAGATTGCGCGCGCCGCCGCCGGCAACGATCCAGCTCTTCGGCACCTTCGGCAATAGCGGCAGCACGCGGGCGATCGTGGCCGCAGTGAAGGCGGTCAAAGTCGCCGCGCCGTCGGCGGGCGTGACGTCCCCGAGCTTCAATGCGGCGAAATCATTGCGGTCCAGCGATTTCGGCGGCGGCAGCGCGAAAAAGGGCAATTCCAGCGCGCGCGCAATCCAGGCCTCATCGGCCCTGCCCTGCGCGGCAAACCGGCCGTCGCAATCGAACGGCTGGCTCATGACGCGGAACATGTAGTCGTCAAGCAGCGCGTTGCCGGGACCGGTGTCGCAGGCGATCAGCGTGTCGGTGCCGTCGATATAGGTGATGTTGGAGACCCCGCCGACATTGACCACCACGGTCGGCCCCTCGCGCTGCACGGATTGCACCAGTGCGCGGTGATAGACCGGCACGAAGGGCGCGCCCTGCCCGCCGGCCTCGACATCGGCGGCGCGAAAATCATGCATCACGGGAATGTGGACCATTTTCGCCAGCGCCGCGGCATCGCCGATCTGCACCGTCAATCGGCGCTCCGGCCGGTGCAGCACGGTCTGGCCGTGGAAGCCGACAATGTCGACATCTTCCGGCGTGATGCGATTCTGTGCGGTGAAGGTGGCGACCGCCTCGGCATGCGCCAGCGTCACGGCGCGTTCGGCGTCGGGCAGGATTCCGGGCCGGGCATCGCGGTGCGCTAGATGGACGGCCTCGGTAAGTGCTTGGCGCAGCAGGCTGCGCTCGGCATTGGTGTAGGGCCGGTAGCCGGACGGCCCGAACGACTTGACCTGCTTTCCGTCGGTTTCGATCAGTGCGACGTCAACCCCGTCGAGCGAGGTCCCGCTCATCAGACCGAGTGCGGTCAACATCATGCCTGCAGCCTTCGACGCCTCTTGTCCTGCCCTGACGCCCGGCTTGTATCAAACAAGCACATCTTATAATGCCACAGCGCCCCCTGCGGCGGCAGTCCGTTCGGTCGGGGTTCCCCAACTGGATGTAAATACCGTAAAACAAGCATGATCAGAGTCGCCGACAAATGACTACATTTAAATCGGATTTTATGAATGAGCTGCAGTGGCGCGGCTTCATTCATCAGGTGTCGGACGCGGCGGGCATCGACGCGCTCGCCGCCAAGGGAGACGTCGTGGCCTATGTCGGCTACGACTGCACGGCCCCATCCCTGCATATCGGCCATTTGTTGTCGGCCATGATGCTGCACTGGCTGCAGGAAACCACAGGCGGCAAACCGATCACGTTGATGGGCGGCGGCACCACGCGCGTCGGCGACCCCTCGGGCAAGGACGAAACGCGTCAAATTCTCTCCATCGAGCAAATCGACACCAACAAGGAATCCATCAAGCACGTCTTCAAACGCTTCCTGACATTCGGAGACGGCAAGACCGATGCCGTGATGGCCGACAACGCGGAGTGGCTGACCAAGCTCAATTACATCGAAATGCTGCGGGATATCGGTCGGCACTTTTCCGTGAACCGCATGCTTTCCATGGACTCGGTCAAGCTCCGTCTCGATCGCGACCAGGAAATGAGCTTCATCGAATTCAACTACATGATCCTGCAGTCCTACGACTTCGTGGAACTGGCACGTCGCTACGGTTGCAATCTACAGATGGGCGGCTCCGATCAATGGGGGAACATCGTCACTGGTGTCGACCTCGGCCGCCGCATGGGCACTCATCAGCTCTACGCATTGACGACACCGCTGTTGACCACGGCCTCCGGCGCCAAGATGGGCAAGACCGCCGCCGGCGCGGTCTGGCTGAACGCCGACCAGTTCAGCCCCTACGATTACTGGCAATACTGGCGTAACACGGAAGACGCCGACGTCGGACGATTCCTGAAACTGTTCACGACGCTTTCAATGAGCGAGATCGGGAAGCTGGAGGCGCTGCAGGGCTCCGAGATCAACGAGGCCAAGAAGGTGCTGGCGACGGAAGCGACCGCCCTGCTCCATGGCCGCGATGCCGCAAACGAGGCGGCTGAAACCGCGCGACGCACCTTCGAGGAAGGCGCGCTGGCCGAGACGCTGCCCACGGTCGAAATTCCGCGCGGCGAACTGGATGCCGGCATCGGCGTGCTGGCTGCCTATGTGAAAGCCGGCCTTGTCGCCTCTAACGGCGAGGCGCGGCGCCAGATCAAGGGCGGCGGATTACGCGTTAACGACGTCGCCGTCACCGACGAAAAGATGCTGCTGACGCCGTCGGATCTCACCGCGGAAGGCGTGATCAAGCTGTCGCTCGGCAAGAAACGGCACGTCCTGTTGAAGGCTGCATAGGCGCATTCGCTTTTTGCGACTTGTGGGGAGGCGCGGAAACGCGCTCCCTCTTCGCATGGACAAGAATACGCCCGGGGAGGAAGTTGCAGCGAAGCCGCCGACGCGCGTCGCGCTCAATGTGCTCGCGCTGTGCTTTGTGCTCGCGCTGATCGGCCGCGGCCTCGGCGAAAGCTTCACTGTCTTCTTGAAACCAATCTCTGAAAGCTTCGGCTGGGACCGCGCACAGACCGTTTCGGTCTATTCGCTGACCTGGCTTGCCGGCGGCCTGACCGCGCCACTGATCGGGCGCCTGTTCGACCATTCGGGGCCGCGAGCCGTCTATGCGCTGGGACTGCTGCTGCTCGGCGGCTCATTCCTGGTCGCGGCGCATGCGCAATATCTCTGGCAGTTGCAGTTCAGCGTCGGCCTTTGCGTCGGAATCGGTATCGCCTTCATCGGCAATGTGCCGAACTCGATCCTGCTCGGCCGGTGGTTCGGACCTCGCCTGCCGACCGCGATGGCGGTGGTCTATTCCGCGGCCGGCGCCGGCGTGCTTGTGCTGCTCCCGGCCTCGCAGCTTTTGATCGATGGCGTCGGCTGGCGCGGCGCCTACCAGATCTTCGGCATCACGGCGCTGTGCCTGCTGGTGCCGCTATTGCTGTTGCCGTGGCGGCGGTTCTCGCGCGGCTCGCCGCATGTGGTGAAGAAGGCCGATCCTGACGTCGTCGACCAAGGCTGGACGCTGCTCGGCGCAATGCGTCATCACGCCTTCTGGGCGCTGTTTGCGACCTTCTTCTTCACCGCGATCGGCATGTATGCGATCTCGGCGCAAATCGTTGCCTATCTGATCGACGCGGGCTTTCCACCGCTGCAGGCGGCGACCGCCTGGGGCTTCAGCGGCGTCGTGCTGCTGTTCGGCATGCTCGGCGTGTCCGAACTCGACAGCATCATCGGCCGCCGACCGTCGGTCCTGCTCAGCTATGCAATCTCGATCGTCGGCATCATCCTGCTCTGGCTGCTGCAGTGGTATCCGAACTTCTGGCTGCTCACCGGCTTCGTCGTCACCTTCGGCAGCATGATCGGCTCGCGCGGCCCGCTGATCACGGCCACCGCGATGAAGATCTTCCGCGGCAAGCGGGTCGGCACCATCTATGGCACCATCTCGATCGGCAGCGGGCTCGGCTCCGCGTTCGGGTCTTGGGCCGGCGGCCTGATTCACGACTTCGCCCACAGCTACAACCCGGTGATCGCATTCGCGCTGGTCAGCGTGGTCCTCGGAATGATCCCATTCCTGGTCGTGCCGGCACTGCGCCGCTGATCGAGCGCGTCCCAGAGGTATCCCCTTGATGGCGCGCTGTATTCACTATTGGTAAGACAGTTCCTGTTATGCCTCGGGACACGATTTTCCGCAGAGGCCGCAATGAACATTCTCAGCCGACTGACGATCCGCACCAAACTCGCCAGCATCGTGGCTCTCGCAGCACTGACCGTGTTCGCGATCGTCGCGGGATCGGCCTGGCTCAGCCGAAGCCGCATGCTGGACGATCGCGTCGCACAGATGCGGACGGCGGTCGACCTGCTTTACGGCGTGGCGCAGTCGCTGCAGGACGAGGTCGCCGCGGGGAAGATGACCGTCGCCGAGGCCAAGGTGCAGTTTCGCCAGCGCGGCCGGAAAATGACCTTCAACAACGGCCAAGGCTATTCCGTCACTTACAATGCCGACACTTCGATCTTGTTGAACGCCGCCAATCCCCAGCTCGAAGGCAAAATCACCGGTGCAATCGATTCCAATGGCGTCCTGATTGCCGACGCCATTATAGGCGCCGCCCGGCAGAAACTGGAAGGCGGGACCACATCCTATCTTTATGCACGCCCCGGCGGGACCGTGCCGTTGCGGAAAATGATCTTTGCCCGCGGCTTCGAGCCGTGGAACATCGTCATGAGCTACGGGCTCTATGTCGATGATATCGACGCCGATGTGAATGCACTGCTGCTGGAGCTCGGCGCGGTCGGCGGCGGTCTGATGCTGCTGATGGGGCTGTTATCGTGGCTGATTGCCCGCGACGTGGTCGGAGCCCTCGATCGCCAGAAGAACCGGATGCAGCGGATCGCCGAAGGCTCGCTCGACGAAGCGGTCGAGGAGACGAGCCGCGGCGACGAGATCGGGCGCATGGCGGAAACGCTCGAGGTGCTGCGGCAGACCGCGAT
>NZ_AXAP01000152.1 GCF_000472865.1 Bradyrhizobium elkanii WSM2783 | reverse complement strand
GAAAGGGGACCACTGTTTCTCTCTATTTGCCCAAAGCCACGCAAACGCCTGACGTCGAAATGGAAGACGCCCAACCCCAAGCGTTTCCGACCGGTTCGGAGCGAGTCCTGGTTGTCGAGGACAACGACGATCTTCTGGATCTCACGTCGGCGATGCTGACCAGCTCGGGCTATCAGGTTCGTTGCGCTCGGAACGGCGCGGAAGCCCTTTGGATGCTCCAGAGCGAGGAATTTGATCTGGTGTTAAGTGACATCGTGATGCCAAACGGGATCAACGGCATCGAGGTAGCTCGCGAAGCGAGGCGATTGAACAAGCGCATCAAGGTCCTGCTGGCCTCGGGCTATGCGGGAGACGTGCTCGAACGACATCAAGCGGTGGGCGAATTTCCGATTATCGACAAACCATTCCGCATGTCGGATTTGGCGGCGCGCTTGCGGTCAATCCTGCACGAAGGTTGAGATGATCTCCTGCCGTTGCTTTCTTGGCGCGCATGGCGCCATTAACTAGGTTTACCTGACACACCAATGAATCTAACCTGTACTTCCTTCACATTTGACGTAGGGCCCGGTTCAAAAACCTCCAAACAGCGGGGAGCAGCAGTCGACGAGCCTTGGTGGGTCAAGCTGAGAAGAACTGAGGGCGAGCAATGCTGATCGCTACTCCCTCGAACTCGGACATCGCCCGATGAAGTAACCCAGTTCGCATTTGGGCAATACCCGACATTAACGTGAGCGATAATTTCCCAAGCATAAGCGTGGGTGCCCCGGCGCAAGCGGAAATCCTCGACGATCATTCTCATCGAACAGCGGATCGAACCACCTTCGTCGCGAGCGTAGCTACAGCGCTGATCCAGCTTCCAGGGCTGATCTCTCCGGCATGCGCTCCGGAATGGCACTCGCATGCGTTGCGAAAAAGTCACGGTGCGAAATGAAACTCGGCAGTGTCACGTCGCCGTGCATTGTGCGACATGTCTCCTGCGCTAAAAATTGTGGGGCATTCGATTTCCGAGTGGACGTACAGGTCTCAGGCGGAGGCCGGTAATGGCGACAACTCGAATCCTTCTCGGTCCGGCGGCGAGCCTTTTGCTCGCAACCAGCGGAGCCGCAGGCGCTGACCTTCCTGTCAAGGCGAAGCCGATCGAATATGTGAAGGTCTGCTCGGCTTACGGCCCCGGCTTCTTCTTCATCCCCGGTACCGACACTTGCATGAAGATCGGTGGCTATCTCCGGGTCGACACCACATTCAATGGCGGCATACAAGGCACGCCTGCCTGGAACGGCGACGCAGGCCAACATAACCGCTACTTCGACTACTTCGCCGCCCGCGCCCGTATGCTATTGTCATTCGATACCCGCACCGCCACCGACTATGGCGTGGTCCGTACCTTCGGGCAGGGCCGGTTTACGTTCAGCGCGCTCGGCAACAACACCTTCAACCCGAACTCGATCAACACCTCGCTTCCGGTGGCCAGCCAGCAGTTGCTCGACACTCCCGGCGGCGGCCAGGTTTCCATCCAGTACCTCTTTCTCCAGTTCGCAGGCTTCACCTTCGGTCAGTCGGCGTCTGCCTACGCCTCGCCTTGGCAGGGCTACCCCGGCAACATCACGGACTTCCTGATCGGCGGCCAAAACACTGATACCGGCGTCCAAAACATCCAGTACACTGCCGATTTCGGCAACGGAGTGACCGGCAGCATTGGCCTCGACGATCCAGTCGTATGGGACCGCACCGCGGTCTACAACCTGTCGCTGCCGCTGAACGCCACGCTGAACACGGGCAACGCTTATGCCGGCACCCATGCGCCCGATGTGGTCGGCAACATCCGCATCGACCAGGCTTGGGGTCTGTTCCAGATTTCGGCCGCGGCTCATGAAGTGAGCGGGTCGTACAACACGCTCAACGCGCTCGGTGCTCCGGCGGGCGCCGTCGCCCTGCCGGGCGCGGCGCCGACCGCGGCATCCGAGCTTTCCGGACATCCCGACACCTCGTGGGGCGGCGCGGCGATGGCGGTGTTGCAGATCAAGAACATCCCGACCGGTACCGGCGACGACATCAAGATGGACGCGAGCTATTCCAAGGGGGCGACGAAGTACGTCGTCTCGTCAGCTGCAACCTCGCCGAGCTTTGCCATATTCGGCAGCACCAACGCTTTTGGCGCCTATCAGAGCATCGGGTTCGGGGCGACGACCGACGGTGTCTTTCTGCCGGTCGCAGCCGGTGGCAACGGCTCGCTGCATCTGACGGAGGCCTTCGGCGTTCGCGGGGCATTCAACCACAACTGGGACCCATATTGGTCGTCGAGCCTCTTCGGCTCGTATGTGGGCGTCCGCTATGACGGCGCCGCCAAGGCCTTCATCTGCGCGAACTACACCACCCCCGCCAAGGCAATCAGTGCGGACTACATCTGCAACCCCGACTTCAACGTCTCGCAGCTTGGTGTCATCACCCGCTGGACGCCGGTCAAGGACCTGACCTTCTCGGCCGAATTCATGTGGGTTCACCTCGACCAGAAATTCCAGGGCACCGCCATCCTCGGAGCTGCGGCCCCCAAGCCGACCGCGCGCTACGAGTTCCAGGATCAGGACACGTTCCACCTGCAGCTTCGTGCCCAGCGTAACTTCTGAGGCCTTTTTCCAGCGAATAGACCTGACAAGGCGCTCAGTCTGTCTTGATTTAGCTAGACTAGGCTCCTGTAAAATCAGAGCATTGCCGTCCCACACAGCGTGAAAGCCGACATGCCGGGGAGATCAGGTTGGATCAAAAGCGACGATGGAGGTGAGCGCTCATCAACGACCGGTCCAGGGCTGACTGGTGACATCGCAATGGCGTTGGTTTAATTTGGCTCAAGGCCGACTTCAGGCATGGCCGGTGGCGCGGGGACTGCAACATCGGTACGTCTCGAGTCGATTTGCGACAGGCATAGCGAGCGCCCTCGATCGGTTCCGCCAAAGTTGGGACGCGCGGCGTGGTCGATCTTATCGAGACACACGGCCACGCAGCGTAGTGACATCAGCAGGCTGGACTGCTGACGCGGCATTTCCCCAGGTATTGCGCACATAGGTCAGGACGTCTGCAATCTCTGTGTCACTGAGATTCCAACCGAAGGACGGCATGGCGGGTGCGGTCGGGGCAGCTGAAGTGGCGACAGCGCGACTGCCGATCAGAACAACACGAATCAAGGATGTCGGATCAGTGGACTGGACCAGGGGCGCTTGTGCCAGGCGCGGGAATAGGTTTGGAACGCCGGCGCCGCTAGAAATGTGGCATGCCGCACAATGGTCCTCATAGATTGCCTTGCCCGCCACCATGCGTGTGGCATCGTGCGCCAGCGCAATGGCCGTGTTCGCGCTGCGAGGAGCGCGATCCTTCAGATAGGTGGCGATCGCAAGAAGATCAGCATCCGTCATATGAGAGGTCGAGTTCTCAACGGCCTCGGCCATCGGCCCGGACGCAATGTCGAACGAGTTGGCGCCGGTCTTAAGATAGCGGACGATGTCTTCCGTGGACCAACTCTCGATGCCCATACGGGGATCCGCGGTCAGATCAGGCGCATACCAATCCTGCAACAATGCGCCGCGCAAGGCTTCTCCACCCCGATCGCCGCCGGTGATGTTCTTCGGTGTATGACAGGTCCCGCAATGACCGAGGCCTTCGACCAGATAGGCCCCTCGGTTCCACAGATCCGACTTTGCCGGGTCGGGTTGAAATACCCCGGGCTTGAAATTGATCAAATCCCAGGTGGATGTTGTCGGCCGGCGGACATTGAACGGAAACCTAAGCTGATTCGGCTGAACCTCGTTTCGCACCGGCTCCAACGTGCGCAGATAGGCCCAGATGGCTGAGACGTCCTCGCGAGTAACCTTGGTGTAGGCGGGATACGGCATTGCTGGATAGAGGCGAATCCCATCCCTACCAATCCCCTCATGCATTGCCCGCCACAAATCTGATTCGGTCCAAGCACCTATCCCGGTCGCAACATCGGGCGTAATATTTGGACCGAACAACGCTCCGAACGGCGTCTCCAGTGCAGCGCCGCCGGCAAACGGCTTACCACCCGGCGCAGTGTGGCAGCTGGTGCAATCGCCGAGCACGGCGAGATACCGGCCGCGCTCGATCTTCGCGAACGCCTGGTTGTCTTCCGCCGCGCGCGCGGCAGCCAGGCCGATCACGCAGGCCGCGAGCGCAAGAGTCATCAGATTGCGCATTCTCATGCCATTACTTCGGAGTGCTGGCCGTCAAATCTGCACGAGCGAGCCGGGACTCTTCAGGTAGCGGTTTACGATCGCGTCTGCCGCCCAATAGGCGAGCGCGCCCACAGTATCCGTGGGATTATATCCGGGGTTCTGCGGGAAGGCCGTGGCGCCCATGACGAACAGGTTGGGCACCTCCCAGCTCTGCAAATAGCGATTGAGCGCGCTGGTCTTGGGCTCGACGCCCATAATGGCACCGCCGCAGGTGTGCGTTGTCTGGTACACGGTGACGTCGTAAGGACCGCGACGTGGATGCTTCTCAAGCTGCCGCGGTCCCATCTTCTGCGTGACCTCAGCCAGCCGGTCCGTCAGGTATGTCGACATCTTGAGCTCGTTGTCGTGGAAATCGAACGTCAGGCGCATCAACTTGCGGCCGAAGCGGTCCGTGTAGGTCGGATCGAGGTCGAGATACACGTCGCGATAACTATAGCAGCTGCCGTGCGTGACGGTCTCATAGCTGCTCAAGTAACTCTTCGCCACCGCCTTCTTCCACTCGGCGCCCCACCTCGGCGTTGCCCGTGGTGTCCTCCCAGTCTGGATCGGTCGGCCATTGGTCTGCACCGCGCCCATATAGCCGCCGCCGACGAAGCCATGCGGTCCGTGATCGAAATTGTCGCCGTTGAACTCGTCAATGCACATTCCGATCGAGCCCGACGCGATGAAGGGATTGAAGATCTTGTCGTCGAAGAACGCGCCTACGCTAGATGTGACTTGGTAGGAATAGTTTCGCCCAATCACGCCCTCGCCGGTACGCGGATCGTAGGGCTTGCCGACTCCGGAGTGCAGCAGCAGGTGCACGTTGAACAACTGGAAGGCGCAGAGCAGCACAAGGTCCGCCGGCTGCTCCCATTCGTTGCCACTGGTGTCGACATAGGTAACGCCGGTGGCGCGTTTTCCCGATCTATCCAGGTTGATCTTCGATACCTCGCATTGCGTGCGCGCCTCGAAGTTCGGACGGCGGATGAGTGCGGGCAGAATCGTGGTCTGCGGACTAGCCTTCGAGTAGTTGCCGCAGCCGAACCATTCGCAGAAGCCGCAATAAGTACAAGGGCCTATCGTGACGCCGAGCGGGTTCGTATATGCCTGTGAGAGATTTCCGGAAGGTTGCGGGAAGGGCTTATAGCCCATCTCCTGAGCCGCCTGTGCGAATAGCGTCGGGCCGTATGGCTGCTTCTGCGGCGGCGTCGGATATTCGCGGGACCGCGCTCCCTCGAAGGGATTGCCGCCCGCCTGTATCCGCCCTTTTATGTTGCCGGCTTTGCCGGACGTGCCGCACAGATATTCGAACTTGTCGTAATGGGGCTCGAGGTCATCATAGGTAATCCCCCAGTCCTGGATCGTCATGTCCTCGGGTAGGAATTTTTCGCCATAGCGCCCCACCAGATGCGTTCTCAGCTCGAAGTCGCTGGGCAGGAAGCGCCACGTCTCGGCATTCCAATGCACGCCGCCGCCGCCGACGCCATTGGGCGGCATGAAGGATCCCCAGCTGCGGATCGGCAGGGCCGTCTGACTGGCGTTGTTGCGGAAAGTCATTGTCAGCTGTTCCGGTCGCAGGAACAGATCGTGGCGGATGCGGTAGCGCAGCTCGTCTTGCGCGTAGGCCGGCGGGAAATCAGTCGCCGTGTCGCGCCATGGGCCGCGTTCGATCGCCACCACGTTCAATCCGGCACCAGTCAGCTCATGCGCCAGGATGGAGCCAGTCCAGCCCAATCCGACAATCACCACATCCGTTGCTGGCAATTTGCGCATCATATTCCCGATACTCCGGACGAGACTAAATTTGCGCGTTTGGCGCCTATTCGGGTCGGCCAGCAACGCCAATGGGTGGTAACGGATAACGCTCGTTGTGCCGCTCAACCCAGTCGCGGTAATCATAGCGCGCCCCGGGAAAACCGATCATCTTCCAGCCGACCATGTCGCGGTTGCCGCCGTAAACTGGATCAGCGAAGAACCCCTCCCGCGTGTTCTGCAGCAGATACTCGAAGAATGCGCGACCGCTGGTTCCTTCCAGTTGCACCTGATCTTTCTCGAGCGCGGAGAGAACCTTGTCCTTCTCATCGTCGGGAATCTGGGCGAAGGGCTTTCCCCCGTAGGTGGCGCGACAATATTTGTCCAATGCCGCCAGCGCCTGGCGATACCGCGCTGCCGGGGTCAACGGCGACTGATCTCCCTGCTCCGGCGTTCCGTCGGCGAAGGGCCCGTGCATGTAGAGCCCCTCGGCGCTGCCATACGATCCCGCAAGTTGTCGGTCGATAAAGACCGCACAGCCGGCGTCCTTGCCTCCCGGCGTCTCCGGGTCCGGCGGGATCAGCCGGTCGACGAGCGCTTCGACGGCAGCTCCTTCTTCCGGAGTGAAATACGCCCATGGCCCAGGCCGCACCGCTGTGGGTGGAGTGCCGGCACTTGGTCCCCATGGCAAGCTGCCCTTGACGACTAGCGCGCGAGCGGAGGTCGCCGAAAACAGCAAGGTCATGGCGGTGGTTATAAGCAATTCGCGACGGCACACGCCGGGATTAGAGCGCGACGAGCGGACTATTCCCTCAGCGGCGCCATCAGCACCGGGGGGCGTCTTCCGGATACCGTTGGCGCTGAGTCGGATCTCTGACGCGACCATAGTGCTCCCCTGGATCGTGAACTCGAAATTCCAAGGTGGCGCATGAAAACACAAGGATAGCACAGTCTAATCGGTTCTCAAGTCGGGTGCGTTCAGTTCAGCAATTTAGGTCGCAGCAAAGCGGGGGTTGGCGTGGCGCTTTGGGGTCCGGTGCGACGGGCTTGCCTGAAAGAACTTGAGCGTGAACTGATCGCGTGTTGCAAAGCAACATCCACGAATTCGAATCATCGAAGCGGTAGACGTGTTGCTCAAGCAAGAGAGATTTACGAGCGGGTTAAGGTGAAATTACATCGAGGCATTAACTGACCGCGCCGGATTGATCGCTCCGACTTGCGCGCGCCACTTCCGGTCTAGCCCGATAGGCGAAATTCCAACTGTTCTTCATGCTAATTTTCTGTCCATTTTTTTGCTTCCTCGTAAAGCGCTTGACTAAACACGCCGACTTAGCCTCGGGAAGCCCTTGTGCCTGCCCGGATGCGCATTCGCGTTTAACGACGTCATACAGAACCGACATCATCAACCGCGCACCATCGCCCGGTCCGATGCACCCGGCAGACTGCGGCAAACAGCGCACCTCTGTCCCAGACGCCCCGATTGGCCGCCACCGCATCGAGGCAATCAGCCGCGCAGAGGATTCGTTACGTCAGTAGGGCAGCCAATAGCCTTGCCGCTGCCGCGCAAAAGCGTAGCGCGGGTTGATCCCACAATACGAGCGGGTGCCAGACGCAGTCGCCCAGCATTGCTGGTAGGTCCAGAACTGGCAAAGGCCCGGCCAGCCCCAGTCTCGCGGCCCATTAGGCGGCTGCCGCCGGCCGCTAAACTTGCCCGGTGCCATTTGCGCGCCGACACCAGTGCTAATGCGGAGCGCGCCGCTGCGTCATTCCGAATTCGGCGGAAAATCGCAGCATGTCCTCCGCCGCCTTGCTCGCGATCCGCTGCACGGGATTGATGCGCGGGTTGCCCTCCGCCGACCGGATCAGCAACGCGTTCGCTGCGCCCTCGCGGTTCGCCATGCGCAGCAGGGTCTCCTCAGCGGTTTTCCAGCGGCTGTAGGCGCAGCAATAAGCAACGAAGGGACCGATATCGAGCACGGTCACCAGTCCGAGTCTCTGCATCGTGGCCGGCACGCCATCATTCATCGCGCGCAAAACTGTCGAGGTGCGACGGCGGTTCCGGGCGCTGGGAGCTCGATTGTAAGCTGCGGCTCGTTCTTCGGCATCGGGCGCTTGCCGGGATCGCCGCGCTGAAAGCAGATGATCGTCGGCTGCGGCGGTGGGCCAGGTCTCATCGCTTTCTCCCGGGTTAAACGCGCGATTATGTGAGTATGGGCACGTTTTCCGGAAAGTTTGGGCAACTTGCGGCCGCACGCGTTGGAGCGCCGCCGCCGCGCTCGGACGATAGGAGGACCTGCTTTTTTTGCTCGTTCCCCACCCCGTGTCGAGACGACCGCCAGGCCGTTGCTAATGCCCGCGTCCTTTTCCCTGTGGATAGGGCGCCGAACACGCAGCATCGGTTCTCTGCTCGCGTTACGTGTAGCGTTGGGCAGAGCGCATCATCATGACCACAGATCGGACAACACCGCTCGGGCTATTTAACTTCGCCGAGTCATACCGGCACGCCGCCGACCGGGTTCAAGCCAGCCGTGCCAAACCGCCGTTGCGCTTCTAGGCTCCGATCCGGTTCCTCTACTCGCACGCGCTGGAACTGTACCTCAAGAGCTGCCTGCGAGCTGACGGCCTGTCCATCGAGACGATCAAGGACCGCTATGGGCATGGCTTCAAGAAACTTCGGAGGGCATGCGCAAGGCGAGGTGTCATCTTCGATGACGAAGACGTCGAGATCATAGCGTTGGTTGATGGATCAAACTATTGGCGGTCGCGCTACATCGAGACGCGCTTCGTGCAGGCTGCCAGCCTACCGGGCATGGCTCGGACCTGCGACTCTCTCGCGCAATCTGCGTACCAATTCCTGGCGAGCAAGAAAGTACTCGTTCGCAGACCTGTTCGAACACCAGCCCGGCTTAGACGATGATTTGGATCAGTTTGCTCAAGGACGTTGCGGGCCCAGTCGCCACAATTGTCGCAGCTACTGCTGCGGCGTTCGTTGCCTACCGACTGGGACAGGGACAGATCGCGATTGCGAGGACCCAAGCCGAGATCGCGGAGCGCAACTGGCAAACATCTAACGAAAGGATTGTGTTGGAGCTGTTTGAACGTCGCTTGGCCTTTTTGAAGACATACAGGACGTCATTGGAGAGGTTGTGCGCAATGGGACGGCGAGCAACGATGAGCTGTTTCGCTACGCCAAAGCCTGTGATCGCGTGCTCTATTTTTTCGGACCCGAGGTGCCCGAATATCTGGAACGCTTGCGCCTTCACCTCATCGACCTGAATCTCGCGAACTCGAAGATGCAGAACCTGCATGACCCTGCGTATGCTGATTGGGTCGAAAAGAAACACGACCAGTTCACAGCTATCGCCGACTTCTACAGGGCCGCTCCGCCGATGTTTGCGCCCTACATGAAAGCCCATCAGAAAGTCGCCTAGGACGTCGATGCGAGCGGCGCGATCTCACCAAGGGTCAGCGAGCGATGCGGGGTCGCACGCTATATCCCGAGCCAGATCAGCGAGGCCGGGGCAAGAAGGGAAAAGCGGCGGACGCCGCCGATTTTAGCCAGCGACGCTTGCGCGAAACTCGCTCCGCCTTGGCCCATTCCCGCGATCTCGCGGTCGCGATCCGTGACGGCACCGTCACCATCGACGCCGCGATGCGTTACGCACTGTCGTCCTCAGTTGTTACGCTCGTTACGCCAGCACTCGACTGGCGTAACCGATACCCGTCCGACTTACTTTAATTGCAGTCCTTATTTCCAGGAGCATCAATCAAAAAATCATTGCGATGCC
>NZ_AXAP01000016.1 GCF_000472865.1 Bradyrhizobium elkanii WSM2783 | reverse complement strand
ATATCCACCTTCTCCAGGAGATTGTCCCTGAAGAAGATCACCATGATCAGGAGAAGGCCCGCCACGAAGGCAAAGCTCGTGAAGTTGTGGATGTACTTCGCGACCTCCGAGATGGCGGCGAACATGTCCGGCCCAACGAGCGGCAGCAGCAGGGCCTTGCCGAACGTGATGTTCAATCCGGTCAGTCCGAGGATGACAAAGGAGGCCGCCGTCAGCCAATGCGCGAAGCGCTCGAACGCCTCGAAGCGGACCACTTTCTGCCCCGAGCGCCCGGCTGAGATCGGGAGCCGTCCGAGGATCAGATAGGCGATCGCCAGCAGCAGGACCGTGCCAAGGATCACAATCGCACCGCCCCAGCGCAGCAGGACCTGGTGGAAATATTCCCAGGTCCGGCCCGCCGGCTGGATCAGTACGCTGGCCCTGGTGTCGGGAATGTCGATGCGGCCGGTGATGCGCGGCATCTGCTGCAGCAATTCGTGCTGGCTGGTGACGCTTGCGGTCGGATTGGGTGCGCCATCGGGACCGCGCTCTTGTGCGAACACGGGCGCCGCCGCTGATATCGCAAGCAGCGCCAGGACGAAGGTCGCCAGACGAAAGCGTGCGAGAAACGTCATGACCGTTACCCTGTTCTCATCCCGCGCCCATCGCGGGCCGCCTGAGCCTGTCCGCTCAGACCCCGACGTCCTCGTGGTACGCCGTGGTCCAGCCCCAGGCACCGGAACCATAGCCGCGCTTGCGCACCCGCTCGCCATAGATCTGAGCGATGATGTCGCCATCGCCGGCGAGCAGCGACTTGGTCGAGCACATCTCCGCGCACATCGGCAATTTGCCTTCGCCGAACCGGTTCGAGCCGTATTTGGCGAATTCCGCCGCGCTCCCTGGTGCCTCTGGTCCGCCGCCGCCGGCGCAATAGGTGCATTTGTCCATCTTGCCGCGGGTACCGAAATTACCGACTTGCGGATATTGCGGCGCGCCAAACGGGCAGGCGTAGAAGCAATAGCCGCAACCGATGCACTGATCCTTGTTGTGCAAGACAACGCCGTCCTCGGTCGGGAAGATGCAGTTCACCGGACAGACCGACGCGCAAGGCGGGTCCGTGCAATGCATGCAGGCCATCGAGACCGAACGCTCGCCCGGCTTGCCGTCATTGATGGTGACGACGCGGCGGCGGTTGATGCCCCAGGGCACCTCGTTCTCGTTCTTGCACGCGGTGACACAGGCGTTGCAGTCGATGCAGCGGTCCGCGTCACAAAGGAATTTCATGCGTGCCATCGTCTCTTCCCCTTACGCGGCCCTGATCTGGCAAAGCGTCGCCTTCGGCTCCTGCATGCCGGTTGCAGGGTCGTAGCCATAGGTCGTCAGCGTATTCACGCTTTCGCCAAGCACGATCGGATCGGCGCCCTTCGGATATCTGGCGCGGAGGTCCTCGCCCTCGAAAAAGCCGGCGAAATGGTACGGCATCCAGGCGACGCCCTTGCCGACGCGCTCGGTGACCATCGCCTTGACGCGGGTCCGCGAACTGTTCTCGGCGCCCGTCACCCACACCCAGCCGCCGTCCTTGATGCCGCGCTCGGCGGCGTCGGCCGGGTTGATCTCGACGTACATGAACTGCTTCAGCTCGGCGAGCCACTTGTTGGAGCGCGTCTCCTCGCCGCCGCCTTCATATTCCACCAGCCGGCCCGAGCTCAGGATCAGCGGGAACTGTTTTGAGATGCCGCGATCGACGGCCGCCTTCTGCACCGAGAAGCCGATATTCGGCATGCGGAACTGCTTGGCATCTGGCAAGGTCGGATAGTCGGCGACGAGGTCCGGACGCGGCGTATAGATCGGCTCGCGATAGACCGGAATCGGATCGGGCAGATTCCAGGCGATCATGCGCGCCTTGCCGTTGCCGTAAGGCGAGCAGCCGTGCTCGATCGCGACCCGCTGGATGCCGCCGGACAGATCCAGCGACCAGGACACCTTGTCAGGGTCGGCCGAATTGACGCGCTGGATGATCTCCATCTCCTGCGGCGTCAGCTCGTTGTCCCAGCCGAGCTTTTTCAGCACGCCCAGCGTGAACTCCGGATAACCGTCCCTGATTGCGGAGCCGACCGAATAGGAGCCCTCGGCGAGAAGATTCTCATGAACCTCCCGCTCGACCTCCTGCCCGTTCTCCATCACCTTGCGCCTGACGACGCGCTCGACGCCGAACCGGGCGCGGAAGGTGCCGCCGCCGTCCTTCACCGAAAGATTGGTGTTGTAGAGGATCGGCGTGCCGGGATGCTTGAACTCCGGCGTGCCCCAGCACGGCCATGGCAGACCGTAATAGTCGCCGCCGACTTCCGGATCATCCTTCGGTGCCCGCAGCGTGACCAGGTCGAACTTATGCTGGTTCCTCATATGCGCCTTCAGCCGCTCCGGCGACTGCCCGCAATAGCCGGTCGACCAGCCGCCGCGGTTGATCTCGCGCAGGATGTCCTCCGCCGACACCGAGCCGTTCTCGACCTTGATGTTCTTGAACATCGGGTCGGCAAAGCCGAGCTTCTTGGCGAGCATATACATCACGTCGTAGTCGTTCTTGGATTCGAAGACCGGCTCGACGATCTTCTCGCCCCATTGCAGCGAGCGGTTGGAGGCGGTGCGCGAGCCGTCCATCTCGAAGCTGGTACAGGCCGGCAGCAGATAGGTGCCGTTCTTGCGCTCGGAGACCACCGACCACGCCGTCGGATAGGGATCGCAGACCACCAGGAGTTCGAGCTTCTCGATGCCGCGCACCGCTTCCGGCATCCGGGTGATGGTATTGACACCATGCCCCATGACGAACATGGCCTGCACCGGATTAGGCTGGTTGATCTGGTCCTTCGGCAGCAGGGTCGCGTCGAACCAGCGCGTGCTTGGAATGCCCGGCGTTTCCATCAACTGCTTGCTCGGGAAGCGCGACTTCATCCACTCGTAATCGACTTCCCACACCCGGCACCAGTGCCGCCAGGCCTCCTCGGCGAGACCGTAATAGAGCGGCAGGGTCGTGACATCGAGCCCGAGATCGGTCGCGCCCTGCACGTTGGTGTGGCCGCGGAAGATGTTGGCGCCGCCGCCGGCCATGCCGACATTGCCAGTGGCGAGCAGCAACAGGCAACTGGCGCGGACATTGGCGGTTCCGGTGGCGAACTGGGTCTGGCCCATCGCCCAGATCAGCGTCGCCGGCTTCTGCTTGGCGAACAATTCAGCGATATGCTTGACCTGCGCCTCCGGCAGGCCGGTGACGCGCTCGACTTCCTTCGGATTCCACTTCGCCGCCGCCTTGCGGATATCATCCACGCCGTAGACGCGCTGGCTGATGAATTCCTTGTCCTCCCAGCCATTCTCGAAAATGTGCCACAGCATGCCGTAGATGGTAGCGATGTGGGTGCCCGGGCGGACTCGGACATATTCGGTCGCATGCGCCGCCGTCCGCGTCATCCTTGGATCGACCACGATCATGTTGGCGCGGTTGAGCTCCTTGCCCTCGAGGATGTGCTGCAGCGAGACCGGATGCGCCTCCGCCGGATTTCCGCCCATCAGCAGGATGGTCCGGGAGTTACGGATGTCGTTGTAGCTGTTGGTCATCGCGCCGTAGCCCCAGGTATTGGCTACGCCGGTGACCGTCGTCGAATGGCAGATGCGGGCCTGATGGTCGGAATTGTTGGTACCCCAGAACGCCGCAAACTTGCGGTTAAGATAGGCGGCCTCGTTGGTGAACTTGGCCGAGCCGAGCCAATAGACCGAATCGGGGCCCGCCTTCTGGCGGATCTCCATCAGCTTGTCGCCGATCTCATTGATCGCGGTCTCCCAGGAGATCCGCGTCCACTGGCCGTTGACGAGCTTGACGGGATAGCGCAGGCGGCGCTCGCTCAGGACGTCGTCGCGGACCGCGGCGCCCTTGCAGCAATGCGAGCCGCGATTGATCGGGCTGTCATAGTCCGGCTCCTGCCCGATCCACACGCCATTGGCGACCTTGGCGATGACAGAGCAGCCGACCGAACAGTGGGTGCAGACATTCTTGCGGGTCGCGACGGGCGCACCGGGAGGAGCCGGCGGGCCGGCCTCCACCTTACGCACGCCATTCAGCGTGAATTCGCCGAGCGCCGCCAGCGTGCCGGCAGCGATGCCCGAACGCTTCAGAAACGTGCGACGATCCAATCCGCCGCCTGGCCTGCCTCCTTCGGCGAGAACAGGCTTTGCACTTCCCTGGCGACGATCCGCCTTCCTGATCAGCACGAACGCCTCCCTCTATCGAGCGCCGGGATAGCTGTTGACCCGGTAGAAGTCTCGAACCTCGGCGGAATTTGGCTGATAGCGCGCTCTGCGCTTGTCCTTCAGATTGACCGATTGTGCGGGCACCTGCCGCGGCAGCAATGCGCCGACGGCGGCCACGCTGCTGCCGGCGATGGTCAGACGAAGCAAATCACGCCGAGGAATTTTTCGCTTAGGATTTTCCTTCTCAGGATTTTCCTTCATCGCGGCGCGCTCCTAAACCAGGTTCGCTACTCGTTAGCGTACTCCGCGCGATGTCGGACTTCAATTGTCGGTCACCCCGCACTGCAGCAACCGTTATCGAGATTTTCGGTGCGGTTTACTAGGAGCGACTTTTCAAATTCGCACGATCGCATGGCACTCACGCGCCGCGACAGCCGGCCGCAGCCGCTCGGGAAAACCTGGACGTGCTGTTCTGTGAGGATAAGCGGCGAACGCGAATTTTCTGGACCGCCTAACCCCACGCGACGGGCAAATTAAGCAGTCCGCGAAACGCCCAGCCACCGATCCGCACGGGTTCGCTCTCGACAATGCGCAGGTTCTTCAGCCTGGCGAAGACGGCCGGGAGCGCAACATCGGCAACCATGGCGCGCGAGGCCCAGGCGCCGGCGCAGAAATGCGGCCCGGCGCCGAACGCGATGCTCTTGCTGGTATCGCGCTCAAGGTCGAACTCATCAGCGCGTTCGAAATGCTTTTCGTCGCGGTTTGCCGAGCCGAACATCAGGAACACCCGCTCCTCGGGCTCAAAGGCAACATCACGGATTTTCCACGGCTTGGCGATGCGGCGCGGCGACATGCCGATCGGCGAAATCCAGCGGGCATATTCCTCGAATGCCTGCATCCAGGGAATCTTGCCTTCCATGACCGATCTCAGTTGATCGGGGTGCGTCAACAGCGCCCACGCGGTGCCCGCGATCGCATCCCGCGGTTCGTTTTGACCGCCGCTGATCGAAAGCTTGATGTTGGCGCGCACACTCTCCATCGGCATGCCGGATGCGAGCATCACGCCCAGCAGGCTTTGATCGGGCTTCTTGCTGAGCACCGGCAGCATGTCGTTGATGGCCGCATCAATGCCCGACGTCGCGGCATGACAGCGCGCCTCGACGGCGGGATCTCCAGTGTAGTTGGCGATGCCGTCGATCATCCCTTGCGACCACGCGTTCATGTCCTGAAAGCGCATGTTGGTCAGCCCGGTGATCGATTTCAAACACTCCGCCGAGAACGGCAGCGCGAAATCGCGCACGAAATCGCATGCGCCCGCAGGCTCGAGTTCGCCGATGATGCGGTCGGCATGGGCCTGGAATTGCGCCGTCCAGTGAGATCTGACGGTCTTCGGAGATACTGCAGGAAAGATCGCCTTCCGCTCCGACACGTGCGCCTCGCCGTCCTTGCGCATCATGTTGTGGCCCATCAGCGTATTCATCAGGCCTGCGGGCTGGTGCGATGAGAAGACGTCGATCTGCTTCTCCGAGACGAAGATGTCGTCGCGACTGCAGAGCAGCGTGCTGCCGAGCTGCGGCACGAACGCGATGGGAGCATCGCGGCGCAACTTGGCAAGCGTCGGATAGGGATCGCTCCAGAATGCCGCGACGTCGATATCGATACGAGGCGCAGTGCTCACGGTTTGGCCCTCCCTGTATTCCTCAAGGGTACCGAGGAGCAGAAAGGACGTCTGTCCCGTTGGACAGGGACAGGAAGTGGCGCTGCCTCTCTGCACCTCTCCCGTAGGGAGAGGTGAACTTGCGGCCAGACCGGTTCAATCGAGTGACGTCGCTCCCTAATGCGCAGAGCGGGGAAGCGCCATCAGGCGCAGTGCGATGGCGAACAGTTCGTTTTGCGAGGAGATGCCAAGCTTCTCATAGGCTCGTTTGCGATAGGTGAAGGTCGAGTGCAGGCTGATCCCGAGATCCGCCGCAATCGCCTCGGACCCATAGCCCGACAGGATCCGCAGGCAGACATCCTTTTCCCGGCCGGTCAGCTTGAGGAACGGCTCGCGGGTCGAAAACAGCGTCTGCAGTTTTGTCGGAGCTTCTGCTGCAACCTCCTCCTGGCAGTTACGCGCCACGATTGCGGTGATGGCTGGCGCCATGTTGCAGAGACGTGCGGCTTCGCTCCGCGTAAACCGGCCTTGCTCAGTGGTCCGGTAGAAATTCACATAAAAGCAGGCACTGTCGACCCAGATCGCCGCAGCGATCTTGTCGACGATCTCCGCATCCTCAAAAAATATCTTTCGATAGCCATCGCTGTACATGCGGCGGGAGAAGCTCGGCAGGACGACCGGGCGAGGCGCCGCCCGTTGGTGCAGGATCGTCTCCCGGTTCGGATCGGCCAGATGAAAATGCTCGGAATACGCTGCGCCGAGGTCCGGCCCGATGGCGATGTGCCCGATTCCCAGCGCGCAACGCGCCGTCCGCTCCGCCTCGAAGGCAAACACCATGCAATGGCCGACACCGGCCACGGCCCGAACCGTATCCATCAGGACCTGCGAGAACGACGGGCGACCGATGGCAAGCACCATCGGCGCAAGGACGCCTGACGAATCTCCGGGTTCCACCGCCGCTGACCCCATCGCTTCCTCCGGATTTTTCTTCAAGCGTATCAGCAACATCCGCAGGTTTGAAGCGGTCTCATGCGGCATCCGCCCCCTTTTGAGCCGGCATGTGTCACCAATAAAGGGGACAGACGCGCGCCGCGAGACAAGCGATAATTGCAAAGCGCTGACGTGCCTGACGTCCTCGGCGTATCTGCGCGCCTTGAAAGAAGAATTCTTGCGGGAGGGACTACGATGAGGCTGGGCCTTGCCGGGCTTTGGATCTTCGTGACCGCGGTTCTCTGCGCCGCGGACGCAAAGGCGGACATCAAAGTGGGGATCGTCGTCTCCGCGTCCGGACCGGGCTCGGCGCTCGGGCAACCGCAGATGCGAACGGTGGCGGCGCTGCCGAAGGAGATCGGCGGCGAAAAGGTCGTCTACATCCCGCTCGACGATGAGTCAGATCCCACCAAGGGCGTCCAGAACGCCCGGCGCCTGGTGATCCAGGACGGCGTCGACATCCTGATCGGATCGTCGCTGACGCCAGTGACGATGCCGATGCTCGACATCGCCATGGAATCGAAGACCCCGATCATCTCGCTGGCGGCCGCGACCGCCATCGTCCAGCCGATGGACGACCGCCGGAAATGGGCGTTCAAGGTCGTGCCGAACGATGACCTAATGGCAGCCGTCATTCTCAAACATATCGCGAAGTCGGGGATCAAGACGCTCGGCTATATCGGCGTTTCGGATGGATATGGCGAGGGCTATTACAAGGAAGTCAGCCGGCTCGCGCCGACGCTTGGCCTGACGGTAACGACGCATGAGGTCTACGCACGCGCCGATACCAGCGTGACCGGCCAGGCCTTGAAGGTGATGGCGACCAATCCGGAGGCAGTGTTCGTCGCATCCGCTGGCACGCCAGCCGTATTGCCCCAGCAGGCCCTTCGCGAACGCGGCTATGCCGGCAAGATTTTCCAGACCCACGGCGTCGCGACGGAAGAGTTCATCAAGCTCGGCGGCGCCAATGTCGAAGGCGCCGTGTTCACCGGCGAAGCGTTCACCATCGCTGAGGATCTCCAGGCGAACGATCCGTTCCGGTTGGTGCGAGAGGAGCTCGTCACTGCCTATGAAAAGGCGAATGGTCAGAAGCCGAACATCTTCGCCGCGCATTTGTGGGATGCCGTCGCGCTGTTCAAAAGGGCGGCGGCAAGCGCGTTGAAGACCGCCAAGCCGGGTACGCCGGAATTCCGGGCTGCACTGCGGGATGAACTCGAGCGCGGCAAGGACGTCTATTTGAACAACGGCCTCTCCACCATGAGTCCGACCGACCACAACGGCTACGATGAACGTTCCGCCTTTCTCATCAAGGTGGAAGGTGGAAAATTCCGGCTGATGCGATAGGGCAGGCAAGACGAGGGACGACTTGAATGAGTGCACTCGGCTCCTCTTCCACGACCAGCGCCGTTCCGCATCTGGACGTTGATCCCTTCGCGATCGCGTTCTTCGCCGATCCTTTCCCGACCCATGAGGTGCTGCGGGAAGCAGGGCCGGTGGTGTATCTCGACAAATGGAACGTCTACGGCGTGGCGCGCTACGCCGAAGTCCATGCGATGCTGAACGATCCCCTCACCTTCTGCTCCAGCCGCGGCGTTGGCTTGAGCGATTTCAAGAAGGAGAAGCCCTGGCGGCCGCCGAGCCTGATCCTCGAGGCCGATCCGCCCGCCCATACCCGCACGCGCGCCGTGCTCAGCCGCGTGCTGTCGCCGAGCGTCATGAAGCAAGTGCGCGACGGCTTCGCTAAGGCGGCCGAAGCAAGGGTCGACGCGCTATTGAACAAGCGCAGCTTCGATGCGATCGAGGATCTTGCGGAAGCCTATCCGCTCTCTGTGTTCCCGGATGCGCTCGGACTGAGGGCAGAGGGCCGCGAGCATCTGCTCCCCTATGCCAGCCTGGTGTTCAACGCGTTCGGTCCGCCGAACCAGTTGCGGCAGGAGGCGATCGAGCGTTCGGCGCCGCACCAGGCCTATATTGCCGAGCAATGCCAGCGCGAGAACCTCGCACCCGGCGGCTTTGGCGCCTGCATCCACGCGCGCGTCGATGAAGGCGAGATCACCGCCGCGGAGGCGCCGCTCCTGGTGCGTTCGCTGCTGTCGGCCGGTCTCGATACGACCGTCAACGGCCTCGGTGCGGCCATCTATTGCCTGGTGCGCTTTCCGGATCAATGGCAGCTCTTGCGCGACAATCCAGCGCTGGCGCGCAATGCCTTCGAGGAGGCGGTGCGTTTCGAAAGCCCGGTCCAGACCTTCTTCCGCACCACGACGAGGGAGGTCGAACTCGGTGGCGCGCCGGTCGGCGAGGGCGAGAAGATCCTGATGTTCCTCGGCGCGGCCAACCGCGATCCGCGGCGTTGGGACAAGCCCGACAGCTACGACATCAACCGACGCACCAGCGGCCATGTCGGCTTCGGCTCGGGCATCCATATGTGCGTCGGCCAGCTCGTTGCGCGGCTCGAAGGCGAGGTGATGCTGTCGGCGTTGGCGCGCCGCGTCGCCAAAATCGAGATCACGGGGGAGCCGAAGCGGCGCTTCAACAACACGCTGCGCGGGCTCGACAGCCTGCCCGTTACGATCACTCCGGCCTGACGAGAGGTGCGATGACTGCGATCACCTTCATTCATCCCAATGGCCGAAGCGATCGGGTCGAGACCAGCGACGGCGAGAGCGCCATGCAGGCCGCGACCCGTCACGGACTGGATGGCATCCTGGCCGAATGCGGCGGCAACGCCATGTGCGCCACCTGCCATGTCTATGTCGACGATGGCTGGCTGACGCGCCTCCCGCCGATTGGCGACGAGGAAGACGCCCTGCTCGACGGCACAGCCTGCGACCGCCTGCCGAACAGCCGCCTGTCCTGCCAGATCAGGATCACGACCGAACTGGATGGGCTCGTGCTGCGCCTGCCGGAACGGCAGGTCTGAACGACGATCGGCTGCGCGAAAACATGGAGGAGACGATCAAGCGGCTGGGCTGCCCCTTGTGCTACTCGGAAACCTGACGGCGACCGCAGCGAGCGCCGAGATCTCCGACAACATCGTGCGCATCGGTCTCGTCCTTGCTGAATGCAACCGGAACTAGGCGCTCTGTTCCAGCCCCCCCGGCGTTGCCGACCAGTTCGACCGCTTGAGCCCTCAAGTCTCGCTTGAGGACCTTGCCGAGCGAATTCCGCGGTAGCGCATCGACGATGAAGACGTATTTGGGCTTTTTGTATCCGGCGACCAGATTGCGAACATGCTCGACGATCGACGAGGGGGTTGGACTTGTCCCTTCGCATCGTTCGATAAAGGCCGCGACGGCTTCGCCGAAGATCGCATCGTGTACCCCGACGACAGCCGCATCCGACACGTCCGGATTCTGGAGCAGAGCCTGCTCAACCTCTTTGGTATAGATGTTGAACCCTCCGCTCAACACCATGTCCTTCTTGCGGTCGACGATGTAGAGGTAGCCGTCCTCATCCGCCTTCGCGACGTCGCCGGTGTGGATCCAGCCGTCCTTGATGGTTTTCGCCGTATCTTCGGGGCGGTTGTAGTAGCCCCGCATGACCGAATATCTCCCAGGTTCGCCTACGCGGACGAGAAGCTCGCCGGGCTCGCCGGTCTTGACCTCGATGCCGGCGTCGTCGACGATGCGGACCTCGACGCCAGGCGTGGGGCGACCGATCGAAGCGGCATGGTCGAATTGCTCCTCATGGGACAGGGAGGTCACACCACCGACCTCCGTCATCGCGAAGAACGACACGAGACGAACATGCGGGAGCAACGCGAGGAACTGGCGTTTCAGCTCGACAGGGAATGCCTCGCCCGTGACGACAATGCGCCTGAGGGACGCGCAGCGACCGGGATCGTGCTTTATCTCCGGAAGCAGCATCCTGCATACGGTCGGGACCATACCGACCACGCTAACTTTCTCCCTGGCAATCGTGTCCACCGCCTCGCGAGAATCGAACTTCTTCATCACCACGAGGGTGCCGCCAAGCGTCAGGGAATTGGCAAGCCGGGCGAAACCGGTTCGATGGGCGAGCGGAGTTGTAACCAGATAGACGTCGTCGCTCGATATTCTCCATTCGATCGCATTGACGAAACAATGCTGAACGACGACGTTCGAGTGCGTGATGATCGCACCTTTTGGTGTGCCCGTTGTACCAGAGGTGTACATGATGATCGCATCATCGCAGCCGATCGGGAGGGATGGCGCCGGTGTCGGTTCCGACTTCCGCAGTTCGGCATACTCGACGGCACCTACGCAATTCGTTCCCGTCGTTATCCGGACGGCATCCGGATTCGCCTGCAATACTTTGTTTATCGCAGCGCCGTCGCCTTCGAACACGATGGCGGCGGGCCTGCTGTCGGAACATATATGCAGAAGTTCGTTCGACGTGAGACGGGTCGTTACGGGGACAACGATTGCGCCCAGCGAGAATGCGGCGAAGAAGAGCTCGACGACCTCCACACCGTTGGATAGAAATACGACGATACGATCGCCCGGACCGATACCGTTCTCCCTGAGCCCGTTTGCGACGCTGCGGATTCTCCGATCCAACTCGCGGTAGCTGAGCCTTTCCGATCCGCAGACCAATGCGACCTTGCTCGCATGACGCACCGCCTGCGCACGGAGGATAGTTTCCAGGCGCATGTCCGCTCCTTAAACGACGTCGAAGGCCGGGTATTGAACGTCGTCGGAAATCCGATCCCAAGCGACCTCTACGCGTTGACCGATGGCGACTGTATTGGGATCCCTGTTCAGGATGTTGCCGAGGATCCGTACGCCTTCGTCGAGCTCAACCGTCGCGACGGAAAGAGGAAGGCGCCCCTCCAGACCGGGACCGGGCACGCGAATGACGGTGCACGCGTAGATCGTACCCTTGCCCGACACTTCGCGCCATTCGAGATTCCGGCTGCCCGTGAAAATGCTCACCGGGCGCGGATAGTGCTGAAACCGCCCGGTGTCCTTGCAATACTGCAGCATCAGCTTGCCGGCCTTCGCCCCCTCCCAGAAGGGCTTGGTATCAACGTAGATCGACGGTTTCGGGACGGGACGTCCGGTCTTTTCGTCAGCCATCTTCATGCCTCCAGAATCATCGCGGCGCTGGTACCCCAGTTGCGCGCGTAGGGAATTACGCCGATACCCGTCACGAGTGCGTTCCTCGGATCCGGTACTTGCCGACCCTCGCCCTCGCCGAACATTTGACGTACCGCTTCGGCCAGGTTGAGGCCGCCGCTGGCCAATCCCGGCTGCCCCGCGGAGATTTGGCCTCCGCCGGTGTTAAGAGGCAGGGTCCCCTTGTGGGAAAGATCGGTGTCGAGGGTGAACTCGCTGCCCTGCCCTCGTTTGCAGAAGCCGAAATCCTCGAACTTCATCATGACCGCGATCGTGAAATCGTCGTAGGGCTGGAACATCCGGATGTCTTTCGGAGCGAGCCCCGATTGTCCGTACACGATCGGCGCGATCTTCGAGAACCCTGTCTCTGTTATGTCCGCGAGCGGATCGCTTCCGTTGAAGTTCGTCACCTCGGCATATGCTGTCGGATAGACCATCTTCGTGATTCCGAGCTCCCGCGCCTTCTTCTCGGTCGTCACGAGGAAGGCGTTCGCGCCATCGCAGAACATGACGCAATCGAGGAGGCGAAGCGGATCCGCGATGACGCGCGACTTCTCGTAGTCGGCCATCGTGATCGGTGTCTTGAACTTCGTGTACGCGTTGTCGTTATGCAGCGCGTGCTCGCGTTGCGTGATGGCGATCTTTCCCAGTGCCTCGGGCTTGATCCCAAACTGATGGTTGTATCGGCTCATGAGAAGCCCGAACGTCGCAGGAGGACCTTGAACACCGGGCGGGTCCTGAAATTCGGAACGATAAGCTCCGTAGTTCGCCCGCCAGGCGGTGCTCGGCGCGTCCGCCGACAGGACGACGGCCACCTCGCAGTACCCATCGCGAATGGCCGATGCGGCACGAGCCACGCCGCCGGTAGCGGAACACCCTCCGGTCCCTCCGTAGTTGAGCCACGTCGGCGTGATGCCGAGGGCTTCGGTCATGTAGACGGCGAAGAACGGATTCGGACATTCGCTTAGCGGAGCTGTCACTGAGAGGCCGTCGATCGCGTCCTTCGGAATGCCGGTAGCCGCAAGCAATTTTGCCAGCGCCTCACCTCCTAGATCGAATGCGCTTCGACCGCTCTTGAAGTCGATTGCGGTCTCGGAATAGCCGGCGATTACGATATCACGCTTCTTTCCTGACATGGTCACTCTCCGCGGAATTCGGGGGACCGCTTCTCCCGGAAGGCCTTCAGGCCTTCGTCGCGATCCTTTGTGAAATACAGAAGAAAGGATGCGTCGCCCTCGGCGTCGAAGCCGTCGGCAAGCGACATATCCACGCCGCGGTCAATAACGGCCTTCGTCATCATGACCGGAATAGGCGCGTTCTCGCTGATGCTCTTGGCGATCTCCCTGGCCTTGTCGAGCGCCTTGCCCTGATCGGTTACATGGCTGACGATCCGATAGCGCTCGGCCTCTGCCGCGGAGATCCGTCGACCGGTCCACATCAACTCCTTCGCGAGAGGTTTTCCGATCAGTCGGGGTAGGGTTTGGGTGCCGCCGCCGCCTGGCATCATCCCGAGCTTGATCTCCGGCAGGCCGAATTTCGCGCTTGCGCCCGCGACGATGATGTCTCCGACCAGGGCCAGTTCGAGACCTCCTCCCAAAGCGAATCCCTCGATTGCGGTGATCAGAGGCTTGGTGAAGCCGCCGATATCCTTGAACAGCCGGTTCACCTTCCGCGCTCGCTTCCGAAAGCGGTAGAAGTCGAAATAGCCGTTCTCCGTGATCTGGAATTCGCTGGTGTCGATGCCGGTGCAGAAGGCCTTGTCACTACCGAGAAGGATAACTGCCCTCACGTCCCTCTGGTGCTCGACTTCATTGAGAATTCCGAGGATTTCCTCAGCGGTCTGCTCGCGAAGTGAGTTCAGCTTTTCCGGTCGGTTGATCGTGATTTCGACCCAGCCTTTTTCCCGGTTCAGGATCACGTCCTGGTAGCTCATTCTTGGTCTCCGATGGTTCAATGGTCGGTTGATCGTTCCGCGCCCATCGCGGACGCTATCTGAGCGTGCAGATCGGCCATCGCGCGCGAGCTCGACCTGGCCTGATCGTCTATGCGCACCTCTAGAGCCACTCTGGCGGGTGGGCTGAGCACGAGCGCGCGATCGGCCATCTCGAGCGCATCATCGATCCTGTGCGTGATGAGTAGACACGTCTTCCGAAATTCCCTTGCAATCTGCAGGAAGTCGCCGCGAAGGGTTTTCGAGGTAACGTGATCGAGCTGACTGAAGGACTCGTCCAGGAATATGATCTCAGGATCTATCGCGAGCGCTCTGGCAAGAGATACGCGCTGGCGCATGCCGCCGGAAAGCTCGTGAACATACTTGTTGTCCGCCCCGTCCAGACGCACTCGTCCCAGCCATTCCCGCGCGCTTCTTCTGGCTTCATTCTTGGGTCTTCCCAGGATGAGCAATCCAAGTTCGACGTTTTCGAGAGCCGTGCGCCAGGGCAAGAGACGGTCGGTTTGAAAGCTGACGGAAAGACGCCCTTTCAGCGCCTTGAAGGACGCGTAGGGATCGAACCCCGCCACTCTGATCTGTCCTTTGTTCGGACAGGTCGTTCCCATGATGAGATTCAACACCGTGCTCTTTCCCGCGCCTGTCTGCCCAAGAAGAACGACGATTTCTCCTCGCCTGACGTTCAGAGACAGGTTGTCGACGGCGAGGTAGCTTCCGAAAGTCTTTGACACTTCGCGCAGTTCGATGATGTTCTCTTCGGTCATCTTACGGTCGCCTCCGCGCGCCACTTCAGGAATAGCTTTTCCAAGCCATTCACGAATGCCTGCAGCGCCACATTGAGGATTACGAGGAAGAAAGTCCACGCCAGGACCTGGTCGATCCGAAACGTCGATTGAGCAAGATTCATCCGCGCGCCGATGCCGATCGCCGACGCTACGAGCTCCGCGAATATCACCATTCGTATCGCGTATCCGATGACGGATTTGGTCGTCAGGAAAACGTAGGCAACGATGTGCGGCAGAATGAGATAGCGGAGCACCTGCCACCGCGAGGGCCGAAAGCTCTCGATCATATCGACGAGCTCCTTGGGTAGCGCTCGCACCCCTTCGTAGACGTTGAGGGCATAGAATGGCAGCAAGATAACCAGCAGGATGAAGAATATGCGTGCCTCTGGGTTCTTGAACCAGAACACGGCGATCAACATCCAGGAAAGCGCGGGAATGCCGGTATCGATGACGACAACAGCTTTGAGATAGGCCCGCAAATGAGTGAACATTCCCATCGCAAGTCCGATGAGAACGCCTACCGTCATTGCGATCGTAACCGAAATAGCGAGGCGGACGAGTGTTACCGCCACATGGTATGGGTCGGTGAAGAACAGTTCGCGCGCGGCATTCCAGACGGCGACCGGCGAAGGCATTATGTAGTCCGGAACGAAACGGCTGGTTACTTCCATTGCCGCAAGAAGCAGGACGACCACGACGACGGTTGCGACGATATCCCGTCGACTTTCGGCGTTGGGCCAAGCCCCGGCAAAGCCAGCAAGCGGCTTGGCGATCTTGGCTGCATCTCCAGATTGAATTCGCGATTGCCCGGCGGCGGCTGAGATAGACATCTGCTTTTCCGGCATGTGCGTCAAACGGCGAAGAAGTTTTCGTCGATCGGCTTGCTCAACAGGCCGTTGCTGGCGAGAAAATCGCTTGCGATCATGACGGCCGACCTGGAAAGCTCGTCGCTCATGGGACGATAGCCGAACTCCAGTCGGCGAGAACTCATCGCCTCCTTCAGGACATCGATCTGAATTCCGGTTTTGCTGCCGAAGAGATCGGCCGCCTTCGTCGTGTCGGCGTTGATTCCCGAGAGGCAGTCCTCGAACATCTTGCTGATCTTCGCAGCTATCCCGGGATTGGCGTCGGCCAGTTCTTTACGGATCGCGACACCGAAGTAAGGTAATTCAATGCCCCCCGATATTTTCTTGTACACATCTCCGGCCTTCAGGAGCACGCGCAAGTCGGGCTTCCTTATCAGGCCGGTCGTGATATTGGGCTCCCATGATATGGCGGCATCGGCACGATCGGCCATAAGTAAAGATACGGACGCGGCCGGATTGTCGACGTTCTGAATCGTCGCGTCCTTTTCCATATCGAAGCCGAACGCCACCTTTATCAATGCTCTCACGATACGGTAGGTGCCTGTCGACTGTAACGCCGCGATCGTCTTGCCCTTCAGTTTGGAGACGTCCTCGACGCCGCCCTTCGGCGCGAGCATCGCGATCATGTTCGCATCGGTGATCGAACAGACGTACTTGAGAGGGACGCCCGCCTGATAACGGGCAGCGAAGGTGTCCCAGCTTCCGATGCAGATGTCGTAATTTCCCGCAGTGAAGTCGTTGTAGTAGGTCGAAACGGCCGTATACGGCGACGGATCGGGGAGAATGATTCCGTTCTTGCGCCCGAGATGATTGGCGAGAATGTATTGGACGGGCAGCACCGTAAATCCGGGTTGCAGCGATGCCCAGCGGACATTGATGTCCGAGGCTGCGAGCGCATTGCGGATAATCGCCGGTGCGGAAACCGACGCCACCGACAACGCGAGCAGCTTCCGCCTGGTCAACTGGATCATTCGTTCCTCCCCCGTACCGCGCCCGCGTTCATTCTTTTCCGGCCTCGACGCCGAGGGGCGTGAGGAGAAAAGTCCGCAATTCCGCTGTTGAAAGAAGCCTAAACTTGCCAAAGTCGGAACGATAGCGCATTTTCGCTTCCCCTTCGTTCCATAAATGGGACGAGTAGAGCGAGCCCGGAGGTCGGCGTGGCAAGAAAATTGGATCTGAACGCGCTGCTTCTGTTTTTTGAGGTCGTCAATGCAAGGAGCATTAGCGGCGCGTCGAAGAAGTTGGACATCCCCAAATCCACCATCAGCCGCAAGCTGATGTTCCTGGAGGACCAACTGAGCGCCGTGCTCTTCAAGAAAGGCGGCCGCAAACTTTCCCTGACCGACATCGGACAAGCCCTGTACGAGCACTGCGAACGGATCGCCGCCGAGATCGACGAGGCAGGACTGGGTACTGCCCGGATGCAAACGGAATTGCGTGGAATGCTGCGCGTCAGCATGCCTGTAGACTTTGGAACGGGATGGCTAAGCAGCGCGATTGCCGCATTCGCCGTAAACTATCCCGACATACATCTGGCTATCGATACGAACAGCCGCTGGGTTGATGTTTCGGTCGAATCTTACGACGTCGCCGTGCAATTGGGGACGTTGCCGGAAGCCCACGGGGGCGTGCGCCATCTCGCGAGCATAACTCGAGGCGTATATGCCAGCCCGGCATTCCTCGAACGTAGGGGCGTACCATCGAGTGTCGACGACTTCGAACATTTCGACTGCGTCGTAACCGAGCATCAACGCGCCGAAGGGGTCTGGACTTTCCGGAGCAGCCTCGGCGTCAAGGTGATCGACGTCGTGGGACGCATATCGGTAAATCACATCGGCGTTGCGCGAGAACTCGTAATCGGCGGCGTGGGACTGGGTATTCTGCCGAACATCATGTGTCAGAACGACATAAGAGCGAAGAGACTCGTGCGAGTTCTTACCGATTGGGAGAGCCCGTCGCTGCAAGTTAGCGCGACCTTCCTGGGGAAGCGAAAGGAATCCAGACGATTACGGGCTTTCCTGGATTTCATGGAAACCAAGCTCAAGATCGAGGGTGATTCCGTTTCGTCTAGAACCGGCACGCTCTAAGTTGGCGACGACGGTAATGCCAGGAGTGGACACGGATCCGATCACCGCGCGATCACTCCGCAATTCTGGTACACATGCTTGATCTCGATGAGTGCCCGTCAATGGCCTCGGAACGAAGCGCGTACGTCGAGGAAGCCGCAGTCTTTATTGGATTTCCTGCATCGGCAAGAATGGCGATCCCGGGAAGACTCGAACTTCCGACCTACGGTTTAGGAAACCGCCGCTCTATCCGGCTGAGCTACGGGACCGCGAACCCCTCTCTCGGAGTTTCGGCACCTCATAGCAGACTGAAAGGCCGATCGCCAGACTCCGCAGCGGTCGGCGCCGCTCGCGGATGATCCGCGTGAGACAGGGTTCCGGCGCGCTGTCGGCGCCTGATCGAAGGGCTGCTTCCGCGAATACGCGCACCCCAGATGTGAACAACAAGTTAACCGGCTGACAAGCCTTGCTTGAGCAAGATCAAGGTCATCGGCCGCGAATCACGTGAAAATCCAGAGCGGCCGCTTTCGGCCGTCCCACCTTACTCCTTCCCCATCCGGAGCACTCTGTGAACAGCGCCGGCAGCCTTGCCACCCGTCTCGCCTTCCATCGCATCGACCAGAAGACCACTGCGCTGTTGCGCGAGGCGCGCAGCCTCGTCATCGATGCGCTGCCCGGGATCCTTGACCGCTTCTACGATCACGTCAGTCGCTTCGCAGAGACCGCGCGATTCTTCCGCAGCCGCGAGCACATGATGCATGCCAAGCAGATGCAGATGAAGCACTGGTCCATCATCCTGGAGGGGCGCTTTGACGCCGACTACGAAGCATCCGTGGCGCGGATCGGCGAGATTCACAACAAGCTCGGGCTCGAGCCGGGTTGGTACATCGGCGGCTACAATGCGCTGTTGTCAGATCTCGTGAGCGAGGTCGCGATCCGCATGCCGACGCGCATGCTGAGTCGCGGCTCGGCGGCGAGGCAGGCCGCGATGCAGCGCGCGATCGTCAACGCGGCACTGCTCGACATGGACATTGCGCTCGCCGTCTACACCGAGGCCGAACGCCGCGACCGGCGCCAGACGCTGGACCGACTGGCGACGGATTTCGAGGGCGCGATCGGCGGTGTCGTCGACATCGTCGCCTCCGCATCCACCGAGTTGCAGGCGTCGGCGCAATCGCTGCAAGGCGCGACCGATCGCACCTCGGCGAAGTCCGGCCTGGTCACGGTCGCTTCGCGCGAGGCTACCACGAATGTCAACGCAGTCGCCGCCGCGGTCGAGCAACTCACCGGTTCGATCCGCGAGATCGGCGAACGCGTCACCGATTCGGCCCGGATCGCGACGGAGGCGACCGCGGCAATCAATGCCGCCGGCGACAAGATGCAGAAACTCTCGGCCGCCGCGCAGCAGATCGGCACCATCGTCGGTCTCATCACCGACATTGCCGGCCAGACCAACCTGCTCGCGCTCAACGCCACCATCGAGGCGGCGCGTGCCGGCGACGCCGGGCGCGGCTTTGCCGTGGTCGCGCAGGAGGTCAAGTCGCTTGCCGAGCAGACCACCAAGGCGACCGCCGACATCGCCGCGCAGATCGGCGACATGCAGCAATCGACCACGGAGTCGACCAGCGCCATCGGTGATATCGTCGGCGTGATCCGCTCGATGGGCGAAGTGTCGAACGCAATCGCCTCCGCCGTCGAGCAGCAGGACGCCGCCACCAGCGAGATCTCGCGCAACATCCAGCAGGCGGCGGTCGGTACCAGGGACGTGTCTGAGAACATCGAGGATGTCATGCATGCCGCCAAGGAGAGCGGCGGCAGCGCATCGAACGTGCTTGATGCGGCGGGCGAATTGTCGCGGCAATCGGAGCTGCTGCGCAATGAAGTGTCAAAATTCCTCGCGACCGTGAAGGCCGCCTGAGAACGTTGCGAGCTGACGCCGCTGTGCTTCCGCATCCTGGCCGGGCAAAGGCGGTGGCGGCCGGGCGAGGTAAGCGGCTTCCTCGTCGCGGTCGTGCGGGTTCCATCCGGAGCCAAGCCCGCTATGTAAATCGAGGCGGCAGCCTCGCCTGCGACGAACGCCCCCAGCTTGCATGCTGTCCTTCGCCTTGAAATTCCTAGAAAATTTTAGTCGAAGCCAGACGTGACCAGATGCGCTATGAGACCTCGCCCACACCCTGTGGACGCACGGTTCCACCGTGACAAGCGCCATCAAAATGACGACAATCCGCCTAACTCTCTCGCCCGTCCGAATCTGGCTGGGAATGCCTCTGTGATCGCCTCGCGTTTGCTAATGCTCAGTGTTGCCGCAGCCGGTGCAGCCGTGCTTGCGCCCGCGCGCGTCGACGCGCAATGGTGGCGCGGCACGCCGAGGGATTTCGAGGAATGCGCCGACGTCGCCGAGAAGGCGAAGACCAAGGAAGACAAGACCTCGCAGCTTGGCGACTGCAACGCGAAATTCGCCGGCCGCCGCAAGCCCGGCGGCGGCTACACTTATTATGACTTCCTGCAGGACCGCTCATTCGACATCTCCGGCCCCAACCCGACGCCGGAGGAGCAGAAGAAGATCGACCAGGAATATGCCCGCTATCTGGAAAAGCAGCGCCGCGAGAGCATGACCGCGGCGCTCGCCTTGAAGCAGCAGCAGGAAGCGCAAGTGCAATTGCCGCCGATGCAATCGCCCCCGCAGCCGGACGTCCAGAAGGTGACATTGCGGACCGACACGGTGCGGGTGCCGGTGCCGGTGGCAAGCCCGGTCAAGCGGGCCGAGCGCATCAGAGCCGCCAAATGCGCCAAGGACTCGTTTTCCTGCGACTGGCCGCGGGTCTCCGCGAGCTGGAACGAGTTCAAGAAGATTTTCGCCCCGCAGCCGCCGGCGCCGCCCGCCAAGGCGAAGCAGCGGAGCTGACCCTTTCGGAATCGCAGCCGGGTGAAGCGCAGCGTAACCCGGGGCCGCCCCCTAAGGCAAAGATCCCGGGTTGCGCTTCGCTGCACCCGGGCTACGAGGTGCCTTAGCGCAGATGCGTGCGCTTGGCGCGGTGCGGCACGACCCGCTTGGGCGCAGGCGCAATCGGATCCAAGGCCGGCGCTCGCGATGCCGCGCGGCTCTCCTGCAATCGTGCGTCATAGCCCGGTGAGGGGACGACCGTCGGCGGCGCGGCATGGGAGGCCGCGACTGAACCTAGAGTCAGGGTCACAACCGACCACACTGCGGTGGCGATCCGTCTCATCGATCCTCCTCCATCATGTCCCCATTGGAATTCGTGCGGGGCCGGCGCCTTTTCAAGGCATCAGCCTCGGATTTGCCCGACCGTCAACCCGGGCGAGCCCTTGCCCGCCGCCTCGGCCTGCTTGACCAGTTCGACGATACGCCGTGACAGCGGCGCCTTCAGGCCACGCCGGTCGGCGATATCTGTGATGACGCCCTGTAGATAATCGATCTCGGTGCGTCGCCCGCGCTTGAGATCTTCCCACATTGAGGAGCGCGCCTGCGGATCAATCTTCATGGTACGCCCGAGCAGCGCCTCGAAGATCGCATCCGGCAGCCGCAACAGCGGCGGTATTAGCCCAGCCGGAATCGGCGTCGGCGACACCGGTCTAATGCCTTCCGCCTTGATCGCCGCGAGCCCCTCCGCCATCTGGTCGGCGAACAGCTTTCGCCAGTTGCGCTGTGCGAGCTGCCGGCGCAGCGGGATGTCGGACAGCGCATTCAGCGCGTTGTTGAGATTGACGATCAGCTTGCCCCACTGCACGCCGTCGATATTGTCCGTCGCGCGCATCGCAAGGCCCGGCACCGATAATTGCTGCGCCGTGCCCGCCGCATCCCGTTCGACGACGATTGCGCCCGATGTCGAGCGGTGAAACCTGCCCTCGCCGAGACCGACCACGTTGAACGGCACCATCCCGCCCAGCACCTTTCGACCGGGTAGGCGCTGGCGCAACAGGCCGACATTGCCGACGCCGTTCTGCAGGCTGACGATGACTGCATCGTCAGGCGCGTGCCTCGCGATGAGGTCAGCCATATCAGCGGTATCCGCGCTCTTGACCGTGACCAGCACCGTGCCGGCGTCGGCAAAAATGCAGGGATCGTCGGACAGCGTGATCTCGTTCGCAGCAAGCCTTTGCTCTGACCCGTCGAAGCCGGTCAGGCGCAGCCCGTTACCCCTGATTTCATCGACCACGCGCGGCCGCGCCAACAGCGCCACCTTGCGGCCGCTCGCCGCCAGCATGCCGCCGACAAAACAGCCGATGCTGCCGGCGCCGGCGATCCCGATCGGTCGATCCAAAGCATTCATCCGCCGTTCAACCCCACGACCATAATCGATAGCAGACTTGGTATTTTGTGCCTACCGAACCGGAGCCGCAGCCTGCGGCCGTGCCTTGTAACCGTCATGGGCGGCCGTTATGTTTTCGGCGCGGGGCAGATACGCGGGAGAAGACGATGGGTTTACTCGACGTACTCAACGGCATGCAGAATGGCCCGCGCGGGCCCAGCACGCCGAGCGCCGAATCCGACAAGGGCGGCATGTCGCCAATGACCATGGCCATCCTGGCACTGCTGGCCTGGAAGGCGGTCAGGCATTTCACCAATCAGCCCGGCGAGGCCCCACGGCAGGCGCCGGCGCCGACGCCAACTCAGACACCCGCTCCTCCGCCCGGCAACGTCGTCGCAGCAAACGTGCCCGGCGGTGCGGCGGGCGGCGGATTGAGCGATCTGCTCAAGGGCGGCCTTGGCGGACTGCTCGCCGGTGGTGCTGCCGGCACCGTCCTGAGCGGCGGGCTCGGCGATCTCTTGAAGCAACTGCAGGATAACGGCCTCGGCGACCAGGCCAATTCCTGGGTCAGCAACGGCCCAAACAAGCAGGTCGCGCCGGGCGATCTCGCCAACGCGCTGGGTGCCGACCAGATCGACCAGATCTCCGCGCAAAGCGGCCTATCGCGCGACGACCTGCTCAGTGGCTTGAGCCAGTTTTTGCCTGACGCGGTCAATCACCTGACGCCGGACGGGCGACTGCCGAGCGACGAGGAAATGTCGCGGCGGGTTTGATTGCGGCCGCGGATAAAGGCTGATTTCTCGTTTCAGGAAAGGACGACCGCCATGAGCGGCATTCTTTGGATCATTATCGTCGGCTTCATCGCAGGCCTGATCGCGCGCTTCCTCTCACCCGGACCGAACAACCCGAGCGGGTTCATCCTGACCACGGTGCTCGGGATCGCCGGCGCGTTTCTTGCGACCTGGGTCGGACAGGCCATCGGCCATTACAGCCCCGATCAAGGCGCCGGCTTCATCACCGCCACCATCGGCGCGGTGGTGGTGCTGTTCATCTGGAACCGGCTGGTGGCGAGCGGCGTCATTCCCGATCCCGGCAGGCGGTAGCGCGCTTTGCTCTCGCTCCGTCATGCCCGGGCTTGTCCCGGGGCATCCACGTTCTTCGTATCCGCGGCCAAGATCGTGGATGGCCGGGACCCGGCTACGCCAAGGCTTCGCCGGGCACTCCAGCGTCGGTCCGGCGAAGCGATAGCGAAGACGGGCAAGCCTGGCCATGACATAGAGGATGCACCTACGAAATCAGATGCATTCCCGCATCCATGCGCACGCATTCGCCGGTCATGTTGCTCGAGGCCGGCGTCGCCAGGAAGCAGACGAGCTGCGCGATATCTTGCGCCGTTGAGGCGACCTTCAGCGGCACCCTCGCCACGACAGCGTCGCGCACCTGCTTGGCGCCGGCTTCGCCGCGGCCCTTGGTGAACCAGGGCGTATCGATATAGCCGGGACAGACCGTGTTGACGCGAATGAGCGGCGCGAGCGCACGCGACAGCGACAGCGTCATGGTGTTGAGCGCGCCCTTGCTGGCGGCATAGGCGATCGAGGAGCCGACGCCGGAAATACCCGCAACCGACGAGACATTCACAACCGCCGAGGCGCGCCCCGACGCGTTCGCGCCAGCTTCAAGCAGCGGTCGGGTCGCGCGCACCATCTGGAACGGCCCGATGGTGTTCACCGCGTAGATGCGTTGGAAATCTTCCGCCGAGAGCCCGTCGAGATTGTCGTGCGCGACATGCTTGGTGGTGCCGGCATTGTTGATCAGTGCATCCAGCCTGCCCCAGGATGCCGCCGCTGCGGCGATCTTCCGACAATCCTCGTCGCGCGACACGTCGCCCTGCACCACCACGACCTCGGCGCCGGCGCTGCGGCAAAGATCGGCGGTCTCTTCGGCTTCGTTCTTGCTGTTGGAATAGTTGACGACGACGCGTCCACCGCTCTTTGCCAGGATCTGCGCGGTCGCGGCCCCGAGGCCGGACGCAGAGCCCGTTACGATCGCATACAAACCATCCTTCGACATTAGCACTCCACTCCCTCTTTAGCTTTTGCGCTCAAAACGTTCCCGCGCTGGCATACCATATCGCGCGGCCAAGGCGACAAGCCAGAACTCCGTTGCGTGGAATTTCTCCTTCCGCACATGGCTCGCATGCCGCGGCCGCAGGCGGCCCTGCGGACAGCGCTTGTCAGGGCTATGGCTTTTCCCCATCATAAAGCGCAAGAACGAAATGCACTTGGCGCGACCGTTTGGCGCGTCCGAGACGTGCCAAATTCCATAGCTTGAGGAACGCCGTGGCGGAGAGTGAGAATATCGTCGTCGAGACCGCAGAGAAAATCTTTGCCGATCTCGCCGACGCCCAGACTATCAACAGTGATACGACGGGAAGCTGGAAAGCGCCGCTGTGGCAGGCGCTGAGCGAGGCCGGCCTGCCGCTCGCCTGGGTGCCGGACGATCTCGGCGGTTCCGGCGCGAGTCTGGCCGAAGGCTTTGGCGTGCTCAACGCCGCGGGCCGGTTTGCAATCGCGGTGCCGCTCGCCGAGACCATGCTGGCGGGCTGGCTGCTCGCGCAGGCGAAGATCACGTCCCCCGACGGCGAGATGACGGTGGTCCCCGCGAGCCCGAAGGACCGCATCACGCTCAATGCCGATGGCAGCCTGTCCGGCCGCGCCCGCGGCGTGCCCTTTGCCAAAGCGGCAAAGCATTTCGCAGTGCTGGCGCATGGCAACGGCGGCATCTCGATCGCATTGGTCGATGCCGCGAAAGGCCGGATCGAGGCCGGCATCAATGTCGGCTACGACAATTCGGACACCGTGACGCTGGACAAGGTCGAGCCAATCACGATCAAGCCGGCGCCGAAGGGCTTTGACCAGACCACGCTGATGCTGATGGGCGGCGTGGTCCGCAGCCTCCAGATCGCGGGCGCGCTGGAATCGATGCTCGACATTTCCGTGCGCTACTCCAACGAACGTGTCGCCTTCGAGAAGAAGATCTCGAAATTCCAAGCGGTGCAGCACAATCTCGCACGCCTCGCCGGCGAATCCGCCGCCGCGCTTGCGGCCGCGACCTCTGCCGCCGACGCGGTTGCGAATGCGACCTCTTTCGACGACGCAGTGTACCTCGAAGCAGCGTCCGCCAAGATCCGCTGCGCGGAGGCGGCCGAGAAAGGCGGCGCCATCGCACACCAGGTGCACGGCGCGATCGGCTTCACCATGGAGCATATCCTGCATCGCTATTCGCTGCGTGCGCTGGCCTGGCGCGACGATTTCGGCTCGGAAAGCCATTGGGCGGTTGAGCTCGGCAAGCGTGTCGCCGCCAGAGGCGCCGACGAATTGTGGCCGCTGGTGGCCTCGCGCTGATTTACGGAAAGAGCCATGACTGCAGCCCTACGTTTCGATCCGATCCGTCTGCCGCCCGAATGCGAGCAATTACGCAAAGAGGTGCGCGCCTTCCTTGCCGAGGAGATCGCCGCCGGCACCTTTGATCCGAACAAGCCCAACCGCGAAGATACCGACGCGCCGGAATTCTCGCGCCGGGTCGGCGCCAAGGGCTGGCTCGGCATGACTTGGCCGAAGAAATATGGCGGCCAGGAGCGCTCGTTCCTTGAACGTTATGTGGTCACCGAGGAGATGCGGGTCGCCAACGCGCCGACGCGACGCTTCTTCGTCGCCGACCGCCAGAGCGGGCCGGTCCTTTTGAAGTACGCGCCCGAGCATATCAAGATGGACATCCTGCCGCGCATCTGCCGCGGCGAACTCTGTTTTGCGATCGGCATGAGCGAGCCGAATTCCGGCTCGGATTTGTTCGCGGCGAAGACGCGCGCGACCAAGACCGACGGCGGCTACCTCATCAACGGCAGCAAGATCTGGACCTCCTCGGCGCATATCGCCGACTACATGATCGCGATCTTCCGCACTTCGCCGCCGACGAAAGAAAACCGTCGCCATGGCCTGACCCAGTTCCTGGTCAAGATGAAACAGCCGGGCATTGAGGTGAATCCGATTGGCCAGATCACGGGGCAATTCGAGTTCAACGAAGTCGTCTTCACCGACTATTTCGTGCCCGACGATCACGTGCTCGGTGAGATCGATGGCGCCTGGAAGCAGGCGACGTCAGAGCTCGCCTATGAGCGCAGTGGCCCCGAGCGCTTCCTTGAGACCTATTACGTGCTGACCGAGCTGGTGCGCGCCGTCGGCGACAAGCCTGATACGCGCAGCGCCGAAGGCATCGGCCGCCTGGTGGCGCAGCTTCACACCATGCGCCGCATGTCGGTCTCGGTCGCCGGCATGCTGCAAGCCGGCAAGGAGCCGGTCGTGGAGGCCTCCATCGTCAAGGACATCGGCACGGTATGGGAGCAGCAATTGCCGCATCGCGTGCGCGACCTCGCCGCCTTCGTCGAGGAGACCGCCTCCAACCGCGAGACGCTGGAGAAGCAGCTCGAATTCGCGCTTCGGACGGCGCCGAAACTGACGATCCAGGGCGGCACCACGGAAGTGCTCCGCGGCATCATCGCCCGCGGGCTTGGGTTACGCTAATTTTTGTAGGGAACGCTCATGAGCAAATATACCGATATCGGCGTCGAGAAGCAGGGCCACGTCGGCCTGATCGAAATCCGCAGACCGCCGTTGAACTTCTTCGACGTCGCGCTGATCAACCAGATCGCGGACGCGCTGGAGGAATTCGACCGCGACATCGAGATCCGCGCAAGCGTGCTGGCTGCGCAAGGCAAGGCGTTCTGCGCCGGCGCCAATTTCAACGATCCGGCGCGGCAGGAGCAGGAAGAGCGCGCAGCCTCCGATCCGGCTGCCAATCTGCCGATCAACCATCTCTACGTGCAGGCGGTGCGCATCTTCCGCAACAAGAAGCCGATCGTCGCCGCTGTCCATGGCGCCGCCATCGGCGGCGGACTTGGCCTTGCCGTCTCCGCGGATTTCCGCGTCACCTGCCCCGAGGCGCGCTTCTCGGCAAACTTCACCAAGCTCGGCTTCCATCCCGGCTTCGGATTGACATTCACGCTGCCCGAACTGATCGGCAAGAACAACGCGGAATTGATGTTCTACACCAGCCGCCGCGTCACCGGCGAGGAGGCCTATCGCTGGGGACTCGCCAACGTGCTGGTGCCGCAAGATCAGGTGCGCGCCGAGGCGCTGAAGCTCGCGCAGGAGATCGCCGAGTGCGCCCCGCTCGGCCTCATCTCCACCCGCGCCACCATGCGCAGCGACTTCGCCGACCGCGTGCTCGCCGCCACCAACCATGAGCTGATCGAGCAGACCAGGCTGCGCGCCACCGAAGATTTCAAGGAAGGCGTGAAAGCCTCCGCCGAGCGCCGCGTTGCGAATTTCAAGGGGCGATAACGCCGCTCTCGATCGTCATGGCCGGGCTTGTCCCGGCCATGACGACAGAGTGTGTGGCTCAGGCGGCGAGCCGGAACGTGACGCCAGCCAACGAGAACTCGTCGCCGGTCACCGCAAGTCCCTTTTTCCTTGCAGCATCGCGCACCCTCGCCGCGTCCGCCACCTTGAACGTCAGCGCGCTCATGATCTCGCTTTCGCCGTTGACGAAGCGGAAGGTGCAATTCGGCAATCGTAGCTCGGTCCCGCTGACCGGCACCTCAAGGATCCGCCCCCAATGCGCCGCGAGCACTTGCGGCTCCGGGCTCTGCATCTCGACTTCGGTCAGCGCCTGCGTCACATCCTTTCGGATGTGCTTCTGCCACTCCGGCCCGGCCGGCGGATAAGGCCCCAGGACATCGTCGCTGCCATCGGTGTGGTTGAACTCGATGAAGGCGGCGCGGCAGTCGCGCGGGTGGAGTTGCACGCCGTGATAGGGCGCGTGCGTGATCACGTTCGCGGTGCGCACGCCGATGGCGTTGGCATGCGCGCCGCGCGCGTCGGGATCGTCGCAGCAGAAAATCGCCATATAGCCGCCGCGGCCGCTGGTCTTCTCAATGAAGCGGCCTGCCGCCGTGCCCGGCTTAAACGGTGCCACCACTTCGAGCAGGATGGTGTCAACCGGCAGCAGCGCGTTCTCCAGGCCATATTTCGCGACATTGCCGTCGCGATAGCAGACGCTCAGGCCCATGATGTCGGCGATAGCTGAAATCACGGGCTCGAGTTCTGGCGCCACCAGACAAATCTGGCGCAGCCTGAGGTAGCCAGCCATCCCTACTCGCCCTTGAAGACGGGCTTGCGCTTCTCGACGAACGCCTTGGCCGCTTCCTTGTGGTCGGCTGTCTCACCGCAGCGGGTGTGATGGATGGCTTCGCCGTCGAAGCAATCCTCGAGCGACAGATGCTCGGCATTGTTGATGTTGCGCTTGATGAAGCCGAGCGCGATCGACGGTCCCTGTGCCAGCGACATCGCAAGCTCGCGCGCGGCGGCGTCAATCTGCGCATCCGGCACCACCTTGGTCACGACGCCAAGCGCATGCGCCTCCTGCGCGGTGAGGACCGGCGAGGTCAGATACAGCTCGCGCGCCTTCGCGCTGCCGAGGAGTTGGGTCAGGAAATAGGTCCCGCCATAGTCGCCGGAGAAGCCGACCTTGGCGAAGGCGGTCGTGATCTTGCAGGACTCGCTCGCCACCCGCAGGTCGCAGGACAGCGCGATCGAGAGCCCGGCGCCGGCTGCAGCGCCGTCGAGCTGCGCCACCACCGGCTTTGCCATCTGGTGCAGGATCCGCGAGACCTCCATGCCGCGACGTAAGTTGGTAAGTTTGGCCTCGAACGGCAGCGGCGCCCGCCCTTCCGCCATCGACTTCACGTCGCCGCCGACGCAGAAGGTGCCGCCGGCGCCCTTGATCAGCACCGCCCGCACCTCGTGATCCTCGGCTGCCCGCCGCGCCGCCTCGACCAGGCCGCGCGTCATGTCCGGGTTCAGCGCATTGCGCCGCTCCGGACGGTTCATGGTGATGGTGAGCAGGCCGTTGTCGAGGCTTTGCAGGACGATGCTGTTTTCAGTCATGGGTTTGGCTTTCTTGGTTGTTGTTAGTTAGATCCATCCACCGTCATTGCGAGCGGAGCGAAGCAATCCATCTCGCCGCTTGCGGAGCCATGGATTGCTTCGTCGCTATCGCTCCTCGCAATGACGGCCACGCTTCGCGTCACTTCTTCACCAGCGGGCAGCGCGAATTTTCCAGCGGCTGGAACGCCTCGTTGCCGGAAACGGTCGCGAGCAGCTTGTAGTCGTCCCAGCGTCCCTTGGACTCGGACGGCTTCTTCACCTCGAACAGATACATGTCGTGCACCATGCGGCCGTCCTCGCGGATCCTGCCGTTCTTGGCGAACATGTCGTTGATCGGGGTCTCCTTCATCACCTTCATCACAGCCGCGGCATCCGTGGTGCCCGCGGCCTTCACCGCCTTCAGGTAATGCGTGACGGACGAATAGACGCCGGCCTGCGCCGAGGTCGGCACGCGCTTGGTGCGCTCCATGAAGCGCTTGGTGAATGCGCGGGTGTCGTCGTTCAGGTCCCAGTAGAAGGCTTCGGCGAGCAACAGCCCCTGCGCGGTGTCGAGGCCGACGCTGTCGATGTCGGTGACGAAGGCGAGCAACGGGGAGAGTTTCTGGCCGCTCTTGGTCAGACCGAATTCGGCCGCCTGCTTGATCGCGTTGATGGTGTCGCCGCCGGCATTGGCAAGCCCGATCACCTTCGCCTTTGAGGCCTGCGCCTGCAGCAGGAAGGACGAGAAGTCCGACGTATTCAGCGGATGGCGGACACTGCCCAGCACCTTGCCGCCAGTCTTGACCACGACATTGGTGGTGTCCTTCTCGAGATCCTGCCCGAAGGCGTAGTCGGCGGTCAGGAAGAACCAGGTGTCGAGGCCGGATTTGACCGCCGCTAGACCCGTCACATTGGCCTGCGCGAAGGTGTCGAACACATAGTGCACGGTATAGGGGCCGCAGGCCTCGTTGGAGAGGCGGATCGAGCCGGGCCCATTGAAGATGATGATCTTGCCCCGCGCCTTGGCGATCTCGCCCGCGGCGAGCGCGGTGGCGGAAGCCGCGACGTCGAAGATCATCTCGACGCCCTGGTTGTCGAGCATATCGCGCGCGATGTTCGCGGCGAGGTCGGCCTTGTTGAGATGATCGCCGACCACGACCTCGACCTTGCGGCCCACGACCTCACCGCCGAAATCCTCCACCGCCATCTTGGCGGCGGTTTCGCTGCCGGGGCCGGTGATGTCGGCGTAGAGGCTCGACATGTCGAGGATGCCGCCGATCTTGAGGGGCGGCGGTTTGCTCTGCGCCAGCGCCGCAGTGGCCGAGACCGCCAGCATGCAGGCGAATGCACCCGACAGAATCCGTTTCATGAAGTCCTCCCGGTTCGTCAGCCACATTGACTGCGGTCTACCATTTTGCAGCGCGATCATGCCGCATGAGATTGGTGGCAGCAAGCCGCGGCAATGCATGAATCCGCCTGTGGTTTTCCGTTAAGCGGAATGGTCTTCGGGGGCGTCAGCTCGATACAATATCTCGGCGTCGATCGAAGTTTGCGGTCGAACGAAACAGCGCTTTGATCACGGGTCTCGCCCCGAGCAGCGACTTGCAATTGAGCCCACAGGCGCAGGCGCGTCCGGACATGCGGCAATCAAAAGCGCGTGCCTCGCTGCTGATTTCGATTGCCTCCCGGTGGCCGCCATTTTCTCGCCTAGTTCCCACGCCCCTAGCTCACGACAGAGATTAACGAATCCCTGACTCCGTGTTGCTCGCGAGACACGCCGCCTCAGTAAAGCCACGCCGCGCGTACCGCTTTTGTTGCGGTTGCGAGGGGGCTGGGGGTACGGTCGTCGCAAATATTCGGTAGCCCTTCGAGGAGGAGCCATGAACGCATATCGCGGCCACACCGGACTGGTCGGCCGGCACTTGTTTCCGAGGCTGCGCGCCGTCGCGACCGCGCTGTTGCTGCTGCTTCCGGTCGTCGCAAGCCCGGCGCAGGCTGCGCCGGAATCGGCCGCCGCTCGCGCCTCCACTGCCCACGTCTTTCTGCTCCGCGGGGTCCTGAACATCTTCTCGCTGGGACTGGACGAAATTGCCGCCAAACTGGAAGCGCAGGGCATGCGCGTGACGATCAGCAATTACGTGTTCTGGTCATCGCTCGCCAACGAGGCCGCGGCCGAATACCGCAGCGGCAAGATCAAGACCGTTATCCTGGTCGGTCACTCCTCGGGCGCGACCTCCCTGCCGGATATGGTCGCGAGGCTGGACCAACTCGGCGTTCCCGTGAAGCTTGCCATCGGGCTCGACTCGGTGTTCCACACCAGCCTCTCGGGACGGGTCGGACGATACATCAATTTCTACGTCGCCAACGGCGCCGGCACTCCGGTCGAAAGGGCCAGGGGATTCCAGGGCACGCTTGACAACGTCAATGTCCAGAGCGTGCCGGGCGTCGGGCACCTGACGATCGAAAAGAGCCAGATCATGCAGCAGAAGGTGATCAGCGAGATCGACGCTGTCGTCTTCGGCCGGCCAAGCCCGGCATCGCCGACGAAGCGGCGGCAGCCGAGTGAGGCAAGCGCCGCCGTACCACCACGGGCGGCCGCCAGCGCGGCTGCGGTCCGTAACTGATCCCGGGCCTGTCGAATTGCGGCGCGCAGGTTGCGCCGCAATTCTTGCCAATTCCTGCGCGATAGTTCATCTCAAACGCGGGCAAGTGGCCAGCCGGCAATCGGGCGCCGGCGTATCTGCGCGCCGAAACCACAGGCGGAAGGCGCATGATCAATCCGAAACCGCTAATGGCCATTGTGTTTCGGGCAATGCTTGTCGCCTGCATCTGGCCGGCCGGTTGCCATTTCGCGCTCGCGGCTCCGGCCGCAAAGCAGGCCAATACCGCTGCCACGGTGGCCGCATTACCGCCCCCTGCCGCCGAACAACCCGCTCCGACGCCACGGGTGCGCGCCTATCTGTTTCGTGGCGCCATGGGCCCGATTTTTTCGCGCGGGATGGATCAACTGACCAGCCGCCTCCAGGAGGTCGGCGTCGAGGCCGACGTTAACGAGTTTACCATCTGCCGGCTCATCGCCGCCAAGGCGATCCGCGAATACAAAAAGGATCCTCTTCCGATCGTCCTGATCGGGCACTCGATGGGCGGACTTTGCTCCGTGATATTCGCCGAAGTCCTTCAGGAGGAGAACATCCCGGTCAGCCTGATCGTCGCCATCGATCCGGCGCACGCAACGGGGAAAGTGCCGCTCAATGTCGAGCGCTTCATCAATATCTTCATGTCCGACAGCGTGTTGGGGGGCGGCGATGTCGTCGCCGAGTCGGGCTATCAAGGCCACTATGCAAGCTTCGACCTGAAGGACCATAAGGAAGTCACCCACATCAACATCGACAAGATGGATACCATCCACGACCAGTTGGTGAACGCGGTCGTGCAACTCGGGACGACACCGATGCAGATCAAAGGCGAGACTGCACCGCTGCGCTACGTCGTTCCGCAAGATGCGCCGCTCGAGCTGTGGGACAGCGGCATTCCGCAATACGCCCGCGCAGGCGACACCTTGCAGGGTCTGGCCACAGTGAACCACGTCCCGCTGTGGTCGCTCATCCAGGCCAATCAGCTCTCCGATAATGCCCCACTGACCGCCGGCCAGCGCGTCGTCATCCCGCGCCACCTGATGCCAGTCTCGCAGCAGCCCGCAACAACGGCGGCGGCCGCGGAGCCGGCAAAGCGACCGGCAAGTCCCACTCCCCGCCCTTCGCGGGGCCAGGCTTCGGGCGAGAAGTCGTCTCCGCGACCACGGTGATAGATGTCTGCACGTAGCCCGGGTTGGAGCGGAACGCGCAACCCGGGACATCTGCGTCAGCCTTTACGAGCGGCCGCTGGCGCTTCACTCGGGCTACGGCGCCATTCTGATTTAAGCAGAAACCGTGCTGCGGCTAACCGGCCGGCATGAACGGGATCAGCATCGGAACGCGCCGGCGATACGCTCCATATTCCTCCGCGCCGAGTTCGGCGCTGAGGAATACCTCCTCCATGCGGGCCTTCTGCGCCATACCGAGCGAGATCAGCACTGCCCCGAGGATCGCCGTCACCGTCCCGACGGCAATGCCGGTGACCAGCATTCCCGCGATCAGGCCGGTGTAGATCGGATGGCGCACGAGGCCATACGGCCCTGTGTCAATGACGTGGTGGCCTTCCTTGTGCGTGATCGCGTTCGACCAGAACCGTCCGAGATGGATTCGCGCCCACCAGGTGAAGGAGATTCCGGCCAGCGTCAGGACCGCCATTACGTAGATGCCGAAGCTGCCGAACTGCCACAACGGCTTTTCCCCCAGCACCTGTCCGGTCCATGGCAGGAACAGGATCGCGCCCACGAGGATCGGGATGCGGTACCTCAGCGAGTCCGAGGTCATGACGTGCTTCTTGGTCTGGCCGGACCAGACCGATGCCGCCACCCAGCTCATGACCCATAGAATCCAGATGATGGCGAGCAACTGGGTGGGCCAGGTGGCGGTCCACCCGCTCCAGACAAATGCGAACCATTGACCAGGGTCTTGCGACATATTGCAACCGTATCAGGCGATTGGATCAGACGCCAAACCGGCGCGTGGTATTGAACGACTGGGCGCCCGGGCTCGACGCCGGTTCCCATTCCGCCTGATTGTGACCGGAGCCAAGCAGATGCGCAATGGTTTCGCGAAGCACCGGCTCGACCGGCCCGGGCGCGTAGCCGAGTTCGCGCTGCGCCTTTTCGATCGACAGCGCCTCTGCCCGCCGCGCGATCCGCACCCCTTCGGCCGTGCCCGACGGCGGCCGGTGGGTCACGCGATCGGCAACGAACTCCAGGATGCCCGCGGTGATCTCGGCAAGGCGGCCATTGATCGCAAGGCGCGGCGTGCGCCGGCCCCTGACATGCGCCATGATCCGCAGCACCTGCTTCAGCGCGATGCCTTCGCCGCCGAGAATGTAGCGATGTCCGAACTGCCCGCGTTGCATGGCGAGGATCAGCCCTGCCGCGACATCGCGCACGTCGACCAGGTTCACGACGAAATCCAGATAGAGCTGCACGCGCTGGCTCAGGAATAGCCGGAGCATTTCCGTCGGCGGCGTGAAATTGTGGTCGTGGGTCCCGATCGGCATCGTGGGGCAGCCGATGACGACAGGATATCCCGCTGCCGCCTGCTGCATCGCATAGCGTTCGGCGAGCATTTTCGAGCGCGTATAGGGCCCCGGCATGTCGTCGGGCAATAGCGCGTCGTCGGCGAGGCGATCGTCCGATCGCGAGGCGCGGAACAGGATTGATTCGGTGGAGCAGTGCAGGAGCCGCTTCACGCCGCGCTTGCACGCGGTCCCGATCACGACCTCGGTGCCGCCACAGTTGACATCGTGGAAATCGGCTTTCCGCGGCAGCCACATCCCGGGCAGCCCGGCAAGGTGATAGACCTCGTCGACGCCGTCGATGGCGCTGTCTACGAGGTCGCGGTCAAGCACCGATCCCTTGACATACTCGACCTTCGGCAACGCCCGCGACGGCGGCTGCAGATCAAGCACACGCACGTCGCTGCCCTGCGCGACAAGCGCCGAGACCAGGTGCTTGCCAATGAAGCCGTTACCGCCTGTAACTAGGATTCGTGTCATGCGGTGGGATGCAGTACGGCTGGAGCTACTGGGAATACGACAGGGAATCTTGCGGAGGCTGGATAATACGCGCGAGATCGTGCCGAAAGCCCAGCGCGATGAATAATTTCGCCATCACGAACATCGGTCCGAGCAGCAGATGGGCGGGGTGGTCGGCCATCGAGGGTTTCCTGCGTTCGAACACCTGGTGCCCGATGATCTGCGAGGCGACTCCCACGACAAGGAGGACCGCCGTAAGCGACCACAAGCCGGTGATGGTCACATGACTGACAATCCAGGCGGCCAGTGACAGCAGAGCGACAGCCCCGCAAAAGATTCCGGCACCAAGCGCAAGATCGAGCAAGAACCAGTAGAACAGGACCGGCAGCACGGCGAGCACGGCCGCGCTGATCTCGACTCCGAACAGAGTGAAGGACAACAGGCTGAGGGGGAGAATGGCCGCCAGGAACAGGAACACGATGCCGAACACATGCATCGCGCAATTCCAGGGGTCACGATGATATTCAACGTAATCGGTCAACTGCCGCCGAAAAAACGAGTTCATGCAGCACTTATCTTTCCTGTTGTGCCCGGACGCGCGGCAAGACTGGCTTGCGCGAAACCCAGCGCTCCGGCTTCATTGCTGGTCCCCGCCGATGGGGTGCTACTTATGCTCGCAATCGGCCTCAAGTCAAAATGCCCCGGGGATAGTGTCGGACGGAGACCGACGTCGTTACGGAAAATCATGTCCTAATTCAGTCGGCTAGCAGCGGCGTCATGACACGGGGCCACAAAGTGACAGCGCATCACGCGAAATTTTGTGCACAAATGTTGCTGTTGTGCCTCATCCCTCCAGTGATAGCCGATTCGGCCCGCGCGGCGGGATGCGCTTTCGAAGCCCAGGGCGAGGGCCGGGTCGTGTCCGTGACCGACGGGCGCAGCTTTCGTCTCGCGGACGGCCGCGAGATCCGCCTCGCCGGCATCGAGATTGCGGACCGGCAGAAAGGGGCCGCAGCCCTGTCGGCGCTGGTGATGGGACGCGACATCTCGCTGCAGGGCGAGGACGACGCGCCGGACCGCTATGGACGCCAGGCGGCATTCGTCTTTGTCTCGGGCTCCGACGCGGCCGTACAAAGCGAGCTATTGAAGCAGGGCCAGGCGATGGTATCGCCTGATGTCTCGAACCGGGATTGCGCCACCCTGTTGCTTGCCGCCGAGGCCGAGGCGAGGCAGGCCAAAAGGGGAACGTGGGCCGACGCCTCGGCCATAAAAAACGCGGAAAGTCCGGGCGATATTTTGGCGGGGATCGGGCGTTTTGCGGTGGTCGAGGGGAAGGTCTTGTCCGTGCGTCAGGCGGGAGCAACCACCTACCTCAACTTTGGCCGGAACTGGACACGGGACTTTGCTGTGACTATTCCAAGGCGCATGATCCCCGCGATCGAGGCGGCTGGGCTTGCGCCTAAGTCACTGGAAAATCGACGGATTCGCATCCGCGGCTGGATCGAAGCGCGCAACGGGCCACGGATCGAACTGCTCCGGGTGGGGCAATTAGAAGTGCTCGGCGGGAACTAAGGGCATGAAAAGGGGAAGCGGCTCTCCGAAAAGATCGTGCTCAAGCAAACAGATGAGAGCATGATCCGGGAAGCTCGTTCTTCCGAGAGATCATGCGTAAACAGGGCGCAAACAGGGATGGGGTCATGATCCGGCGGGTCGGACCATGATATCTTCCGGCAGCTTGAGAGTAGCTGGCGTGATTGAGGGTGTGGGACGGCGGGACAGGACGGGCCGCGGCCTTTCGGCTGCGCTGGCGCTTTTGTGCGCGGCGACCCTGCTGTCCGCCTGCGGCAATCTCGGCGCCGGCCGGTTCGAAACGGCAGCTCCGGTCGCGGCGCCCCAACCGGCAAAACCGAAGCCCACGGTCGCGCAGACGCCGGCGAGCGAGCGCGAGCACGAGCGGATCCTTGCCACCTATGGCGGCGCCTATGACGACCCGAAGCTGGAAGGCCTGATCAGCAAGACCGTCGATCGGCTGGTCGCCGCGTCCGACCGTCCCGACCAGGGGTACAAGGTGACGATCCTCAATTCCGGCGCGGTGAACGCTTTCGCACTGCCGACCGGCCAGCTCTATGTCACGCGCGGCCTGATCGCGCTCGCCAGCGACACCTCAGAGTTGTCGTCCGTGCTGAGCCACGAGATGGCGCACGTACTCGCAAAGCACGCCGCCATCCGCGAAGACCAGGCACGGCAGGCGGCGGTGGTGACGCGCGTCGTCACGGACATGAGCAATGATCCCGATCTCACTGCGCTCGCTTTGGCCAAGACCAAGCTCACGATGGCGAGCTTCTCGCGCCAGCAGGAATTCGAGGCCGACGGCATCGGCGTCGGCATCGCCGCGCGCGCGCATTTCGACCCCTATGGTGCCTCGCGCTTCCTCACGGCGATGGAGCGCAATGCGGCGCTGAAGGTCGGCAAGACCTCGTTCGATCCGCGCGCGCAGGACTTCCTGTCCTCGCATCCGGCAACGCCCGAACGCATTTCCAATGCGCAGGCCGCAGCGCGGCAATATGCGGCGCCCGAAGGTGCCGAGCGCGACCGCGAGACCTATCTCGCCGCGATCGACAACATCGTCTATGGCGAAGACCCGAGCGAAGGTTTCGTCCGCGGCCGCCGCTTTCTGCACCCCAAGCTCGGGTTCACCTTCCAGGCCCCGGAGAACTTCACGCTCGACAACACCGCGCAGGCGGTGATCGGCGTTCGCGAAGGCGGCGCGCAGGCGATGCGGTTCGATGTGGTGCGGGTGCCGGCGGAACAGTCGCTCGGCGACTATCTCAACTCCGGCTGGATGGAAGGCGTCGACAAGGCTTCCACAGAGGATATCACCGTCAACGGCTTCCCGGCGGCGTCCGCCACCGCGCGGGGCGACCAATGGCAGTTCAAGGTCTACGCACTGCGCTTCGGCAGCGACGTCTATCGCTTCATCTTCGCGGCCAAGCAGAAGACCACCGAGAGCGAGCGTAATGCGCGCGAGACCGTCAATTCGTTCCGCCGCCTGACGCTTGAGGAAATCCAGGCCGCGCGCCCGCTGCGCATCAAGGTCATCAATGTGCAGCCCGGCGACACCGTGGAATCGCTCTCGCACCGCATGGGCGGCGTCGACCACCCGACCGAGCGCTTCCGCGTCCTCAACGGGTTGGACGCCCACGCCCAGGTCAAACCCCGCGATCGCGTGAAGATCGTGGTGGAGTAACGTAAGCCTTTTCGAGCGAAGTGGATTACCGGTTCCCGCGAGGAAAACGCGTCAAAACAAGAATCTAGAGCGTTTTCGAGCGAAGTGGACACCGGTTCGCGTGAAGAAAACGCGTCAAAACAACAATCTGGAGCTTCGGTTCTGATTCAATCAGAACCGAAGCTCTAGTCTTTCCCCGTTCGCCCCTACTCGATGATGTTTTCGCGCAGCCCGCTCAGCCACAGGGCCAGCAGCGTCCACACCGCGCCGGACAAGAGATAGGCGCCGGCGGAGATCAGGCCGAAGTGGGTCGCGAGCAAGAGTGCGGCGAGCGGCGCAAACCCGGCGCCGAACAACCAGGCGAGGTCCGAGGTCAGCGCCGAGGCGGTGTAGCGGTACATCGGCGCGAAGCTGGAGGCGATCGCTCCCGAAGACTGGCCGAACGACAGGCCCAGCAGAATGAAGCCCAGCACCATATAGATGGTTTCACCGACGGCGCCGGCATCGAGCAGTTGCGGAGCGAAGCCGCTATAGACGGCGATCGCGATTGCCGAACCGGTCAACAGCAATTTTCGGCCGACGCGATCGGCGATCACTCCCGAAGCCACGATCGCCACGACGCCGAACGCGGCGCCGATCATCTCGATGATGAGAAACCGCACCGGGCTTTCTCGGGTGAACAGGAACACCCAGGAGAGCGGAAACACCGTGACCATGTGGAACAGCGCAAAGCTCGCCAGCGGCGCGAAGGCGCCGAGCAGGATATTACGGCCCTCGTCACGAACCGTATCGACGATGCGAGCCGGCTGCAGCTCGCGGCTTTCGAATGCCGAATCATATTCCGGAGTCGCCACCATGCGCAGCCGTGCGAACAGGGCGACCACGTTGATCGCGAACGCGACGAAGAACGGGTAGCGCCAGCCCCAGTCGAAGAAATCCTCCGCGGACAGGTTGCCGGCAAAGAAAGCGAACAGGGCGCTCGCCACGATCAGTCCGAGCGGCGCGCCGAGCTGCGGCACCATGGCGTACCAGCCGCGGTGATGCCGCGGCGCGTTGATCGCCAGCAGCGAGGCAAGGCCGTCCCAGGCCCCGCCCCAGGCCAAGCCCTGGGCAGCGCGCGCCAGCGCCAGCAGCCAGATCGCAAACACGCCGATCGTGTCGTAGCCGGGCAGGAAGGCGAGCGCGACCGTCGCAGTCCCCAACAGGAACAGTGCGATGATCAGCTTCGCGCTCTTACCGTAATGGCGGTCGATCGTCATGAAGATGACGGTCCCGAGCGGACGCGCCACGAAGGCCAGCGCGAAGATGCCGAAAGAATAAAGTGTCCCGGTCAGCTCGTTCGCGAATGGGAACACCAGGCGCGGAAACACGATCACGGATGCGATCGCATAGACGAAGAAATCGAAGAATTCGGACGTGCGGCCGATGATGACGCCGATGGCGATCTCCCCCGGGCGCGCCGGTTCGTGACCTGCCGTCATCGGGTGGCCGTGAGCCATTGCTGGGGCCTGTGTCATCGCCATCGCGCCTTATGCCTTATTCCGTTCTTGATTGAGGCGGCCACCATCCGGTCTTGCCGCTAGCGGCCTCAAAGGCGCTGTTTGGGCCGCTATTGCGCACTGCAACATTGGACAAATTGTCCAATGTCCTCTTTGTTGCATCGCAGCTACCCCCTGTTTCACATAGGAAATTTCCAACAAGGTTCCACCGTGCGTGTCTTGAGGATTCTGGCGTTGCTGCCGCTCGCAGCCGCTCTTTCAGGTTGCGATTTTGTCGTACTCGCCCCGGCCGGCGACGTGGCCGTGCAGCAGCGCGACCTGGTCGTGATCTCCACCGTTCTGATGCTCTTGATCGTCCTGCCGGTGATGGCGCTGACCGCGCTGTTCGCCTGGCGCTACCGGGCATCGAACACATCAGCCCGCTATGAGCCCGAATGGGACCATTCCACCCAGCTCGAGCTCGTCATCTGGTCGGCACCGCTCCTGATCATCGTCTGCCTGGGCGCCTTGACCTGGATGGCCACCCACCTGCTCGACCCCTACCGCGCGCTTGGCCGCATTGACGCCGACCGCCCGATCGCGGCCCAGGACAAGCCGCTCAATGTCGAGGTGGTCGCGCTCGACTGGAAATGGCTGTTCATCTATCCGGAGTACGGCGTCGCGACCGTCAACGAGCTTGCAGCTCCAGTCGACCGCCCGATTCGTTTCCGCATCACGGCCTCCTCCGTGATGAACTCCTTCTACATTCCGGCGCTGGCCGGCCAGGTCTACGCCATGCCGGGCATGGAGACGAAGCTGCACGCCGTGACCAACAAGCCCGGCGTCTACAAGGGTTTCTCCGCCAATTACAGCGGCGCCGGCTTCTCCGGGATGTACTTCGCATTCCACAGCCTGACGACGGCCGAATTCGACAAATGGATCACGAACGTCAAGGCAAGCGGCGACATGCTCGGCCGCAACGAATACCTCGTGCTCGAACGTCCGAGCGCCAACGAGCCGGTCCGCCGCTACGGCTCCGTCGATAGCGACCTGTTCAAGGCGATCGTCAACATGTGCGTCGAGCCCGGCAAGATGTGCGCCAGCGAGATGATGGCGATCGATGCCAAGGGTGGGCTTGGTCGCGAAGGACTGAACAACACGCTGCCGCTGACTTACGACAAATATGCCCGGCGCGGCGCGGTGTTCGGGCCCGAACCGACCTACGTGGCGGGCATCTGCTCGGTCGACGAACTCAAGGGGCAATCCGAGCCGGAGAGCACCGTCCCGTTCGACACGACGCCGCTGCGCGGGGCCGGCCTCAAGCGGCCGCTGTTCTCCCCCGCCAATCCATCCTCGAGTTCCCTTCTTCTCGGACCGCGTCCGAAATCAGACTCCTAAAGAGCGCCGCATGTTCGATACTTCCTTCCTCACCAAAGCGATTTTCGGCCGCCTGACTCTGGAATCGCTGCCGCTGCATGAGCCTATCGTCGTCGGCACCTTCGTTGTCGTAGCGCTGGGTGGCGTCGCCCTGCTCGGCGCCGTCACCTATTTCCGGCTCTGGGGCTATCTGTGGCGCGAGTGGTTCACCACCGTCGATCACAAGCGCATCGGCATCATGTACATGATCCTCGGCATCGTGATGCTGCTGCGCGGCTTTGCCGACGCCATCATGATGCGCCTGCAGCAGGCGATCGCCTTTGGCGGCTCCGAAGGTTATCTCAACGCCCACCATTACGATCAGATCTTCACCGCGCATGGCGTGATCATGATCTTCTTCGTCGCCATGCCGCTGGTCACCGGGCTGATGAACTACGTCGTCCCGCTGCAGATCGGCGCCCGCGACGTGTCGTTCCCCTTCCTCAACAATTTCAGCTTCTGGATGACGGTCGGCGGCGCGGTGCTGGTGATGATTTCGCTGTTCGTCGGTGAATTCGCGCGCACCGGCTGGCTCGCTTATCCGCCGCTGTCGAATATCGGGTACAGTCCTGACGTTGGTGTCGATTACTACATCTGGGGGCTGCAGGTGGCCGGCGTCGGCACGACGCTATCAGGCATCAACCTGATCTGTACCATCGTCAAGCTGCGCGCGCCCGGCATGACGATGATGAGGATGCCGGTCTTCACCTGGACCTCGCTGTGCACCAACGTCCTCATCGTCGCCTCCTTCCCGGTGCTGACGGCGGTTTTGGCGCTGCTGTCGCTCGATCGCTACATCGGCACCAACTTCTTCACGAACGACTTCGGCGGCAGCCCGATGATGTACGTGAACCTGATCTGGATCTGGGGCCACCCCGAGGTCTACATCCTGGTGCTGCCGGCGTTCGGCATATTCTCCGAGGTGACCTCGACCTTCTCGGGCAAGCGCCTGTTCGGCTACACCTCGATGGTGTACGCCACCGTCGTCATCACGATCCTGTCCTATCTGGTCTGGCTGCATCACTTCTTCACGATGGGCTCGGGCGCCAGCGTGAATTCCTTCTTCGGCATCACCACCATGATCATCTCGATCCCGACGGGAGCGAAGATGTTCAACTGGCTGTTCACGATGTATCGAGGCCGCATCCGCTTCGAATTGCCGATGATGTGGACGGTCGCGTTCATGTTCACCTTCGTGATCGGCGGCATGACGGGCGTGCTGCTGGCGGTGCCGCCGGCCGACTTCGTCCTGCACAACAGCCTGTTCCTGATCGCCCATTTCCACAACGTGATCATCGGCGGCGTGGTGTTCGGCGCCTTTGCCGGCATCGCCTACTGGTTTCCGAAGGCCTTCGGCTTCAGGCTCGATCCATTCTGGGGCAAGCTGTCGTTCTGGTTCTGGGTGGTGGGCTTCTACTTCGCCTTCATGCCGCTCTACGTGCTCGGCCTGATGGGCGTCACACGCCGCCTGCGGGTGTTCGACGACCCAAGCCTGCAGATCTGGTTCATCATCGCCGGCATTGGTGCATTCCTGATCTTCCTCGGCATCATCTCCTTCCTGGTTCAGATCGCAGTCAGCGTGCTCAAGCGCGAAGCGCTGAAGGACGTGACCGGCGACCCCTGGAATGCACGCACGCTGGAATGGGCGACCTCGTCGCCGCCGCCGGCCTACAACTTCGCCTTCACCCCCGTCGTTCACGACAACGACGCCTGGTGGGACATGAAGCGCCGCGGTTATCGGCGTCCGCTCACCGGGTTCAAGCCGATCCACATGCCGAGCAACACCGGCACGGGTGTCATCCTCGCCGCGCTTGCCACGGCGATGGGGTTCGGCCTGATCTGGTACATATGGTGGCTGGCGGCCGTGAGTTTCATCGGCCTGCTCGCGGTCGCGATCGGCCACACCTTCAACTATCACCGCGACTATCACATCCCGGCCGATGAGGTCGTCCGGGTGGAAGATGCGCGCACGCACCTGCTTGCCGCTGGAGCCAAGTCATGACACTCGCCGTCGTCCCTCCACAAAATTCCGAACCGGTCTTCTACGTCGTCGACGAGCACGAGCATCCGGAAGGCGCGAGCACCATGCTCGGCTTCTGGATCTACCTGATGAGCGACTGTCTCATGTTCGCGATGCTGTTCGCGACCTTTGGCGTGCTCGGCGGCAACTACGCGGCAGGCCCGGCGCCCAAGGATCTGTTCGACCTGCCGCTGGTGGCGGTCAACACCTCGATGCTGCTGCTGTCGTCGATCACCTATGGTTTCGCGATGCTGGCGATGGAGAAGTCGCGCGTCGGCGCGATGCAGGCCTGGCTCGTGATAACCGGGCTGTTCGGCCTGGCATTCATCAGCATCGAACTGTTCGAATTCGCCCACATGATCCACGAGGGCGCGACGCCACAGCGCAGCGCCTTCCTGTCGTCCTTCTTCACGCTGGTCGGCACCCACGGCCTGCACGTCACCTTCGGCCTGGTTTGGCTGGTGACGCTGATGGTGCAGGTCGCGCGCTACGGCCTGATCGAGGCCAACCGCAGGCGTCTGATGTGCCTCAGCATGTTCTGGCACTTCCTCGACGTGGTCTGGATCGGCGTGTTCACCTTTGTCTACCTGATGGGAATGCTCCGATGAAAGCCGATACTCACTCCCTGCAACCCGCTCACGACGCACATCCTGCAGACGGACATGGCGAGCACCATGCCGGCGGCTCGCGCGAAAGCTACCTGATCGGCTTCGGCCTCTCCGTCATCCTCACCGCGATCCCGTTCTGGCTGGTGATGAGCGGCGCGCTCGGAGACAAGCAGCTCACCGGGCTTGCCATCACGGTGCTGGCGGCGATCCAGATCGTGGTCCACATGGTCTATTTCCTGCACATGAACACCCGCTCCGAGGGCGGCTGGACCATGATGGCGCTGATCTTCACCATCATCATGGTGGTGATCGGACTGACCGGAACGCTCTGGGTCATGCATCACCTCAACGTCAACATGATGCCCGGGCATGACATGAGCACCATGCAGTGACGGTGCGCCCATCTGCCCTCTCGCTGCTGCTGGTCGCCCTTGCGGCGCTGGGCGTGGTCGCGCTGACCGCGCTCGGCGTGTGGCAGCTTGAGCGCAGGACATGGAAGCTGGCACTGATCGACCGGGTCGAGCAGCGCCAGCATGCAGCCCCTCAGCCGATCCCCGCGCCCTCGTCGTGGCACACGATTACCGCGTCGAGCGACGAATACCGGCGGGTGACCGTCAGCGGCCACTTCCTGCATGAGCGCGAGACGCTGGTGGCGGCGGTGACCGACTATGGCCGCGGCTTCTGGGTCCTGACGCCGCTGCAGACGACGGACGGCGCCGCGGTCCTGGTCAATCGCGGCTTTGTTCCCCCGGAGCGGCGGGAGCCCTCAACACGGCGCGAGGGAAACCCGCCCGGAATAGTGAGCGTTACCGGCCTGCTGCGGATCACCGAGCCAAAGGGCGGCTTCCTGCGCAGCAACGACCCGGCCGCAAACCGCTGGTATTCCCGCGACGTCGCAGCGATCGCCGCGGCGCGCGGACTGTCGCAGGTCGCACCGTTCTTCGTCGATGCAGACGCGACCCCGAACGGCGGCGGCTATCCGATCGGCGGGCTGACCGTCGTCAGGTTCCCAAACAACCATCTGATTTACGCGCTGACATGGTTCGCCATGGCCATTATGCTGGCGGCCGCACTCCTGCGCGCTTTGCGCGTCAGGGACCATGTCCGCGACTTCGATGCGCGGCGCGATGCCGTGCGGAGCCTGGTGGCCGCCGCACGCAATTTATCTCGCAAGACGGGCCCAGATGCTCGAGCGCATATCGGATCAGCATGACCACGGGAAAACGGCGGGCGAGGCCATGACGGAGCCGGCGAAGGCCGGCGCCGGCACAGCCCCGGTCGCGCTGGATGCGCCAAAATCGACCGACGACACGACCAACCGCAAGAACATGGCGCTGCTGATCCAGCTCCGCTGGACCGCGGTGATCGGCCAGATCGTGACGATCGCGTTCGTCGATCAATGGCTCGGCATCGCGCTGCCGATCCTGCCGATGGCCGGCGTGATCGCAGCCCTCGTGGCGCTCAACCTGTTGAGCCTGGTCTGGGTGCGCTACCGGACGGAGATCAACAATCGCGAACTCCTGCTCGCGCTGATGCTCGACGTCGCTGCATTGACCTGCCAGCTCTATCTGAGCGGCGGGGCGACCAATCCGTTCACATCGCTCTACCTTCTGCAGGTCACCCTCGGCGCGGTCCTGCTCGATGCGCGCTCGACCTGGTCGCTGGTCGGGCTGGCTTGTTTGAGCTTCGCCGGGCTGACCGTCGCCTATCGCCCGCTCGGGCTGCCGCAGTACGGCTTCAGCGATCCGTTCAGCCTTCATGTTGCCGGCATGTTCATCGGCTTTGCGCTCAATGCCGTCCTGCTCGTGGTGTTCGTGACGCGCATCAACCGCAACCTGCGGAAACGCGATGCGAATTTGGCGGCGCTGCGCCAGCATGCCGCCGAGCAGGATCACATCGTCCGCATGGGCCTGCTCGCGTCCGGGGCGGCCCATGAGCTCGGCACTCCGCTGGCGTCGCTGTCGGTGATCCTGAGCGACTGGCGCCGCATGCCGGCCCTCACGTCGAATCCGGAGCTCTCGGACGATCTGTTCGAGATGGAGACGTCGCTGCAGCGGTGCAAGTCGATCGTCACGGGCATTCTCGTCTCGGCCGGCGAGGCGCGCGGCGAAGAATCGTCGCCGACGACTGTAACTGCATTTCTCGCGGCGCTGGTCCAGGAGTGGCGCACCACGCGCCCGTCGGCTACGCTGTACTTCCGGAACGAGTTCGGCACCGACCTGCCTGTTGTCTCCGAGGTCGCGCTCAAACAGGCGATCTTCAACGTGCTCGACAATTCCGCCGAAGTGTCGCGCGACTGGATCGAACTTGCGGCCGAGCGCGCCGACGACCGGCTTATGCTGTCGGTCACCGATCGCGGACCGGGCTTTGCGCCGGAAATGCTGGCGCAGTTGGGCAAGCCCTATCAGTCGAGCAAGGGCCGCCCGGGAAGCGGCCTCGGCCTGTTCCTGGTCGTCAATGTCGTGCGCAAGCTCGGCGGGGTCGTGACGGCGCGAAACAATGCAGAGGGAGGCGCAACCATCAGCCTCGAACTGCCCCTGGCAACGCTTGCGATCGGAGGCAGCCTTGACGGATGAACGGCTGCTTTTGATCGTGGAAGACGAAGAAGGCTTTGCCCGCACCCTGAAACGTTCGTTCGAGCGGCGCGACTATCAGGTCGTCGTGGCGGCCTCGCTCGACGAGGCCCGGAAAGTGCTTGAAGAGAAAACCCCCGGCTATGCCGTAGTGGATCTCAAGCTGGGCGGCGCCTCGGGGCTGGCCTGCGTGGAAGCGCTGCATGCGCACGATCCCGAGATGCTGATCGTCGTGCTGACCGGATTTGCCAGCATCGCCACCGCGGTGGAAGCCATCAAGCTCGGCGCCTGCCATTATCTCGCCAAGCCCTCGAACACAGACGATATCGAAGCCGCCTTCCGCAAGGCGGAGGGCAACGCCGATATCGAGGTGGCCGCGCGTCCCACCTCGATCAAGACCCTGGAATGGGAACGCATTCACCAGACCCTGATCGAAGCCGATTTCAACATCTCCGAGGCCGCAAGGCGGCTCGGCATGCACCGCCGGACTTTGGCCCGAAAGCTGGAAAAACGCCAAGTGAAGTGACCGGAGCGTTTTCGAGCGCAGATGCCGGCAGCTTGCGGGCACTGGCCCCCGGCCGGGCGGAATGTGATAATGCGGCAATAGGCAGGCCGGCCTCCGTCGGCCGCGCAGTGCGCCTGCTCGCGCAGCGACGCCGAACCGGATCACGAATGACCGCGCTTTCCCAGGATATCGCCGCCGAGCTGAGGCGCAGGATCGACGAGCTCGAGCAGCAATTGCGATCCGGTGCCGCGGAGAATGCACGCCTGCAAAGCGAGCTTGCGGTAGCGCGTGATCGCCAGAGCGCGGGCGCGGCGATCCTGCGCACCATCGCAGCCTCCCCGTCCGATGCCCGGCCGGTGTTCGAGGCCATCGCGTCCAGCTCCAAGCGCCTGCTCGGCGCCTTCTCCGCGACCGTGCTCCAATTCATCGGCGACGAGCTGCATCTGGTGGCGTTCACGCCGATCAGCCTGGAGGCGGACGAGGGATTGAAGTCATCATTCCCGCGACAGATCGCAGACTTTCCGACCTTTGCCCTGGTTCGCGATGGCAAGACGGTTCAGTTTCCGGACAGCGAGGCCGACGACGTCCCGCAACTGAACAAGGAGCTGGCAAGGCTGCGCGGTTTCCGCAGCGTCCTGTTCATGCCGCTGATGAACAGGGGAACGACCGTCGGCATGATCAGCGTCACGCGTGCCGAGCCGGGCGCGTTTGCCGCTGACCACGTGCAGTTGCTGCAGACCTTCGCCGATCAGGCCGCGATCGCGATCGAGAACGCGCGTCTGTTCAACGAGACGCGGGAAGCGCTGGAGCGGCAGACCGCCACCGCCGATATCCTGAATGTGATGGCAGGTTCGCCGTCCGACGTGCAGCCGGTGTTCGAGGCCATCGCGGCCAACGCCAACCGGCTGATCGGCGGCTTTTCCACCGCGGTGCTTCGCTATGCGGGCGGCGCGGCCCATCTGGCGGCCTTCACCCCGACCGATCCTGGCGGTGACCTTGCGCTGCAGGCGGCGTTTCCAATGCCCTTCGCTCAATTCCCGCCCTACCAGCTCGTGGCTGATGGTACGGCCGCGCAACTGCCCGACACCGAGCTCGAGCCGGCCGCACGGGATATCGCGCGTGCGCGCGGCTATCGCAGCATGTTGTTCGCCCCGCTGGTCAGCGAGGGCGAGGTCATCGGCATCATCATCACCACGCGCCGGGCGACCGGCGCGTTCGGCGAGCACCAGGTCCGGCTGTTGCAGACCTTCGCCGACCAGGCGGTGATCGCGATCAAGAATGTCGGCCTGTTCAACGCGACAAGGGAAGCGCTGGAGCGGCAGACGGCGACCGCCGACATTCTCAACGTCATCGCGAGCTCGCCAACCGACGTACAGCCGGTATTCGACGCCATCGCCGAAAGTGCGAAGCGGCTGCTCGGCGGCCAGACGGCGCTCGTCACGCGCGTTGTGGATGACATGCTTCATCTGGCAGCCCACACGGCGGGAAGCGAAGCCGGGGACAGGGAGATAGAGAATTCGTTCCCTACCCCGCTGACGTCCCCGGGGATTCACAGCCGGGTCGCACAGAGTTCAACCATCGCATTTCGCAACGATATCGAAACCGAACCCGATGTCTCCCAGGCCGTCAAGGAGATGGCGCGCGCCAGAGGATATCGAAGCATCATTGTCGTGCCGATGCTGCGCGAAGGCGTTGCGATCGGCACGATCGGTGTTTCGCGCGCCGAAGCGGGCCCGTTCGCCGACAACCAGATCGCCCTGCTCAGGACGTTTGCCGATCAGGCCGTGATCGCCATCGAAAACACGCGGCTGTTCAACGAAGTGCAGGCCAAGACCCGCGATCTGCAGGAAGCCCTCACCTATCAGACCGGCAGCGCCAACATCCTGAAAGTGATTGCGTCCTCGCCGACAGATGTCGGACCGGCATTGAAGGCAATCGTCGACAGCGCCTGCGAGCTTTGCGATGCCTACGACGCCGCCGTGGCGCTAAAGGACGGCAACGATCTGCGATTCAGCGCTCATCACGGGCCGATTCCCATTCCCCTTGAGAAATGGCCGATCAATCGCAACTGGACTGCGGGCCGCGCCTTCGTCGACCAGACCCCTGTGCATGTCGCCGATCTCCGTGACGAGCAAACTGACTTTCCGGAAGGCCGCGAGCTTGCGCTTCAAATGGGACACCGCACCATCTTGAGCGTGCCGCTGCTGCGGGAAAACGAGAGCATCGGCGCGATCGTGCTTCGCCGCAACGAGGTGCACCCGTTTACCGACAAGCAGATTGCACTTTTGCAGACTTTCGCCGATCAGGCCGTGATCGCAATCGGCAATGTGCGGCTGTTCGAGCAGGTGCAGGCCCGCACCCGGGAACTTGCAAAGTCCCTCGACGATCTGCGCGCCGCGCAGGATCGCCTGATCCAGACCGAAAAGCTCGCCTCCCTTGGTCAGCTCACGGCCGGCATCGCGCACGAGATCAAGAATCCGCTCAACTTCGTCAACAATTTTGCCGCACTTTCCGCGGAACTGACGGGCGAGCTGAGCGATCTGCTGGCATCAGCGTCACTCGCCGACAGCGTCCGCGACGAGGTCGATGAACTGAGCGGGCTCCTGAGGGGCAATCTGCAAAAAATCGTGCAGCACGGCAAACGCGCCGATTCCATCGTCAAGAACATGCTCCTACATTCGCGGGAGGGCGGCGGTGAGCACCGGCCGACCGACGTGAACGCGCTTGTGGAGGAGAGTCTCAACCTCGCTTATCACGGCGCGCGCGCCGAGAAGCCGCGGTTCAACGTGACCCTCAGGTGCGACCTCGACCCGGATGCCGGCACGGCCGAGGTGTTCCCGCAGGAGATCACGCGTGTGCTGCTGAACCTGATTTCGAACGGCTTTTATGCGGTCGCCAAGCGGGGCAGCGAAAATGGTCCAGGATTTGAACCGGAGGTCAGCGCCAGCACACTCAGCCGTGGCGAATACGTCGAAATCCGCATCCGCGACAACGGCGTCGGCATTCCGCCCGAGGTAAAGGAGAAGATGTTCAACCCGTTCTTCACGACCAAGCCGGCAGGGGAAGGCACCGGCCTCGGACTTTCCATGAGCCATGACATCATCGTCAAGCAGCATGGCGGCACGATCAATGTCGAGACCGAACCCGGCGCGTTTACCGAGTTCACCATCCTGTTGCCGCGCAGAAGTAATTTTTCGGATAGTAACAGAGGTTAGCCGTGAGTGTGATGGTCCTGGTGGTGGATGACGAGCCCGATGTGGAGGCCTTGTTCCGCCAGCAATTTCGCCGCGATCTTCGCGCCCAGCGCTTTGTGATGGATTTTGCCGGGACGGCGTCGGAGGCCCTGACCCGCATATCCGACGTCGGCGAGCACTCGCTGATCCTGATCTTCTCCGACATCAACATGCCCGGGATGAGCGGGCTCGAGATGCTGCCGGAGGTCCGCGCCCGGCGGCCTGACGTTCCCGTGATCATGATTACGGCCTACGGAGATGCCGCGACGCGCAAGAAGGCGCTGGAGCGAGGCGCGGACGACCTCTTGACCAAGCCGATCGACTTCAGCCAGGTCCGCCAGGAGATCGACGCGAGGCTGGAACGATCCGCATGACCGCCACCATTCTCGTAGTCGACGACGAGCCGGATCTGGAGGCGCTCGTGCTCCAGAAATTCCGCCGGCAGATCCGCGACGGACTGGTGAGCTTCGTCTTCGCGCGTGACGGGCTTGAAGCCCTTCAGTCGATCGAGCAGCATCCCCATGTCGATCTTGTCGTCTCCGACATCAACATGCCGCGCATGGATGGCCTGTCACTGCTGGCAAAACTGCAGGAGGCAGAGGACAAGAAGTCGACCATCATCGTCTCGGCCTATGGCGACATGAGCAACATCCGCACCGCGATGAATCGCGGCGCATTCGACTTCATCACCAAGCCCATCGATTTCGCCGACCTGGAGATGACGATCGAAAAGACGATGCGTCACATCGAAGTCCTGCGCGAGGCACGCCGCCGCCAGATGGAAGCGGAGCGCGCCCACGCCTCGCTGTCGCGCTATTTCTCGCCCGAGCTCGCCAAGCGCCTTGCCGCCGGGGACGACGGCAACGACATGGAGGTGCGCTGGCGCAAGGTCGCCGTGATCTTCACCGATATCACGGGCTTTACCTCGCTGGTCGAGACGGCCGTACCCGAGGTGCTGGCGGAACTGCTCAACGAGTATGTCGGCGGCCTGACGGATGTCGTCTTCGCGCATGAGGGAACGGTGGCGAAAGTGATCGGTGATGCCATCCAGGTGCTGTTCAATGCACCCGGCGACCAGCCCGACTATGCGACCCGTGCGATTGCCTGCGCGCAGGCGCTCGATGAATGGGCGGAAGCGTTTCGCGGGCGTTGGAAAGAGAGAGGCGTGAATTTCGGCGCCACACGGATCGGCGTGCACGCCGGCCCGGCGCTGGTCGGCAATTTCGGCGGCAACCGCTTCTTCGATTACACCGCCTACGGCGACACGATCAACACCGCCGCCAGGCTGGAAGCCGCGAACAAGGCGCTGGGCACGCGGATCTGCGTCAGTGACGCGGTCGCAAACGCGGCACAGGACTTCAAGGGACGACCGATCGGCGATCTTGTCCTGCGCGGACGTAGCGAGCCTTTGCGCGCCCACGAGCCTTTATCGGCAGCAAGATTCGATGCGCCGGCCACGACGCAATATGCGGTCGCCTTTGCCAAGCTCGAGTCGGGTGACGCCGCGGCCATGCCGGCTTTCGCCGCACTGGTCGGAACGCATGCCGACGATCCGCTCGCCAGCTATCATTTGCGGCGGCTGCTCAACGGCGCCAAAGGCATCCGCATCGAGCTCGCCTGACCGGGCGCACGTTCCCGTTACAGCTGAAACATACTAATGGTCGGAGATCGGCATCGAACGCTGCGGTGTCGGGCTTGTTGGCTCTTCTTGATTGATTACTTCTAACGCCAGGGCCATTGCGCTGCTTGGTGCAGGCATCGCCCTCGGAGCGCAGTCCTGGAGCGTCGAAAAATTGAAACGACGATCGTACGATTATATCGTTGTTGGAGCAGGCTCCGCGGGCTGTGTCCTGGCGAGCCGTCTCTCCGAGGATGCCAATTCAACTGTTCTCTTGCTCGAGGCAGGTGGATACGACCGAAATCCGCTGGTCCGCATTCCGATCGGACTAGGAAAGCTTCATGAGTATGGGATCTACGATTGGGGCCTGATGGCCGAGCCTGATGCCGGGCTCAATGGCCGGGTGATTCCCGCAAAGCGCGGGAAAGTGTTGGGCGGATCTCACTCGATCAACGTGATGGCATTCACGCGCGGCGATCGTGCCGACTATGACGGCTGGGCTCGCGCGGGCGCCCGAGGATGGTCCTACAGCGATGTTCTCCCTTACTTCAAACGTTGTGAAACGTGGCAGGAAGGAGGAAGCGTATTGCGCGGCGGATCGGGGCCGATACACGTCGAGTTCTCGCGCTCAGTCGATCCGCTGTTCGACGCCTGGCTCGCCGCTGCGCGCGACCTCGGCTTCACATTCACGAACGACTTCAATGGAGAAACGCACGAGGGGTTCGGGATAATCCAAAATACCACCTGGAAAGGCCGTCGAGAGACGACAGCCTCAGCCTACCTTCGATCCGCGCTGAAGCGCGCAAATCTGGCACTTCATACCAGAGCGCAAGCGACTCAAATCGTTTTTGAGGGTACCCGAGCGGTGGGAGTACGGTACGTCAGCGGTGGGCGAAGCGCCTACGTGATGGCGAATCGAGAGATCATACTGTGTGCGGGCGCGTATCACACGCCACATTTGCTCATGTTGTCGGGTATCGGGCCGACGAAGCATCTCGCCTCTCTTGGGATCGAAACGCTTATCGATCTGCCGGTAGGCCAGAATTTGCAAGATCACCTTGCTGCATGGTTCAACTGGAGCCGCCCCACGCCGGGTGCCTTCCACAGGACGATGCGCCTTGACCGAATTTCGTTAGCCCTGGTCCGAGCTTATCTATTTGGGACCGGACCTGGGACAATGCTTCCCAGGTATCTCTTCGGGTTCGTCAAGACCGATCCTTCGCTCGAGGCGCCGGACATCGAATTCATGTTTCGGGGAACGGCCGCTCAGCCCTACGTCTGGTTCCCAGGGATTCGTCCGGCTTTTGAAGACGGCTTTGCGATCCGTCCAACATTGCTGCATCCAAAAAGTCGCGGGGAGGTCTCGTTGAGATCGACAAACCCGCTTGATGCACCGAGAATCCGCAACGGATTCCTCGAGCACCCGGATGACCTTGCGACGTTGCTGCGTGGTGCAAAAATCGGTCTCGAATTGGCCGCTCATCCGGCGGTTGCCTCGCTGGCAGGAAAATCAGCCGGACCTTCGCGCGTTCAATCGGACGGCGATATTGAACAGTGGATTCGAAGCACGGCGATCACCGCAAACCATCCGTGCGGCACTTGCGGAATCGGGAGTGTCGTGGACAGCCAGCTTTCCGTCCTTGGCGCGACCTCGCTTCGGATCGTCGACGCGTCAGTCATGCCAACAATCGTATCTGGGCACATAAATGCATGTGTTCTCATGATCGCCGAAAAAGCCTCTGATCTGATCCGGGGCCAACAGGGACAGGTCCTGGAAAGGCATGGCTTGACCCCGGCACAATAGTGGCCCGGGCGCCGCCGCCATGGCAAGGCGCCCTCGTTATCTCGACTGGCCGGCGAGCGACCGTTCCTCCATCGCGACCAGACAGACCGCGGCGCAGCCCAATCGGAGCAATGAGTCTTTCGCTTCTTGGTTCTGAAGCGATCCGATGACGGATAGAAACGTTGGGACAGGGTGGCTGTCGGATTATACCGCTTGCTCCAATACAACTTTAGGCATTGAATTTCATACAATAATGCGCTGCTGCCGCGAGTCGTTTAGCGATGCAGTGTTTCGATCAATCAATTCTACTCAATCTCACGCGAAGCAAGTCACCATAGGCTTGCGCGCTCGCTTTTCCGCGCACTGCGCCGAAGCCCACGAAAAACAAAACACCAATTGGCCATCATGGAGGGAACAATGTCACGAAAGCTTTCGCGACGACAATTTGTAAGTGCGACTGCCATGTCGTCCGCAGCGCTGATCACGGCGCCATATGTGCGCGGCGCTTACGCCGCCGGCAAACTGTCGATGGGTTTTTGGGACCACTGGGTGCCGGGCGCCAACAAGACCTTGACCGATCTCGTCAATGAATGGGCTGCGAAGGAAAAGGTCGAGGCTCAGATCGACTACATCACCAGCCAGGGCAACAAGATCCTCCTGACCGTCTCCGCCGAAGCGCAAGCCAAATCCGGCCACGATATCCTGGTCATGGCCACATGGTTGCCGCATGCGAATGCCGAACTGCTCGAGCCCGTCAACGACATCATGGCGCCGATCATCCAGCAGAACGGCGCGGTCAACTACACAGTCGAATACCTCGGCCAGGCAGGCGGCAAGTGGCTCGCCGTTCCCTCGTGCGTCGGCAGCCAGATCAAGGGTCCCTGCTCGCGTATCGATCTGATGAAGAAATACGCTGATATCGATGTGCAGGAGATGTATCCGGCCGGCAGCCCGCCGAAAGCGGACAACTGGACCATGGATACGTTCCTTAGGGCTGCCGAGGCCTGCCAGAAAGGCGGCTTCCCCTTCGGCATCGGTGTCGGCGAGACCGCTGACAGCACTGATACCGCCGGCGCGATCTTCCAGTCGTTCGGCGCAGAACTCGTCGACGCCAAAGGCAACCTGACTGTCAGGACCGACGCCGTCCGGCAGGCGCTGGATTTCTACAAGAAGCTGATCGCCTTCCTGCCATCAGACGTCGCGGCATGGGACGATGCCTCCAACAACAAATGGCTGATTTCCGGCAGGGGCGCGCTGATCATGAACCCGCCGAGCGCCTGGGCAGTCGCCAAGCGCGACGCTCCGCAAGTTGCCCAGCAATGCTGGACCCACGGCTTTCCGGCCGGCCCAAGAGGTCGCTTCGCGCCCTACGTGCCCTTCTTCTGGGCCATCTGGCAATTCTCCAGGAACAAGGCGGCGGCCAAGAGCCTGCTTGCGCATCTCTCGCAGCCGTCATCGATTGAGAAGCTGGTGGTCGCCAGCGGCGGCTATGATCTGCCGGCCTACCAGAACCTCACGACACTGGAGGTTTGGGCGGAAGCGGAGCCGCCAAAGGGCACGCTCTATCACTATCCGAACCCCTATAACCATCAGAAGCTGTCAGTTGCGGCCTCGCCAGCACCGCCCAAAGTCGCGCAGCAGATCTACTCGCAAGCGACGCTGACCAAGATGTGCCTGCGCCACTCGCAGGGTGAAGCAATGGAGAGGACCCTCGGATGGGCGGAAGCCGAGTGCGAAGGTTTCATGAGGAGCTGAAGACACGCACGCAATCCATGGCGACGAACTCAGGCGCGATTGCTAATAGCCTCACGACGTGGTTCTCAACTTGGTCTGTTGGCCTGCTATGGCTAGCACTGCCTTTCGATCATGGATGAGATTCTCAAGCCGATGGGCGGCGACATTGAGCGTAGCGGCATCAAGGGCGCCTTCGTCGTCGGTCCCCGCTCTGGCACGCTGCGCACGCAAAACTTCGTCGATTTGATTTTCAATCTCGAACAGCTCCGATTCCGTTTCAGCCTTTCTGATCCTTTGTCCCAGCGCGTATAGCGAATCCAGCGCAGCTTCTTTGGTCTCGAGTTCGCCGGATCTGAGAAATTTCCAGGCCGCTGCCAATATTGAGGCAAGCGCGCCCAACGCCATTGGCGTGAGAAAAATCGCGTTGCTCCACTTGTCCAGGAAGCTTTGCTGGGTGCCGTTGTAGAACTCCGCGGCGCCTGGATGAACCGGAAGATAGGCGCCGGGGTCGGTGTCGGGCGCCTTCATCTGCGCCAGGATCGGCAGTTCGCCGGACAGGTCTCGGCGCGCGCTCGTAAAGGCTTGCGTGAAATCAGCAACCAGATCGTTATCAAGCGACTTCTTGGCAACCAGGTAGAACGAAACTTTCAGCGTCGTGACATCATCTGCCGGGATCGGAGGAGAGCCTCGCAACGTACCCTTGGGGATGTCGAAGCTCTCGTACGCGCGCTCCTTCTCGGCTATGGCTCCCGCAGCATCGATCGGGATCAGGACCGGGGCGGCTTTCCCGCTCTGGGAGAAGAGTCCCCGCACCAGCGACAAATACTTCTCGGTCATGGGCATCACGAAAAGGACGACGCGCACCTCCTTGCTATCGACCGCCCGGCGCGTGTCGGCCGGCGCAAGGTTCTTGAACACGACATTGGCGCGATCAAGGGCGTATTCCTTGGTCAGCGCGCTGACGATCTTCTGATTGGTCTCGCCTCCAACCACCCCCACAGTGACGCGCTTGAGGCCGCTCATGTCCGTGATCGACGATCCCGGTGGCGCGACCAGCAACACCACCGCTTGAGCGAGGACGACGATTGCTTGCGCCTGCGACAGGTCGCCGACGTCGCCGCGGACCACCGCCAGATCGGTCTTGCCCGCGGCAAACTCGTTGGCGGACTCGACTGCGCCAGTGGTTTCAACCACCTTGAGCCGGACCGGCGCGTTCACCTCGGTGAGGCGACTCGCCAGCGCGGATACGACTCTTGGCGCCTCGCCGTCCAAGGATCCGACCGCGATCGACAGCGTGACCGGCCGGACATACCAGCGATACGCGAATAGACTTGCCCCCGCGGCCAGGGCAACCAGCCCGGCCACCATAGCGACGCGCAACCAGATCGGCAGCTTGATTGCGTCCATGCCTATTCTCGACAAATGATCATCGGCCGAACCTGCCTCTCCCCCTGCGCGAACCTCGAAAACCAAGTCATTAAGGACACCGCCACTACGACTGTTCTGTGTAACCCACCTCCGCTAATCCGTTGTCGAATGGCTGGCTGCTTTCGGAGCCGATTGTTTCAGGTTCGAAGCTGCTTTTGTTTGATTGGTGCTGCAGTTTTCTGGCGAATTCTTTTCTCCCACGATGCCCTCAAAAGGATCGCGAACGATCGCCTTCAGCGTCAACAGGTCGTCCTCATTCAGAAAAGAGATCTTTCCTGCGGGCGTCGTCACCATTCTTCCAATCGTTGAGAGCGGAATGCCGAGTTTCGCCGACAACCTGGCCAGGTAAATGGTATCGCGGATCGTTTTGACATCTTCTCCGCCGTGGCCGTTTGAAACCGAGTGAACTCCGATCGTTGCGCTCTCCGATACGTAGCGCTTCCGGCTCGCCAAGAAAATGAACGCACATGCCGAATCGCACTCTCCCGAAACGTACGTCGTCAACCGCTTCTGACGCGTGAAGATTGCGATCTGGAATCCTTCATCGAGTTTTCCACCTTTCGAGCTGAGATCGACGCCGAGAACTCGCCGCTGGGCACTGAAATGAGATCTAAATCGTATGTAGTCGCCCTCTTCGATATCGCCCCGCAGCCTCAGGACATCTCCGGAGCAACCCGCCACGCGCGAAATCTCCATGCTCGCGCAATCCGCCGACAGGAAAATGGCCGAGAGTGTGAGTAGCGTCCTGATCACTCATCTCTCCCCAATCAGAAGCGCAACGGAATGGCTCTTGCTCCTGATTCAATGATCGGTCATCCGGCTGACATTGACTTAGGTCAAGGCAGGGCGAGCGAGCACAATTCCCGCTCGCAGTCGGCTGAAGCAAACGTGTCAAGGACGGCGACGCTCTATGTGGGCTTAAGGGGCTGGTTAGCGCCGCCTCTTGCGGAGTGAATGTGACCGGGCCTCAACGCCTGCGCCGGCGTTGCAACCGACAAGACGAAGCCGGCGACAGCAATCCTCCGGGAGGAGGCCGCAAGCGCCCAAGAAAGCAGAAGCGACGTTGACGGATGTGCAATGGAATTGCGCGAACAAACGTGATCACTAGAGCATGATCCGGAAAAGTGGACACCGGTTTTCCGAAAAGATCATGCTCAAACAAAGGGCTAGAGCGGGATGACGAGTCGAAGAGAAGTCATCACGCTCTAGGACAGCACGAATGACCGATTGCCGCAGGCCAGGAGGATCGGGCCCGCTCAACAAAAAGCCCCGGACGATGCCGGGGCTTGAAGTTTGCTGGAGATTGACAGTCGATCAGTAAGGGGCAGGCGAGGCATAACCGCCCCAGTTGAAGTGATAGTTCACGCGCACCGTGACCATGTCCACGTCCTGGCTGATCCGATTGAGCGCACCGGCAACGATGGGATTGACCACCGAGAACGAATTGTTCGCATTGCCCATGAACAGGTGGTCGTACTCGACACCGACCGACCAGTTCGGTGCGAAGCCGTACTCGTATCCGACACCCACGCTACCGCCCCAGCGGGTCGAACTGAACGAGGCCAGACTACTGCCTGTAAGCGTATCGAGAACGCTGAAGCTGTTGCTCGTCACCGCTGCGCCACCCTTGAAGTACAGCAGCGACGTGTTCCAGGCATAGCCGATCTGGCCGGTGAAAAGGCCTATGCCGTCGGTTTTCACGCGCGTCGAGAAAAATGGATCGATGAGGCTGGCGCGCGTGTTCTGGAGATCGGCCCAATCCCCCTGGGCTTCCAGGCCGGCCACCCAGCCGCCGCCAAACTGCCAGCGATACCCGATCTGACCGCCGACCAGACCTCCGGACCGCTCGCGACAACCGTCACTGAACACTCCACCGAAAGCGTCGATAAAATCCCAGCAATTGCGGCTCTGGCCCCAGCCGCCATTGGCGCCGACGTAGAAGCCGGTCCAATTGTAGACCGGCGGAAGCGGCGGCGGTGGCGGCGCCTTGACCGCCATATCAGCGGCCAGCGCCGGCGCGGTCGCGCCGAGTGCAATCAAACCAACAGTGCCCAGCAAAAATTTCTTCATATCGTTCCCCCTCTTCGGCGTCGCCTAAGGATCGGACGGCCGATGGACTTGTTGCGGCGATTAAAGTCTGCATTCCAATTCCACCCGCGAGCATAGATCATTTCACCCGCGAAACTTGTGCTAGTACGGCAACACTCGGATTTTGTTTCGGGAATAAGTGGCAGCCACTCTGACACTTCGAATTATGCGCTTTGTGCCATCGCCGCCGTGTTTCTGCGGCAGCTTCAGGATCACTCGGCATCCCTGTCGCAGAACGCAGGCGTGGACATCGGGAAAAAGCTGACCCCGTTATCGATAGAGAAGAGGGCACAATGAAGCTGGTTGAGGCCAAGCGATTGCTGCTCGTTGCGACGGCGCAGCTTGCTTGACGCGGGCTCGGCCCTTCAGCATCTCCACCTTCGACATCCGCTAAAAAGCCCGTCCACATTCCGTCGTTGAACCATTCATTGATCGGGTTGGACTAACGTCCAGGCGGAAATTCTCCGTTCGCTATATCGAACGGACGGCAAAAGACTTTTTTTGCGCTACCTCGGCTGTGAATGACAGCCATCGACGGCGCCCGCCTCTTTATTGATCTCGGCCAGAAAATGCTGGCCCGAAAAACAGTCACCGCTAGTTACGGAGGAGATGCCATGACGGAGATGCGGCTGGCCTCGCTGCAGGGCGGGGCGATTACGTTTGCAAGCGATGCGATCGATGCCTTTCGGCAAACATTGCGGGGCGATGTCTGCCTGCCCAACGAGCCGGGCTATGACGAGGCACGCACAATCTGGAATGCGATGATCGACCGCCACCCGGGCGCGGTCGTACGCTGCAAAGGAGCTGCAGACATCATGCGCGCCGTGGGGTTTGCGCGCGACCACGGACTCTTGCTCGCCGTGCGTGGCGGCGGCCACAACATCGCGGGCAGTGCTGTTTGTGAAGGCGGGCTGCTGATCGATCTTTCGCTGATGCGTTCGGTGCGGATCGATCCGCGTAACCGCACCGCGCGCGTGGAGCCGGGCGCAACGCTTGGCGAATTCGACAAGGAGGCGCAGGCTTTCGGCCTTGCCACCCCCCTCGGCATCAACTCGACGACTGGCGTTGCGGGATTGACGCTGGGCGGCGGCTTCGGCTGGCTCAGCCGCAAATTGGGGCTTGCCGCTGATAACCTCATCTCGGCCGACGTGGTGACGGCCAATGGCGGACTCGTGCGAGCGAGCGAGGCCGAGGACGCTGACCTGCTCTGGGCGCTGCGCGGAGGCGGCGCCAATTTCGGCGTCGTGAGCTCGTTCGAGTTTCGCCTGCATCCGGTCGGCCCAATGGTGCTCTCTGGACTCATCATCCATCCCTTCGCTCGGGCGAACGAACTTCTTGCGGGCTATCGCGACATCGCCGCCAAAGTGCCGGACGAACTCACGATCTGGGTGGTGCTCCGGCAGGCGCCGCCGCTGCCATTCTTGCCTGTCGAAATGCACGGCAAGGAAATCGTCGCGTTCGCCGTCTGCTACACGGGTGGCGAGGACGAGGGTAACCGCGCCCTGGAACCGTTGCGCGCGCTCGGGGAGCCGGTCGCCGACGTGATCGGCATGCAGCCTTTCGCGAGCTGGCAGAGCGCGTTCGACCCGTTGCTCACGCCCGGAGCCTACAATTACTGGAAGTCGCACAATTTCGCCGAGCTCGGCGACGGCCTGCTCGACACCCTCGTAAGCCATACGAAGAGCTTGCCGACCGGTGAGAGCGAAATTTTCATTGGTCAGCTTGGCGGCGCCACCAGCCGCGTGGCTGTCGACGCGACGGCGTTCCCCCACCGCGACGCCAGATTTGTCATGAACGTCCATACGCGGTGGCGTGACCGCGGCGACGAGCAACGCTCGATTAGCTGGGCGCGCAGGCTGTTTGCTGAGACTGCGCCGTACGCAACCGGCGGCGTCTACGTCAACTTCATGCCGGAGGATGAGAGCGATCGCGTGTCCGGCGCCTACGGCCCGAACTACGCTCGTCTCGCGGCGCTCAAGGCCCAGTACGATCCCGGCAACCTGTTCAGGCTAAATCAGAATGTTCTTCCGGCCGCCGCGCAGCGACCGGCCGCCTGACAAGGACGCAAAAACAAAAAGCCCGGCCGCTTGGCCGGGCTTTTCGTTGCAAAACTTGTGCTGGCTGCTTACGCCGCCTCGTCGGCGACGGTAGCGTCGTCGCTGTCGCCGTCGAGATCGTCGGCGTCGCCTTCACCGTCGCCGTCCTCGGCGCCGGCTTCGGCCTTGGCTGCGCCACGGCGCGGGCTCTTGGCGAGCTGGCTCTCGATTTCCTTGATCGCTTCGGTCTCGGTCGAGTGCTGCACGACCGCGATCTCGCGCGACAGCCGGTCGAGCGCCGCTTCATAGAGCTGGCGTTCGGAGTAGGACTGCTCGGGCTGCGATTCCGAACGATAGAGGTCGCGCACCACTTCCGCGATCGCGACGATATCGCCCGAATTGATCTTGGCTTCGTATTCCTGCGCCCGGCGCGACCACATCGTGCGCTTGACGCGGGCACGGCCCTTCAGCGTCTCCAGCGCCTTTTTGACCAGAGCCGGGTCGGACAATTTGCGCATGCCGACATTGGCGACCTTCGCGGTTGGGACGCGAAGCGTCATCTTGTCCTTCATGAAGCTGATGACAAACAGTTCCAGCTTGGCGCCCGCAATCTCCTGCTCCTCGATCGCGAGGATCTGGCCGACGCCGTGAGCCGGATAGACCACGAATTCGTTGGCCTTGAATCCCTGACGCTGGGTCACGACCTTCTTCGGCTCCTCGACGCGCGGGGCCGCGGCAACCGGCTTCGCAGCCGGCTTGACGGCGGCCTTCGGCGCAGGAGCTGCAGCCTTGGGAGCAGTCTTGGCGGCGACTTTCGAAGCAACGGTCTTCTGGGCTGTCGCTTTCGCGGCAGTTTTGGCAGTCTTTTCTGGCATCACGCTTCTTTTGTTCTTCGAGGACTTTGTAGCCGCAGCCTTACGGGCTTCCTTCACGGACGCCCTGGCACGACCCTTGACTGCGCTGCGGGCAACTGCAGCGGCTTTCTTTGACGATTTGGAAGCACTCTTTTTACGCGTTTTCTGTGACACAGCCTGCGCGCGGAAACTGCCACGCCCCTGTTCGGTGTTTTTGCGGAAACGAACGGGGCCAAGGATCAGGATGGCCGGGTTCGGCTCTGACAATGTGCCTAATATAGCACATTTTCCGCAAAAATCAATGATTTAGGGCCGAATCCCGTCGCCTGCCGGGGCCGACGGTCATAACTCTGTCAACAGGGTTAAACGAAGGCGTGGTTCCCCGCCGGAAAACGGTCTCGATCCGGCCAGGGACAGCGCGCGAATCAGTCGCCGGTTCCGGGGTTGGCAGAGAAATATTTCTCGAACTTGCCTTCCTGCCCGTCGAACTCCTTGGCGTCAGGGGGCGAGTCCTTCTTCTGGGTGATGTTTGGCCAGCTCTTGGCGTATTCGCTGTTGACCTCGAGCCACTTCTCCAGGCCCGGCTCGGTATCCGGTTTGATCGCATCCGCCGGGCATTCTGGTTCGCAGACGCCGCAATCGATGCATTCCTCGGGATGGATGACCAGCATGTTCTCGCCCTCGTAGAAACAATCGACGGGGCAGACCTCGACGCAATCGGTGTATTTGCACTTGATGCAGTTTTCAGTGACGACGTAGGTCATCCAGGACTCCGAACCAAAGACTCCGAAAGCGGATTCATTCTTTGAAGGGCTTGCGTTTCAAAAATTGCGTAGCGCAGGAGAACCGCTGCTGCAAGATAAGCAAGTCGGTTTTCGGCGCCGTCTTTCGGGCAACTGATTGCCTGCCCGAGATAATCACTCGGGGCGGCTCTGCAAATCCTCGTACAGCACCCGCGCTGCCGTCGCATCGCCCCGCCGCTCGGAGAAGCCGATCACCTTCAGCACGCGCACGCTGCGATCGAGCGCGATGGTCAGCACGTCGCCCGGTTTGACCGCGTGCCCGGGCGCACTTTCGCGCACGCCGTTGATGCGGACATAGCCGGCCTCGACCAGCGCGGCGGCGCTGGTGCGCGCCTTCACCACCCGCGCGTGCCACAGCCATTTATCGAGACGCTGGCGCTCCAATCGGCCTCATTCCTGGGTTGGCGCGGCTCAATCTTTGCGGTTACCGGCGAGCTGCTCCTTCAACGCCGCGAGTTTTGCGAACGGCGAATTCGGATCGATCGCGCGTTCGCGTTCGCGCGGCGCCGAACTCGCATATTGGCGGAGCGCCGGGCCGCTCTCGCGCCCCTTGTCGCGGCCGCCTTTGTCGCGGAAATCACGGCCGCCGCGCTCGCGGTCGCCACGGTCGCGATCCTTGCGGTCGCCGGAGAATTTATCGCGGCGGCGATCATTGTCGCGGTCGCGGCCCTTGCCCTCGAAGCGCTCGCGGCGCCCGCCTTTGTCCTCAGGCGGGGCGCCATTGCTGGCGGCCGCAGCTCCCACGGGCGCATCCTCGCGCGGTTTGCGGAATTCGTGATGGCGGCGACCACGGCGCTGCTGGTCGCGCTGGGCGCCATCGGCACCTTCACCCGCTGCGGCGGCGCCCTGTGCGCCCTCGCGCGGCTGATGGCGGTGGCGGCTGCGGTCATGGCGCGGGCGACGCTCCTCGGAGCGGCCGCCGGGGCGCCAGACTTCGACCAGTTGCGGCTCGGCCGGGGTCTCGGCTGCGGCTGGCTCGGTAACGGCGTCGGCTGGTGCAGCTTCCTCGGTGCTGGCTGCAGCCTCGGCTGCGGCCGTCGGCATCGGCTCTGCCGTCGCGTCGGCCGGGACCTCTGCGGGAGCGGTCGCGTCCGCCTGCACTACGGCAACGGGCTCTGCTTGCGCCTCGATCGCCTCAAGCTCCGGCTGCGGTTCAGCCACCGGCTCTGGCTGCGCCTCGATCACTTCAGGCCCGGGTTGCGCTTCGGCCACGGGGTCTGCGGCGGCAGCCGCTGGTTCCTCGCTCGGCACCGGCGCCAGGGTAACTTCGGGCAACAGCGCCGCGGATGGGCTGGCCTCAGTGGACGCGGGCAGCTCGGCGGCCACTTCTTCCGCCGGTGCCTCCGCAGAGGCCTCGGCGGTCGCTTCCACCGCCGGCGTCTCGGCGGACACTGTCTCGACCACTTCCACCGGCTTCGGCGGCGGGGGCGGGCGGCGCTCCATGCGATAGCCGAGCGCGCGCAGGACCGAGGCGAAATCCTCGCCGGCCGAGCCGGTGAGCGAGGTCATCGCCTGCGTCACCACGAAGCCGCGGCCGTCGAACGCGCCCGCAGGCTTCTCGCCCGGCGCGCCCTCGCGCCAGGCCAGTGCGGGACGGATCAGATCCGCCAGCCGCTCCAGGATGTCGACGCGCACTGCCCGCTCGCCGCACTGCTTGTAGCCGAGCACGCGATAGGCATCGCGCGGCAGTCCCTTGTCGATCGGGAATGAGGTACGCCCGCTCGACGCCAGATGCTGCACGTTCGACAGCGCCGACAGATCGACATTGTCCTGCTTCTCGGCCCAGAGCAGCGAGGCCAGCGCCCGCGCCGCCGGCTTGAGGAGCTGCGGGAAGTAGATGTGATAGGCGCCGAAGCGGACGCCGTACTTGCGCAGCGTCGCCCGCGAGGGCTGGTCGAGATCCTTCATCTCGGACGCGATCTTGGTCCGCTCCAGCACGCCGAGAGCTTCCACCAATTGGAACGCGATGCCACGCGCAATCCCCTGCAGGTCCTCTGCCTTCGACAGGTCGAACAGCGGCCCGAGCAATTTCGTAATATGCGTCTTGAGCCAGAGATCGAGCCGGTTCTGCACGGCCTCGCGCGGCGCGCCGGTCAGCCGCTCGTCGGAAATGATGCGGAGGCGCGGATGCAGCGCATCGTCGGCCGCGACGAGTTTGGCCACCGCATCGCCGGTCCAGCGGATGGTGCCGTCGGAGGTGAGGACGAAGCTGTCGTCCGGCGCGGCGCTCAGTTTCTCGGCCCGCGTATCGATCTCGCGCGCCAGCACCTGCTGGGCTGCGGCCTGCAGCGCCTTGGCATCTGAGCCCGCTTCCGCCGCGTCAGGCGCAAAAGTGAATCCGTCGAGCCGGCCGATCACATGCCCCTCGACGATGACTTCGCCGGTCTTGCCGATTTCAGTATTCAAAACAGAGTTCTCCCGCAGGCGGCGCATCAATACACTGGTACGCCGATCAACGAAACGCTCCGTGAGCCGTTCATGCAGCGCATCGGACAATTTATTTTCGAGCTCGCGCGTGATCCCCTGCCAATGTTCGGGATCGGACAGCCAGTCCGGCCGGTTCGCCACGAACGTCCAGGTGCGCACCTGAGCGATCCGGCCCGACAGCGTGTCGATATCGCCGTCGACGCGGTCGGCCTGATCGACCTGGGCAGCAAACCATGCATCGGGAATACGCCCCTTTTGTATCAGGAAGCCGTAAACCGTGGTCACAAGCTCGGCATGGGCCGCGGGCGATAGCTTTCGGTAATCGGGTATCTGGCACGTGTCCCATAGCCGCTCGACGGCGACAGCGCCATGCGCCATGTCGCGCACCTCGGCATCGCGCGCGGCGTGGTCGAGCACGCGCATGTCTTCGGCGATCGGCGCCCTCGTCAGCACTTCATGCGACGGCGGCAGTGACAATGAGACCTGCAAGCTGCCGAGCGAGGAGAAATCCAGCTTCGAGTTGCGCCATTGCAGCATTTTCACGCTGTCAAACGTGTGGTTCTGCAGCGCGTTCACCAGTTCCGGCTCGAACGGCGCGCAGCGCCCTGTGGTGCCGAAGGTACCATTGCGCGTCGCGCGGCCGGCTCTGCCTGCGATCTGCGCAAACTCGGCCGGCGTCAGGCGGCGGAACTGATAGCCATCATATTTGCGGTCGGAGGCGAAGGCGACGTGATCGACGTCGAGGTTCAGCCCCATGCCGACGGCGTCGGTGGCGACGAGATAATCCACGTCGCCGTTCTGGAACATCGCCACTTGCGCATTGCGTGTGCGCGGCGAGAGCGAGCCGAGCACGACCGCCGCCCCGCCATGCTGGCGGCGGATCAATTCGGCGATCGCATAGACCTCGTCCGCCGAGAACGCGACGATCGCGGTGCGCCGCGGCTGCCGCGTGATCTTGCGGTCGCCGGCGAATTCGAGCGTCGAGAGCCTTGGCCTTGTGATGATGGAGGCGCCTGGCAACAGCCGCTCGATGATGGGACGCATCGTCGCAGCCCCGAGCAGCAGCGTCTCGTCGCGCCCGCGCCGATTGAGGATACGGTCGGTGAAGACATGCCCGCGCTCGAGATCGGCCGCGATCTGGATCTCGTCGACCGCAAGGAACGAGACATCGAGATCGCGCGGCATCGCCTCGACGGTCGAGACCCAGAAGCGCGGCGACTTCGGCTTGATCTTCTCCTCGCCGGTGATCAGCGCGACGCTCTCAGGCCCAGCGCGATCGGCGATCTTGTTGTAGACCTCGCGCGCCAAGAGCCGCAGCGGCAACCCGATCAGCCCGGACGAATGCCCAAGCATGCGCTCGATGGCCAGATGCGTCTTGCCGGTATTGGTCGGCCCGAGCACAGCCGTGACGCCGGCGCCGGGCGCGCGCTCATGGGCGAAGGGAGGAGAGGAAAGAGCCATGATTTCGAGGTGCTTTTCTTGATGCTTTTCTTGGAGATGAAAGAAAGCGCGACTAGGAAAATTGTCTCAGATTGCTACACGGCGGATGCCGCCGCTTAAGCTTCGGAACGAGTTGAGAACGAATCGCGGCCGAATCGCTGACTCCACCTGTGTTCTCCTCCGTTCACCGCAACATCTCGTGTCGGCATTTCAGTTCCAGCACCAAATAGGGTTTAGCAGCGATCACGATGACAGCGAAATTGTTAAAGCCGGAGTCGAATCAGAAGCGGCAAAGAGTCAACAGGATTCGACGATCTGCCCGGCTCGTCATGCCCGGGCTTGACCCGGGCATCCATCGAGAGAAGGGCTCCTTGTAAGATGGATTGCCGGGTCAAGCCCGGCAATGACGAGCGGAGCACTCGGTCCATCTCCTTGCGACCAGCCCAGCCTCACTGCGTCTTCGCCACCCGTGGCGGCGTGGCTGACGTCACGAACGACGTCGCCTCCAGCATGGCGAGCCCGAACGGCGTCGGGATCTTGACGCGGAACGGGATCAGGATGCGCGTGCCCGCGATCGGCACGAAGGCGATCTCCATGTTGCGCGCCTCGGCGAGATACTTGATCACCGGACGGTCGGGGATATAGCCCGCGATCGGCGTGAAATAGATCGCGCACACCAGCGCCGGGCCCTGATAGCCCTTCTCCGCCTTGACCATCTCCACGCGCTTGAAATCGAGCTTCAAATCGTAGCGCAGCCGGCCGTCGAATATGCCCGCGCTGGTGCGGCAGCTATCCGGGCTCATCAGTTCGCCCGTGCCCGGCACCCGGAGCAGCGAGCCGGTCATCGGATCGAACACGTTCTTCTTGTGCGCCTCGGTGACCGGGATCCGGTTCGGATCGACCGGCGGTTCCGGCTCGATCACGGTTTCCTTGATGCTGCCGCCACTGAGCGCCATCCGAATGATCTCGGATTTCTTGTAGCTGTTGTAGTTGACGGTATAGCCCGCCGCCACCAGCGCGCCATTGACCACGCGCCCCTGGGATCCGCCCACCCCGCCGGCGCCGGCAAAAGCCTTCAAAAGCCCGGAAGTGCCGCCCTGCGCGATCGCGGAAAAGGTGTCGTCGCCGATCTCGATGGTCCAGCTTCCCTTGCCGACGGCAATACCGGCCAGCGAGGCCTCATACTGCGCATCCAGCCGGCCCTGCGCGAGCGCGCCCTCCGGCAACATCAGGAACAGCGCGCCGGCGCACAACAGCCAGGATTCCCTCATTGAGGGTAGAAAACTGCTGAAAATGCTCACAAATTTAACGAGTCCTGTCGTCGGCGCCGAAAGATCATTTAGGAAGAAATGACCGGCAAGCAACGCGGGCGAATACGGAACCACTTACGGGTGTGAATACGCCCTTTATATGGTTTGTTAAACGGCTGAACGGCCTTGTGAACGTGCAGGTTTTGCGTGCCATAGGGTTTTACCGTTCGCGCGAAGAAAACGCCCCGAATCGAGGATTTCGGAACCAGGGAAAGCGGCTCCAAACCCGATAAAACCTTGACGCTTTGCAGCTCACCCCCTATACGTCCGCGGTTCCTGGAAAATGGACGTAGGTTTAGACCCCCGCCGCGCGCGGCGCGCGCTATTGGTTTAGCGGGGATGGAAGAGGATTTGAACAATGTCGCGGCGCTGTGAACTGACGGCCAAGGGCCCGCAAGTGGGCCACAAGGTGAGCCACTCGAACATCAAGACCAAGCGGCGCTTCCTGCCGAACCTCTGCAATATTACCTTCCAGTCGGAATCGCTCGGCCGCAACATCCGCCTGCGCGTCTCCTCGAACGCGGTGAAGAGCGTCGACCACAACGGCGGCCTCGACGCGTTCCTCTTGAAGGCGAGCGCCGCAAACCTCTCGCCCCGCGCGCTGGACCTGAAGCGCCAGATCGAGAAGAAGCGGACAGCGGCTGCGGAGCAGAAGGCGAGCTGAGTAGACTCGGCTAGCGTAGTCGAGCCAGCTTAAGCTCGGAGTTTCGAATGGCCGGCTCGAAAGAGCCGGCCGTTTTATTGTGAACGGCTGCAACCGAGACTACTCGGTATGCGGCCGCTCTAAACAGTCGAAGCGCCTCGCTTCAAATTCGGAGTTCGCGAGGCTTTCCGCTGCGCTTGCACCGAACACAACCGAGCGCGGGCAAACCTCCATCCAAAATTTCCCGAACCTGCGCTATACTCGCCGAGGTAGCGGGGAGGCTCGCCATGCGAAACATCGTTGTTTGCTGCGATGGGACCGGGAACGAGATCAACGAGAATATTTCCAACGTCCTGAAGCTCTATCGCTGCCTGCGCAAGACGGAGAAGACGCAGCCCAGGCAATTCGTCTATTACGATCCGGGTGTCGGCACGCTGGCGAGGCCGGATCCGTGGCACAAGCTGAAGCAGAATTTCAACACGATCCTGGGGCTCACCACCGGCTATGGGCTCGATGACAATGTGCTCGCGGCCTATGAATTCCTGGTGCAGCATTACCAGGATGGCGATGCGATCTATCTGTTCGGCTTTTCGCGCGGCGCCTATACCGTGCGCGTGCTGGCCGGGCTGATCCACAAGATCGGGCTGATCGCGCCGGAGCAGGTCAACCTCGCCGGCAGCGGGCTCACCGCCTACAAGCAGTTCTCGGATAGCCACAAGACAGGCGAGGGCGCAAGCCTGCGGGCGCTGCCGCCGCCAAGCGACGAGTTCGGGCCGCTGCCGAAGGACCGCTACGACAACGCGGCGCAGTTCGCGCGCATCCTCTCGGTGCGCTGGCCGACCATCCGCTTCGTCGGCGTCTGGGATACGGTCGCCAGCATCTTCGTGCCGCGGCCGGACCGGTTCTATTGGCCGAGCCTGGAAGAGCTCGCCTTCACGATGCACAATCCGAGCATCCGCACCTTCCGCCAGGCGATCTCGATCGACGAGCGGCGCTGCATGTTCCGCCTGAAGAAGTATGACGAGCCGCAGCTGTTCTTCAGCAACCGCTTCATCCCCGATGAGAAGGCCGAGCCGCAGGACATCCTGCAGGTGTGGTTCGCTGGTGTGCATGGCGACATCGGCGGCGGCTATCCGGAAGCGCAAAGCGCGCTGTCGAAATATCCGCTGCTGTGGATGATCGAGGAAGCCACCAAGTTCGGGCTGACGGTGAACATGCAGATGGTGAAGCAACTCGCCTGGGGCGTGCAGCGCAGGGGCAGCCCGTTCACTTACGTGAAGCCCGATGTGGCGGGCGAGATGCACGACCCGATGACCTGGGGCTGGCGCATGCTCGAATACATCCCGAAGAAGGCCACCTACAAGGAATGGCCGGAGCGCAAAACGCATTTCGGCTTCTACATCCCCGACTGCGAGCCGCGGCTGATTCCTGAAGATGCCGTGATCCATGAATCGGTGGTGAAGCGCATGGACGCGGTGACGGACTATCGGCCGATCAACCTGCCGAAGCAGTACAGGACCTTCCCGATGCCGGAAGCGCCGACCGAGCAGGCCCCGCCGGAAGCGGCGTGAGCGGCGGCGCGTGTTGCGCGACGCCTGCGCCGCAGTCTCCCGCCTCTCCCTTTGTGGGAGAAGCGGGATTTCGCGCGTCAGCGGGAATTCCGGGTGAGGGGTATGCCTCCGCGAGGCGTAGTCCCTCGATAGGCCGGGAGCCCTCACCCGGATCGCATTCCGCTTCGCTGCATGCGCTCAGGCCTCGCCCACAAGGTGAGAGGCGAAGCGGAGCAAGCGGCAAAACCACAGGCCAGCACCACTAATTCCTTCTCGCGGCATGCTCGCCAATCACATGCATTTGCCGCGGCGCCACCTCCCCGCCCGCGCGCTTGTCACGATCTCCGCCCGCTGGTTTGCTCATCCTGTCGACACGCCGCGCGTGCGGCGCGCTCGATCAAACAAGCAGAACAAGAGCAAGGGAGAGAGACAATGAAATGGCAGGCGTTCGTCGCGATCGCAGCGCTCGTGACATCGGCAGCCGCGGCGGCGGAGAAGAAATATGGGCCTGGGGTGACCGACACCGAGATCCGGCTCGGGCAGACCTCTCCCTATAGCGGGCCGGCCTCGGCCTACAGCGTCATCGCGAAGACCCAGCTCGCCTATTTCAAGATGATCAACGACAAGGGCGGCATCAACGGGCGCAAGATCAACCTGATCAGCCTGGATGATGCCTACAGCCCGCCGAAGACGGTGGAGCAGACCCGCAAGCTGGTCGAGCAGGAGGAAGTGGCCGCGATCCTCAACCCGCTGGGCACGCCGACTGGATTGAGCGTGCGCAAATATCTCAACGACAAGAAAGTGCCGCAGCTCTTCGTCGGCGCCGGCGCGACGCTGTGGGGCGACCACGAGCACTTCCCCTATTCGATCGGCTTTCAGCCCTCCTACCAGGCCGAGACCGCGGTCTACGCAAAATACGTGCTGAAGAACAAGCCGGACGCGAGGATCGCGCTGTTCTACCAGAATGACGACGCCGGCAAGGATTACGGCAACGGCTTCAAGAAGGGATTAGGGCCGGAGCACGCCAAGATGATCGTGGCGGAGGCGACCTATGAATCCACCGATCCGACCATCGACAGCCAGATCGTGAAGCTGAAATCATCCGGCGCCGACGTGCTGTTCATGCATGCGATCCCGAAACAGGCGGCGCAGGCGATCCGCAAGGTCGGCGAGATCGGCTGGAAGCCGGATATGTTCTTCCTGGCCGCGACCTCGACCTCGGTCTCCTCAGTGCTGAAGCCCGCCGGCTTCGAGCATGCGAAGGGCATCATCTCGTCCTACTCGCTGAAGGACCCGAACGATCCGCAGTGGAAGGACGACAAGGATGTCCAGCAATGGCTTTCCTTCATGAAGGCCTATTTCCCTGACGGCAACATGCAGGACCAGCTCATCGTCTACGGCTATGTCGTGGCGGAAGCCACGGTGCAGGTGCTGAGGCAATGCGGCGACGAGCTGACACACGAGAACATCATGAAGCAGGCCGCCAATCTCGACACGACGCTGCCGATGCTGCTGCCCGGCATCAAGCTCAAGACATCACCGACCGACTACTTCCCGATCGAAGCCATGCGCCTGCAGCGCTTCAACGGCGAAACCTGGGAGCTGTTCGGCGAAACCATCGGTAATGATTGAGGCGTTGCTCTCTCCTCCCCGTCGTAGCGGGCAAGCGAAGCGCGACCCAGGACCCATAACCACGACCGCAAGTGTGGCGCGAGACTCAGAGTCACAGTGAACGCCCACAACGAGATCCTATGGTTATGGGTCCATGCCTTCGCAGGGACGACAGCGGAGTGTGATCGCCTGACCGGCAAACCAGAAACGTAGGGTGGGCAAAGCGAAAGCGTGCCCACCATCCGCACTCAGCTCGTGGCCGTGGGCACGCTGCGCTTTGCCCACCCTACGACAGATGCAAGTGTTGCGCGACGCCAGCGCCGCACGACTCGCGGATCGGGGGCACGTGTCACTCACCATTACTCCCACCGGCGCTGCGCACGCGGCGTGGCGAATCGCCGAAGCGGGCGCGGAATAGTCGGTTGAAATGCGAAATATCCGAAAAGCCGACTTCCAGCGCGATGTCGGAAATGCGCCGCGCGTTGTCGTGGGCCTCGCTCAGCAGCATGAACGCCTTTTGCAGCCGTAACTCATTCACGCGCCCCGTGAACGACGTCCCGGATGTCGCCATCAGGCGCTGCAGATAACGAGGAGAGATGCCCTGCCTATCGGCTACCACCTCAAGGGTGAGCTCCGGGTCCTGAAAGTGCGCCGCGATATGATCGAGGGCGGCGCTGTGGCGCGCAGCCATGACTGCGCTCGCGTTGCTCTCACCCAAGGGAGCGTGCTCGCTCATTGCGAGCGCCGCGAGATCGTGGATGTGACTAACGATCGTATCACGTAGCTTAGGGGCAGCTAGCGCGCCCTCCTTCAATGCCAACTTCACATAAGTCATGAGAAGTCGAAGCGCTTCGGTCCGGCGATGAATCGGCCGCATGGTGAGGTCGTCGACACCAGTCACGTGCGAGGCAAGCGCATCGCGCGGCAAGGCCAAACCAAATTGCAATCCTTCCAGATAGGTGACAGCGACGGGTTCCGAATGCAGGATAGCCATTGCATCGCCGCCGCGGAGCTCGAACTCCTGGCCGCGCTGCGACAGCTGACTCCTGCCGGGCAGATTGACGATGAGGCCGATCGAGTCATCACCATCAACAATGTTCGTTTGTGACCGCTTGAAGCGCATTGCTGAACCCTTCAAGGACAGCATGCGCAACCCCTGAAGAGCGTGTAGTGCCGCTTCGGCCTGAAACGGCACCTCCGATGACGGCTCGATATCGGCGCGGACTATGGTTCGACCAAACTTCTCGCGCCATATCGGGATGCGCATCCGCTCCGGGAGTTCGCGCGTCGAGAATCGATACGATACGAAATCGGCTGGGCCGCTAGACATGGCAACTCTCCCAGCTTTGATAAAATATTCGGACAAAGTGCTCCAACAAACGGCTGCTGGCATTATAGTTTGCTATTCGCGCACCAACCTTCCGTTACGCGGTGCGCAGTAGTCCAAGAAACGACAGCGTCCGCCTGCTACTGTCACTCACCCGTGATCGATACTGTTGTGAATTGGCTCACTTGGCGGCCGGAAAATCAGTCCCATAGTCATTCTTAAGAGAGTCGTGACGCCAAAAATCTCCTTTAAGGAGAGATAGCCGTGATAGCTCTATTTCTCGTTGCCGCCACCACGTCCATTTTCAAAAATTGCTGGCGCCTGCAAGCGCGGGTCCAGCTTTACTAATTTGTTCGCGATTGATCGAACTCAACGATCCGCGGTGCAGATCGATCTGCAGATCCTCCCCCGGCACAGGTCATTTTCGGCCGTGGGCGAAATGCGTGGGATGTCGACGGTGATGATCAAGCGAGGATTCGATCATGTCCATCATATTAGACCTGCTTTACCGCGAATATTGCCGCGCCCGCCTCGCCGAAATGCGGCAGCAGCTTCTGATCCCGGCTGCGAGCGACGAAGTCCGGAAAGCGAATTGGGACGCCGGCGATCGTGCCGGCCCTGGTGATCGGGTTAGCGGTGGGGACGGCGGACCCGCCACGGAAGAAGCCCAAGCCATCCGATAGCCGGGCCTCGTAACCGCATCGGCTGTCTCGTCGACCTGTGTCCCACCGAGAGCGCGCCCGCACGCTGGACAGGGTAACCAAATGCATGATCGAACTCACATCTCGAAGCGATCGGCTGACGAGTCGCCGCCGGAACTCGAGGGGTTTGGCCGCGACCTGCGGATCGATGCCTGCCGCGGCATCGCACTATGGTGCATTTTTCTTGACCATGTTCCCGGCAACATCGGAAGTTGGCTGACACTGCGGCACTACGGCTTCAGCGATGCCGCGGAAGTATTCATGTTCATGTCGGGCGTCACCTGTGCGCTGGCTTACGGAAGGGCACGTCAGCGCGAGGGCTGGAGCGGCGTGCTCGGCCGTTCGCTGCGGCGAGGATGGGACATATATGCTGCATCTTTGCTCCTCACGCTCGCTTGCGTCATCATGGTTTACCTTGCAGGCCGCGACCATCTTGCTGACGAGACCAATACGCGCATCCTGTTGGAGCATCCGGGCGCGGCGCTCGCGCATGCTGCGATCCTGCAATACCGTCCCGTCAACACCGACATCTTGCCGGTTTTCGTGATTTATCACGTCTTGTTCGCGCCGCTTCTGTGGCTGTTGTTGCGGGTACCGAACGTGACGCTTGGCGCCTCGGTGTTGCTTTATGGGCTCGTGCGCGTCTTCGGCTGGACCGTTCCCGCTTGGCCGCACAACGTCTGGTTCTTCAATCCACTCGCCTGGCAGCTTCTGCTTGTGCTTGGCGCCTGGTGGGTCATCGAGGGAAACAGATTTCGGCCGTGGGTGACCTCGCGCGCGGCGCTGGTCCTGGCCGTTCTTTATCTGGTTTTCAGCCTGGTTATCGCATTGAGCTCGCGCGTGACGTCGCTGGAACCGCTGGTCCCGCAGACCCTGACGAATCTGCTTTTCCCAATCGACAAATCGAATCTCAGTCCATTTCGACTGCTCCATTTTCTTGCTGTTGCGGTTTTGGCCGTATGGTTTGTGCCTCACAATTGGCGAGGGCTGGCGACGCCGGTGATGCGCGGCGCGATACGCTGTGGCGCGAACTCGCTTCCAATCTACTGCCTCGGCGTTCTGCTGGCGTTCGCCAGCCACGTGGCGCTGCTCGACATCTCGGATGGGCTGTCGATGCAGATCGCGGTCAGCCTTGGCGGAATCCTGGTGATGATCGTCGCCGCGATCCTGCTGAGCTCGATCAGGATCAAAACCTGGAGGCAGCCGCAGCCGACCGAGCCCCCTCCCGCCGACCCAAGGTTGCGCGCCGCGGCGAAGTCTTGGCGTAGCCGGGTCCCGGGACCCATAACCACCAGCGTTTGCAGTCTGCTCCGCCGCAACCGCTCGCTCGCGCCACAACGATCAGCTGTGGTTATGGGTCCCCGCTTTCGCGGGGACGACAGCGGAGTGTGACTCGTGCCTACCCTGAGGTTCGTTCCTCAAGAGGGTGAAACGGCCGCAAGCCTCGGGCGCCTTTCGCCGCGAGAACGCCGGCGCGCATCCCCTCGGTTCTTTGACATCAGAAGCGAAAACGTCGCGCCGGCATGGGCCGTCGTCATCATGTGCTCGGCAAGCGCGGCGGCAATCCATTCGACGCCGGCGGCGGCGTGAAGGACCGCCTGCCTCGCAACAACGAACGCCGCGCGACCGCGGGTCATCTTCATCAGCGCGGTGCTCAATATACCCGGTCGACCGGCAAACCGAGCGCCATCGATCCCGCATATTGCGCCTGCGGGCCCGATTGCAACGGATGGTAGCGCGCCGCCTGGATGTCGCGGAAGCGCCGCTCCAGCCCCGTTGCGCGATAGAAGCCTGCGCCGCCGGCGAGCTCCATCGCATATTCGACCGCCGCGATCGCATGCCGCGCGACGAGCTGGCGGCCCATCATCACCTGATTGACGGTCGCAGCCGACGGCGCATTGAGCCTGACAGCAGCCAGCATCCATTCCCGCGCGAGCCGCGCCGCCACGAGCTCGGTATCCATGCGGCCGGCGAGCTGGATCGCATGCTGGTCCGGCGTCTTGCGCTTCGCGGTCGCGATTGCAATGTCGCGCGCGCTCTCGGCAACGCCGAGATAGACCGAGTAGATCAGCGGGAACGCGGTGGTCGCGATGATCTGGAACAGCGGATGCCATTCGCCGGCCTTGCGCTTTGCTGCGACCGCCGCTTCCGGCACGATGTGGCCATCGATCACGACATCGTTGGAGCCGGTGCCGCGCATGCCGAGCGTACGCCAATTGTCGAGCACCTTCACATGCGGCGAGTTCATGGGCACGCCGAAATGCAGCACCGTCGCCGGCTCGCCTTCGCTCTCCAGCACCGCGCTTGTCATCAAGAGGTCGCCGGCGGGAGAGCCGGACGAGAACACCTTGCGCGCAGTGATGCGATAGCCGCCGTCGACCTTCTCGGCCCGGCCGGAGCCGCCGATCCAGTCCGAGCCGCCGCTCGACAACAGGATGATGCGCTCATTGGCGATGCGCCGGAGCAACGGCTCCGCGGGAGCCGCCTTCTGCACCTTCCAGCGCCAGGCGGGGACCGCGACCTGGTGGGTGTGCATGGAGAAAGCGAGCGCGGTCGAGCCACTGTAATGGGCCAGCGTGCGCAGCATCTCGGCGAGTTCGTCGACATCGGCGCCGCCGCCGCCAAGCTCGGCCGGCACGCCGGCTTCAACGAGGCCTGCCGCCTTCAGGTCCGCGAAATCCTCGGCGACGAACCTGTCCTCGTTCGTCTCTTGCTCGGCGCGCCGCGCGAAAATCGGGCCGAGCTCCTCTGCGATCTCGACCGCGCTGCGCGATTTTGACGCATCGAAACTGTGTGCTGCGTTGCTGCTCATGACACTCTCCATCGTTGAGAATATCCACCGTGGGAGAGCCTAATTCCGCCGCAAAGGGCGCTCCAGTTCAGGAACTGTACTGCGACGCCGTGTCCATCGATGAGGTCTCTACAGCGTCCGGAATGCTTACATTTTTCGCGGCATCTTCCGGCCTGGTGCCGGTTCCGCGCTAGCATATCTGTACTACCGCATTTCAGGAGGAGCCGATTGCCTGACAGGACCGAGCGCGGAAGCTATGGGCAGTTTTGCCCGGTCGCGATGGCAGCCGAGATCGTCTGCAATCGCTGGACCGTGCTGGTGCTGCGCGAATTGCTCTGCGGCACGACGCGCTTCAACGACCTCCGGCGCGGCGTGCCGCGGATGTCACCCTCGCTGCTGTCGAAGCGGCTGAAGGAGCTGGAGGTGGCCGGGCTGATCAGCGTGACGCCATCGGGCCAGTCGGGCGTGATGGATTATCGGCCGACGCAGGCCGGCGAGGATTTGCGGGAGGTGATCATGTCGCTCGGCTTCTGGGCCCAGCGCTGGGTCGAGTCCTCGCTGTCGCTGAAGAACCTCGATCCCTCACTTTTGATGTGGGACATGCGGCGGAACCTGCGCCCCGAGCCGCTGCCGCGGCGCCGCTGCACCATCAACTTCATCTATCCGGAGCTGTCGGGCGAGCGCAAATCCTGGTGGCTCGTGATCGACGGCGTCACCGTCGACCTCTGCCTGACCGATCCCGGCTACGAGGTCGATCTCTATGTGACCTGCCCGCTGCGAACGATGACCGCGGTATGGATGGGGATCGCCACGCTCGAGCGCGAGGTGGCAAACGGCGGCATCGAGCTCACCGGCGACAAGGCGATCGCCCGCTCGATGCAGCAATGGCTGGGCTTGAGCCCGTTCGCCAAAGGCGTGCGCGCCGTCGGCTGACGTTACGCGCCCTTGTCGAGCAGCGCCTTGAAGTCCGCCCGCGCGCGCTGCGCCTCGGCTCGCGCGGCCTCGGAGGCGTCGACGAGGCCGAAATAGCCGTGGATCAGGCCCTGCCCGTCATGATGCGTGGTCGGCACATCGGCCTCGCGCAGCGCGTTGGCGTAGGCCATGCCCTCATCGCGTAGCGGATCGAACCAGGCGGTGGTGACGACGGCGGGTGCAACGCCCTTCAACTCCTTCGCCCGCAGCGGCGAGACCCGCCAATCCGCGCCATGTCCGCGTTCTTCGAGATAATGCCCGCAGAACCACTCCATCACCGCGCGCGACAGAAAATATCCTTCCGCGTTCTCGGCCCGCGACGGAAACCGCGCATTCTCAGCAGTGTCTGCGAAATTGCCGACGACGTCGGTGACGGGATAGACCAACAGTTGGCCGGCGAGCCTGATCCCGGCATCGCGGCAGGCGAGCGCGCTGGCGGCTGCGAGATTGCCGCCAGCGCTGTCGCCGGCGACGCCGACGCGGGCTACGTCGCCGCCGAATTCCTTGATGCGGCCGACCACGTCGCGCACCGCGGCAAAGGCATCCTCGAACGCGCCGGGGAAACGCGTCTCCGGCGGGCGGCGATAGTCGACGGAGACCACCACCGCGCGGGTTTCGATGGCGAGATTGCGCGCCTGCCGGTCATGCGTCTCGAGGTCGCCCGCGACCCAGCCGCCGCCGTGGAAGAACACGACCGTCGGTGCGGTCCCGCTGCCATTGCGATAGAGCCGCGCCGGACGCGGCCCGGCGCCGCCGGCGATGGTGATGTCCTTGACGTGCTCGACCAGCGGCGGCGGGATCTCGGCGCGCGCGGCGGCCAGCGCTCGCAGCGATTCCCGCGCGCTCTGCGGCGTCATGGTCTTAGGATCGCGCAGCGGCAGCAGCGGGATGATCTTCTCGATCACGGGATCAAGCGGGAGAGGCATCGAGTTCCTCCAAAATTCCGGCCGGCGTCGCAGAGCCGCCCGAGTGTTGTTGGTTATGAGCTTATTGGACAACAGGAACGCGGGAAGGACAACCGCCTCAGCCATCGTCATTGCGAGCCAACGGGTCGGCGCGGGGCGCCGCCCGATGACAGGCTCCGCGAAGCAATCCATGCTTCCGCGTGCGGAGAAATGGATTGCTTCGTCGCGGAGCCTGTCATCGGGCCCGCCAGAGGCGGGACCCGTTACGCCACGTCGGCCATCGGCTCTGCCGACGGCGCCGCGGTAGCGAGTTCCTTGGCAAGCGCGGTTGCCGCGACATAGTCAGTCTTGCCGGAGCCGAGCAGCGGCACTTTGTCGACGAGGCGGATGTCGGCCGGCACGGCGAGCTCGGAGGCGCCTGTCGCCTTGGCCTGGCGCTGCACCGCAGATCGCTCGGCATCGCGCTGCGTGGTCAGGAGCACGATGCGTTCGCCCTTGCGCGCATCGGGAATGGAGACCGCAACCGAGATCGCCCGCGGCCACAGCGCGGACGCCATCGCTTCCACCGCCGACAGCGACACCATTTCGCCCGCTACCTTGGCAAACCGCTTGGCGCGGCCCTTGATGGCGATGAAGCCCGCGGCATCGATGGTGACGATGTCGCCGGTGTCGTGCCAGCCATCGACGAGCTTCTCCAGCACGCCGGGGTTTTCCGCGCGCAAGTATCCGAGCATCACGTTCGGCCCTCGCACTGAGAGCCGGCCGCCCTCCTCGATGCCGGGGACCGGATCGAGGCGGTACTCCATCAGAGGCGAAAGCCGGCCCACGGTGCCGGGGCGGTTCGCCATCGGCGTGTTCATGGCAAGCACCGGCGCAGTCTCGGTGACGCCATAGCCTTCGAGGATGCGGATGCCGTAGCGCTCCATATAGACCTGCCGCGTGCGATCCTTCACCGCCTCCGCGCCCGCCAGCACCAGCCGCAGCGTGCGGAAGTCGTAAGCATGCGCCGAGCGGGCATAGCCGGTGAGGAAGGTGTCGGTGCCGAACAGGATGGTGGCGCCGGTCTGATAGATCAGTTCGGGCACGATGCGGTAATGCAGCGGCGACGGATACATGAAGATCGGAATCCCCGCGAGCAGCGGCATCATCATCCCGCCGGTGAGGCCAAACGAGTGGAACACCGGCAGCACGTTGAACACCTTGTCGTTGCCATTGGCATCGACCCGCGCCAGCGCCTGCGCCGCATTGGCCAGGATGTTGCGGTGGGAGAGCACGACGCCCTTCGGCGTCCCCTCCGAGCCCGAGGTGAACAGGATCACGGCGGGATCATCGGCCCTGCGCGCAACGCGCGGCGCGGTGCCGGCCAAGAGGCCGCGGATCTTGTCGAGCGCGTTGACGGTGGCGCGGATGTCTTCGAGATAAACGATGCGCGCTTCAGGAGCGATCGCCGCGATCAGCTTGTCGAGCTTACCCTTCTCGATGAAGGCGCGGGAGGTGAACACGGTCCTGATCTGCGACGCTTTCATCGCCGAGAGTACATTCACGGGGCCGGCGGAGAAGTTGAGCATCGCCGGCACGCGGCCGATGGTCTGCAGAGCCATGAAGACGACGGCGACGCCAGCCGAGTTCGGCAGCAGCACGCCAATATTCTCGCCGATGGCGGTGCCCTGCTCGAGCTTGCGGCTCAGCACCTGCGCGCCGAGGATGAGCTTGCGATAGGTAAGTTTCGTGCCTAGCGCATCCTCAACGACCACCTTGCCGGTGTCGCGGTCGCGATGGGCATGGGCGAGCGCCTCGAACAGCGTGTGATCGAGCATGGCGTTCTTCACCATGGCCTCGATCATGATGTCCTGCAACGCAGCGCCCGCGGCGTTACGACGGGCCTTGCCCTTCAACGACTGGTCGATCGGCAATTTGACCGGCGGCAGAATTGTGATTGTCACCTTCGGGAACCAGGAGCGCTTGATCTCACCATTCTTGAGATAGCTGAGATGCGAGCGCTGCGCGCCCTCGATCCTGACAGGAACGATCACGGCATCGGCCTTGTCGGCGATCATCGCGGTGCCGTCATAGACCTTCATCAGCGAGCCATGCACGGTCAGGCGGCCCTCGGGGAAGATCACGACAGGTTCAGCGGAGGCGACCAGCTTGATCAGATCACGCGCGCCGAGCGGCTTGGTCGGATCGACGGTGATGTGACGGACCATTTTCAGGAACGGCTTTGCCCACCACGCCTTTGCGATGCCGGTATCGACCGCGAAGCTGGCGTCGATCGGCAGCGTCGCGTGCAGCAGCGGGCCGTCGACCAGACTGACATGGTTGGGCGCGATCAGCATGCGCGTGCCCGCAGGCGGCAGGTTCTCGATGCCGCGAACCTCGACGCGGAACAGCGCACGGAACAAGAGCGCGCCGAAGTCGCGCACACCCTCCTTGCCCCACTTCTTGAGCACGAACCACACTGAACCAAAGCTTGCGACGGCAAGGCCGAAGAAGATCCAGGCGATCGAAAGCCCGGCATATTGCAGCAGCGCGACGAACAGCGATCCCACCACCATGAAGCCGGCCTGCAGGATATTGCCGGCCGCGATGATCCGGGCGCGCTCCGACGGCGCGGTCCAGGCCTGCACTGCGGCGAACGCCGGCACCACGAACAGGCCGCCGCCGATGGCGAACAGGAAGAAACCGACCAGCATATGCAGCCCACTGAGCGAGGTCGCGAACGCCGCCGCGGTCACAGCGTTGCCCGGCACGGTCGCGCCGATCGCCGCGGCGAGATCGAGGCCGACCACGCCCATGATGATGGCGCCGATCGGCACCAGCGCGAGATTGGGCTTCACATGGCTGAGCTGGGCCGCAATGAGCGAGCCGGCGGCGATGCCGATCGCGAAGGTCGCGAGGCACAGCGTGACGACGCCTTCGGTGCCTCCAACGCCTTCCTTGATCAGCGCGGGCAGCAGCGACAGCACGACCGCGCCGGCGAGCCAGAACCAGGAGACGATCACCATGCCGTCCCACAGACGCGGCTCAGCATAGAGCGACTTGAGCAGCCACACCGTGGACGTCCAGGGATTGGTGGTGATGGCGAGTTCGGGCGCGGACGGCGTGCTGGCGGGAATGCGCGCGGCGAAAGCCCAGGACAGAACGGACAGGCCGACCACGGCAAGCGAGATCCAGCCCATGTGACTCGCGCCCGCGACGAACAGGCCGCCGGCGATGGTGCCGATCAGGATTGCCAGGAAGGTTGCGCCTTCGACCAGCGCGTTGCCGGTGGCAAGCTCGCCGACCGAAAGCTGGTCGGGCAGGATTGCATACTTCACCGGACCGAACAGCGCCGCGACCGTGCCAAACAGCGCCAGCGCGGCGAACAGAAGCGGCACCGAATGCAGGAAGAAGCCGGCCGCCGCAAAGCAGGCGGCAAAGATCTCGACGAATTTCAGCCGCCTCGCGACGACCGACTTCACATACTTGTCTGCGAGCTCGCCGCCGAGCGCCGACAATACGAAGAAAGGAAAGATGAAAACTGCACCGGCAATGGTTACCAGCGACGCATTCTCGCCGGTGGTGGCGCCATAGAGCAGGATGATGACCAGCGCGTTCTTCAGGACGTTGTCGTTGAGCGCCGAAAAAAACTGCGCCCAGAACAATGGCGCGAAACGGCGCGACGACATCAACTGTTTGATCATAATCGGTTCCTGGGCAGTTCGGCCGGAAATCTTTGGCCTTGTAAAATTCGTTTTGGGGTTATCGGGGTCAGGAAAAGCGAAAGTTAAGCAGCGATGCCGTTGCTATTAGTGTTCTTGATTGCCTCGCGGTTCGACGTCGCAAGTTGCGGCATTCGGCCGACCATGCACGTCAAAGATGTAGGAGACCTTGTGCCTGGCTGTGGGGCGGCCACGTCCGCCGGCGACATGCGGAGCATGGTGATTTCTTGGTGAGGAACCCGCTCCGCAATCGAGGCGAATTGGACCGTCTCAGGTGAGTTCGCTGAGCGAACCGAACGGCCAACGCCCGCGCGGACGCTGCATTTGCCGCGCACGACGCCGCATCTGTGCTGCGAACCGGCGGCGTTCGAGCACGCCGGCAACGTCGCAGGCGTTGGCAATACGATTGATCGGCGCGGTGATGCCGCGGGCGATCGACCTGCCAAATTCCAGGACGGACTTGAGAACATCCTCGAAGAAGGTCGCGGTCAGTTGCCGGGTCAGTTGCAGGACAAGCGTTTCCATGTGAGCGGCCTCCGGATCGTTTTGAGCAACGCTCATGCATATAGCGAGAAAATGAGCAATGCTCAAGAAATTTCTTCACGAGGCCGAAAATCGAATGCCCGGTCGGCAGGAAACCGTCCGATCCATGAGGTAAGCCACTGATTTTCCTTGAAATTAATCCATCGAAGGTCCAGCTTCGACTAGCGCATGCGCGCGATCGTGCCGGCGACAATCTGCATGGCGACGCCGAACACCCATCCGATCATGACTGCAACCGTCCAGGCGACGTGCGGCTCGATGCGAAGCACGATGAGGACCACCGAGACGAAGGCGACCAGTGCCGCAAGAAAGGTCCCGAACGCGCTCAGGAATTCCGCCGCATCGATATTCCCGCGCGAGGATTCATCGCTCGGCGGCTGGAATGGCAGTGGCGGCGTGTCGATGCCGACATAGAAGCCGATTGCGCCGCAAACCATCATGAGCAGAAGAAATCCCTGCGACGTAAAGGCAGCGATGCCTGACCCGACAAGGGCCGCCACGAACAGGCCGCTCGCGGCTCCCGCCATGGCAAGGCCAAGGCGCTCGAGAACATGGGCGAACTTTCGTACGCGGGACCGCATCGTGCCGATCCCCCATGATGATGATCAGGCTACGCCTCTTTCCGATAGCGTGAAAGATACCGTTCGCATGTGGCGCTGCACATGTCCGGCGGCCCGCGTTCACCGCAAGTTGCGCTGATAGCAGCGATTAATTACCGCGATTATCGATTTTCTGCAGACTCGTCGGGTGGGCAAAGCGCAGCGTGCCCACCATCAAGCACTCCGCTCGTGATGGTGGGCACGCTTTCATCGTCACTTGTGGTGAGCTGCGGTGGGTGTAGTCGCTTTGCCCACCCTACGCCGCTACGCGGCGCGGCCGAACTCGCTGCCGAGATGCTTCAGCCGCGGCAGCACTTCCTGCTTCAACAGCTGCAGCGAGTGGTGCCAGGCTTCCGGCTTGTGCTTGTAGTCGAAGCCGAACACGAGCAACACGCCGAAGCCGCCGACCTCTTGATAGATCCTCTCGATCTTTTCGGTCACGGTCGCGGGCGAGCCGACGATCCAGTTGTGGCGGGCGCAATATTCGACGTTGACGTCGCTGTCCGGCACGTCAGGCGTCGCTTTCAGATAGTCTTTGAAGCCGAAGTGGCCGAGCAGCGGCAGAAAATACTCGCCCATCATCCGCCCCATCATGTCGCCGGTCGACAGCCGCCAGGCTTCCTCGTCGGTGTCGGCGACGAAGACTTCGCGCACCAATCGCCAATCCTGCCTGCTCGGCTTGCGGCCGGTCTTCGCTGCGCCCGCCTCCACCGAATCCCAGTGGCTGCCGACATAGGCCGGGTTGAGGTTGAGGCTCATCGGGATGAAGCCGCGCTCGCCCGCGAGCTTCAGCGTATCGGAGTTCTTGGAGAGGCCAGCGACGCCGATCGGCGGATGCGGCGCCTGCTTCGGCTTGAGGTGGGGCTTGAGGAAATCGAACATCGTGTCCGGCTTCGTCACCGTCCAGTATTTGCCCTTGTAGGTCCACGGGGCGTCGTCGCTCCAAAGCTTCAGGATGATTTCGAGCGCTTCGCGCGTCATGTCGCGGTTCTGCCCCGACATGCCGTCGACATTGAACATCGCCCAGTCGCTCGGCAGGCCGCTTGCCGCGACGCCGAAATTGAGCCGCCCATCGGAGAGATGATCGAGCATCGCGACGCGGTTCGCGAGTTCAGCCGGATGGTGATAGGGCAGCAGGAAGCCGCCGGGTCCGATGCGGATGTTCTTGGTCTGCAGCAATGCCTGCGCGACCAACAGATCCGGAGACGGATGCGGCTCCCAGGGCGCGGTGTGATGCTCACCGATCCACGCTTCCTGATAGCCGAGTTCATCCAGCCACCTGAGCACCTGCAGGTCCCAGTCGTGGCCCTCCTTCAATCCGCACTCCGGCGGATGCGAGGGCATCGCGAAATATCCTAGTTCCATGGCTTTCCTCTCGCTTGTTTTCTGGTGCGACTTTGCCGTCGCATCTCATGCACAAGCGAGAGTACCTACCTCGGTTACGGCGGAATAGTGGCTTTCGTCGTTGCAGAGCGGGATGGCCGTCTCACTTTCGCTCGCAATAACTGTGATGACTACCGCGCTCCGAACGTGGTCGCGCCGAATAGCGCTTTGTGCGTCGACGGTTGCGAGCGCCAATACTGCGGTGGTGCGTCAACCTGTCCGCCGAGTTCAGCGGCGGCATGCCAGCCCCAGCGAGGATCGTAGAGCATGCCGCGGGCGAGCGCGACCATATCGGCTTTGCCGGAAGCGACGATCTCTTCGGCCTGCTTCGCTTCCGTGATCAGCCCGACTGCCATGGTGGTGACGCCAGTTGCTTCTTTCACGGCCTGCGCGAACGGCACCTGATAGCCCGGACCCAGCGGGATCTTTTGCAATGGCGAAACGCCACCGGAGGAAACATCGATCCAGTCGACGCCGCGCTTCTTCAATTCCTTGGCGAATTCGATCGTCTGCGCGATGTCCCAGCCGCCCTCGACCCAGTCGGTCGCCGACACTCTGATGCCGACGGGCTTGCGATCCGGAAATGCGGCACGCACCGCGTCGAACACTTCAAGCGGAAAGCGCATGCGGTTTTCAAGCGAACCGCCATACTGGTCGGTGCGCTTGTTCGAGATCGGCGACAAGAACTGATGCATCAAATAGCCGTGCGCGCCATGCAGTTCGAGCGCGTCGATGCCGAGCCGGTCGGCACGCTTGGCGGCCGTCACAAAATCGTCGCGGACGCGCTTGAGCCCGGCCTCGTCCAGCGCGAGCGGCGCCGCCTCGCCTTCCTTGTGCGGCACTGCCGATGGCGCCACGGTCCGCCAGCCGCCTTCGGACAGCGGGATCAACTGCCCGCCGTCCCAGGGCCGATGGCTCGACCCCTTGCGGCCGGCATGCGCAAGCTGCATCGCGACCGCTGCTTTCGAGTGTTTGCGCACCGAGGCCAGGATCGGTTTCAGCGCGGCCTCAGTGGCGTCATTATAAAGTCCAAGGCAGCCGGGCGTGATGCGCCCGATGGCCTCCACATGCGTGGCTTCGATGCAGAACATCGCCGCGCCCGACAGCGCCAGCATGTTGATATGGGTGAAATGCCAATCATTGGCCTCGCCGTTTTCTGCCGAATATTGGCACATCGGCGATACCATGATCCGGTTGGGCAATTTCAGGCCGCGCAGCTCGATCGAGGAAAACAGGGCGCTCATGCGGGGATCCAGGGATAGGAGGGAAACTGCCTTCTTATCTAACCACGCCCCGGCCCCGCCTCAACCTGCCGGCTACTGATTGATTCCGGCGGCCTTGATCAACTGCAGGTTAGCGACGGTCTCGCTCTTGATGAAATCGTCCATCTGGGCTGGTGTCATCGGCATCGGCTCGACACCAAGTTTCTTGAGGCTTGCCTGCGTTGCCGGATCGTTCAACACCTTCATCCCTGCCGCATGAAATTTCTCGATGATCTCGCGCGGCGTTCTCGCCGGCACGAAGATCCCGAACCAGCTCATGCTGTCGGCGCCGGTCAAACCGATCTCCGACGGAGACGGCACATCGGGCAAATCGGCGGCGCGCTTCGGCGTCGACACCAACAGCGCCTTCACCTGGCCGTCGCGGATCAGGGGCAGCGCGGTCGCGAGCGGGCAGAAATAGAGATCGATGCGCCCGCCCAGGATGTCGGCAATCACTTCGGGGCCGCCGCGATAGGGCACGTGGGTGCCTTCGATGCCGGCGGCGAGGAGGAATTTTTCCGCGCTGATATGCACGGCGCTGCCGACGCCGACCGAACCAAAGGAGATCGAGCCGGGCTTCGCCTTGGCGTCGGCAATGAAATCCTGGATGGTTTTCCAGGGCCGCTCCTTCGGCACGATCATGACATTGGCACTGGAGCCGATCATCAGCACGGATGAAAGGTCTTTGGTCGCGTCGAAAGAGAGATTCGGGAAGATTGCCGGCGCAATGGTCAGCGCCGAGGAATGCGCGAGCACGTTGTAGCCGTCAGCCTCCGCCTTGGCGACGAGGCCGGTGCCGAGCGTGCCGCCAGCGCCGGCACGATTCTCGATCACGAAGGGCTGGCCGAGCTCTGCCGAGAGCCGATCGAACACCAGGCGCGGCACCACATCGGTGGCACTGCCCGCGCCGAACGGGATCGTCGCCTTGATCAGGCGCGAGGGCCAGGTCTGTGCCTGTGCAACTGCGGCAAACAAACTCGCGGCGATGAGAATGGGGAACAACTTGCGCATCATGGCTCTCGGTTTCGATTGACGCCCCAGCGTTGCAAGAACCGTTCCGTCAGAGCGGGCCAGTGTGTTTGCCAACCCCGAGACCAATCCTCTATTCCACCAGCGTGAACTGCAGCAGCAGCGTGCGCTGGATCATCGAGAAATTATCGTCGGAGATCATGGTGATCACGGTGTCGCCTTCGGCCGTGGTGTGGGCGTCGATGCCTTCCATGTTGTCGATCTCGTTGCCGAGATCGGCGTTGAAGACCGAAGGACCGTCGAGGACGGCACCCGGCATCACGGACGCAAGTGCGATGCGGCGGATACGAATGCCGACGCCGTCAACCCAGGAGAATTTGCGCTCGAGCAGCAGCAGGTCGCCGGAGGGCAGCAGCACCGCGTCACTGATGTCGAAATTGTCTGTGCGGCGAACGGAAAACTGTCCCGGCGTCTTGCCGCCGACCAGGAAGCCGGTGATGTTGCCCTGCGCATCAAGGCCGCGCTCGGAGATCGCGATCAAGGTTCCCGCCAGCGGCAGGCCTTGCGGCACCATCAGCAGCGCCTCCAGCCCCTTGTTGTTCGGGAGCCGTTTGGCGGCCGGCGGCAGCGACACCACCTCGCCGCGTGCGCGCGTGAATCCCTTGGAGAAATCGAAGCGCAGCACCTGGTTGACGCGCTCAAGCCCGACATAGACGAATGAGCCGTCCAGCGCCATTGATTCAGAATCGTACCAGCCGCGCGCGGTGATCGGCCTGCCGTCGGGGCCGAGCAGCGGCGCCGCCTCGACATCGGCAAGTCCCGTCATCTCGCGGCCTTTGTAGACGATGCGGCCGGTGAACCAGCTACCGTGGTCGCTGACGGCGATGAAGCGTTCGCCCTTGGCGTCGAGCCGCAGCGCCGACAGGCCGCCGAAGCCGCGAAAGGAGGAAGTCAGCACCAATCCGCTACGATATTCCAGCGCGCCGAACCTGACATGCGCGCGATCGCGGATGTCGAAGGACGACAGCGGCCGCGCATTGACATCGATCGAGACCGGCGCCGCCACCGTGGACTCGCTCGGCAGGATCGGCTTCGTCGGCGGCTCGAGAACGGTTTGCGCGCGCGCCGCGCATGGCAGCGCAGCAGCCGCAAGCCCCGCCGCGGCAAAGCCCAGCAAGCGGCGGCGGGAAAGATCTCCGTCCCTCATAGTGAGGAGGCGCATTTGCGCCGTCTCGAACTATGAGGCCCGGCAGCTTCCTCCTCGTCCGAGAGGCGACGCCGCTCCTCGGGATGGGGCGATCCGGTCGCGCGGCGCGTCATTTCATGATGGTCAAGAATGCAGCCGCCTGGGCCGGCGTTCTGCGGGAGCAGGACCGTGAGTTTCGCTGAAGAGTTCGGCGAGCTTCTCGGTGATGGCGCCGCCGAGTTCTTCGGCATCGACGATGGTGACGGCGCGGCGATAGTAGCGCGTGACGTCGTGGCCGATGCCGATCGCGATCAATTCGACCGGCGAGCGGGTCTCGATCTCCTCGATGATGTGGCGCAGATGCCGCTCGAGGTAGTTGCCGGGATTGACCGACAGCGTGGAATCGTCGACCGGCGCGCCGTCGGAGATCATCATCAGGATCTTGCGCTGCTCGGAACGAGCCAGCAGGCGCTTGTGCGCCCAGTCCAACGCCTCGCCGTCGATGTTCTCCTTAAGCAGGCCTTCGCGCATCATCAGGCCAAGATTCTTCCGCGCCCGCCGCCACGGCGCATCGGCTGACTTGTAGATGATGTGACGGAGATCGTTGAGCCGGCCGGGATTCGCCGGCTTGCCAGCAGCAAGCCAGGCTTCGCGGGACTGGCCGCCCTTCCAGGCGCGCGTCGTGAAGCCGAGGATCTCGACCTTGACGCCGCAGCGCTCCAGCGTGCGTGCCAGGATATCGGCGCAGGTGGCGGCGACCGTGATCGGACGGCCGCGCATCGAGCCGGAATTATCGAGCAGCAGCGTCACCACGGTGTCGCGGAAGGTCGCTTCCTTCTCGCGCATGAACGACAACGGGTGATAGGGATCGGTGACGACGCGCGACAGGCGCGCGGGATCGAGAATCCCCTCTTCGAGATCAAATTCCCAGGCGCGGTTCTGCTGCGCCATCAGGCGGCGCTGCAACCGATTGGCCAGCCGCGCGACGATGCCTTGCAGATGCGCGAGCTGCTTGTCGAGATAGGAGCGCAGGCGCTCCAGCTCGTCATGGTCGCAAAGGTCTTCGGCGGCGACGATCTCGTCGAATTTCGGTGCAAATGCGTGGTATTCGGGACCGCGCGGCTCATTGCTGCCACGCGTATTCGGCCGCGTCGCCTCGCCCGGCGTCTCATCGTCGCCGAGCTCGCCGTCGTCGAAAGTGTCGCTGGTGGACGCCTGCGCGCTTTCCATCGCACTCTCGGACATCTCTTCCGAGGTCGTCTGCGCCTGGTCGGCGCTCATCTCCTGCGCGGCATCGGAATCAGGCGAGCCTTCGGCGCCGGACTGATCGCTCTCGCCATCCGGATTTTCATCCTGGTTGTCGTCCTCGTCGGAGTCCATGTCGCGCTCGTCGCCGAGGTCGAGCGCCGACAACAGATCATGCACGAGGTCGCCGAACCTGGCCTGGTCCTCGGTGAAGCGCGCCAGTTTATCGAGCCGCGTGCCGATCTTGTCTTCCAGCAGCGGGCGCCAAAGGTCGACCATCTTGCGCGCAGCCTGAGGCGGCGCCAGTCCAGTCAGCCGCTCGCGCACCAGCATCGCCAGCGCATCCGCCAGCGGCGCATCGGCGCGGTCGGTGATCTCGTCATACTTGCCGCGGTGAAAATGATCGTCGAGCATCGCGTTGAGGTTTTTCGCAACGCCCGCCATCCGCCGCGAGCCGATCGCCTCGACGCGCGCCTGCTCGACCGCCTCGAACACGCCGCGCGCCTGCGGATTGCCCGGGATCAGCTTGCGATGCACCTTGGGATCGTGACAGGCGAGCTTCAGCGCGATGGAGTCCGCGTGTCCCCGCACGATCGCAGCGTCACGCTTGGTCAATTTGCGCGCCGGCTCCGGCAGCCGCGCCTTGCCGGGCGCAAGCCCCGGTCGCTCGGCGGCAAAGGAGACTTCGAGCTCCGGCGTTTTCGCGATCGCCTTCAGGCACGATGTCACCGCGCGCTTGAACGGCTCGGTCGGCGCTTCCTTCGTGTTGCGGAATTTGCTGTTGGATGATGCGGTCATCTCGCTCTCACCGTCGTCCGCGCGAAAGCGGGGACCCATAACCACAGGAAGAAATCATTGAGCGCGGAGGAAGCCCCAATCTTCGCAACGACTGCATCCTGGGGTTATGGGTCCCGGATCGCGCTTCGCTTGTCCGGGACGACATGACCCCTAGCTCAACGCGACGTTAACGGCGGATTCGGGCAGCTCCGCATTGAAGCAGCGCTGGTAGAATTCCGCCACCAATGGCCGCTCGAGCTCGTCGCACTTGTTGAGGAAGGTGACGCGGAAGGCAAAGCCGATATCGCCGAAGATCTCGGAGTTTTCCGCCCAGGTGATTACCGTGCGCGGGCTCATCACCGTCGACAGATCGCCATTGGCGAAGGCGTTGCGGGTGAGATCGGCGAGCCGCACCATCTTGTTGACGATGTCACGGCCTTCCTGGCTGCGGTAGTGCTTCGCCTTGGCGAGCACGATCTCGACCTCCTCGTCATGGGCGAGGTAGTTCAACGTGGTGACGATCGACCAGCGGTCCATCTGGCCCTGGTTGATCTGCTGGGTGCCGTGATAGAGCCCCGACGTGTCGCCAAGGCCGATCGTGTTGGCCGTCGCGAACAGACGGAACGCCGGATGCGGCTTGATCACCTTGTTCTGGTCGAGCAGCGTCAGCCGTCCCGAGACTTCCAGCACGCGCTGGATCACGAACATCACGTCGGGCCGGCCGGCGTCATATTCGTCGAACACCAGCGCGACATTGTGCTGCAGCGCCCAGGGCAGGATGCCGTCGCGAAATTCGGTGACCTGCTTGCCGTCCCGGACCACGATCGAGTCCTTGCCGACCAGGTCGATACGGCTGATGTGGCTGTCGAGATTGACGCGTACGCAGGGCCAGTTGAGCCGCGCTGCAACCTGCTCGATATGGGTCGACTTGCCGGTGCCGTGATAGCCGGTGACCATCACACGGCGGTTCCTGGCGAAGCCGGCGAGGATCGCGAGCGTGGTGGCGCGGTCGAAGCGGTAATCCGCATCAACCTCCGGCACGTGCGGGTCGACTTCCGCATAGGCCGGCACCTCAAGGTCGCTATCGATGCCGAACACCTGCCGGACCGATACTTTCATGTCGGGCAAGCCGGCGGTGTCTTCCAATGTGGTCTGGGCGGCGGTCGTCATTCGTCCTCCGAGGTCCCGGGAATCCCGAAACCAGATTATTCGTTTGGCTGCGGATTGGGTGCTATGCACAAGCCTAGCAGACTGCAACCGCCGGCAGAAGCCTGCGGCGCGATCAAAGTTCCGTTGTTCTTTCATAAAGATAGGTGCTGGACGCGGTTTTTGGAGGGCTGCCCTGCGAATCGCGCCGCACTTTGCCGCGAGGGCCCGCCGCGCTCCCTTTCCAGGCCGGGGGCGAGTTGTTAGCTCTCAAGGTCAGGCAAGACCGTGAGCTGCGGGAATTTTGTGACCACATTCCTTGACCCCCTGATCACCTTCGTTTCGGCCCATGCGTGGCTTGCCTATCTGACATTGTTTGTGGCCGCCTTTCTGGAGGCGGTCCCGGTGGCGGGGTCGCTGGTGCCCGGCTCAACGATCATTGTGGCGATGGGGGCGCTGATCCCCGGCGGCGAGCTGAAGCTATGGCCGGTGCTGGCCGCCGCTGCCGCAGGTGCCCTGCTCGGCGACGGCTCCGCCTACTGGATCGGCCATCGCCGCCAGCGCGAGATCCTGGCTGCATGGCCACTGTCGGGCTATCCGCGCGTGGTCGAGCAGAGCGAGGCGTTTTTCCATCGCTGGGGCATACTCGCGGTGTTCTTTGCGCGCTTCGTGCCGCCGTTCCGTGCCTTCGTGCCACTCACCGCCGGCGCGCTGGATATGCCGCCGGCGCGCTTCTACAGCGTCAATATTCCCGCGGTCCTGCTCTGGGCACCCGTGCACGTGCTGCCGGGCGTGCTCGCGGTCTCTGCGCTGCACGAGTATGGCGGGCTGCCGTATCACCACCATCATGCCGGCAAGCATATCTGGATCCTGGCGGTGATCGCCGGCGCCTTGGTCGTGGCGCTTGCGACCTGGATCATCCGCCGCCGGCGCGGCGTGATGGAGCCGGCGGCGAAGCCGCACACGTAGCCTGTAGCCCGGGTGGAGCCAACGGGTAGCGCGAAAGCGCGTCCGATGACGGGCTCCGCGCAACCCGGGACGTCTCCATCAACGATTACCGCCGGTCCCCGGTTACGCTGCGCTTCACCCGGGCTTCGTCAGATACTCTTGGCTGCCGCGCTGCGTCCGGGCGCCGGCCCGACATATCGTGCGCGCGGGCGAATCAGCCGGCCGTGCTGCAATTGCTCGCTGGCATGCGCGATCCAGCCGACGCTGCGTGCCATCGCAAACAGCGCGAGCTCGCTGCCGAGGGGAAGCCGCAGGCTGTGCACCAGCACGGCCAGCGCATAGTCGATATTGACGAACTCGCCGGTCGCCTCCGCGATCCGCTCTGGAACCTCCCTGGTGAATTTGCGCGCGGCGCCGGCGCGCGCGAGCGCATCCAACAGCGACTGCGCGCGGGGATCGCCGCGCCGGTAGACGCCATGGCCAAAACCGGCGAAGCGCTCGCCGAGCGCGACGCGCTCGCGGATCACCGGCTCGACATCCTGATCGACCAAGGTCTTCACCAGCCGCGATGCCAATACGCCGGCGCCGCCGTGTTTCGGACCCTTGAGCGCCGCCAGGCCGGCAATCACCGCGTCATAGAGATTGAGCCCGGTCGAAGCGGCACAGCGCGCCGTGAAGGTCGAAGCGTTCAATTCGTGATCGGCGAGCAGCACCAGCGTGCGGCGGATCAGGTCGGCGGCATGCTTGTTGCCGGATGCCCAGGCGCCGGCGATCTGCACATGCAGCGGTTCGGACGAGGGTTCGCGGTTCAGCATGGTCGCAACCAATAGCCGGACGATGCGCGCGCCGACCATCGCGCGGCCGTCGGGCGCGCGGGTGAAGGCGCGGGGATCGGCGCTTGCGGCGAGCGCCAGCACGGCAATGGCGCGGTCAATCGGCCCGGCGCGGTGCGCGGCCTCGGCGATGGCGCGCATCTCCCCAGAGACAAACGGGCAGTTGTTCGGCGCAAAGGGATCGACGCCCGTGACATCCCACAACAGCGTCGCCGTGTGCTCGAGCGTATCCTTCTCGGCAAGATCGACGCAGTTCACGCCGCGATAGATCGGCCCGTCCTCGGTGATGGTTGCGATCGCCGAATCCATCACCGGCAAATCGGCATCGAAGCTGCGCAGGCCGCGCGGCTCCGGCGACGGGGTGCGGCGCTCCTTCAACCCGCGGATGTCCTCGGCCCGGTAGCGGTGGCTGCGGGAATCCGCCGAAGGCTCGGAGCGGATCAGGCCCCGACTGACATAGGCGTAGAGCGTAGCCGGCGAGATCGCGAGCTCGGCCGCCGCCTCGCGGGCGGAGAGATAAAGGCCATCGGATTTTTTCATATTGATTAAGCTAATCAAGATTGATCAATCTGTCGAGAGGATCGACTTTCTCCTGATCACGAAAGGAGATCCGCCATGAATATTCAGGTGACCAAAAGCCCTATCGGGCTGGACGGCATTGCCGCCGCCGAAACCGTGCTCAGCCATGTCGACGGCGAGCGCGGCGAACTGATCATCGCCGGCGAGCATGTCAGCGTGCTCGCCTCGACATCGAGCTTCGAGGGCGTCACCGCACGATTATGGAATGCGGCGACCGGAAGCACGCTCAGCGAGTCCAATGTGCGCGCCAAGCTTGGGGCCGCGCGCGAGCGCGCCTTCGCCCGATTGCCCGACGTGCTGCCGGCGACCCGCGGCATGTCGATTGTGGACGGCTTCCGCGCCGCAGTTGCTGGCTTGCGCGCCGAAAACGGGCTCGAGCACGAAGCGACGATCGTCGGCGCCTTTCCGGTGATCGCCGGCGCGCTGGTGCAGCGGGCCAAGGGCCACGATCCGCTCGCGCCCGATCCGAATGTCAGCCACGCTGCGGATACGCTGACGATGCTGCTGAGCCGCAAGCCCGAACCGCGCGAGGTCGCGGCGCTGGATGCCTATCTCGTCACGGTCTCTGATCACGGCATGAACGCGTCCACCTTCACGACGCGCGTGGTGGCCTCGACCCAAGCCGACCTGTTCGCGGCCGTCACGGCCGGCTATTGCGCGCTAACCGGCCCGCTCCATGGCGGCGCGCCGGAGCCGGTGCTTGAGATGCTGGACGCGATCGGCACGCGCGAACGCATCAGGCCCTGGGTCGATGCGGCGCTGGCGCGCGGCGAGCGGCTGATGGGATTCGGCCATCGCGTCTATCGCGTACGCGATCCGCGCGCCGATGTGCTGAAAGATGCGATCGAGCGGCTGGCCGCCGAAGGCGCCGACCTGCCGTTCGCCGGCGAAGTCGAGGCCTATGTCCGCGAGGCGCTGCGGCGGAAGAATCCGACCCGGCCGCTGGAAACGAATGTCGAGTTCTTCACCGCGATCCTGCTCGACGCGCTTTCCATTCCGCGGCAGGCCTTCACGCCGATCTTCGCAGTAGCACGCGCGGCCGGATGGACCGCGCATGCGCGCGAACAGCAGCGCACCGGCCGGCTGATCCGGCCAAGCTCGTCTTATGTGGGGCCGATGCCGAAGGTGTAACCCGCAATGCGCGTCAGTGGAACGACGGCGGGACCACATATTCCGCCGTCGTCCCGGCGAAAGCCGGGACCCATAACCACCGATATGAATTGAAGCGAAGACTGGGCCGACATCTTTTCGTAACCACAGCGTCCTGTGGTTATGGGTCCCGGGTCAAGCCCGGGACGACGTCATGCCTCGCGGACCACGGTCTTGAGATAGTTATACGCCTTGATGATCTCGATCAGGCGGTCTTCGGTGGAACGATCGCCACCGTTGGCGTCGGGGTGGTGCTGCTTCACCAGCGCCTTGTACTTCGCCTTGACGTCTTCGAGCGTCGCCTCGGCGGTGAGGCCCATAACCTGCAGCGCCTTGCGCTCGGCATTCATCACCGTGCGCGCTTCAGTCTTGGCCTGCGCGCCCGGCCCCGGCCGCCAGCCAGCGCGGCCATTGAGTTCGGAGAACACATTAAAGGGATCGGCGGCGCCGCCGAGATCGTCCTCGGCGCTGCCCTTGCCGTGCTTGGCGCTGGTGTTGGCGCCCATCTTCCAGGTCGGGCGATGGCCGGTCAGCGCATCCTTCTGGTAGCGCGCCACCGCCTCAGGATTCATACCCTGGAAAAAATTGTAAGACTGGTTGTACTCGCGAACATGATCGAGGCAGAAATGCCAATACTCGCGCGAGTTCTCGCGGCCCTTCGGCGCGCGGTGCGAACCCTTGTTCTGACAGCCGGCCCATTCGCAGGTGATGGCTTCCTGACCAGCCTGCGCCTGGCGCTTCGCACTCACCTTCGTCGGCTTGATGCGAATGGAGTCGAAGAATTTTGATGAATCGATCGCCATGACTGACTTTGACTACGCAATGCAAAAAGCTTCAAGTCTTGACATTGCGAATACCTCTGCTTCGGATGTGCCATTGACGAAATGCAGCCTTCGAACTATTGCCGCCGCCATGAGCACAAGAGACGTTATTATAAACAAGTTGCGTGAAGCTTTCTTGCCCGAAAGCCTCGAGGTCCAAGATGAATCACATCTGCATGAGGGCCACGCGGGGCATCGGCCAGGCGGCGAGACGCATTTCGGTGTTTATATTGTATCTCAAGCGTTCGAAGGGAAGAGCCGGATCGAACGCCATCGCATGATTAATGCGGCACTCGCCCAGGAACTCGCGGATGGCGTGCATGCGCTCGCGATCCATGCGCAAGCTCCAGCGGAACGACCGCGCTGAGGGGCGCCGCCTGGAAATTTAGCTGAAGAACACGACCGAACTGCGGTTTTGATCAACGTCGCGCAAGACGCCACGGCTGTTTTCCTTTATCAGAGATAGCGGCCTGGGCGATGGACAGTTCCATTGGAATTGGGCAGGCTCATTGCACCATCGCCACCTGTAGCGAGGGGCTGTCAGATGGTTCACTGGGCACATCTGCGATTGGCCGCGGCCGTGATGGCAATGCTGGCGCTCTCTGCGCCCGTACCGGCTGCAGCACAGGCCATGCCGGGCCCGCTCGTTCAGGAAGTGCTCGTGAAAAGCATTTTGGTGACGCTGAGCGATGCCGTCGCCGCCAATAATTTCACCGTCCTGCACGCCAAAATGTCAAAGCCGTTCGCCGAGCAGTTTCCGCCGGAGAAGCTGCAGGCCGTCTTCAAGGATCTCGTCGACAAGCACGCGGTGTTCGACGCCGTGGTGGCAAAGCCTGTCATTGCCGACGAGGAGGCGAAGATCGACGAGAAAGGTGTGCTGCGCCTGAAGGGCCATTTCGAGACCACGCCGAAGCAGGTGAAGTATCAGCTCGCCTTCATCCCCGCCGACGGCACCTGGAAGCTTTCCGGGGTCACCATCGACATTGAATAGGCCGCCAACATCCAGGCCCGTCATGCCCGGCCTTGTGCCGGGCATCCACGTTCTTGGCTGGCACGAGAAAGGCGTGGATGGCCGGGACAAGCCCGGCCATGACGGAGAATCGACGCGCCTGTGCTAGAACGCCGTCCCGGCACGCTTCGGCCTGGGCTCCTCGGCCTCGGCCTCGGCTTCGCGCGGCAGCGCGGTGATGCGCAGCGCCGTGATGCGGTTGCGCTCGCGACGCAGGACGCGGAAGCGGAAGCCGTGGAAGGTGAAGCTTTGGCCGCGCTCGGGGATCGAGCGCGCTTCATGGATCACGAGACCCGCCACCGTCGTGGCTTCCTCGTCCGGCAAATGCCAGTCCATCGCACGGTTGAGATCGCGGATCGGCACCGAGCCGTCGACCACTACGGAGCCGTCGGGCTGGGCACGAACACCCGCGACCACTACGTCGTGCTCGTCGGAAATGTCTCCGACGATCTCCTCCAGGATGTCTTCCAGTGTCACCAGACCTTCGACTTCGCCGTATTCGTCGACGACGAGAGCGAAATGCGTCTTGCGGCGGCGGAACGCCTTGAGCTGCTCGGAGACGGGCCGCATCTCCGGCACGAACCACGGCGGCAACGCGATGGTGGCGACGTCGATGTTCGACGTATCGCCCTCGGCGGCGCGGATCGCGCGCAGCAAATCCTTGGCGTGCAGCACCCCGATGATGTTCTCCGGCTTGTCGCGCCACAGCGGAATGCGGGTGTATTCGGTGGCGAGCACCTCGCGGACCAGTTCCTCCGGCGGCAGATCGGCGTTGATCATGGTCATTTCGGTGCGGTGGACCATCACGTCCGACACCTGCAATTCGCGCAGATCGAGCAGCCCGCCGAACATGTCGCGGTCCTGCTTCTCGACCTTGCCCTCGTGATGCAACAAATCGACGGCGCCGCGCAGTCGCTCGGTCGGCGACAGGATGGCCTGGTTGGCACCGACCTTGATGCCGAAGAGTTTCATCAAGGCGAGCACGATGAACTCGATCACGGTCAGGAACGGTCCGAGCAGATAGACCGTAACCTTCATCGGCCGCGCCACCAGGAGCGATATCCGGTCGGGCGCGTTGATCGCGATGGTCTTGGGCAGCACCTCGGCGAAGATCACGACCATCACCGTCATCACCGCGGTCGCATAGAGCACGCCGACGTCGCCGAACCACGCGGTGAGGATGCCGGTTGCGAGCGCCGAGGCGCCGATATTGGCGATGTTGTTGCCGAGCAGCAGCGCGCCGATCAGCCGCTCGCGCATGTTGAACAGGCTGGAGACCACGCCAGCCTCGCGATTGCCCTGCTTGGACAGCCGCAACATGCTGGCGCGCGAAGCGCCGGTCAGCGCGGTCTCGCTCGCCGCGAAAAAGGCGGAGACCAACAGGCAGACGACGACGATTGAGAACGAAACCCAGGTCAAGCTACGTCATCCGAAGAGCGTTTTTAATTCTCGGCCAGTTTTGCCTTCAGAAAGTCACGCACCGGTGCAGGCTCGACGTCGCGCGCGATCACGGCGCGGCCGACGGCCTCCAGCAGAATGAAGGTCAGCTTGCCGCGCTTGACCTTCTTGTCCTGCGCCATCAGCGCCATCAATGCGTCGGCATCAGCCAGTCCTTCCTGGACGAAGCCGCCAATATCCTGCAGCCGGGTCGGCAACCCTACCGCAGTGAGGTGGCGTTTCACGCGCGCCGCATCCGCTTGCGCAATCATGCCGAGAGAAGCAGAGAACTCCGCCGCCAGCGTCATGCCGATAGCGACGCCTTCGCCGTGGAACAGCCGGTCGGAAAAGCCCGTCGCCGCTTCCAGCGCGTGACCGAAGGTGTGGCCGAGATTAAGCAGCGCGCGTTCTCCGGTTTCGCGTTCGTCGCGCGAAACGATCGCAGCTTTGGCGCGGCACGAGGTTGCGATCGCGTGCTCGCGCGCCGCGCCGCCGGAGAAGATGTCGGCGTGATTGGCTTCCAGCCAGGCGAAAAAGGCCTCATCGCCGAGCACGCCATATTTGGCAACCTCCGCATAGCCGGCGCGGAACTGGCGCGGCGACAGCGTATCGAGCACCGACGTGTCGGCGACGACCAGCACCGGCTGGTGGAACGCCCCGATCAGGTTCTTGCCCTGCGGCGAGTTGATCCCGGTCTTGCCGCCGACCGATGAATCGACTTGCGCCAGCAGCGAGGTCGGCACCTGCACGAAATCGACGCCGCGGCGCAGGATGGCCGCGGCAAAGCCCGCGAGATCGCCGACCACGCCGCCGCCGAGCGCGATGACGAGATCGTTGCGCTCGATCTTGGCCGCGATCAGCGCTTCGCTGACCTCTGTCAGACCGGCATAGCTCTTCGAGCCCTCGCCTTCCTCGACGATGATGCGCGAAGTCGGGACGCCGGCCGCAGCAAGCGACGCCTCGGCCTGTTCCAGCCAATGTTTCGCCACCGTGCGGTCGGTGACGATGGCGGTGCGCGCACCCGGGCGGAGCGCAGCGATCCGTGCGCCAAGCGACGGCAGCATCTCGCGCCCGATCACGATGTCATAGGCGCGGTCGCCGAGTGCGACATCGACGGTGATGGGATCAGAGTGTTTCAATGGCGCAGTCATGATGGGAGGCTAATTCCGTTGGTTGCCGGTTGTGCCGTGCCGTTGCCACAGAGATAGGCATGCAGCGCCTCTAAGCACTCCTCGACGATCCGGTCATGCGGCACGTCGCGCGACGAAATCGTCAGATCGGCGCTCCGGTAGACCGGCTCGCGCTCGCCGAGCAGACGGTTGACCGTGCCCTCGGGATCGGCGGTCTGCAACAGCGGGCGGTCGGCGCGGCGCCGTACCCTGCGCATGATGACATCGGCATCGGCGCGCAGCCAGAGCGAGATCGCCTTGGCACGAATGCAGTTGCGGGTCTCCTCGCGCATGAACGCACCGCCGCCGGTGGCGAGCACCGCCGGCCCGTCGCTAAGCAGGCGGGCGATCACCCGCGCCTCGCCATCCCTGAAATAGGCCTCGCCATGGGTTTCGAAAATCTCCGGGATCGACATGCCCGCCGCCGCCTCGATCTCGGTGTCGGCATCGGTGAAGGGCAGCCTCAGCCGCGCGGCCAGCCGCCGGCCAATGGTCGATTTGCCGGCGCCCATCATGCCCACCAGCACGATCGTCCTCGACCCCAGCACGGCCAGGATGTCGGCCTCCAGGGTCGGGAGCACAGGGAGCGGTGCGGCGCTGTCTGGCATCTAAAGCTCGGTCTCTCGGCGAATTTGCGGCGTTCCGGTCACCTATACTACCCCCGCCAATACCGTTGCCAGAGCCTTGCAACGGCTGAGGGAACATGATGGATGATGCCAATGGTTAATTCGCCGCCCGAGCCTTCGATATGCCGAGCCTGTTCCGCTTCCTGACGGTCCTCGCCGTGATCGGCGGTATCGGCTACGGGATCATTTTCGCACTGGCCAATTTTGTGACCCCGAAATCGCGGGAAATGACGGTGACGATCCCGCCGGATAAGTTCCTCAAGAAATAGCCGCTATGGTCAGGGGATGCGTTCCAAGACACGTTCCAGCACATCAGACGCCGGGCTGATCAGCCTGTTCCTCGACATGCTCGCGGCCGAACAGGGCGCGGGCGAAAACACGCTCGACGCCTATCGCCGCGACCTCGAAGACCTCTCCGAATTCCTCACCCATGCCGGCAAGAGCTTTGCCGGCGCCGACACCCAGACGCTGCGCGACTACCTCGCCGACCTCGACACCCGCGGTTTCAAATCAACCAGCGTCGCCCGCCGGCTCTCCTCGATGCGGCATCTGTTCCGATTCCTGCTCAACGAGCGGATCCGCAGCGACGATCCTGCCGCGATCCTCTCTGGCCCGAAGCGCGGCCGCAGCCTGCCCAAGGTGCTGTCGATCGCCGACGTCGACCGCATGCTGACGCGGGCCAAGGAACTCACGCAAATCGACGCGACACCGGCGCAGCGGCTGCGCGCGCTCCGGCTGCATTGCCTCTTGGAGGTGCTGTACGCCACTGGCCTACGCGTCTCCGAACTGGTCTCGCTGCCGCTATCGGCGGCGCGGCGCGATGCCCGCATGATCGTGGTGCGAGGCAAGGGCAACAAGGAGCGGCTGGTGCCGCTGAACGAGGCCTCGCGCCAGGCGATGGCCGACTATCTCGCCGCGGTGCAGGTCATGAAGCCGGAGAAGAAGGCGGCGCCGTCGAAATGGCTGTTTCCCTCCTTCGGCGAAAGCGGCCATTTGACCCGGCAGCACTTTGCCCGCGACCTCAAGGAGTTGGCGGCCGCTTCCGGCCTGGCGCCGCGGCTCGTCTCCCCGCACGTGCTGCGGCATGCCTTTGCCAGCCACCTCCTGCACAACGGCGCCGACCTGCGCATCGTCCAGACCCTGCTCGGCCATACCGACATCTCCACCACCCAGATCTATACCCATGTGGTCGAGGAGCGGCTGAAGAGCCTGGTGCGCGACCTGCATCCGCTGGCGGAGAAGGCTTAGCCCGGTCGATCCCCGGATTAGGCTTCCAGGCCGGGCTATGGGTTACGCCTTGACTTCGGCGGCTTCTCACAGGAAAGAGCGTCACCGCTTGCGGTCAGCCCACGCGCCTCGGCTTTGGCTGCGTGTTAACTTGTTGAAGATACAAAACTTCTCTTCCAGACCCCAGACCCGCTTCGCCGCCCGCCAGGTTCCTTCCTATATTGCCGTAATGCCGGATCAGATGCGCAGTTACCTCGACTTCGAAAAACCCGTCGCCGAGCTTGAATCCAAGATCGACGAATTGCGCGCGCTGGCGGCGTCCGGCAGCGACATCGGCGACGAGATCGCGCGGATCGAGGAGAAGGCCGGCCAGGCGCTGGCCGACCTCTATGCCAACCTGACGCCCTGGCAGAAGACGCTGGTGGCGCGGCACCCGCAGCGACCGCATTTCACCGATTTCGTCAGCGCGCTGATCACCGAATTCACGCCGCTGGCCGGCGACCGCAAATTCGCCGACGACGAAGCCCTGCTCGGCGGCTTCGGCCGCTTCCGCGGCGAGAGCATCTGCGTGATCGGCCAGGAAAAGGGCGCCTCCACCGAGAGCCGGATCAAGCACAATTTCGGCATGGCCCGCCCCGAAGGCTACCGCAAGGCGGTCCGGCTGATGGAAATGGCCGACCGTTTCGGCATCCCGGTACTCTCGCTGGTCGATTCGGCCGGCGCCTATCCCGGCATCGGCGCGGAGGAACGCGGACAGGCCGAAGCGATCGCGCGCTCGACCGACGCCTGCCTGTCACTGGGGGTGCCCAACGTCGCGATCATCACCGGCGAGGGCATGTCGGGCGGCGCGATAGCGATCACCACGGCCAACCGCGTCCTGATGATGGAGCACGCGATCTACAGCGTGATCTCGCCGGAGGCGGCATCCTCGATCCTGTGGCGGGACGGCACCAAGGCGCAGGAAGCCGCCAACAGCATGAAGATCACCGCCCAGGACATGCTGCGATTCGGCGTGATCGACGAGATCCTGAAGGAGCCGCCGGGCGGCGCCCACCGCGATCCCGCCGCCATGATCGCATCCACCGGCGATGCCATCGCCCAGGCTTTCAACGACCTACGAAATCTTGATGCGGACGCGATCCGCAAGCAGCGGCGCCAGAAGTTTCTCGATATCGGCCGCAAGCTGAGCTAGCCGCCCCGAAGTCGCGGCATTTTGCTCCAGGTCGGCCAGTTTGGCCGCAATTCGGCCCCGGGGCCGGTCTTTAACTCTTGCTTGACCATGCCTGTCATGGTTCCGGCCCGCCGGGCCCCGTTCAGGTTGCGGGTGGGAAGTCCAAAGGTTAGTATTTTAACGATCGCTTCAAGGCATAAGGGTTGATTTGGGGTTGCCCGAAATGCCTGGTGGGTGTGGAGCTTGGACTTGAATCACCGCACGCTGGTTCGCGCGCTTCTGGCCTCGGCTGCCCTTGCGGCCGCTGTATTGCTCGCCGGTTGCAATAGCGACGACATCTCACTCGCATCGAATGCCAAGGCCAACCAGCCGGTGCCGCCGAAGCTGGTCGCGGCAATCACCGAAAAGGACATGGATCTGCAGTCGCCGATCCTGATCCGCCTGTTCAAGCAGGAAGCCGAGCTCGAAGTCTGGAAGCAGGACCGCTCCGGCAGGTTCGCGCACTTGAAGACCTATCCGATCTGCCGCTGGTCCGGTGATCTCGGTCCGAAGATCCGCGAGGGCGACCGCCAGGCGCCGGAGGGCTTCTATACGATCAGCCCGGGCCAGATGAACCCGCAATCGGCCTACTACCTCTCCTTCAACACCGGCTACCCCAACGCCTTCGACAAGGCGCTCGGCCGCACCGGCTCACATTTGATGGTGCATGGCGACTGCTCCTCGCGCGGCTGCTACGCGATGACCGACGAGCAGATCGCGGAGATCTATTCGCTCGGCCGCGAGTCGTTCTTTGGCGGCCAGAAGGCATTCCAGTTGCAGGCCTATCCGTTCCGGATGACGCCGGTGAACATGGCCAAGCACCGCAACAACCCGAACATGCCTTTCTGGAAGATGATCAAGGAAGGCTACGATCATTTCGAAGTGACGAAGCAGGAGCCGAAGGTCGACTTCTGCGAGAAGAAATATGTCTTCGATGCCGCCAAGCCGCCGGGCGCCACCCGCGATCCGGTGTTTGACGCGTCCGCCAAATGCCCGGCCTATGTGATTCCCGACCAGATTGCCGAAGCAGTCCGCCAGAAGCAGCAGGAAGAGGCGACCGAGGTTGCCAAGCTGATCTCCAAGGGCACGCCGGTGGCGCGGATGAACACCGGCATCGACGGCGGCATGAACAAGATCTTCGCCTCCAAGCTGCCGGAGGGCAGCACCGGCCTCTCCGAGGGTGGCGACAGCCAGAGCCTGCAATCACTGTCGCTGGCGCGCGCGCCCGGCACGATCCCGTCCACCGTCAATCCGCCGAAGCCGAACCTGGCGCAGCCGGAAGAGCCGGTGGTGGCGGTGTCGACGACGTCGGCGACGTCATCGGCCCGCGTCGCTTCCGCCACGCAGTCGGGTGAGCAGTCGGAAGGTCTCTTCTCCAGCATCGCCCGCAAGGTCGGGATCGGCGCCACGGCCGACGCCAACGCCGCCGCCACCAGCGCGCCGCCCTCTGCACCGGCGGCCGCCGCGAAGCCCAAAGCTACTGAGGCCAAGACTGCTGAGGCCAAGACTGCTGAGATCAAGACTGCTGAGATCAAGACTGCTGAGATCAAGCCTGCTCAGACCAAGTCGCAATCGGTCGTTCGCGTCGCACCGAAGCCTACCGAGACCAAGCTCGCTGCCGCCAAGCCGGCGCTCAAGCCGACCGTCACCGATGCGCCGGCCACCTCGACCGCCGCAGCCGCGCCCGCCGCCAGGGACACGCAGCTCTCAGGCTCGCAGCCGATCGTGCAGCCGAACTCCTTCGACAACCGCTTCGGAGCGATGAGGTAAGGCGCGCGCGGCGTTCTATCCGCCCTCCGATTCTGTCGTCCCCGCGAAAGCGGGGACCCATAACCACAGGCTTTTGTGGTTTGCTCCGCGACAACCGCTTGCTCGCGCCACAACAACTCCCTGTGGTTATGGGTCCCGGGTCAAGCCCGGGACGACGGGAGGAAAATTCTGATTCAAATTTCAAACAGCGATTCCGCAGGATGGGTAGAGCGCAGCGAAACCCATCGGCTTCGGGAGCACGCGGCGCGAATGATGGGTTTCGCTACGCTCTACCCATCCTACGTTTGATTCAAACAGCGTGAGGATGTGCGTTCGCATTCTCGCGGCGTGCTGCGCCCGAGCTTTGCGTCTCGTTCCNCCCTCTCATTGAACAGAGGGCGCAGGGAAAGCCGGGTGCTGGTTGCACCCNTGGGTCCCGTGCAACAAAAAGCACGGGGGTAGGACCACAGGTTCAACCGAAGCATTCCGGCTTTCCCNGCGCGATGGTGTTACGGTTTCCTTCGTGCTCTCCCCGGTGACCGGGCTCTTTTGCCACCGTCACTTCATAGAAGCTTAGCGCCAGCGTCGGGGCGCCAGGACCACACGACTTCGCCGTCCGTGATGCGTGTGCTCGTCAGTCACATCCATCACGTCCACCGCATCTCACCGCAACGTTCGTGACGATCGCGAGCCGCCCCTCATTTGGGTGAGACGCGCGGAGTTAAATCACTGATTTGCCCGACGACGGAAGCGGAATGTTTTTTGCGCGAGGACTGGACGGAGCAAATCAGGTTGAAATCGCTCGCGAATTTCTCTCCGTCATTCCGGGGCATCGCGAAAGCGATGAGCCCGGAATCCATCCAACCGCAGAGCATGCGGCGAAATGGATTCCGGGTTCGCGCTGCGCGCGCCCCGGAATGACGGATAGTGAGGAGCCCGTGGCCCATCCCTCGAGACGCCGCTAGAGCGGCTCCTCGGGATGAGGTCCGTTATTTTCGAGAGAGCGGAATGCTGCCCGCTTACGGGCAGCTCATCTCACGCATACCGGCCGTGGCAGTGCTTGTACTTCTTGCCGCTGCCGCAAGGGCAATCCTCGTTGCGGCCGACCTTGCCCCAGGTGGCGGGGTTGTTGGGATCGCGGTCGGAGGGGGCGGCCTTCGGCACCAGCGAGGCGTTGGCGAAGGACATCTCGTCCTCGCCGGTGTTGGGATCGAGCTTGTGCGCTTCCATCGCCGGCAACACCGGCTGCTGCTCCTCCGGCGGGATGATCTCGACCCGCATCAATTGCGCGGTGACGGCTTCGCGCAGATGCGAGCTCATCTCCTGGAAGAGGTTGAAGGCTTCGGTCTTGTACTCCTGCAGCGGATCGCGCTGGCCATAGCCGCGCAGGCCGATCACCTGGCGCAGATGGTCGAGCATGATCAGGTGCTCGCGCCAGAGATGGTCGAGCGTCTGCAACAGGATCGTCTTCTCGACGTAGCGCATCACGTCGGGGCCCCATTGCGCGACCTTGGCCGCCATGCGCTCGTCGACATTCTTTTCGATCCGCGCCAAGAGCTCCTCGTCGGCGATGCCCTCTTCCTTGGCCCATTCGTCGACCGGCAGGTCGATATCGAGCACGCGCTTCAATTCGTCCTTCAGGCCAGCCGCATCCCACTGCTCGGCGTAGGCATGCTCCGGGATATGCTTGGCCACTAGATCCTCGATGAAGGCGTGGCGCATGTCGGTGACGGTCTCGGCGACGCTCTCGTCCTTCATCAATTCGACGCGCTGGTCGAAGATCACCTTGCGCTGGTCGTTCTGGACGTTGTCGAATTTGAGCAGGTTCTTGCGGATGTCGAAGTTGCGCGCTTCGACCTTCTGCTGCGCCTTTTCCAGCGCCTTGTTGATCCAGGGATGGATGATCGCCTCGCCCTCTTTCAGGCCGAGCCGGGTCAGCATGCTGTCGAGCCGGTCGGACCCGAAGATGCGCATCAGATCGTCTTCCAGCGACAGGAAGAATTTCGAGCGGCCGGGGTCGCCCTGGCGGCCGGAACGGCCGCGGAGCTGGTTGTCGATGCGGCGGGATTCATGCCGCTCGGAGCCGATGATGTAGAGGCCGCCGGGCTTGGTCACCGTCTTCGCAGGCTTGCTGCCCTTGGCGGGCTCGACCTCGACGATCTCCTCGGCCTTCAAGACGATCTCGCGGAAGCGCTCGATGTCGGCCTTGATCTGCTCGATCTTCTGCGCCTTCTCGGCTTCATCGGTGATCGCAGCCGTCTCCTGCTGGATCCGCATCTCGAGCGAGCCGCCGAGCTTGATGTCGGTACCACGGCCGGCCATGTTGGTCGCGATGGTGATCGCGCCGGGCACGCCGGCTTCGGCGACGATATAGGCTTCCTGCTCGTGGAAGCGCGCATTCAAGACCGCGAACAGCTTGGCCGGCTTGCCGGCGCGCGCCGCGGCATAGAGCTTGTCGAGCGCGCCGTGATTGCTGAAGTCGATCTGCTTGTAGCCGTGCTTGCGCAAATATTCGGCCAGCACTTCGGATTTCTCGATCGAGGCGGTGCCTACCAGGACCGGCTGCAGCCGCTTGTTGGCGCGTTCGATCTCAGCGAGGATCGCGGCATATTTTTCGGTCTGCGTGCGATAGACCTCGTCGTCCTCGTCGAGGCGCGCCACCGGCAGGTTGGTCGGGATCTCCACGACCTCGAGCTTGTAGATGTCGAACAATTCGTCGGCTTCGGTCGCGGCCGTGCCGGTCATGCCCGCCAGCTTCTCGTACATCCGGAAATAGTTCTGGAAGGTGATCGAGGCGAGCGTCTGGTTCTCCGGCTGGACCTGGACGTGCTCTTTGGCTTCCAGCGCCTGGTGCAGGCCTTCCGAGTAGCGGCGCCCCGGCATCATGCGTCCGGTGAACTCGTCGATGATGACGACCTCGCCGTCGCGAACGATGTAATCCTTGTCGCGGGTGAACAGCGTGTGCGCGCGCAGCGCCTGGTTGACGTGGTGAACGACCGAGACGTTCTCGACGTCATAGAGGGAGTCGCCCTTGAGCTGGCCGGCATCGCGCAGCAGCCCTTCGAGCTTTTCCATGCCACCTTCGGTCAGCGTCACCGTGCGCTGCTTCTCGTCGACGTCGTAGTCCGACTTGTCGAGCTTGGGAAAGAACGTGTCGATAGTGTTGTAGAAATCCGAACGGTCGTCGAGCGGGCCGGAGATGATCAGCGGCGTCCGCGCCTCGTCGATCAGAATCGAGTCGACTTCGTCGACGATGGCGTAATAGTGCCCGCGCTGGACCATGTCCTCCAGGCGGTACTTCATGTTGTCGCGGAGGTAGTCGAAGCCGTATTCGTTGTTGGTGCCGTAGGTGATGTCGCAGCCATAGGCAGTCTTGCGCTCGGCATCATCGAGCCCGTGGACGATGACGCCGGTGCTCATGCCGAGGAAGGAATAGATCTGGCCCATCCAGCCGGAGTCACGGCGGGCAAGGTAATCGTTGACGGTGACGACATGGACGCCCTTGCCGGCAAGTGCGTTGAGATAGACCGCGAGCGTCGCCACCAGCGTCTTGCCTTCGCCGGTCTTCATCTCGGCGATGTCGCCCTCATGCAGCACCATGCCGCCGATGAGCTGCACATCGAAATGGCGCTGACCGAGGGTGCGCTTGGCTGCTTCGCGGACGGTGGCGAAGGCCGGAACCAGGAGGTCGTCGAGCGTCTTGCCGTTCGCCAGCTCCTGCCGGAATTCGGCGGTGCGGGCCTTCAGCGCCTCGTCCGAGAGCTTTGCGAGCTCGGGCTCCAATGCGTTGATGGCGTTGACGCGGGCCTGATAGCCCTTCACCCGCCGGTCGTTGGCGGAGCCGAACAATTTGCGGGCGAGCGCGCCGATCATGCGTAGTTCCTGTTCTTCTGCGTTGCAACCAGAGCGTGGTGCCGCCGATTGTCTATCAACTCACCGTGACGCACCCCGGCAACGGCCCCAACCTGGGGCCCGATCCGCCAATTAAGTGGGAAGCAAGCAATCCAAGGTTCAACGGCCAAAAACGTAAGCAAAATGAGCGCTATCGCCATTGACACGATGGGCCAGAGATATGGCCCGCTCCGGGGGTTGTCAACGCTCGGCAGGATGTCAAGGAATTCATCATTTTGTCAGACTTTTCGCGTTGCCAAGGCGGCTTGATTGGGCGAGTGTCCGCCCCGCTCAAGAGAAGTTCCCCTGTTCGAGACAAGTTAAGGATTTTGCATGACCACGTCGTTCGCGGAAATGAAACCCGGCTTGCGTATCGGCCTCGCATCCCTGGCCGTGACCGGCTCGATCGCCGCGGTTCTCGCCTTCGGTCTGCCGGTCCGCGCTGAGGATTCCAACCCGGTGCTTGCCAAGGTCAACGGGCAGGAGATCCGCCAGAGCGATGTGGCGATCGCCGAAGAGGAACTTGGGCCGAGCCTGCAGCAGATGGACCCTGCGACGCGGAAGGATAACCTTCTGGCCTTCCTGATCGACATGAAGATCGTCGCCAAGGCCGCCGAGGACAAGAAGGTCGACAATACCGACGAGTTCAAGAAGCGCCTCGCCTTCACCCGCAACCGCCTCCTGATGGATAGCCTGCTTGCCAGCGAGGGCAAGGCTGCGACCACCGATGACGCCATGAAGAAGGTCTATGAGGAGGCCTCCAAGCAGATCACCGGCGAACAGGAAGTGCATGCCCGCCACATCCTGGTCGAGACCGAGGACGAGGCCAAGGCGATCAAGGCCGAGCTCGCGAAGGGCGCCGATTTCGCCGAGCTCGCCAAGAAGAAGTCGAAGGATCCCGGCGCCTCCGATGGCGGCGACCTCGGCTTCTTCACCAAGGAACAGATGGTGCCGGAATTTTCCGCCGTCGCCTTTTCGCTCGAGCCGGGCAAGATCTCCGACCCCGTGAAGTCGCAGTTCGGCTGGCACATCATCAAGGTCGAGGAGAAGCGCAACCGCACCGCGCCGCCGTTCGACCAGGTCAAGAGCCAGATCGAGACCTATGTGACCCGCAAGGCACAGGCCGACTATGTCGCCAAGCTGCGCGAGGCTGCCAAGATCGAGCGCGCGGACAAGCCGGAAGAGACCGCCAAGAGCGACGCCAAGCCGGACGCCGCGGCGCCCGCCGCCAAGCCGTCCGACTCCAAGATGGCACCGCCGGCGAAGAAGTAAGAATTCGCTGTCACTTCAGCGAAGCCAATAGTATCTACACGCGTCATGGCCGGGCTTGTCCCGGCCATCTACGTCTTGACGCCTTCCCGGCTGGGAAAAGGACGTGGATGGCCGGGACATCCTGCGCGAAGACGCGCTTCGCGCTTTAGCCCGGCCATGACGATTGCGCCTGCCTGATTGGAATCCGCCATGTCCACCGCCGTTTCTCCCCTCGCCCCGACAGACGTTCCCGATTTGCCCGCGATTGCGGGCGTCAGGCTTGCGACGGCGGCGGCCGGCATCCGCTACAAGGGGCGCACCGATGTGCTGCTCGCGGTGATGGACGAGGGCACCACCGTCGCCGGTGTCTTCACCAAGTCGAAATGCCCGTCAGCCCCGGTGGAGTGGTGCCGCGCCAAGCTCAGCAAAGGGCAGGCTCGCGCGCTGGTGGTCAATTCCGGCAACGCCAATGCCTTCACCGGCAAGACCGGCAAGCAGTCGACCGCGCTGACCGCGCAGATCGCCGCCAAGGCGGTCGGCTGCGGCGTCAATGAGGTGTTTTTGGCCTCCACCGGCGTCATCGGCGAGCCGCTCGATGCGACCAAGTTCGACGGCGTGCTGGCGACGCTGGCCGAGCAAGCCGGGCCCGACGACTGGATGGGCGCGGCGAAGGCGATCATGACCACCGACACCTTCCCGAAGGTCGCGACCGCAACCGTGAAGCTCGGCAAGGCCAAGGTGACGATCAACGGCATAGCCAAGGGCGCCGGCATGATCGCGCCCGACATGGCGACGATGCTGTCCTTCATCTTCACCGACGCGCCGCTGTCATCAGCCGCGCTGCAGCAGCTCCTGAAGAGCGGGGTCGAGGACACCTTCAACGCCGTCACCATCGACGGTGACACCTCGACGTCCGACACGCTATTGGCGTTCGCGACCGGCACCGCGGCCGCGAACGGCGCGCCGAAGATCAGCCGCGCCAGCGACCCGCGCCTGAAAGCATTCGCAAAGGCGTTCCGCGATGTGCTCGCCAACCTTGCCGAACAGGTGGCGCGCGACGGCGAAGGCGCGCGGAAACTGGTCGAGATCATCGTCGATGGCGCGACGACCAAGGCTTCCGCTCGCAAGATCGCGATGTCGGTGGCGAACTCGCCGCTGGTCAAGACCGCGATCGCCGGCGAGGACGCCAATTGGGGCCGGGTGGTGATGGCGGTCGGCAAGGCCGGCGAGCCCGCCAACCGCGACAAGCTCTCGATTTCCTTCAACGGCATCCGCGTCGCCAAGAGCGGCGCCCGCGATCCCTCCTACAACGAGGCGGAAGTGTCGCAGGCGATGAAAGAGCCGAAGATCCAGATCAAGGTCAATCTCGGCCTCGGCAAGGGCCGCGACCGCGTGCTGACCTGCGATCTCACCAAGGAATATGTCGCGATCAACGGCGATTACAGGTCATAGGACACCGTCGTCCCTGCGAAAGCAGGGACCCATAACCACAGGGAGGCGTTGTGGCGCGCGCAAGTGGTTGTAGCGGAGCACATCGCTAAACCCTGTGGTTATGGGTCCCGGCGCAAGGCCGGGACGACAGCGGAGTTCGGGCGGACTGCATGACCGATATCAAACTCACCCTCGTGGTTGCCTGCGCGCTCATCGATGCCGACAAGCGCGTGCTGCTGGCGCAGCGGCCCGCGGGCAAGCCGATGGCGGGGCTTTGGGAATTTCCGGGCGGCAAGGTCGAGGCCGGCGAACGGCCGGAAGCGACGCTGATCCGCGAATTGCATGAAGAACTCGGCATCACCGTCGCCGAGCCGTGCCTGGCGCCGCTGACCTTCGCGAGCCACGCCTATGAGACGTTTCACCTGCTGATGCCACTCTATATCTGCCGGCGTTGGGACGGCATGGTGACGGCGCGCGAGGGACAGAACCTCGCCTGGGTCCGCGCCAACAAATTGCGCGACTATGAGATGCCGGCGGCGGACATTCCGCTGATCCCGCATCTGATTGATCTGCTGTTGTAGGCCCCGCACTCGTCATGGCCGGGCTTGTCCCGGCCATCCACGTCTTGGAACGCTCAGGAAAGGACGTGGATGCCCGGCACAAGGCCGGGCATGACGGCGGCAGTTGGCTCAGGCTTTCCCTGCCCGCTTCACCGCCTCTGCCAAACTCGCTTTCGCCGAACCCGGCCGCAGCGGTTTTTGCTGGCTTTCATGCGGTGCCCAGCCGGACAGCCAGATCACGTCGAAGGTGGCGCGGATGCGGCCGTCAGGGTCGGCGAAGCGCTCGGCATAGATTTGCGCCAACCGCAATAGCGTGGCGCGGCGGGTTGGCGCGCGGCGCCGCTCGACCAGGATATTGGTGGCGCCCATGCGCCGCAATTCCTGCATCAGCGCGAAGGCGTTGGCGTAGCGCACCACGATGCGGTCGACGTCGGTCACCGGCAGCGCGAAGCCGGCACGCTGCAACAGCGCGCCGATGTCGCGCAAATCGGCGAATGGCGCCACGCGCGGCGACACTCCGCCCTCGCATTCGGCTTCGGCCGCGGCGAAGGATTGCCGAAGCTCGGTCAACGTATCGCCGCCGATCATCGCCGCGAGCAACAGCCCGTCGGGCCTCAGCGCGCGACGCACCCGCGCGAGCACGCCGGGAAGATCGTTGACGAACTGGAAAGCGAGCGCGGAGACCGCGAGATCGAGCGAAGCCGGCTGCAGCGGAAGGACTTCGGCAGCCTCGAACGCAACCTCGCGGACGGACTTGCATCGTGCGCGCAAGAGATCATGGAGCGCATTGCCCGGCGTCCAGATGTCGGCGGCATCGGCAAACTCCCGCGTGACCGCCTGCAAACGCTCCGCCATGTCCTCGCCGACGCGCTCGAGCAGGAAGGTGACCGGCGCATCGCGCCGCGCGCGCTTCAGCCGCGCCGCGAGCAGCGAACGATCGAACAACACAGGTGTGGTCGGATTTGCGGCCATGTCCGCTGGTTACGCCCTGCCTTCGCCTCTGGCAACGCAATGCTTGAGCTGACACGATCATGAGGCTAGCCTCGGTCCATGGGCGCCGAGGCATCACCATCCCGCTCCATTGCAGGCCATCTGCGCGGCGCGCTGAGCGTTGCGCAGGGAGCATGGACGCATGCAGCACGGCTGATGCTCGACATCGCGCTGCCGACGCTGTGCGTTTCGTGCCGCGAGCCGGTCGATGGCGAGGGCGTCTGCGCCGCCTGCTGGGCCAAATTGTCGTTCATTGCACCACCGTTCTGCCCGCGGCTCGGCATTCCCTTCGTCTACGACCCCGGTCCGGAGCTGTTGTCGATGGAGGCGATCGCCAATCCGCCGGCCTACCAGCGCGCCCGCGCCGCGGTGCGCTATGACGACGTCGCGCGCACGCTGGTGCACGCATTGAAATACCAGGACCGCACGGACCTCGCGCCAGCAATGGGCCGCTGGATGGCGCGCGCGGGGAAGGAATTGCTTCGCGACGCCGATATTTTGGTACCAGTTCCCCTGCACTGGCGGCGCGGCTGGAGCCGCCGCTACAATCAATCCGGCGCGCTTGCCCGCGTCATTTCGCGCCAGAGCGGCGTAGCGCTCGCCCCCGATGCGCTGCGCCGGGTGCGCTCGACCGAGCAGCAGGTCGGATTGTCGCGGGCGCAGCGGGCGACCAATGTCCAGGGTGCCTTCAAAGTGGGGCCGGACCGCGCGGCCGAAGTCCAGGGCCGCCGCGTGATCCTGGTCGATGACGTCCTGACCTCGGGAGCGACGGTCGACGCCTGTGCGCGGGCGCTTCTGCGCGCCAAGGCGGCACAGGTCGATGTGCTGGTGTTCGCCCGGGTTGTCGATAGCCACAAAACTCCCATATAATCCCGGACAAAATCACAACCGAGCGCACCATGACCGCTGCGATTGAAATCTATACCCGCCCGGGCTGCGGCTACTGCAGCGCGGCCAAGTCGCTTCTGACCCGCAAGAAGGCGGCATTTACCGAATTCAACGTGGCCAGCGACGCGGCCTATCGCGACGAGATGTACAAGCGGGCCGGCGCCGGTTCGACCTTTCCGCAGATCTTCATCGGCAGCACCCATGTCGGCGGCTGTGACGAGCTCTATGCGCTCGACCGCGAGGGCAAGCTCGATGGTCTCTTAGCCAGCGAAGGCGTGGCCTGATGAGTGCCGACAGCACCTTCACCGCAGCCATGGTGCAGATGCGCACCTCGCTTCTGCCGGAGCCGAGCCTCGAGCAGGGCATGAAGCTGGTGCGCGAGGCGGCGGCGCAAGGCGCGGACTATGTGCTCACGCCCGAAGTGAGCAACATGATGCAATTGAACCGCAAGGCGCTGTTCGAGCATCTGGCGACGGAAGAGGACGACAAGTCGCTGAAGGCCTATCGCGCGCTCGCAGCCGAATTGAAGATCCATCTGCATATCGGCTCGCTGGCACTGCGCTTCTCGCCGGAGAAGGCCGTGAACCGGTCCTTCCTGATCGGTCCGGACGGCAATCTGCTCGCCAGCTACGACAAGATCCATATGTTCGATATCGATCTGCCCGGCGGCGAGAGCTACCGCGAATCGGCCAATTACCAGCCGGGCGAGACTGCTGTGATCTCCGATCTGCCCTGGGGCCGGATCGGATTGACGATCTGCTATGACGTGCGCTTCCCGGCGCTGTACCGCGCGCTGGCCGAAAGCGGCGCGTCCTTCCTCACCGTACCGTCCGCCTTCACCCGCAAGACCGGCGAGGCGCATTGGCACATTCTTCTCCGCTCGCGCGCCATCGAGACCGGCTGCTTCGTGTTTGCCGCCGCGCAAGCCGGCCTGCACGAGAACAAGCGCGAGACCTATGGTCATTCGCTGATCATCGATCCCTGGGGCGAGATCCTCGCCGAGGGCGGCGTCGAGCCGGGCGTGTTCCTGGCGAAGATCGATCCGGCCAAGGTCGAGACCGCGCGCAGGGCGATTCCCTCGCTGCAGCACGGACGGCGTTTCACCGTCGCCGACCCCAAGGCAGGTCCGGAGCATCTGCACCTCGTCCGGGGCTCAGCATGATCCGCTACAACCTGCGCTGCGAACGGGGCCACGCTTTCGAAAGCTGGTTCCAGAATTCGTCGGCTTACGATTCTCAGGTCCGCCGTAAGCTCGTGGCCTGCCCGACCTGCGGGTCGTCCAAGGTCGAGAAGGCGATCATGGCGCCACAGATCGTCGGCAAGAAGGGCCGTGAAACCGCAGCGCCCGCACCCGCCGAGCAGGCGGCGCCGGCGCCGGCCGAATCGACGCCGCTGATGATGGCGCAGGAGCGCGAACTGCGCGCCAAGCTGAAGGAATTGCGCGACCACATCGTCAAGAACGCCGACAATGTCGGCGACCGCTTCCCCAACGAGGCGCGCAAGATGCATTACGGCGATATCGAGCACCGTCCGATCTACGGCGAAGCCTCGCCGGAGGAAGCCCGCTCGCTGATCGAGGAAGGCGTCGAGGTCTCGCCGCTGCCGGTGCTGCCGGACGACCGGAACTGATCCTCACGCCGCGATCAATAGCGCCACACCGATCACGATCAGGACGATGCCGGAAAACTCGCGCGGCGAGATCGGCTGCTTGAAGGAATAATACGCCACGCCTTGCGCGAACAAGACTTCGATCAGCGCCAGCGTTCGCACATTCGCCGCCGCTGTCAGTGCGAAGGCAAGGAACCAGAATTGCGAGGCGAACGCGCCCATGAAGCCCGCCAGCATCGATGGCCGCCACAATCCGAGGATCGCCTTGAGCACCCCGGGCGCCCGCAGCAACAGATAGATCGACAGCACCAGCGTCTGCACGAACAGGCCGAACACCAGCGTATAGGTCGACGCCGTCACGAAAGAGACGCCGGGCACCGCGATGATCGCGCCCCGGAAGCCGATCGCCGACAGCGCAAACGCAGCCGCAGCGACCAGGCCCATGATGGTCGGCCTCAGCTCCGCAAACCCCTTCTCGCCGCCGGGGCGAAGTGCGGTGATGACCACGCCGATGGTCGCGATCAGGATCGCGATCACCTTCAGCAAGGTGAGATGATCGCCCAGGAAGACGAAGCCGAAGATCGCGGTCTGGATCGCCTCAGTCTTCAGGTACGCCGTCGTCACCACGAAGGACCGCTCGTTCATCGCCAGCAGCATCAGGCCGGTGCCGACGATCTGGCTGAGCGCACCGAGCAGCAGCCACGGCCAGAACGCCACCGGCGGCCACGGAGCGGAATCGTCGGTCGCCACGATGACCAGCGCAAAAAACAGGATCGAGAACGGAAAGCCGAACAGGAAGCGGATATTGGTCGCGCCCCAGGTCCCGAGCGGCCCGGTCAGCGACCGCTGCATCGCATTGCGCGCAACCTGCCCGAGCGCGGCGACGATGGTGAAAGGAATCCAGAGCCAGGAAATCGTTAGCATCTGCGCAAGAATCGCGGGGGCGGGGAACGGCATCACCGTGGCGGGCGCCGGGCGCGCGGTCAACCGGAACAGCGCATGACAGGATTGCGCCAGGGCAACATATACGGTGTCGTCCCTGCGAAAGCAGGGACCCATAACCCCAGGGAGCAGTTCGGGGCATCCGCGTTAGACCAGCAGATCGCTCAGATCCCGCCACTCAAGATTCGCGCGCTCGATCAGCTCGATCTTCCAGTCACGCTTCCAGCGCTTCAATTGCTTCTCGCGGGCGATCGCTTCTTCCGCGCGTTCGTAGGATTCTACATGGACAAGGCGGTAAACGCCGTACTTCTTGACGAACTCGGAGCCCTTGCCGTTGCGATGCTCATCTAGGCGTTTCTGCAACGAGTTCGTCACGCCGATGTACAATGTGCCGTGGCGACTGCTTGCGAGGATGTAGACGTAGTACATGCTCGGAACTCAGATCGAGGCTAAGTTACTTTGGCCTGTGGTTATGGGTCCCTGCTTTCGCAGGGACGACAGCACGTTATGAGGCGACCTACGGGACCATAACCTGAACTTACCCCTCCTCCGCGACCACCATGTAGTTCACGTCCATATCCGAGGAGATGTTCCATTGGTCGGCGAGCGGGTTGTAGACCACGCCGGCCTGGTCGGTGATGGTGAGGCCGTTATCCTGCAGATAGTGGGCGAGTTCGTCGGGGGTGACGAACTTGCTCCATTGATGGGTGCCGCGCGGCAGCCACCGCAGCACATATTCGGCGCCGACGATCGCGAGCGCAAAGCTCTTCCAGTTGCGGTTGAGCGTCGAGAGCACCATCAGCCCGCCGGGCTTGAGCATCGCCGTGCAGCGTTTCAGAAACACGCCGACGTCGGTGACGTGTTCGACCACCTCCATCGCCAGCACGATGTCGAAGCGCTCGCGCGCGTCCATTTCCTCCACCGTGGTACAGCGATAGTCGATCGCCAGATGCCCCTTGTCGGCATGCAGTTTCGCGGCGGCGATATTGGAGGCCGAGGGATCGATGCCGATCACTTGGGCGCCGAGCCGGGCCAGCGGCTCGCACAACAGCCCGGCGCCGCAGCCGATATCGAGGATGCGCAAGCCGGACAGGCAGCTCAGGCTCCTGACGTTGCGGTCGAACTTGCGGCACGCGGCATCGCGGATATAGCCGAGCCGCAACGGATTGATCTTGTGCAGCGGCGCCATCTTGCCGCGCGGATCCCACCACTCCGCCGAGAGTTTTGAGAATTTTGCGACCTCGGCCGGATCGACCGTGGTGCCGGAAAAGTCAGACTGCATAGCCATGATGCGCGCGCCCCTATCGCGCCGTGATGTAACTACGGAATGCGAGCGGCGAAGCAATCATTTTGATCGTCTTCTGCCCCTCGCCGACGCCGAGAATTCTCACATTGCCGTAGTTGAGGATACGGCCAAGAATGCTCTGGGAGACGTCGACGCTCTCAACTTTGTCGAGGCTCATTTCAAACGTCTCGCGCTGAATGAACCCCTCTTTGTGCACAATCCGCAGATTGGTCACGTCGGTCTCGGTGGTCCAGCGATGGAACCAGGCGGTCACCGTCTTGTACAACGCCGCGAGCGCCGCGATTCCGCTCAGCGCCAGGCAAAGCACCGCCGGCGCGCCGGTTGGGACCATGTAGGCCAGAATCAGGAACACGATCGCCACGACCCAGCCGGCAATGGCCGGCAGGAAGAAGATCCAGTGCGCGTTCGTCGAATACAGCACCCTCTCACCGGGCTGCAGGATCTCGTCGATATACCGCCCCATACAAACGCCTCAGCTACCACCGCGCCATAGCCACCCGCGCCCCCGCCACGAACGGCGCCAGGAACCCGCTTGCCCCCGGCCGCTTCGCTATGTATACGCGCGTTTCAGCCCCCGTGCTTGGGTTAAGCGCGGGCAATCTACCTATCCTCACAGGGAATGCACGCGTCGTCATGGGCCGCCTCGTGATGAAGTTCGGCGGCACCTCCGTCGCCAATATCGACCGAATCCGCAACGTCGCACGCCATGTCAAACGTGAGGTCGATGCCGGGCACGATGTTGCCGTGGTGGTCTCCGCCATGTCCGGCAAGACCAACGAATTGGTGGCCTGGTGCAGCGAGGCTTCCCCGATGCACGATGCACGTGAATATGACGCGGTCGTCGCTTCCGGCGAGCAGGTCACTTCGGGCCTGCTGGCGATCGCGCTGCAGAGCATGGGTGTCCAGGCGCGCTCCTGGCAGGGCTGGCAGATCCCGATCAAGACCTCCGACGCGCACGCCTCGGCGCGCATCCTCGATATCGACGGCACCGAGCTCATGAAGCGCTTCAAGGAGCGGAAGGAGGTCGCGGTCATCGCCGGTTTCCAGGGCATCAATCCCGAGACCGGCCGCATCACCACGCTCGGCCGCGGTGGTTCCGATACCTCGGCGGTGGCGATTGCAGCGGCGGTCAAGGCCGACCGCTGCGACATCTATACCGACGTCGACGGCGTCTACACCACCGACCCACGCGTGGTGCCGAAGGCGCACCGGCTCGATAAGATCGCGTTCGAGGACATGCTGGAATTGGCCTCTCAGGGCGCCAAGGTCCTTCAGGTGCGCTCGGTGGAACTTGGCATGGTGCACAACATGCCAATCTTCGTCCGCTCCAGCTTCGACAAGCCTGAAGATATCGACCCGCACGGCACGCCGCCGGGAACGCTGATCTGCAGCGAGGAGGAAATCATGGAAATGCACGTCGTCACCGGCATCGCCTTCTCCAAGGACGAAGCCCAGATTTCGGTGCGCCAGATCGAGGACAAGCCGGGGGTGGCAGCGGCGATCTTCGGCCCGCTCGCGGATGCCAACATCAATGTCGACATGATCGTGCAGAACGTCTCCGAGGACGGCAAGACCACGGACCTTACCTTCACGGTTCCGGCGAGCGACTATGGCCGCGCCCGCGACACCATTACCGCGGCCAAGAGCAAGATCGGCTACCAGCGCTTCGACAGCGCCACCGACGTCTCGAAGGTCTCCGTGATCGGCAGCGGCATGCGCAGCCATGCCGGCGTCGCCGCCAAGGCCTTTGCCGCGCTTGCCGCGCGCAACATCAACATCCGCGCCATCACCACGTCCGAGATCAAGTTCTCGGTGCTGATCGATGCCGCCTATACCGAGCTCGCGGTGCGCACACTGCACACGCTGTACGGTCTCGACCAGGCCTGAGGGCCACCTCTCCTGAAGGGAGAGGTTCCGCACGGGGCGGGCCTCATGGTTCGAGACGCGCCGCAAGCGGCGCTCCTCACCATGAGGGTCTAAGATTCCGCCGCGAACCAGACCTCATCCTGAGGGGCGCGCAGCGCGTCTCGAAGGATGGGCCACGCAGGAATCGCCCGCCAAGTTCTATTTCATAGGCGATAGCCCTGCCCTGAAAGGGGAGGGTAAAGGGCCCCTCCCTGTAGGAGAGGTGGAACAGCTCAAGCCCACATTTCTCGCGGTTGCGAGTAAGAATTTCTCTTAGCTACCGCAGCATTGGGCTGACAGAGACGTTATATCTTTTGGCAGGCGTTTTGCTTGGCAAAACAAGCCTCGATTGGCTATACGGCCTGATCGGAGGGTGCCGCAAACTGTGTCACAGTCTTGGCGAATCCGATTCGGCCGGGTTGCGAGGTTGCGGCGGCGCCGATGGATAAAATTGTTGGATTAATCGAGTTTCTCGCCAGTTGCCGGCCACACGGCCTGCTGGTCATGTGGGGGAGGGTTGCAACCTATGCGGAGCGCTTCGGGAGGTCCCCGCGTCCTGTTGAGACGGCTCCGCGAAACCATGGCGGAGCAGGTCTCAGCCCAGGAGCGGCTGGACAAGATCGTGGTCCTGATCGCGGCCAATATGGTGGCCGAAGTCTGCTCGGTCTATGTGCTGCGCGTCGATAACACCCTCGAGCTCTACGCCACCGAAGGTTTGAACCGCGACGCCGTCCACAGGACGGTGCTCAGCGCCCATGAGGGCCTCGTCGGCCTCGTCGCCAGCGAGGCCACGCCGCTTAATTTGAGCGACGCGCAAAGCCACCCGGCCTTCTCCTATCGCCCGGAAACCGGCGAAGAGATCTATCACTCCTTCCTCGGCGTGCCGATCCTGCGGGCCGGCAACACGCTCGGCGTGCTGGTCGTGCAGAACCGCGCCAAACGCACTTATGTCGAGGAAGAGGTCGAGGCGCTGCAGACCACCGCCATGGTGCTGGCGGAGATGATCGCCTCCGGCGAATTGGCGGCGCTGGCGCAGCCGGGCGCCGAACCTGCGGCGCGGCATTCGCTGCACAAGACCGGCGCCATTCTCTCCGAAGGCATCGCGCTCGGCCATGTCGTGCTGCACGAGCCGCGCGTCGTCATCACCAACTATATCGCCGAAGACCTGCCGAAGGAGATCAAGCGGCTGGATGCGGCGCTGAGCAAGCTGCGCGCCGATCTCGACCGGCTGCTGGAGCGCGGCGACGTCGCCGACGGCGGCGAGCATCGCGACGTGCTCGAAGCCTATCGCATGTTCGCCAACGACCAGGGCTGGTCGCACAAGCTGCATGAGGCGGTTGCCACCGGCCTCACCGCTGAAGCCGCGGTCGAGCGCGTGCAGTCCGACACCCGCGCGCGCATGCTGCGCTCGACCGATCCTTACCTGCGCGACCGCCTGCACGACCTCGAGGATCTCGGCCATCGCCTGATGCGGCAACTGGTCGGCCAGGACCATGCGCCGTCGCGCGAACAATTGCCCGACAACGCGATCCTGATCGCCCGCGCGATGGGCCCGGCGGCGCTGCTCGACTATGACCGCAAGCGATTGCGCGGTCTGGTGCTCGAAGAAGGCACCGCCAATTCCCACGTTTCGATCGTGGCACGCGCGCTCGGCATTCCCGCCGTCGGCGAGGTGCCGAACGCGCCGGGCATCGCCGATCCCGGCGATGCCATCATCGTCGACGGCATCTCGGGCGAGATCTATGTCCGTCCGTCGTCGGAGATCGAATCCGCCTACGCCGAGCGGGTCCGCTTCCGCGCGCGGCGGCAGGCGCAATATTCGGCCCTGCGCGACAAACCCTGCGTGACCAAGGACGGCCAGCCGATCGAGCTCCTGATCAACGCCGGCCTGACCATCGACCTGCCGCATATCGATGACACCGGCAGCGCCGGCATCGGCCTGTTCCGCACCGAACTGCAGTTCATGGTGAGCCCGAACCTGCCGCGCTCCAGCGACCAGCTCGCGCTCTATCGCACCGTGCTGGATGCGGCGGGATCGAAGCCCGTCACCTTTCGCACCCTCGACATTGGCGGCGACAAGGCGCTGCCCTATATGGAGACGGTCGTCGAGGAGAATCCCGCGCTCGGCTGGCGCGCGATCCGGCTCGGCCTCGACCGCCCGGGACTGTTGCGCGGTCAGATCCGCGCACTGCTTCGTGCAGCCGGCGGCCGCGCGCTGAAGATCATGTTCCCGATGATCTCTGATGTTGCCGAGTTCGATCAGGCCAAGGCGATTGTCGAGCGGGAACTGACTTATCTGCGCCAGCACGGCCATTCGCTGCCCGAGCGCGTCGATGTCGGCACCATGATCGAGGTTCCGGCGCTGTTGTATCAACTCGACGAGCTGTTGAAGCGGGTCGATTTCCTCTCGGTCGGATCGAACGATCTGTTCCAGTTCCTGTTCGCGGTGGACCGCGGCAACGCCAAGGTCTCGGAACGGTTCGACACCCTGTCCGCGCCGATCCTGCGCGCGCTGCGCGACATCGTGCGCAAGGCGCAGGCAAGCAGGAAGGTCGCCTCGCTGTGCGGCGAGATGGCATCGAAGCCGATCGGCGCGCTGGTGCTGATCGCGCTCGGCTACCGCTCGCTGTCGCTGTCGGCGACCGCGCACGGTCCGGTGAAAGCGATGATCCTCGAGCTCGACGCGAAAAAGGCCGAAGCGATAATCAACCCGCTTCTGGACGCACCGGCCGGCAGCGTTTCGATCCGCGAGAAGCTGACGGAATTTGCGGAAGCCGAAGGGCTCACCTTGTAGCGACGCTCTCCTCGACGGCGCCGCCCCATGCCCTTTCCGTTATTTGAGAACCATCCATGCTGCCCGAAGCCAAACTCGATGTCCTGCTCGCCCATCATGCCTCGCTCGAGGCCGAACTGCTCGGCCAGGTGAATTCGGAACGCTATGTCCAGATCACCCGCGAGCTCGCCGAGCTCAATCCGCTGATCGAGGCGGTGAAGGCCTATCGCGCCGCGCGCACCGAGCTCGCCGACACCCAGAGTCTGATCGCCGATCCCACAACCGAGCCCGACATGCGCGGCATGGCGGAGGCCGAGCTCGAGACGCTGCATGCGCGGCTTGCCGAGCTCGAGCAGAAGATCCGCATCGCGCTGTTGCCGAAGGACGCCATGGACGATCGCAACGTCGTGCTGGAAATCCGCGCCGGCACCGGTGGCGACGAAGCTTCGCTGTTCGCGGGCGACCTGTTCCGCATGTATGAACGCTTCGCCGCGCTGCAGGGCTGGAAGGTCGAGGTGATCTCGGCCAGCGAGGGCACGGTCGGCGGCTACAAGGAAATCATCGCCGAGGTGCAGGGCCGCGGCGCATTCGCGAAACTGAAATTCGAATCCGGCGTGCATCGGGTGCAGCGCGTGCCCGACACCGAGACGCAGGGGCGCATCCACACCTCCGCCGCGACGGTGGCGGTGCTGCCGGAGGTCGAGGATGTCGACGTCGACATCAAGAACGAGGACTTAAGGATCGAGACCATGCGGGCGCAGGGCGCCGGCGGTCAGCACGTCAACAAGACGGAATCGGCGATCCGCATCACCCATATCCCGACCGGCATCGTGGTGATGATGCAGGACAGCCGCTCGCAGCACAAGAACCGGGCGTCGGCGATGAACATCCTGCGCTCGCGCATCTACGATGCCGAGCGCCAGCGCGTGGAGGCGGCGCGTTCCGCCGACCGCAAGGAGAAGGTCGGCTCCGGCGACCGCAGCGAGCGCATCCGCACCTATAATTTTCCACAAGGCCGCGTCACCGATCATCGCATCAACCTGACGCTCTACAAATTGCCGCAGGTGATATCAGGCGAAGCACTCGGCGAATTGACCGACGCGCTGACGACGGAGCATCAGGCAGCGCAACTCGCCGCGCAGGGCGCGGCGGCGTGAGGACTCCCGCAGCCCGGATGGAGCGCAGCGTAATCCGGGGCAGCGGGCCGGACTGCACGAATCCCGGATTGCGCTCCGCTCCATCCGGGCTACGCGGGATCGCTCCGTCCTGTGGTTATGGGTCCCTGCTTTCGCAAGGGACGACGGTGAGGGTGTGAGCGCTTTTGTCGGTCTCAATGTCGATGCGGCGCGCCGACAACTCGGCGCACGCTTCAAATCGGCCGCGATCGATTCGGCCGAGCTCGATGCACGCATGCTACTCGGCGCGGTGCTCAAGCTCGATCTCACCGGCATGATCACGGCAGCGAGCCGGACGCTGACCGGGAATGAAGCAGCAGAATTGGAAGCGTTCGCGCGCCGTCGCCTCGCCGGCGAGCCGGTCGCGCGCATCCTCGGGCAAAAGGAATTCTGGGGACTGCCGCTAAAACTCTCCGCCGCGACATTGGTGCCGCGGCCCGACACCGAGACCGTGGTGGAGTTCGCGATGGAAATTCTCCGCGCGGACGGAGCTTCGGAAAAACCGTTGCGGATCGCCGATCTCGGCACCGGCACCGGTGCCATCCTCCTGGCGCTGCTCTCCGAGCTTGCTGCGGCCACGGGCTACGGCACCGACATCAGCACGGAGGCGCTCAAGACGGCGCGCGCCAATGCGCTGATGTTGGGCATCGGCAATCGTGCGACGTTCATCGCCTGCGACTATGCATCGGGCCTTTCCGGCCACTTCGACCTGATCGTGTCGAATCCGCCCTACATCCCATCCGCTGACATTGCCGACCTTACGGTCGAGGTGCGCGAGCACGACCCGCTTGCCGCGCTCGATGGCGGCGACGATGGGCTGGATGCCTATCGCGCGCTGATCCCGCAGGCCGCCGGCCTGCTGGCCCCTGGCGCCGCCCTGGTTGTCGAATCAGGCATTGGACAGAGCGAGGCCATTGAAGCTTTGATGACGGGTGCGGGGCTCGTCCCAGCCGGTCAGCCGAGGGCAGATCTGGCGGGCATCCCACGGGCGGTGGCGGGCCGCAAATTGCCGCGATAAAGTCCTATTGGAACGCAAAAAAACCTCTTGGAATATCCCCCGGGAACGACTACGTTCCGGTCATGACATCGGTTTGGCCCCGTAACCGTTAACGGGTGAAGACCAGGGTTCTCGCCGAGACCCCGCCGATCAAAGGTTCCAAAACGCAGGTCTGTATGAGCGCAATAGCCGGGGCTGTGCTGCTCTCGACCGCCAAGCGAACGAAAGCCTGTTATTGCGCTTGAAGACTTACGTGAGAGAACTGGGCTTGCGTGGCAAGCTGAATAATTGATCCGCAGGCCGACCGGCCGGTGGTTGGGGAACGCGTCTTTGCTCAACGCGATGGTTGGCGAACTTTGGCATTGATCCGAATGGCATCGTGATTCGGTGCGCGTGAGCGCGTGCGCCAGTTGCACTGGCAACTTCCACCGCAACGGCAATTTCAACGCTGGTAACTAACGCTGGTAACTTAGGGCTGGAATAAAAGGCGAGACATGAGAAACGGTCAAAATAACAAGCGGATGCGTAACCGGAATAACAATAACAACAACAACAACCGGCGCGGTCAGAACCCGTTGACGCGAGTGTTCGAATCGAACGGACCCGACATCAAGATCCGCGGCACTGCTTCCCACGTAGCGGAAAAATACGTTCAGCTCGCGCGCGATGCGCGCTCCTCCGGCGACCCGGTCGCCGCCGAGAACTACTATCAGCACGCCGAGCATTACTTCCGCATCATCGCCGCGGCTCAGGAACAGCTTCGGCAGAATCAGCAGCAGCCCCGCGTCGACAACAACAACGACGCGTCAACGACCGACGAGGGCGACGAGGACGACAGCTATTCGAGCTTCGGGCAGGAGCCCGGCTTCGTGCCACAGCCGCCCTATGCGCGCGAAAACAATCAGCAGCCCTATCAGCGCGACCAGCAGCAGCCACGCGAGCAACGCGAGCGCGAGCATCGTCAGCAACCGCAATATCAAGCGCCGCCGCAGAACCAGCCGCAGCCGGTGATCGCGGACAATGGCGGCGTCGACCGTCTGCCCTCCTTCATCACCGGAGGTGCGCAGCCGCAGGTCAATGGCAATTATGAAGGCAATGGCGGCGGAGAACGCAGCGAACGTAACGAGCGCTTCCCGCGCCGCCGCCGCCGCCCGCACGGCCCGCGACCCGACGCCGCCGCGCAACCGCAGCCGAGCGAAGACGTCAATCCGGGGAATGAGTAGTTAGCTCGCGACAAATCGTAACGAGAGAATCGCAGGGTGGGCAAAGCGCAGCGTGCCCACCCCACTCTTCCACAATTCCGGATCACGCGCGCGACGACGACGGCACCAGCACCGGCTGCAGCGACGGGATGAGCCGCGCGCGCTCGCGGTGTGCAGGGATCGCGCGATAGACCTGCTTGGTCGCCTCCACGATGTGCACGCCCGCGAACGGCAATGACAGCGTCGCACCGAGGCGCTCCCAGGCCATCGCCCAGCGCAGGAACCAGCTCCCCGCGACCGGCGGCACGAATAGCGCCTCGCCCCACGCCGTCGGCGTGAACCAGGTCTGCCGCAGCAATTGCGTGATCTGAGCCCGCGAATAGGGCCGGCCGTGGCCGAAGGGCGTGGTGTCGGTGCGCGTCCATACGCCGCGGCGATTGGGTATCACCGCGATCAGCCGGCCGGACGGCGCCAGCACCCGCCACACCTCGCGCAAGAGCCGCTCCGGATCATCCGACATCTCCAGCGCATGCACGAGCAGCACGCGGTCGACCGCGGCGTCCGCGAGCGGCATCGAGAATTCGTCGACCAGGGTCGCCAGCGCCGGCCGGCCCGTCGGCCATTTCAGAACCCCCTGTGACGCCGGCATGAAAGCGATGCAGCGCTCGCAATCCTCGCGGAACAGGCCGAGATAGGGGGTGGGGTAGCCGAGCCCGAGCACACGCTGGCCCTCGGCCCCTGGCCATCGCTCGCGGATACCGCGATTGATCAACTGGCGCGCCACGATGCCCAGGCGCTGCGAATAGAAATCGCGGAGATCAATGACGTCCATGCACCCAACCTAACACGGCGCCGTTACGCGCGTGTTCCCCAAAATTGCGTTGCCGCGCGAGCGTTAAGGCCATATTTCCTGCGCATATTGGGCGTGTTACAGCATGGTCAGGAAAAGTGGGAACCGGTTTTCCGAAGAGTCCATGCTCAAACAATAACGCTTGGCCGTTCGCGGGAGATACCATGACTGCGGAAATCCGTCTCTTCACCTGCCTGACCGACAATTTCGGCTATCTGATCCACGACCCCGCCACCAAGGCCACCGCCTCGATCGATGCGCCGGAAGCCGGCCCCATCATCGCGGCATTGGAGCGCGAGGGCTGGAATCTCACCGACATCCTCATCACCCATCATCATCATGACCATGTCGGCGGGGTTGCCGAACTGAAACAGAAATATGGTTGCCGCGTCGTCGCGCCGCACGACAAGACCACGGCGATCGCCAATGTCGACCTGCGCGCCGCCAACGGCGACGTGATCAAGGTCGGCAGCCTGCTCGCGCGGGTGCTGGAGACGCCGGGCCACACGCTCGACCACATCTCCTATGTGTTCGACGGCGAGAAGGCGGTGTTTGCCGCCGACACCTTGTTCTCGATCGGCTGCGGCCGGGTGTTCGAGGGCAATTATCCGATGATGTGGGATTCGCTGCTCAAGCTGCGCGCACTGCCGGACGATTTCCGTCTCTATTGCGGCCACGAATATACCGCCGCCAACGTCAAGTTCGCGCTGACGGTGGAATCAGACAATCCGGCATTGAACGCCCGCGCCGAGGAAGTGACGCGGCTGCGCGCGGAGAACAAGCCGACGATCCCGACGCTGCTTGGCGAGGAGAAGAAAGCCAACGTGTTCCTGCGCGCCGACGAGCCGGCGGTGGCCGCCAAGCTGCACATGAAGGGTGCCGACGGAGCCCAGGTGTTCGGCGAATTGCGCGAGCGCAAGAACAAGTCCTAGAGCATGATCCGGAAAAGTGGGAACCGGTTTTCCGAAAAGATCATGCTCAAAGAAGATATGTCAAAGCCGACTGCCGCCGACATCATTGCGCAGCTTGATTTGAAGCCGCATCCCGAGGGCGGCCACTATCGCGAGACGTTTCGCGATAGTGAGAAGGATGCGAGCGGACGATCGCGCTCGACTGCGATCTATTTCCTGCTCGGACGCGGCGAGCGCTCGCATTGGCATCGCGTCGATGCGGTGGAGATCTGGCACTATTACGCTGGCGATGCACTGACCTTGCGGATCGCCGATGCGAGCGGACAGCGCGAGATTCGTCTCGGCCCCGATCTCACCGCCGGCGAAGTGCCGCAGGCGATCGTGCCGGCGCATGCATGGCAGGCGGCGGAGTGTACCGGCGACTGGACCCTGGTCGGATGCACCGTTGCGCCGGCGTTCGAGTTCGCGAAGTTTGAGCTCGCGCCGAAAGGCTGGAAGCCCGATTAGCTTGGTAACGCCGTAGAGCCTGAGAACCAATTCGGTTTTCGGGTAGACGGCATCCGAAGTAGCGGATGTTGAAGACCTCGACGGTGGAGCGGGGCGGGATTTGCGCGCCGCTATGGTTTGGCGCAGCTATGGGTTGGCGAGGCGATGTCCCTGCAGGATGTTGTTGGTGAGGGCGTACCAGAGCACGACGGCTCGGACCTTTTCGATGCCGCGCACCGTCAATTGCCTGAGGTCCCAGTTGCGCCAGCGGGCATGGATGCATTCGCAGATCGAG
>NZ_AXAP01000151.1 GCF_000472865.1 Bradyrhizobium elkanii WSM2783 | reverse complement strand
CCCCGGCGCAGCGGCTGGGCGTACTGCTTCGCTCATCCCCCCAGCCGTATCAGCCTTCCCCGAAAGGGTCGTCGGGTCGGCCTGCGCATCGTCCTTTTCGAGGCTTGCTCGACGTTCACTCGCGTTACGGCCTGCACACTCGCGCTGTCACCAATTCGTGACACGCTAATCGAAGGCTTCAGCCACTTCGTTACCTCCATGACTGCTCCGATTGCTTCCGGCTGGAGCGTTTGCCGGGTGGGGCTTGCACCCACTGGAAAGCGCCGCCTTTACACGGCGCACACCCAAACCTGACATCGGCGCCGCTTGAACCTTGCTGTCCGCACCGCAGACAAAACAACAGGCGGGATTTTAGGAGCTGCCCAACTAGTCTCTGGAATTGGCGCAACCAACCTGCCAACGAATGCACAGAGATAGGTCTGCCCTGGTGTCCGAGCCCCGTTGCCAGCAGACACTTTCGCAAATGATGGCAATGGATTCGGCTTGGTCGTTGCTTTCATCGGCGTCGATAGGAGCCGAAAGTGCCGTTCGGCCGCAGCAGGTTCATTTCTGGACGGACGATAAGAGCAACTTTTGTACGCTCAGATGGCGCTGCGCCCCAGATATGCCGCCGTATTTCGAGGAGGAGACTTCATGTTGAAGTTCATCGCCGCCGCGACTCTTGTCGGCAAATACTGTCGAACTGGAGACTTTGGACCATCTGTTTGGGTTTACCTTGTCATGAGGCTAGTCTGGTTTCCAATCCTCTTGCTTGCGCTGAGCTCGGCGCCGACTGCCGTAAATGCCGAGGTGTCAACTGATGTAGCTCAGATGGAGCGCGACATGGCATCTAATCACTGTCCCATTGATAAAAGACCATACGCTAACCATTCATTTAAAGAGTGCAATTCTCTATGTGCCGCCGTGACGTCCGATCCAAGATGCAATGAATGTTTGGATGATGTGACCAAGGCGAACAACGTCATCTATAAATACAATACTTGGCTGCGCGAGAAATGCACCATCGCGAACAAGGAACCAGATCGACCCCTGAAGACCAGCAAAATACCGGATAATTCTGATAGCGCCGATGATGATCTAACGCGTCGGCTTAATGAGCAAAAGAAAAAGTCTGGAGAGGCCGTAGTCCGCGATCAGAATGAAATAGATTATATGAAAGATGAGGCGTGGAGGAAAAGGAATGAACAGGCAGAACGTGAGGCTCGCGAAATAGAAGAACGGCGTCGCGAAGCTGAAGCAATCCGGCTAAATAATATACGCCGCGAGCAGATAAGGCAGCAGTTAATTAGAGAACATCAACTTCAGCAGGAAGAAAATGATGCGGCTGCAGCCGCGGCAGCTGGAGCTTTCCTAAATGGTATGGCTGCTGGCATGGCCGCGGGACGTCGTAGTAGCCCTGCTCCTACTTTTACCGCACCTCCTGCATATTCCGCACCAGCTAGGCCGGGTGGAGCTGGAGGTGGTTGTAATACTGGTGGTACGGCTTGTAGATGAAAATCATCAAAGCGAGAAATTATAATGAAAAAGATTGGACTGTCTTTTCTAGCTTTGAGTGCAATGGCTTCCGTTCCTGCATTTGGAGAAAATCTTAATATCGCTGGAGATAACAAAGCTGATCGCGCTCCTGTTTCTAAAACCGTAGCAGCTCTTGAAATGTTGCAGGCGGCGTTCAAATGCGGGACGCAGAAAAGGAGTCATGAAATTGAGAAGTATTTCGCTCCGGGTAGTAAGAATGACCTTCCGCCTGTAGATGGCGGGGCTAAGACTACGTATCAGTTTCTCGGAGATGGCTCTACCTTCAAACTTCGTGAAAACTTTCATGAGTCAACTCACTACCGGGATGAGAGCAACTTTTACCACGAAGAATCGACGACGAAGCTGTATACCGTTCAGTTCCAAAACATTCATGTAATTAAGAAAGTGCCTGATTTTGCCAATTACGTCACTGTAGAGTGTAGTGGCAAGACTAAATGTATTTCATACGAAGGCAACAAAAGCGAAAAGTGTTCAATCAGTTTACGCGCGCAGCCGTCAATATCGTGCAAACATCCTAATATTCCTCAGAATGAATCAAGTAAGGCTATATATAGCACAGCTGGATTTGAGTTATGCGATGAAAAGACAGCTGATAATGCCAGACTAGCACTCAAAATTCTCACTGAGCAGAGCAAATCGGAATCGGTCGTGTCATCTGAATCGGCTCCCAGCTTCGCATGCATTGGCAAGCTCTCTCCTTCAGAATCCACAATTTGCGGCAGCAGAAATCTCAGCGCTCTAGATCGACAAATGGCTTCCGCCTACGCGGCAAAAATTGCGTCCGTTTCCGAAACCGAAAAACAGACCATCAAGACCGAACAAAAGAACTGGTTCACGCGCAGGGAGGCATGTCGTGATGACGCCGCCTGCATCACGTCCACGTATACCAACAGACTAGACGAGTTGGTGAAGAGTAATAACTAAAGAGGCAGGGGTAATTCTTAACGCGAGACCGGCGATAGCTCCGACATTGATCGTTGAGCCGAATAGCGGGCTCCTGTTCTGCCGGATGCGATTACTTTTGGCTACGCTGAGGAGCATGATCGCCATTGGGATGTCTCCTCATGGCCCATAGCTGAAGACTGCATTAGGGATCGTTACAGCCGGCGCACGAGCTCGCGGATGTCCTGCTCTGCTCTGCGCAGGCGCTCATCGATCACGCCTGCGACCCAGCGCGGATGGCTCTGGATGCACGAGAGCGGCACCTATGTGAAGATCACGCCGGCGGGCGCGGAATTGTTCACCTGAGGATGTGCGAGCGCAAGGTGCCAAATCACGTGCGGCTTAGCGTAACGTTCCTAGGCGCGCTCCTTCGGCGAGAGTTGTGGGCCGAAGGCGGCTCTCGTCCCGAGAAGCGTTCTGTTCCGCGCCGCAATGCGGGCATCTATAGGTCAGGTACGCACGACTCAAGTGTTCCTCCGCGCTGGTCACGGCCATTGGCCATCCCTCACAGCGGGGGCATCGGATTAGAACGTCGTCGAAATTGATCATAGCAAACTCCGAACCGTTACCCATCAGGCCGCAACAATGGATGCCGGCGAACGTTCCCTAGCGAGGCCTTGCTCTGCATCACCAGCGCGAGGCGCTCAACTCACGTATGTTTGCTAACCAGTCCATGCTGCCGCAGGCGGGCATAGACATGGTCTGCCGCCGGAACGGAAAGGAAGCGCAGCATTGGAAGGGTCGGGTTCGGCTAAGCACGAGGAGAACCGATGACGCCAAGCGAAAAGCGCGATATGCCCCACATCATTGTTTTCGCCTGTTTGGGGGTGGCGCTTGTAATCGCGCTTGCTACGTTTTGGAAATAGCGCCTGTTGTAGTGCGCGATCATGTCCCACAATATCATCGGCTGCAGTGCCGAAACCGGGTCGGTGTCTCCCAAGCTCGATAGGCGCTGTAAAGTTAGGGAGCGAGCGCGGCCGGTTCTGGATTGAGAGCGGCACCCGCTCGAGGCTTTCGGTCTTCGCCCACAGCTAATTGCTCACTCGAGGGGCCGAGAGTACTTGTCTGCGCGATCCTCAGCCATTCTTCAGAAAGCCGTAACAATTGCTGTTTGTCTATCGGACAAACCGTCCTGGCGGCCTGCTGCCGGTAGTGCTCGGCTCGCGTGCGGCAAATCTCAGCCTTGTCAGCCATGACCACTGCTCTGGTGCGCGCTCGCTTCTTGCGCCAATTGGCCCCGCGACAAAGCTCAATTCACCGCCCGGTTTGACGTTCCTAATAGTCGTTTAGGACGGTCTCCCAAACCGGGGTCGTAATCATTCCAACGCTGCGTGTCTCGGTCGGAGAGCTTCTACGCACGGCGCTTGGACACGGAGCAAAACGAAGGGCCCCGACGAAGGGTAATTTCGTCGGAGCCCCACCGGCGACGAACCCACGCCGGCGCCGAGGCGTTTCATAGACGCCCAGTTCATCAGTCGAACGGGCGAGACAAGAGCCCGTTCCTCACCGCAAATTCTCTTGTTCACGGCCTGTTCTCCCGTCTATCATAGCCGGATGGCGACTAAACATCACCCTACCCCTCTGTCAGGCGGCGATCGGAAAGCGCTCGCGAAGGAGCTGACCAAGGCGCGGGCGATGACCAAAATTCTGGCTGACCGCGCGGCCGAAAAGCGGGCGTCAGGTGAGGCGCTGATCCGAGACGCCGACAGTCTCGCCTGCCAGAGCTGGAACGAGCGGATGTGGGCTGACGGCGGACCAATCGACCCGTCACCCACCATCGAGCAGGCCATCAACGGTGGGGACGGTTGGCTCGAGATCAAGTGCTCGCGCTGCAAGACGCCGCGGAGCGTGGACCTGACCACCTCCCCCACGTTGCCACTACTTGCATCCATGACCTTGCCGGCCGACTGCGATGTCAGAAATGCGCCAAGGTTGGCAAGCGGCCGCCCGCAGAGCTGCACCAACTCGCTCCTAGCCAGCGGCATTATCCAGGAGACGAGAAATGAAGGAGCTGACGCGACGGCGAGACCCGAACCTCCAGCAGGAGTCTTGGCGCATTTACTACACGGACGTGCATGTCGGCACGATTTGCGCGCGCGCCGGCGGCCCTAACGACGAGCACAAATGGGATTGGAATTGCGGTTTCTACCCAGGGACGGAGCCGGGCGAGCATCGATACGGTAGCGCCGAGAACTTCGAAGCGGCTCGCCTTGAATTCGAGGCCGCCTGGCAGGCTCTGCTGGCCCGCCGCACCGAAGCCGATTTCCAGGCATGCCGCGATGATCGCGATTGGCACGCGTGCAAGTATGCTATGTGGGGACGCGGCGAAAGGATGCCGTCTCAGAAACCCAACAGCCTAATGCGATGCGCTTGCGGCGCGACATTTGATAGCCATCGGCTTGAGGACAACCTTATCCATGCGCCGCATATCTATGCCGCGCAGCAGCGCGATGAAATCCGTCGATAACGTTGTGCTGGTGTTCCTGTCGTTTAATAGGCGTGATCGGCCGACCTATGCAAGTTGGCCGGTCACCTTATCCGCGCCTTTAGCTCGCCGTCACCCTGGTTGAGACATCGCCAGTTCGTCGATGAAATTGGCTACCCCGGACACTCGCGTTTCTTGCCCCCATCAGCATCTTTTCGGATGACATCTTTATCCTCGTCGGTCGTGCTGGGGCGTGGAGGCGACTTGGGCATGCCCGCCTGACCACCGTGTTTGCCGCCCCGGTCTTGGATCCCCTCCAGGTCATTTTCCTTGGGCACGAGTCCATCTCCTCATTGGGCGGTGCTAACGCGCGAGCCGTCGCTCTACTTTCCGTCGGCTATTGCCGACCTTCTTCACCGCTTTCTTGACTGCGGACGCCGATCGGCCCGTCTTTTTCGACTCGTAGCTGACCTCGTGCCGCTGGCCCGCGGCTACTCGGGCCCGATCCTGTTTTCGACCGCGTGCAGTATGTTTCTTTGCCTTTGCCATTCTGGCCTCCCTGAGTGTGCTGGCGCAACGCGGGACCCAATTGCATAGTTCCCCCCACGGCGCCGGTAGCCGGAACGAACTGAGCCAGCCTCGTTTGATTCAGGCTTCGCCGTTGGAGTGTCGAGTGGTGTATCAGCGTAAAAAGCCGCCAGCGATCGGCATGAAAGCTCCCTACCCCGGTTTCATCGAGCCGGCGCTCGCCACCGAGATCGAGCGGGTGCCGACCGGCGCCAGATGGATTCACGAGATCAAATTCGACGGCTATCGCGTCCAGACCCATATCGCCAATGAGGCCGTCAAGATCTTTACCCGGCGCGGCCACGACTGGACGCATCGCTTCCGCAAGATCGCCGACGACGCCTGGCACATCCCCGCCAGCAGCGCGATCATCGATGGTGAAGTGGTCGCGCCCGCCGCGGACGGCATCACGGATTTTTCGGTGCTACAGAACGAGCTGAAGGGCCGCTCGAAAAAGATCGTCCTTATCGTCTTTGACCTTCTCTACCTCAATGGCCACGACTTGCGGAAGCTGCCGCTCTCCACACGAAAGGCGGCTCTGAAGAAACTTGTCGCCGGGACCGACGTCCAGTTCAGCGAGAGCTTCGAGGTCGACGGCCGTGCGATGTTCGAGCACGCCTGCAAGGTCGGCTATGAAGGCGTCGTGTCGAAGGTCGCCAATAGCCCCTATGTTTCGGGCCGCGGTCGCAATTGGGTGAAGAAGCCGTGCGCGCAGCAAGAAACCCTGACCATCGCCGGCTTCGCCCTGGACAACGGAGAATGGGACGGCATCTATCTTGGCCGGCGCAAGGGCGATGACCTGATCTATGCCGGCAAGGTCGACCACGGCTTCGACAAGGCATCGGCAGCCGACCTGCAAAAGCGCCTGAGGCGCGCGGAACGTTCTCGCTGGGGAACGGCAGATGGGTTCGCTTCTTCTCCGGAAAACCCAGCGGAGAACAGAGCGTCAGGCTGTGCGGATGGAACGTCGTCATGGCGGCTCTTCATCTCAGCCTCTAAATAAGTTCGGCGTGCCACGCCCTGTTTTCGGCAATCAGCCGCTCGGCCTCCTCGATAGCTGCGGCGGCACGGGCGAATAGCTTTTCACCGGCATCCTGGGCATCGACCATGCTTCTATAACTAACATGGATTGATGCCGGTTCCGCTGGCGTAAGTTCGTTAGGAACCGAAGGTCCCTGAGTTGTTGTCGCGCATCACCGGCCGAGGCTCCGCCCGTAGGCGTCGGTGGCTGAGAGACCAGTCGCGCTTCCGCCTGCCCAGCCAGGGAGCGCTTCATGGATCAGCGCCGCAGGCCGCCTCGTTTGTCGATCGAACGTCATTTCCGCCAAACAATCAAGCTGACGCACGAACAGTTGCGCCAGTCGCTTGAACTGCTGAGGCAGCCGAGACCTGACACGTTTCTCGGCCGGAAGACACAAGAGCCGTTTCCTAAGCAGAACGACGAGTGAGGCCAATTCAGTTTGGCTCGGCAATAAGAAGCCACGTCAGCGTCTGCACCTGTAAGCGACTTCCCTTAGGCCGTTGGCCATTCGCGTTGATTACGCGGCGCGTTCCTTGTCTAACTGTTCCTCAACAATAGTCGCGGTTTCTTCCAACCCCTTTTCGTAATTGCCCGCGAACCTCTCGATGCTGTCGGCCCACATCCTCAGCATTGACACCTGAAAGTGCATAATTGGTTTCAAGGCATTCATGCCGATTGCTGTCGCTGCGGTGATGCGCCTTCGTGGGCCGCGCCCGAGAAGGTTTGCGTTAGAGTTGTTATCTGCCATGCTAATCCCTCCTTCTGCTTTTGGTGTTGCGGGCCAAAGCTAACCGTTGGGGCGTGCACCGCGCAATTCTAAACGCTCGGCCAAAGCCTGATCGGCCGCTTGTCTCGCACCTCGGTCGTCATGCAATTCGTCCAATTTTTTCAAGTAAGCGACTGCCGCTATTTGCAATAGATCGAAATGATATTCGCCAGTGTCACGAAGATTACTGACGTAGCGATAGAGGGCCGAGCGCCTGCTATCGTTCTCGTTGATACCGCTGTGCAGCAGCAAGTAGTTCCGCCAAGCGAACGCACACGCGCCTTCCACGGTCTTAGAAGTCATTGGGCAGCTCCCAAAAGCCAGAGAAAGACTGACCAGCCGTTTCGTTCCGCGAATTTCTCGGGTGGAATGCTGTTCCGTAGCTGCGCCGCAAGGTATTTGCGCGGACGAGTGTCGGTGCTGCGGTCGGCGACGTCCATGACGCAACTGGGCGAAGGGGCTACGCGACGAACCACCTTGGCAGCTTGTTGCTTCCATACTTGAGCGACCTCGCGGGTGATCGGTATCAGCTCCCCAGTCTGCGGGTGAAAGCCCATTAGATCAAATAATTCGATCTGACCGCGATCATTCTTGAAATACCAAACGACGGGTTCCAAAAGTCGGATCGTTCGAGATGACCTGCTTGGGGCGATGGCCGCTTCTGTATTCTTCGATTTTTTCGAGGATTTGAGGCGTGAGCGGACGACATTCGCGCCCGGTCTCCGGATCGATCCCAACGCGGTTTAACGTCCTGATCGTCGTGCGGCTCATCACATAGCACTTTTCGGGCACGCCATTCTTGCGGAAGTTCGCATCAATGCGCCCAAGCAACAACGAGTGTCCAATTATGGCCTCGCACTCCCGCCTGCACAGCGAGAGAGCGCTTCATGGATCAGCGCACGCCGTCCCGTTTTCGGCTCGAACAGTATTTCCGCCAAACAATCGAGCAGACGCGCGAACTGTTGCGCCAGTCGCTTGAACTGCTCCGGCAGCCGATGCCTGACACGTTCCTCGGCCACAAGACACAAGAGCCGTTCCCTGGGCAGGATGTCGAGTGAGGCCACCCCAGTGTCGGCCTGCTCAGCGCCTCGCCGCGCTTACTGGCCCATGGCGTCACTTCGCTGCAATGCGCTCTAGTCGCTCTTGGAGTGAAGCGGACATCAATTGATAGGCAAGACCCGCTGACTCGGTCGAAAATGACCCGTTGCGGAAGTGGTCGGCTTTAGGGGCGCGCTCCCTAAACCTTCGTATCATTCCCTGGCCGCTTTGGATGGCCGGCGCATTACCTACGTTCAATTGAGCGGCTGACCGCGATCGTCCTAAGTTGCACGCGTAGGAAAAGCGCACAGGCCCATGCAGTGCGACGGTGGAAAAGGATGATCGACGAACAGCGACGATAGTACCAAGAGGAGACTACGATGCCCCATTGCTCCGATAATCTTAGATCTGGCAGTGCCGCGCGATGCGCAGTGTGTGATGGCAAGTTTGGTCTCGTCCGGCACTACTCGTGGCGAACCCCGCTTTGTTCCAAGAAGTGCGTCGATCGCTTCAGAACTCGCNGGGAAAGTGACCGCAATTGGGTGAGCTGGCTCCAAATCGCCTTCGGCCAGCTGCCCGAGAACCGCACGAGGGCTTGATGACGGCCCAGAACTCACGACGAGACAAGGAATATTTAGAGATAGCACAGACTTTGCTCCGCGCCGCCAAAACCACCATGACCGACTCAGCGATTGCGGCTCAGCTTAAGGCCCTCGCTGACGACTACCAGCGGCGAGCTGAGAAACCCTCGCATGTTGATGCGGATGGATGAATTTCCTGACTGCACAGAGAGATTCCGGGATTGGGTGTGAGATGAACAATCACATTTGGCATGCAACACTTATTGTATTCGCCGTCCTGCCGCCGATTTCTACAATCGGTCACGCCCGCGCCCACGATTATCAGCACCCTGAGTTGANCAGTTGGTATGAGAGCTTGCACAGCGGCAAAGGGCCCTGCTGCGATGGCAGTGATGCGAAGCGCGTTGATGACCCAGATTGGGAAACTAAGGATGGTCACTATCGCGTGCGCATTGATGGCGAGTGGGTTGATGTTCCGAACGACGCGGTCGTGGATGGACCGAACCGCGCTGGTCGCGCGATGGTCTGGCCCTACTATCTGAACGGCGCTTCCGTTGGCGTCAGATGCTTCATGCCGGGGAGCATGGGCTGATCGCGAGCGCAGGGCGATCAGCAGTTCCCACTGCGGTAACATTGCATGGTTCGGCTGCCAACCCGACCGAGGCGATATGGTCATAGTGATATTCGTACTGGCGATGTGCATTGCCGCGGCGTGCGTGGTCCTGGCGTTGTTGCTCTAACGATAGACAGCCCCGACTAACGCGCGGGCCGCCGGGGCCGGTTACTTTCACTTTCCGAAGCCTTGAAAATATCGACGAAGCCGAGCGTCTGTTTGCGAAGCTGCTAGAAAAACGATTTGACCCTCAGCCCTGCTGCGCGGGCATCNTGTATGAATGTATGCGCTTCCTCATTGGACATTGTAAGGTCAGCGCCGCCGAGAAATTCCTCTCCNTTGGGTGTGTTCGCACGGAGCATCGTCTCGTGTCTGCTTACATCAACCGTATAATCAATGTCGCTTGGTGCTTCGGGCATGGCATCCTCCTCGATCCCGAAGCGAGCATATTGTGTCCATTTCAACCG
>NZ_AXAP01000150.1 GCF_000472865.1 Bradyrhizobium elkanii WSM2783 | reverse complement strand
CCCGCAACGCCATCCGCGCTAGGGGCGCGCATATGCTCTTCCTGCCGCCCTACAGCCCCGACCTCAATCCGATCGAACAGGTCTTCGCCAAACTCAAACACCTGACGCGCGCCGCGGAGCCCCGCGATGTCGAGGCAACCTGGCGAAAGGTCGGAGAACTCCTCGATCTCTTCTCACCCGAGGAGTGCGCCAACTATCTCAAAAACTCAGGATATGTTTCCGTATAAAAACATCACGCTCTAGGGCACCGCGAGAAGCCTCATCGCTTGTCGTCCGATGCATCCGGATGCAGACGTGCGATAGATACAGGAGCCGCTGCGGCGACGCGCGAAGGGGCGCACCTGGGGGAAGGACCATCCATTTAAATTCATTTAATACCGTAATTAATTCTTGCCCAATTTAATATGTTATTATACATTAAATAGTGGTTAAGATGGGCCACCCCTGATCATTTCAGCAAGCCATGAATTTCATAAGCCGCAACATTGCAGCGGACGTCGACGGCGAGTTTGCCGCTCGTAGCTTCAGTCCTCCGCTGAAGTCAGAACGAAAATGGCCGATCCGCTATCGCTCCATTGAGTTGTTCGCGACCTGCAGCGACGTCGCGATCATCCTGATCGCCGGCATTCTTTCCACACTGCTTTACCGGCTGTATTCCGGCTCGACCGCAGCAGATGTCAGCAAGGCCGTAGGCTCCGCAATCGTCGTCTCGGCGCTCTGCGTTTCCCTGCTGAAGATGCGAGGCATGTACAGACCACCTGAGCTGCTCGCGTTTCGCCGTCAAGTCCACGCCGTTTGCCTCTCCTGGATGTTCGTGTTCGTTCTGCTCAGCGCAGCGGTCGGCGTCTTCAACATCGGCGCCGAACTCTCCCGCGGCGCCGGCGTCGCATTTGGCGTCGTCGGCTTGGCGATGCTGATCGGACATCGGGTCGTCATGAGAGCCCTGCTCTCGAAGGGCCTCAACGACCGGAAGTTTTCCGGCGGCAGTGTGGTGTTGATCACGGACCAGGCGCGATCGCAGGACACCGGGCTGGCGGAGGCGCTCACGGCATTGGGATTTCGCTTGGCTGGACATTTCAGCCTGCCTCGGCCCGGCGCTAGTTCAAGCTACCGCAGGCGGCTTAGCGGCCTTGTCGTCCGGCATGCACGCGGCTTCGACATCGAGCAGATCATTGTGGAAGCGGATCCGAACCGATGGTGCGAGTTGCGCGAGTTCGTGGCCGAGCTGAGAGTCCTGCCGTTTCCGGTCGTCTTCGTTCCGGTCGGGGCTGCATCGGAGATGTTCGCGCGACCGACCCGGGATCTCGGCAGCACCATAGGCGTCGAGGTGCAGCGCGGGCCTCTCACCCCAATTGAATGCGCTGCCAAGCGAAGCATTGATCTGATCGGCGCTGGAATTTGCCTGATCATGTTGGCGCCGCTGCTGGCACTCGTTGCCATCATCATCAAGCTTGACTCGCCGGGCCCCGTCCTTTTCAGGCAGCAACGCTGCGGCTTCAACGGCCGTAGCTTTGCGATCTACAAGTTTCGGACCATGCGTGTGCTGGAGAATGGACCCTCGATCACCCAAGCCGGGCCCGCCGACAGCCGCGTGACCCGGATTGGCAAATGGCTGCGCAGGACCAGCATAGACGAGCTGCCGCAGCTCCTGAATGTCCTGGAAGGAAGCATGTCCCTGATCGGACCGCGACCGCATGCAATGGCGCACGACAGTGAGTTCGACGAGGCGGTCCAACACTACGCGTTCCGCCGGCGGGTCAAGCCCGGGCTCACCGGTTGGGCTCAGATCCATGGTTGCCGCGGCCCCACGCCCACGAGGACTCTGATCGAGCAACGGGTCGAATTCGACCTGTGGTACATCGACAACTGGAGTCTACGACTGGATTTCGCAATTCTGCTCCGGACCCCAATGGAAGTATTGCGCGCGCGCAACGCCTTTTGACCGTATTCGGTCCTGATTGCATCAGAACCGACGCTGTTGGCGCGTTTCCTTCACGCAAACAGGTATCCACGTCGCCCGGAAACGCTCCAAGGATCGGATCGAAGCCGCTTTCGGCGATGGGCGCACAAATGAACGAACGCAAAACGGCTAAACCCGGATGGCATGGCTCGCATGCCTCCTCCAGGCTGTCGTTCGTCGACTAGGTAGGAGGATTTGCGATCCCGGACTTCGTCGCGGATCAGGCGCGCTGCCGGCCTTTCGAACCGCTCTCGCTGATCCGAAACTCTTCGATTTTCTTTCCTGATTTCATCGCGGCGACAAGCCACCGAGGCAGCTTGCCACGGCCCGACCAGGTCTCGGAGGTCTTCGGATTACGGTATTTCGGCAGCACTCTCGGATACTTCCGCCGCGGCTTCCCGCCCTGGAGCGTTCGCGCATCATCCGACTCGCGCGCGCCACCCACACCCCGGCTAAGAACCGCCAGCCGCTTCTCAAGTTCGCGCTTTTCCGCTTCGATCCGGGCCGACAATATCCCGCTGATCTCTTCATGAAGTGACCAGAGATCATCTAAAGACATGGACTTTAGTTCGATTTCTTTCGCCGACATGGTCGTCCCGCGGTTCCGCCTTAATAATCGGCTGTCATATTGCCTCGTTCATTATTAATCAAGGGGAATACCAAAAAGTTCCAATGCAAGTTCTGGATAAATCAGCCATGCATACATTTATGTACCCACAGCCTATTCCAGAAGCTGCAACAGCCGAAGGTAACCCGCAATAAGATATGTTACCGAATTTGAGGGGCTACACGGCGCAGGACTCGCGCAGACCCCTCGCGCGGAACGCCGGCGCCTGACGTAATCGCCTCCCATGCCTCTTCCGCAGGCTCGGGATAACCCGCTTGCTTCTCCGGCGCATGAGCGGCCGCAACCGGCAGCGAATTACCTCGATATCCCTCAGGGCGAGACGTCGAAGCTCGATCTGGGCCTGCAAGGCGCGAATATCCCGCAGGGCGGCGGAAGGGACGACAAAGCGACTGACGGTCTCATGAAGATGGCAGAGGGGAAGCTCAATACGGTCCATTTCTCAAACCCTTACAATACCAACTTAAACCACATTTCCGCACAATTATTTATCTATTTAAACTCCGCAGATCGCCTGAAATTCCGCTATAGCTTGCCAATAAAAAACGAATTATCAAGCATTAAATAAATCATTGGATATAATATTTATGTCACATATAATGTCTTCCATTCACGTCGGCGCTCAGCGCTTTTTATCGCCTGAGCAGAGAGTGTGTTTTGTAGAGAAATTGCCCCCGCTCAGGCTCAAATTGGTCGCGAGAGCACGATGCGCAAATCCGATTTAGAGACGATGACTTTCGACGAGCTTTGGCTTCTCCACGAAGAGATTACGAAGATTTTGTCGGAGAGAATCACTGCCGAGAAGCTCGAGCTGGAGAAACGCTTGGCTCAACTTAATCCGCCCGAGCCGATGCAGGATAATGCAGGTTCCGAGCCGGGCGCCGAACGGCCGCGCCGCAGATATCCACGGGTGCCGCCGAAATACTGCAACCCGATGGAGCCAACCGAAACCTGGTCCGGTCGCGGCAAACAACCCCGATGGCTCGTCGCCGCGCTGCAGTCCGGGCGCAAGCTGGAGGAGTTCAGGATCGAGAACAGCGACAAGGCGACGGACGACAACGCTCACCGCTCCTGAGCGCGTCGTTCGCCGAGATATCTTAGCTGTGCAACTGAACAGGCGCCGCGCCGCGCGTGTACTCGAGGTGCCTGGCGAGACTGGTACGGATGCCCGAAATCTCACCCAGAAGAACGTCGCAGAGTTGAATTCGAGAGGCAATGACGGTTGGGTTGGCTCCCTCACCATTTAAAAGATGAAGCTGAATTTGCGCCTGCTTGATCGCGTTAAGGGAATCCCAAAGGACGCAATCACTCGACTTATAAATATTCCTCATTATTGACCCCCTCACCCAAACAAAGACCGGTGGTCGGCAATAGTCACTTTCGTTAGTCGGCGATCATCGATGATGGTTCATCTCGCCTGCGACAATTTTACACATGAAAATTCATCGTATGTCTCGCAGCTCGCCGGTCAAAAATTCGACGGCCGGACGAAAGACTGACTCGCGTTCATTTAAATAGTTTAAATCGAGCCACAGAACGAAGCAACTTAAATCGGGTGCGACGCGAAGCGCCCTTACCTCTTTTCTCAAATCGAACTAAACACTTCCCGCATATGCGAGCGAAATCTCTGTGTGGCTGGCTTGCAATGGCCGACTCTCGCTCCCGGATAAAAGTATAGCGCCGATGCTGCAGTGCGCTCCTGCCAGTCTATCCGGCGGCGCGACCATTCCGAGAACAGTGACTGGTTTCGTCGCCGGCTGCATGCACACCGCATGAAAGCGACGAATTCGCCGTCCGAGTGTTGCGATGGGGGGGGGGGGAACGCTCAGCCAACTCTACGCGGGCGAGCCGAACGCCCTGTGATGGTCGGCGGGAAAGCCCTACAAGCGGCAGCGATGAGGGAACGCGCCTCCGGCCGCTATCGCAGGTCACCGCCTTCAAGCGCGTCAGGGGTACGTGTCGCAGGAAAGAACGCCTCGTCCAGGTCGAACTTGAGCGAATCACGCTTGCTGGCAAGGCGTCGAAGGTTACCCAACGTGCCCCGGGGCGCATCGCAGTGACCGCATCGGATCGGGGTCGAGGACGGAGCCCCCTCCGCAAGGTCAATCCGAATGCTCAGTGAGTTGCAATTGTCGCAAACTAGCTTGAACTCGGCATGACGGTCCATCAGTGGCTCCCGGCCCTAAATCTCTTTCTGAAATCGGATCACAAAATTCAATAAGCGGAACTTGGCTGGGAAGCTGCGCGTTCGCGTAGCGCATTCCCGAAGGCTCAAAGCCCAAGTCCGGATCATTATATTATTTATTTTTTGACGTCCAATTTATTATTATAAATTTAATTTGGATCGAACCCCTACCCACGCATTCTTGATGATGCGACACCTTCCTGAATTGAATTCTGCCTGAAAAATAGGACGGGATAACGCATTTGTGTACTTCGCGCACGCGTTCAGGTTGACGGTACCTCATTATGCTCGTTGGTTTAATTCTGATTTTTAGCAGCGAAATTTATTGCTCGACTAAGAGGTAAAATAATATTAAATACCCTATTTAATTTGTAGCCGACACATCGCGTTGGGGCTAGCGGGAAGGTGCCATGGTCGCGGCATCCATTGCAAGGATGAGCTTGCCGTCACGGTCGGCTGCTGCGTCGAGAAGCATGAGCTCTCGAACCGCCACGCGCCGTGTTGCGGTCCCACGATCCCCATCGGCACGGCCGCGCAGTACCGCGATGGCGCTCGCCCCCCTGACATTGCAGCCGCCGCTCCGAGACCTTTCCGGTCCCGACGGCTGCCCCCTCGATCGGTTTTTTCAGGCTTATCCCCCCTCTCTCGTGAGGACCCAATTATGACGAAGGATTTTCAGGAAGCTTCTGGTTGGAGCCGTGCGGCTCTCGGATTGCAGAATTGGCAACGCGTTCTCCCGCGCGGGAAGAAAGTGGAAACCGAAGCCTCCATTGCAGGAGACGAAAACTCGTTCTTGTCCTTGGCAGCACTGCGGTCACGGGAAACACCGGGGAACACCAATGCGCTCATAGCACGGCTGTCCTTTGAAGCGGCGAAAGCCGGACTTGCGTCGGCGGCAGCAAGCCCCACCCCTGTCTCCGCGACGACTGAAGCCGCAACGTCAAATCCCGTCGTGATCCTCGGCGGCACCCCTTCGCCCGCCGTTGCTGCAGCTATCACCGGATCCATGCTCCCCACGACCTCTGCAGTGGCCACCCCGGCCAGTGCACCGCTTTGCTGCGGTTCGTGCGGCTACATCAATTGCCCAACCCAGGCGATGAGCCAGGGCAACACCAATGGGGCGCAAACACAGTTGAACGGCCAATCGGTGCATAGCGGTGGGTCCGGAGCTGATTTCGTGCCGACCAACAAGGCCGGGCTTATCGGCAGTTCCACAAGCGCGGCCATGTCGACACAGGATGTAGCACCGGTAGCGAACTGGAACACGCAATTGCCTGGCGGCGGAGAGACCGGCACGGGCACGACAATGACCGGCCAGATCGGGATTCTGGGCGGCTCGGTCAAAACCGCCACGCCGCAAGTCGCGCCGGCGGCATCACCCGGCCTCCGAGCGGCGGCCGCGACAACGACCGCCACGGCTGCTGCGACAACAACTGCAACGGCTGCGGCGACATCAACCAACCCGATCGTCCTCGAAAATCAAAAGCAAGGAAATCCCGAAAGCGAGTGGGGCATCGACGGTGCGGGCGACTCGAACATCGAGGGCTTCGCCACGGACATCAGCGTCAATCACGGTTCGACGGTCAGCTTCAAGATCAATACCAATTCGACGCACTACAGGATCGATATCTACCGCCTCGGATATTACGGAGGCATGGGCGCCCGAAAGGTCGCGACGATAGATCATACCGGCTTGCAGAATCAGCCGGCGCCGTTGCGGGACAACACGACGGGACTGGTCGATGCGGGCAACTGGTCCGTTTCGGCGAGTTGGGACGTCCCGGCGGACGCCGTGTCAGGCGTCTACATTGCAAAGCTCACGCGGCTGGATGGAACGTCTGGCGAGAACCAAATCCCCTTCATCGTGCGGGACGACAGCAGCCACAGCGACGTCGTATTCCAAACCTCTGACGAGACTTGGCAGGCCTACAATGGATGGGGCGGAGCCAATTTCTACGGTGGTAACGGGCCGGCGACGGGCCAGGGCGCCGGCCGCGCCTACGCCGTCAGCTATAATCGTCCGATCGACACACGCGGCGGCATCGGGACGTTCGCCGGGCCGCAGGATTATCTGTTCGGCGCCGAATACGCGGGAATCTACTGGCTGGAGCAGAACGGATACGACGTCTCCTACATGGCGGGAGTTGACGTCGACCGTTACGGCAGCCTGCTGCTCAACCATAAAGCCTATGTCGATGCCGGCCACGACGAATACTGGTCAGGCCAGCAGCGCACCAATGTCGAGGCTGCGCGCGATGCCGGCGTCAACCTGATGTTCTGGAGCGGCAACGAAGTCTATTGGCGCACCCGCTGGGGCAACAGCATCAGCAGCGACGCGACCGCTTATCGCACGCTGATTTCCTACAAGGAGACATGGGCGAACTCCTCGATTGATCCGACGGACCAATGGACCGGCACCTTCCGCGACCCGCGTTTCAGCCCACCGGCGATCGGCGGCGGCAATCCGGAGAACTCGCTCACCGGACAGCTTTTCGATGTCGATGACGTCGGCTCCAACCTGCAGTCGATCCAAATCCCGTACGCCGACGCCAATTTGCGTTTCTGGCGCAACACCAGTGTCGCAAATCTGCAGCCCGGGCAGACCGCGTCGTTGGTCCAGAACTATCTCGGCTATGAGTGGGACGACGCCGTCGACAATGGGTTTGATCCCGCGGGCCTGGTGCGGCTCTCCTCGACGACTCTGCCGGTGAGCAGCTATCTGCTCGACTACGGCAACACGACTGGCAACGGCATCTCGACGCACAGCCTCACGCTCTATCGTGCCGCCAGCGGCGCGTTGGTGTTCGGTGCCGGGACGGTTTTTTGGCCCTGGGCCTTGAGCGACAATCACGACCTGCAGGCCACGCCGACCGACCCGCGTGCACAACAGGCGATGGTCAACACGTTCGCCGACATGGGCGTTCAGCCGGGCACGCTTCAGTCGGGGCTCGTCGCTGCCACCGCCTCGACAGACCATACCACGCCGACTTCCACCATCAACGCGCTCGGGTCGATCACCGCAGGCAATCTGGTCACGATAACCGGCACGGCGTCCGATGTCGGCGGCGTGATCGCCGGCGTCGAAGTCTCGACCGACAAGGGTGCGACTTGGTATACGGCAACAGGCAAAGGGACATGGAGTTATTCCTGGTCGCCGCAGGTTGCGGGCACCTATACGATCCTTTCCCGCGCGGTCGACGACAGCCTCAATCTCGAAACGCCTTCGGCCGGTCGCACAGTGACCGTCGGGGCACCGAACTACATCTCGCTATTCTCACCGACAGCAACCCCTGCGGTCGTGAACACCACGGACGCGAGCGCGGTCGAACTCGGGGTGAGGTTTCAGGCTTCGGTCGCAGGCACCGTAACCGGCGTGCGGTTCTACAAGAGCAGCCAGGACACAGGCACCCACACTGGCGAACTCTGGTCAAGCACCGGTGTCAAGCTTGCAACCGTCACCTTCACAAATGAAACCGCGAGCGGCTGGCAGAGCGCGACCTTCTCCAGTCCGATCACGTTGACGCCTGGACAAATCTATACCGTCTCCTATCACACCAACACCGGCCACTATTCCAACACGAGTAACTTCTTCACCTCGGACGTGGTCAATGGACCGCTGACCGCGCCCGCCAGCGGCAATGGCGTCTTTGCCTACGGCAGCACCAGCCTGTTCCCGACGAGCACGTTCCAGGCGACGAACTTCTGGGTTGATGTCATGTTCAACCCCTCCTCGGGTAACACCAACCTGCCGCCGGTGGCGGCAAACGACGTCGGGCCGAACGTGACGCAAAACACGGCGGTCACGCTTACCGCCGCGTCCCTGATCAGCAATGACAGCGATCCCAATGGCGATACTCTGACCATCACCGCGGTGAGCGGGGCCAGCCACGGGACCGTCACGCTCAACGTGCAGAGCAATCCGCAAAACAACACCATCACCTTCACGCCCGACGCTGGCTATACCGGCAACGCGAGCTTCACCTACACGGTGTCGGACGGGCGCGGCGGCACGGCTACCGCCAATGTCAGCCTCACCGTGCTGGCACCAGGACAAACGCCGGTGAGCCTGTTCAGCGCGTCGAGCACACCCGGCGGCAGTTTCCATGACGGCAGCGCGCTTGAAGTCGGCATGAAGTTTACCACCTCGGTAGCTGGTCAGATCACCGCACTTAAATTCTACCGCAGCGCCACCGACACCGGTCCTGACGTTCTCGACCTCTGGAGCGCGACCGGCGTCAATCTGGCAACGGTCACCTTCACCAATACCACGGCTAGCGGCTGGCAGACGGTTGCACTGCCGACGCCGGTCACCCTCACCGCCAACACGACGTACGTCGCCTCCTATCACACCACCGGTGCCTATGTTGCGACCAACAACTTCTTCACAAGCGCCGTCACCAACGGGCCGCTGACGGCGATTGCCAGCGGCAACGGCGTCTATTCCTATGGCGGCACCAACACCACCGGCATTTTCCCCACCAGCACCTGGAACGCCTCCAATTACTGGGCCGATGTCGTATTCCTCCCTTCCACGTCGGGCGGCCCATCGAACACCGCGCCGACGGCTGTCGCTGACGTTGCCAACGCGACCGAGAAAGGCGGCATCGCCAACGGTTCAGGCGGCTCCCCCGCCACCGGCAACGTCCTTACCAACGACACCGACCCTGATGCCGGCGACACCAAGACTGTCACCGCGGTCAGCTTTGGTGCGACAGCAGGAACGCTCGGCACCGCGCTCGCCGGCGCGCACGGCAGCCTCGTGCTCAGCGCCAACGGTACGTTCACCTATACCATCAACGAGAATGATTCCGCCGTGCAGGCGTTGCGGCTGTCAACGAATACGGTGACAGACACCTTCAACTACACCATGCGTGACACCGCCGGCCTCACCTCGAGCACCACGCTCACCATCACCATTCACGGCGCTGATGACGCACCGGTGCTCNCGACCCAGACCGCCAACCAGAACGCGACCGTCGGCTCGGCCTTCTCGCTGGTGCTGCCCGCCAACACCTTTACCGACGTCGATACCGGCGATACCCTGACCTATNCAGCCACGTCGGCCGACGGCACCGCCCTGCCGACCTGGCTCTCGTTCAACGCGTCCACACGCACCTTCAGCGGCACGCCGGCGGCCGCCAATGTCGGCACCGCCAGCATCAGGGTGACAGCCACCGACCTTGCGGGCGCTGCCACCAGCGAGACCTTCAATATCGC
>NZ_AXAP01000149.1 GCF_000472865.1 Bradyrhizobium elkanii WSM2783 | reverse complement strand
TCAGATGAAGGCGATCGTCGTAACGGACCAGGCTGCGGGAACGGCCGGGATGAAGCTGGTGGAGCGGCCTGAGCCGCAGGCAGCGATTAACGACGTCGTCGTTCAGGTTCATGCGTCGGGATTCACCTGGGATGAGCTGACGTGGCCCTCGACCTGGACCGATCGCCTCGGCCGTGACCGGGCGCCGGTGATTCCCGGGCAAGAGCTGGCCGGAGTGGTCACCGCCCTTGGCTACGGCACGAGGGGCCTGTCGGTGGGACAGCGGGTGTTTGGCCTCACGGACTCGTATCGCGGCGGCACGCTGGCGGAGTATGTGGCAGTCGAGGCACGCAACCTTGCGCCGCTGCCGGGCGATGTCGACTTCACAGTGGGCGCGAGTGTGGCGATGCCGGGCCTGACCGCGTGGCAGGGACTGTTCGCGCACGGTCGCCTTCAGGCGGGGCAGAGCGTCCTCGTGCACGGCGCGGCCGGCGCCGTCGGTTCGATGGTGACCCAGCTCGCACGTGAGGCCGGCGCCTACATCATCGGCACCGGACGCGCCGCCCACCGTCAGACGGCGCTCGACTTCGGCGCGCAGGAGTTCGTCGCTCTCGAGAACGACGCCCTGGAAGACGTCGGCCCAGTCGATCTGGTTTTCGATCTCTTCGGCGGCGACATCGCGAAGCGGTCCGCAGGCCTGGTTCGAGCCGGAGGAACGCTGGTGACCATCGCCGGCCCGACCGAGGCACGGCCCGCCGACGGCCTGACGATCGACTTTGTTCTCGTGTCGGATCGCGCCCAACTGGGTGAGATCGTCCAGCGGGTGCGGGACGGACGGCTGCGGACGAACATCGGCAACGTCGCGACCCTCGACGATGCTGTCGCCGCTTTCAATCCGACCAAACGGATCAGCGGGAAAACGATCATCCGCGTTCGTCCGTGAGGACTCGGGGACGGCGAGCGGTTCTGCGCTCCTCGTGGATCATCGTCGCCTTTTGGATCGTGGCGTAGCAACACAGGGAGACTGGTTTGATGCAGCATTATGTCTTGGGGCATTCGAACCGGGAACTTCGCAGGCTGATGCTGCAGGCGGACAACCTCCGCCCGATCACGACGCGCCTCCTGCGCGAGATCGGGCTCGCACGAGGCATGCGCGTCGTCGACCTCGGTTGTGGAGCGGGCGACGTGGCAATGCTCGCGGCGGAAATGGTCGGACCGACCGGGGCCGTCGTCGGGATCGGCCGCAGCGCTGTCGCGATCGCCACGGCCCGCGAGCGCGCCCGCGCCGCTGGTCGCGCCAATATCGAATTCGTGGAAGGCAATGCCTCCGAAATGACCGGCGCCGGAAACTGCGATCTGGTTGTCGGTCGCTATGTCTTGGTCCAAAAGAGCGACCCGGTCGCACTGATCCGCGCAGCGGCCACTCACCTCCGGCCAAGCGGCGCAGTTGCCTTCCATGAGGTGTTCCTCCTCGGAACATGGTGGTTCTGCCGCTTTCCAATGAAAACAATGCGTTATGTTGTCTAAAGGCAATTACGAGCGCGTTGAATGATTTAGCGTTTTCCCCGCGTTGGCTAACGAACTGAAGCACGAAGGCAGGCAACCTTCGGGGCGAGATGGCCATGGTCATCGAGCGGTCGCTGCGCGAGACGCTGACCGGGACGGCGGATGACAAGCCGGAGGCGGCACAACTCGCGGCGTGATTGTCGAAATTCGACAAGTTGTCGGATTTGCAGCCCGGTCAGCACATCGCTGGCCGGGTTTTTCTGCCGAACTCATTCGGGCCAGCGCGAGAGGAAGCCCCCCGTCAATCGGTCAGGTTGAGCGTTTTATCGGCACAGACGTTGATGCCGGGCGCGTCCATCGACTCGCCGTCGTCGAACGTCCCGCGCAGATCAAAGCGGCAATCGCTGGCCTGCGGCAGTTTAGCCGACGCTTGCTTGCCGGATTTCACCGGGCCAACCACTTTCTTCCAGTCTGTAGAGCCGGACTCGGCCGCCTCCAACTGGACTAGATCCGCTTTGCGCAAGTTCGTCACCGTCACAGTGACGGTGACTGCCGGCTTCGCCTTGTGCTTGCTCGGTGCGGCCTGTGCGGTAAGGCCGAACAGAGTCGCTCCCGCGAGCGCCGCAGCAAGTGTCCGAGTGATCATCAGGTTCACTCCCTAGCTCAGGTTCACCCCTAGCATCACCACGACGCGCGACTCTTACGCCCACTGCGCTAACGATCTGTTAAAACGAATCGGGTCCGGCCTGACGATTTCGCCGCCTGCTCGTGGCCATCGGGTTGGTGTCGGGAGCGGATTTTGTGTTGGTCGATCAACGCACCGCGCGCGAAAGCCGCTGATGCGCCTTTGCCTCGTCCGGTCTGGTAGCGGCGGCTCCGAAATATCGCATGGGCGGGAGGGCCAATCGATCCTCGCTCTGCTACGATCACCGCATGACGAGCTATCCGCAGAAAATCACCTTCGGCGAGCTGCGCGCGGCCGGCGTTCGCGACGTGCTGATCTATTGCCGCGACCACCGATGCAGCCATCACGTCGAGATCAGCGGCGACCGCTTGGGCGGATGACCTGCGGCTCTCTGCACATACAAATTAAAAAAAGTCGTGATAAATCTCGCATCACCTCTGGAGGGCTGGATGACGATCGCGAAGGAAGACTTGCAAGCCGCGCTGGCGTATCTCGCCGAACGCTTCCCGCAAACTTTCGTGCTGGAGCGGCACCAGCCGCATCGGCCGTTGAAGGTCGGGATCGCCGACGATCTCGTGGCGCGCTGCCCGGAGCTTGACCGGAGCAAGCTCGGTATAGTGCTGGGCACCTACGCCCGGCGCGTGATGTATCGGAAGGGTATGGTCGCGGGCGCGGCCCGGATCGATCTCGACGGCAATGCGTGCGGCGAGGCATCCGGCGGCGCCGGAGCCTCCGGCCGCAACGCCTCCAGCCGCAAGGACGCTGAAGGACAAGCCCGTGCTGCGCCTGCCAGCGTTCCGTTAAAAGTGCGGATGAATTTCCCGGTCGCTGACGTGCTGGTCTATTGAATTGAGAGCACCGCAATCGCCGCCATGATCGTCGAGGCAATGCCTGCCATGACCACGAGCGCGGTGAACAGACGGTCCCGCATGACGCTAGCCTCTCTTCCGACGATAAGTTAGTCGCCCCGGCGCGACCGTGGGGGATCGGCACCGGGGCGCGCGCTCCCTCTCACCCACCGGGGCTGGTAAGGGCTGGGGTTCGATCAGCGAGAGGTCGCAAACACAGAAAAGCACAACCGTCGCGCGGATGTCAGTGCAGTTTGTGCCGTAGCCAACGCAAATTTGGCGTCCCTTCGGTTACATAGTGCACTGACGTGCGGCGTAGAGTATGCCTGTCTCGGCGAGCGATCTCTCGCGCTGATCACCGGGGCCTCCCAAGGGTCAGCTGAGAGGCAGCGACGCCCCGGCGCAGATCCGGTGATTCCTCGGCGCCGGGGCGGTCAAACCCCCGCGAGGACGAATTGAGCAGCACGCGGCTGACATTGATTCACGAAATTCTTGCCGAGCACGGGCCGATGACAGCAGAAGCCATGGTCCGGGAAATGCTGAAACTCGGCCATGACGTGTCCGTTCACGAAACGCTGCGCGGCAAAGTCTCTTCGCTTCTCATAAGTCTGTTGCGGCTGGAAAAAGCCGGCATCCTCGCGCGTGAAGGCAAAGGCCATTCGGCGCTGCGGCGGATCAAGACATCACAAACGCAACCGCCGTACTCGCAAGCGTCATGATGATCCGACTTGCTATAGTCGCATGGGCAGTGCCAGCTGGATCGCGGGCGGCTCGCCATAGCGGCCGATGAACGACGCCAATTGTTCTGGATTCTCGGCGCAGCGCTGGCTCAGCTCGGTGGTAATCTCTCCGAGGTCAAGCAGCACCGCCTCGCCGTCGAGCACGAACGCGGATGCGTGATGCCGCAAGGCCGCCTCAACGATCAGCGGGAATCGGTCGCTCCGGTCGTGGCCGTCGCGAGTGAACAGCCGCACGCGCTTATCCTCGCGCTGAACGATCAAACGGTAGCTGTCGTGCTTGATCTCGTGGATCCACTCCGGCCGGTCAGGCACCTTGGTGCCGCGCGTCGGGATGCAGGGTTCAAGTTATTTGAGCATTGCAGACAGATAGTCGTGGAAAACGTTAAATGCGAATCTCTCGCGCTGGGAAATGCCGAATCACGGTACATCATTTGAGAATGAGCAATGATGCCCAGCTGATCGTCCATTTCTCCTGTCCGCGCTGCGTTACGGTCTATGCGGCGTGCCAGCAACAGCAGCCGGGCCAGCACCCCGCGACTTTCACTGCCGTAAGTGCGGTACTCAGGTCCATTCGTGGGCCGGGCTCTACAACTACGTGAGTTGGAAACCTGTCTCTCGAAGGATACTCAGAAAAATCGGTACCCGGTAGCGACGTAGCTCCGCAGCTGGGTTGGTTCGGGCAAACAGGGCCTGTGAATAGTCGGCAACTGTCGCCGATTTGCGATTGTAAATCGGATCAAATCGCAGAATAAACATTCAGTTCTCGTGGCACAGTCGCAAGTTTTGTTGGCGCTCAAATGCTTGCATCAATGCCCTCGCTTGGCGACGTGCTGAAATGTAAAATCGAAGGCGACAACGAAGACATTTTCATCACCACTTCGCCGGACACAAATCAAAACGACGGTCAGTACGCCCGGATCGGCACCTCGCCGCACGAGGAGGTGCTGCTGCCATGCCCCTGCAGACATATCGGGACGAAAATCACTCCAGACACGTCGATTTCGTCGGCCAAAACTGGTCAATTGACCTAGTCACCATAGCAGCCTCCGGCGTCCTGGTGGTGGGCTTCGCCTGTGCCGTCGTAACCCTGTGGGTCCACTAGCCGAGCCGGACGAGCATCGTGGGGCCGCGGCTGTCATTGAGCTTGTCTGCTCCAAAATAAGCTTTAGTAGACGCGGCGCCGCCGATAATCCGCGGGCACTTGCCCGCTCGCAAAATATGGATTGATAACGCACACTGCTGCGCGGCCCGATGCCGATGCGTTGCACTGAGGCAACGACGTGTAGCGGCATTCGTAATAGTGGCCGTGCGCACGCAGGCAAACCGGATAAGCCGGATCGTACGTCTGGGCCTGAGCCGGCGCCGTTGTCAAAACCGTCGTGATCGCCAAAATCGCCAAGGCCAGAATGCGCATCAGAACCTCCTTGGGGACTATTTGCGCCCTCGCCCCAGGGGAGCCTCCAACCGGAGGCGAAGGGGAGGATGCAAGAGCGCGGGTGGGATGGCGAGCGCCATGATCCTTCGTATCGGCCCGTGACCCCCTTTAGATGCCCGACGTTTCCCTACGTTCAATTGAGCCGCTGATCGCGATCATCTTAGATAGCGTATGCGGTAGCGAACCCCCCAGCATCACTTCGCTATCGCTGTCCGCCTTGAGCGTCCCCGAGGCGGGGGCCGCCTGTGGCAACGCGGGCGGCCTTTCTTTTTGTGTGCACCCCATCGGTTTCTCGGGTCCTTTGGGCTGACAGAAAAGTGCGGGGTCCGCGCGACCGTGCGCTTCAAGTATATTTTCAATCCATCATATCGCGCTAAATTATTGTACCATTTCGCACACAAAGGCGGTGCGCGATGTGGCCCAATGCCGTCGTCCGACATGTCGAAAGTCCGACTTCCGTCCGACCGTGAGCGGTTCCGGTTTTTGCGCAACCGGACATTCGGCCGGACCCCACAAGGGCCTCGAGTGCACGCGAGTCCGATGCGGAAGGCGAACGGCCATCATAACGCGCGGTTATTGACTTCATCGCGTGGTGTCATTTCCCATTCGCCGCGCGGAATTCCATGCTTACGCGGTACCGGGCTCATCCGGCGCACAATCAGGAGGCTACAAATGTCAGTCCAGAAGCCGGTTCTAACGCCGCCCCACGGTGGCGAGAAGGTGACCACGAGCGGAGGCTCGAGCATCGAAATTAAAGTGGAGAGCAGCCAGTCCGGAGGCGATTATGGCGCGGTCCTGTGGACGGTGCGAGCTGGGGAGGAGCCTCCGATGCACACTCACTCGCGCGAGGACGAGCTAGTCTACGTGGTTGAGGGGCAGCTAATCGCGCGGGTCGGCGATTCCCGCGTTGAGGTGGGGGCAGGCTCGTACGCGGCTCTTCCCCGTGGTGTGCCGCATACGATCGAAGTGGTCGGCGCCCAAGCCACCCTGCTGGCCACCTACGTGCCGGGTGGGCTGGAGCGTTTGTTGGTGCCCCGGAAAGGCGAGAAGCCCGATCCGGCCGCTTTCGGCATAACGTTCCCCTAGGGCCGAGGACCACGGCGCGGGGCGTTCGTGACCGTGCGCCGGCGCGGGCGCTCGGGACCGCGCCAGATGATCGATTGCACGCGCCAGCCAGGTGCGAGTATGGAAGCAATGGGCATCTGAAGGGAGCACGCGACCGACACGAAGGTTTATGGCGGTGCGCGATGTGGCGAATGTCGCGGAAAGAGACTGCGATCTTCGTCGCGGCGGTCGTCGTCATGGTCGCACTGGCGGTGCTGATTGGCCTGTAGCCAAGGATCGAGAGAGGTGACGATGACAGATCGATCAGACAGCCCGGCCTATTTGGCGCTGCCACAGAGTGCGCGCGGGGTGCTCGCTGCGATCGAGCAGGCGATCGGCGGCGGCGACAGCGCGAGCGTGTCCTACCTCTCCTTCATGCTGGATCACCGCATCACGCATACGGTGGTGTCGTCAGCGTTGCCGATGCTCGTCAATCTTGGCCTGATCGAGATCGAGACGGGCCCGCGCGGCAGCAACGTGTTCAGGTTCAGTAACCGCTGGCGCACCATTGATGAGGTCGAGGCCAAGCGGCTGGCGGCAGTGGCGCGTGAGGTGAAGCCGCATCGAACCTTCGGCAAGCCGCCGGGCGCACCGAAGCCGGTGAAGCCATCACCGCCGCCGAAGCCCATGACGGTCGAGCGACCGCGAGTCATGCAGCGCCGGGTGCCGTCGCTGCCGACGAGGCAGTGGCAGGACGACGGCTGATCGGCGAGGCTACTTGCTCCGTTGCTTGAGCGCCGCAGCCGGTTTTCTCTCCGTTGTGTCCGGCACGCTATCCACCGCAATCCCTAGCGGCTTGCCCCACCCGATCCGCCCGGCGCATCCTCTCTCGCATGGGCACCAAATCACGCGAGACCATCTACGGCGCGTCGATCCGGGCATCGGCAGAGCGGGCGGCCGAAGCACGCAAGCAAGCCGACCGGCTCGCCTGCGAGGCGTGGAACAAGCGCAGCCATCTGGTCGCGCTGCGACCGAAAAAGATCAGCGCCAGCGATCCGCCGTCGAGCTGGTGGCCGGGCGAGCGATAGTTATCAGGACATCGCGGCGGCGCGCGGCATCTCATCGAACGTGCGACCGCGATAATGCCTGCCGGTGCTCTTCTTGCGAACGCCGCCCCACTGCTTGAAGAAGAACGCCGTCCTCGCCTTGCGACATGCGGCCTCGATTTCCGCGACCCACTGCTCGGCCATCGGACGCGAGCGCGGGCCGCTCTCGCCGCCGACGATTGCCCACTGGATGCCCGCCAGATCAGCGCGAGCCACCGACCCGAGCAAGGGCTCGAACGAAACGAACCTGACGGCAGCATCGACCTTGCGCAGATCGTCAATGCGCCCGAGATAGTTGGCGCTTTCGACGCTTGTGCCGAGCCATACGTTCGGCAGCACCGGCAGCGTCGCAGTGATGACAGCCATCCGATCCGGTCGCTTCGTCAGGATTTGATAGGTGTGCTGCGGTGTTGCCTTCATCGTGTCCCAGACAGCGGCGACGAAGGTCGCCGGAACGACGTCATGGAAGAGGTCGGACATCGAGTTCACAAAAATCCGGCGCGGCTTCTTCCAGCTCGCCGGTATGCCGAGCGCAGCGTGATCAAGTCTGACCTTGCCGGTCCAGACCGCGCGCTTGCCGCTCTTGCGGGTCAGCCCGCGATACTTCGGCATGCCCATCGCATCCAGCCGTGCCGCCATGCGCATCGCGTAACAGTTCGTGCAGCCGGGAGAGAGCACCGTGCAGCCAGCGACGGGGTTCCAGGTCGCATCGCTCCACTCAATCGAGGTGTCAGCCATCACAGTCCCTCTAAAAGCGACCCTTGGCCGCCCAAGTTTTGCACGTCATTCCAAAGTTTGTGCCCGAGCGGATTTGAACTCACGAACACCAGCCAGTAGAGGCGCTGGTTCTTCTCGCCGACGATCAGCGGTATGCCTGTCGCGGGATGCGTGCCGAGCGAGCAGATAGACTGGAGCCAGCAGTCAATAAACGCCGCCCGCAGCGCAATGGTTGCTTGGTTGACATCAACCGCATCACGCCATCCGGGCGCAAAAATGTCGAGCGCCCCGCCGACGCGGGAATGCCTATCAAGGTTGCGCTGCAAGTCCTGCAGGCTGACGTGGATGATCATGTCCATCCGCTTCACCCGCAACATCCGCTCGATGATCGAGAACGGCAGTTGCGCGAGATTGAAGGGATCAAGGAATGCGAGGTGAAGGCCGTACGGATTGATCGCGCTCATCACCTGATCGACAACGGCACTTGCCTCGCCGACGTAGCTTGTCGCCGATCCGCCCAACGCCGTGATGCGCTGAGCCAGCGCGGATGAGTTCTGCGCCTCCAGATCGGAAAGGTGCATCTGCGAAAAGGGATGACCGCTATCGCGTCCGGCCTTGAACGCCACGAGGGCGCTGCCCTCGATGATCTGATTTGTGTCACTGATGAGTGACCGGCCTGCGCCCGAATACAGCTCGATGTAGGTCGCGCCGCCGTTTCCTTTCGGAGGCAAGAACTTCGCGCGAGCACCGCGCGCCGCTTGAATGTACCTCTTTACGCGGTCGTGCTTTTCGACCGCCCACGGGCCGACCTCGCCGACGATCAGCCCGTCGTCGGGATCGAATTTGACTTTTTTTGCCATGCAGCAGTTCCCCCGCTGGAAGCACTACCACACCGCCAAAGGTTGAGGGTTAACGCCAAGGCACTTTCTCGCAGCGTCCGCCGCCCTATCCTCCGGCGCCATGGTCCAGCGGCGGCGTCCATCCGGCTTTATCGAACCCTGTCAGCCGTCGAAGGTCGCCCGGCCGCCCTCCGGCCCGCTCTGGGTTCATGAAATCAAGCACGACGGCTACCGGCTCATGGTCGCCCGCCAGGGCCCCCCGGGGGCGGGCTGCTGTTCACCCGGCGCGGGTCGCCCATTGCCGCCAGGCAAAAAAAGCTTCTTCGAATTGTGATCTCGATCACAAAACAGGGAGCGGTTTGCTCGTAATCTCCGCCAATCTCGAAAAGGAGCGACGACAATGCTCGGCCCAATGTGGATCCGTAAAACGCGCGCGCTCGTCATCGCAACTTTCACGCTGGCCGGCGCGGCTGTTCTGTTGATAGCGATGGCTGCCCCCCAGCCCACGTCGGTTGCAGCGCTCGGTAGTGAATGGCAATGCACCAAGACGGTGTTTGTTTTGACGACGTGTCGTCCTGCCGAACCCATGCGCGTATCAGGTGTGACGCAATAGGGCGACACCTGTGCGACCGTTGTTTGTGGCCACACACGCACAGGCGGGGCAACGGACTGGATTAAGGTGAAGAACCCGAACGCGCCCGCGATGACGCGGGTTGAGGATGGGTAGTGGTGAACCGCTAATAAAGCGGCGATTGCCCAAGACCCTGCTACCTCCGATTGACCGACTTGCGAGCACGTGCAACATCGGCGAGTTTCAGCGGGCGGGAACAGTCGATCATGGGCAGGTTGCGCAGCGCGGAGACATGTCCGCAGTTTGGGGTAGACCGGAAGTCTCGGGCTGCGGCGAAACCGGCGCGATTGGTGGAGTCGAGATGTGGCGCGGTGGCTTTAGGCTACACATATCTGTTCCCGCCCCTTTCGTCTGGCGGTGCCTTAGTGGTGTAGCCGTGACTCCGTTTCCACATCCCGCTCGTCGAACCGGACAGGCAGATCTCCCGCATCCGGCTCTCGGACAAGACCTCACGCCTTCGCCCACGGCCGGTCGCGGCCAAGCGCGGTTAGACGTACGAGCCCAAAGTGCCCGTAAAGGTGCGAGAGTGGATAGGTCCCGCCCTTGCATCGCCTGACCTTGTGCTTGATGCGCAACCACCGGCGCAACCGCACAGCGGTGTAGTTGTCGATCGCCCGATACG
>NZ_AXAP01000148.1 GCF_000472865.1 Bradyrhizobium elkanii WSM2783 | reverse complement strand
CACGGCAGAGCGCGCCCAGATATCCACCAGCCGTCGCAAATCGTCGGACAACTTGTCGAGTTCAAGGCCATCCGCCGCGCATTCGTCAGCGACTTCACCGTCGCGCAACTCGTTGGGCCGACTCGATCTCAATCAACGAGCTCGCCCGCGGCGCTCAAATCCCCATAACGCCTGCCGCACCGCCTTACGTTTCTCACGCGCGGTTTCCTCCCTTGGAGGCTTTCGGACGCCGGCCGCCGAATACGCCGCGCCCTCCCTCAAGCGGCCGGCATCCGAAACCCTTCACAACAACGGAAGTCGGCCCAGTTTGATGTCCTCGCTCGCTGCAGAACAGCGAGCTTGCCGTCTGAAAGTCGTAGAGATGATAGAGATCGCGGCGTCACTCAACGCCGCTCTCCTGCTGCAAGGCCAAAACCTTCGACGAGAAGCGCATAATCCTCGGGCCGCATCCAGGGCGGCCTTTGCTGCCAACGCTGAAGCTGATCCGCCGATTGAGGGGGGATACGTTCAAGTGTTTCGCGCGCCTCGTCCGAACGCCCGAGATAAGCAAGCGACGCCGCGAGGTACTGGGAAGTGACGGCATAACCCGGACGCAGGCGAGCAACTTGGCGCAATGTCTGCAGCGCAGCGATGAAATCGCGTGAAAAGAACTGCAAAAGCCCACGCCAGATCAACCAAAGCCAAATCAGCGGATCGTGTGGACTGGCACGCATTGCCTGCTGCAGCCTTTCGAGTGCTTCCTCTCGATAACCGCCGAACCCGAGCACACAACCAAGCATGCTGATGACAAAGGCACTGTTTGGATTGAGGGCAATTGCGGTGCGCGCTTCGGCGATCGCCGCCTCCCATTCGCTACCCCACATCAGCATGTGTGCCAGCACAGCATGCGCCACCGCATCCTTGTCATCGAGCGATACCGCGATTTGCGCTTCTTCGCGAGCGGTTTCTTGAACCTCCAAGAAGGGGCGACTCGAGAAGTGCCAGATGTCCCATTGGAGAGCCAGCGCATATCCATAGTGGCCGGGAGCGAAATTCGGATCGAGCGCGATAGCTTGGCTGAAGAAGGCGAGCGCGGCTTTGTTCTCCTGCGGTCGGTATTTGTGGAGGTGCCAAAGGCCGCGCTGATAGGCTTCCCACGCGTCAAGTCGCTCAGGCGGTTTGCGCAGCACGCGCTCTTGCTCGGCGGCAGCCAATGCCGGCTCGATAACTGCGGCGACGCTCGCGGCGATCTCATCCTGAACCGCAAAGATGTCGCCAAGATCGCGGTCGTAGCGCTCGGCCCACAGATGCACGCCTGTAAGCCCATCGATCAATTGTCCGGTGATGCGTATCCTGTTGCCGCCTTTGCGCACTGAACCCTCGAGCACATAGCGAACGCCTAGCTCGCGCCCAGCCTGCTTCACATCGACGGCATGCCCGCTGTAGGTAAAGCTCGAATTGTGAGCGATCACAAAAAGCCAGCGGATACGGGAGAGCGCTGTAATGATATCCTCGACTATGCCGCAGGCAAAATATTCCTGTTCCGGATCGCCGCTCATGTTTTGGAACGGCAACACCGCGATCGACGGCTTGTCGGGAAGCGGAAGTGACTCATGGATCTGAGGGTGCGGAGGCGGCATGTCAGGCGCAACCGTCCCGAAATTACTAATCGACTTTGTCGCGTAGACGCGCACCAGGCGATTGATGTTCTTCAGCCTTTGCTCGCCACGATCAATGAATTCGACCGTGACCTTGCCGCGAACCTGATCGTACACGGAAGCTGAGATACAGATGCCGCCCGGTTCGGCGATGCCCTCAAGTCGGGCCGCGACATTGACGCCATCGCCAAGAATGTCATCCCCCTCGATCAGAATGTCGCCGAGGTTGATCCCGATCCGAAACAGCATGCGCCGCGCCTCGGGGATCCCATTGTTCCGCTGGACCATCACCACTTGCATAGCGGCCGCGCACTCGACTGCATCAACTACCGAGGGAAACTCAAGCAGCACACCGTCTCCGGTAGTCTTGACGATGCGGCCGCCGCGTTTGGCCACAAGTGCGTCAATCACCGCTCGGTGCTCGCGGAGCGTGTGGGCGGTGCCGACCTCGTCGAAGCTCATGAGCCGCGAGTAGCCTGCAACGTCAGCCGCGACTATGGCCGCCAACCTGCGTCCGACCCGCGCCTCCGCCATGTGTAGGCTCCGCTTTATAAAAAACAAGACTACGAGGTAAAATCGCGGCGAGTCCATAGGGTTCTGAAGGCCCGCTATGGGTCAATCGCGTCGATTTGGCCGTGCGCCGACGACTTCCGGTTCTTCCTCATAAGCAGACCTTCTTTGTGTCCGCCTGCATGTCTCAATCGGGCCACAAGCGGACTCAGGCATCGCAGCAAACATCAGGCAGAGCGTTTCCCGCAATCAATTTCGTGTACTTGGGTCGCAACAGTTTGGGTTGTAACCGTCACTGTGCGGGCACGAGCACCGGGGCGCCCTTTTTCGCCGGCTGGGTGCGGCTTGCGTTCCGGTCGAGGACATGAACATCGCCAGGGCCTTCATAGAAGGTCTGTCCCGGTGTCAGTGTCACCTCTTGTCCACCCTTCAACTGCATCACGACGGAGCCCTCCAGCACGTAAACAAACGCATGTGCGTTGTGTCGGCAGCGGCGAGCCGCGTTGAGAGCGCGCGGCCGATGCCTTTGCTGGCACCGGTGACGAGAAATGCCCGTTTTGTCATGATGTCTCTACCTCTCGTGAACAAGGGCGGCCAAGCGCACCTGATCCGCAATCACGGGGGAGATCAGGACGACCTCGCCAGCGTCGTGCGGCCGAGTTTCGTGGTCGACCAGCAGGGGTCCGCAGAACCGCCCGGCCCCAACACCTGCTCGACCTACCGCCGCGGTCAACCTGCCGCTGCGTGCAGCGCTACCGATCGATATGCAGAGAAGTCCGTGTAACCCACCTCGCCGCGTCGGGTGTAATAAGTTGATCGGTCGGCCTCGGCCAACGGCCAGCCGTGCTTGAGACGCTCAACAAGGTCCGGGTTTGCGATATACGGTCTGCCGAAGGCGATCAGGTCCACCAGCCCGGTGTCGAGCGAAGCTTGGGCGCGCTCGCGGTCCTTGAAGCCGCCACACCAGATGAAGGCGCCAGGAAACGCCGCCCGAACCTTGGCAAGCAGAGCGTGGTCAAGGTACCGAGGTTTGAACTCCGCCGTCTCCATATTTCCTTCGGGCATAAGCTCGTAGAGCAGATGGATGTATGCCACGCCGCGACGCCCCAATTGCTCGGCAAGGTACAAAAACGTTTCCTCGACAAGCGGCTCCGGCGGCATGGAGTTGTACTTGCCGAACGGAGACAGGCGAACACCCACGCGCCCCTGACCGAATTCAGCCACCACTGCATCGACGACTTCCATCAGGAAGCGCGTACGATCTTCCATGCTGCCCCCGCCGTAGCGGTCGGTGCGCGTATTGAGCACCGAGTTCATGAACTGGTCGAACAGATAGCCGTTGGCTGCATGGAGTTCGACACCATCGAAACCGGCGTGCCGTGCATTGGCGGCGGCTTTGGCGAAGGTGCCCACCATGGCCGACACCTCATCCGTGCTGAGGGGCCTCGGCGTCTCCGCAGGCATATAACCCAACCGGCCGTCCGGGCCGTGGGCAAACACCGACGAACCCTCTGCCCGTTGCGCGGTGACACCCACCGGGGCCTGGCCGTTCGGCAGAATCGAGGAATGGGCCATCCTGCCGACGTGCCACAACTGCAGAAAGATCGTGCCGCCATGACGGTGAACCTCATCGGTCACCAGACGCCAGCCCTGCATTTGGGCTTCCGAGTGAATTCCGGGTGTCCTCGCGTAACCGTGGCTGGACTGATCCACGTCGGCGGCCTCGGTAATGATCAGACCGGCACTGGCCCGCTGGCCGTAATAGGTGGCGATCAGCTCGTTCGGGAGGTCACCATCGGTCGGGAGGTCGCCCTCAGACGTTCGCGTGCGAGTCATGGGCGGCATGACGATGCGGTTCTTCAGCGGAACAGTGCCGCCAAGCAGTTGAGATTCGAATAGGTCAGTCATAGCTTTTCCCTCGGTCGGTTGCCATCGAAGGTTTACTTTTCGGCAGCCGTACCCATCTACACACCGTTTAGTCAGTGGTGGCGAATGAAGATCATGAAGAGACTGCCGGGCTTGCCGGCCGAGCGCGCGCTAGGCGTCTTTTCGGGACGTTGGAAGGCGGTCATCCTTCATGTGCTGTTGGATGGCCCGCAACGCACATGCGAGCTGGAACAGCGCATCACCGGCATCTCGCAGAAGGTGTTGCTCGAGCAACTGCGAGCGCTTGAGGAACACGGAATGGTGAGCCGGCAGCCCAGCGCCGGACATCGTCAGGGCATCGAATACCTGCTCACCCCGCTCGGCGAAAGCCTGCGGTCCATCTTGGAGGCGGTCATCGAATGGGGAGCCCATCACGCCAAGGAGCTCGATGAGGTCCATAGGCTTCTGCCATGCGACGCTGTCGTTCGAGATCGCACTGTCCGAGAGGTTCAGGCGCATTCCTCATTACGTGAGCCCCGCGCGACACCGCGTCCAGGCGTATCGTTGTCGCGCATCCGCCGTCCATAACTCCCGATCGGAAAGGCCCTTCGTTAGCTGATCTTTTGCGCGACGCTGGCCCGTCAAACACATCGTCGACCTCATGCCTCGACAAACTCCTGCACCGAGGATACGCGACCATGCCCGCTGCGTTCATGAAGATGCTGCGTTGGGCTGCGGTCGATAAGCAAACTAACCAGTTCCGGCCGGCTGTAATGACCGCGGGAATCCATCAGGCGTTTCCGCTGATCAATAAGCGCGAAGTCGAGATCTGCGATCACTTCACCCTCGCCCGAGCGAAGCGGCTCTCCGATCAATTGCCCATCTGGCGACACGATTGCGGTAAAGCAACCTCCCGAGATCGGCCCTATGCTGCAGCCAGTATCCTCCATGATTTGTGCCTGCTGGTCTGGGCTGAGCCAGGCGGTCGCATTGACCACGAAGCATGCCGATTCCAGCGCATGTTGCCGGATATTGACCTGCGTTTGTTCCGAGAACAGGTCGCCTGCAAACGAGCCGGGATACATTGAGGAATGGATCTGTTCGCCGTCGGCCATCAAAGCATAGCGCGCGAGCGGATTGTAGTGCTCCCAGCAAGCGAGCTGCCCGATACGCCCCACCGCGCTGTCGACAGCACGCAAGCCCGACCCGTCGCCCTGTCCCCAGATCATGCGCTCGTGGTAAGTTGGGGTAGTTTTCCTGCGGCGTTGAATCAGAGTTCCATCGGAGTCAAACAACAGTTGTGCGTTGTATAGGCTTCCTCCGTCACGCTCGTTGACGCCGATCGACGCGACCAAACCAGCTTGCCGGCACGCCTCGCCGATCGCGGAGGTGACTTCCGAGGGAACGGTGACCGCCTGATCGATCAACCGAAGATGTTCCTTACCGAGATTGAGCTGAAAAGCGGACTGCACGAACGAGAAGTAGGGATAGTACGGAATGATCGTTTCGGGGAACGTCGCGAACTGTACACCTTGACGTCCGAGCTCGGCGATTTTTTCAACTACTTTTCCCACCGTACCCTCACGGCTATATAGGACCGGACTGATTTGCACCGCGGCGGCTCTAACTTTACTCATGGATTGTACCTCCTTATGTTGTACCTACAACGGAATGGGCAAAAGGCTGCCTCTGCGCGTCAAGCCGTCAGAGTCCCTTGGCAATACTCTTAACGGCCGCCACACCACTCTCGCCCAGCAGATCCTTTCCGAGCTTTTGGGCAGCGCGCCATGCTGGCGCGGCCTCGCTCAGCAGCTTTCTCCCTGCTTTCGTTATCGCGATTGCCCGGCCCCCCCGAGAATTGGAAGCCGCCGTTTCCATGATCCAGCCTTCTGACAGCATCAGCTGAAGATTTCGCGTTAGCGTCGATCTTTCCTGATGATTTTGCCGGCCGATCTCGGCGCGGCTCGCCTCTCCAAGCCGTGCGATGACGACCAGGAGAGAAAACTGAGGTGCGTTGATGCCGAATGGTCGAAGGTGCTGATCATAGATACTAGTGATAACCCGTGAAATCTGGCGCGTCCGCGTCAGTAGACACTCACGATTTATCTCGTTCGCCAAAGCGTCGATCATTTGCATTCCACTGCTATAACTCACTTAAATTAGTGTATATGCAACACAAATCAACGGATTGCTCTCCAAATCGTGAATATGTTCTCGCAGTCGTCCCACCCACTGGAACCATGGCCGGACCGGGGCGCGCCAACGTGTAACCGACTTAGGTCAGTCGCGGATATACGGTACCCGACGGTGATTGAGCGCAAGAGACACGTCCTGTGCTGGCGCGCTTGATGATCAAGGCTGCGCGGGTCGATCACTTGCGGATGTCGATGTTCTTCTGCCCCCTTTCTACTTGGTCAATGACAAGCAACTTGACCGGCTCCAAGCCCTCAGCCCTGCCTGTGTGCCACCGCTCTATCGCCTCAACGACAAAGTCGCCAGGTCCGTAAACGTCGCTTCTACCGGTTGCGGTGTAGGTCACACGAAGCTGCCCGGACAAGACATACCCGTATCGCGGGTACTTGTGCTGATGTTCTGGCAGGACAGTGCCTGGACGGATCTCGTACACAGACACAGTCACCTGTGGGTCGTCTAGCGACAGGACAAGGGGTTGGTCAATCGCAGTTGTCGAAGTCGACAAAATCGGCTTCTCCACGATGCCATTCTCACCCGCTCGCAGCGGCGCCGCTAGTAGCATTATAACTGAACCTAGGTATGCAAACTTCATCGCAAGCTCCTGTCGAACTTTCACCGATGCTGTAGCAGCTGGACCGCCAGCTCTTTTGGCATGTCGAGCATCACATCATGTCCGCACGCAAGCTCCGCCTGCCACCAGCGGCGCTCTCCTGCCTGGGTGAAAAATTGCCTGAATGGCCCCTCAAAGCCGGCCGCCAGAATGTATCCGATGGCTGGGACGCCATCGCAGGCCCCGCTGATCTGCGCCGGCACTTCAAAAGTGGACAACGGGTGCATCGTGCACTGTCGGTCCACCCACTCGGCATCTGCCGCGTTGACCGCGAACGACCGCGCCGGGGGTGGCGGGACCTTCCAACCATCGCCGTTGGCCACAGCCAGCTCCCGGTACCTCCTGCCGCTATCAGGCAAGTAGTCAAAAAGTGCTTTGCCGTTGTCAGGCACGAAAGCATCGAGATAGACAAGAGAGCGAACCCGGTCCGGCATACGGTCGGCAACGTGACGCGCGACGACTCCGCCGTAGGAGTGTCCCACCAGGACGATTTCGCGCAGGTCTTCAAAAATCATGAGGTTGGCGACATCTGCGATGTGGGTGTCGAGGCCGACATCGCGGCTCAAGAGATGCGAGCGTTCTCCAATGCCCGTCAGCGTTGGCGTAAATACCCTGTGCGCTTCCGACGCCAGCAGGCCGCGCACGCGACTCCAACACCAACTGCCATGCCACGCTCCGTGGATTAGGACGTAATCTGTCATTGCGATGTATTCCTTGCGATATCGGCGCCGAACACGAGACGACCTGAAGGTGAAAGGGACCGCGCAAATAGCGGCATCGCGCCGACATGTGGAGGAGGCGCCTCCTTCTGCCTAGTCTGTTTTTCATACTTGAAGTTGACCCGCGGGTGACTACATCGCGCGCATGTCAACCGATTACGGTCAGTTCTGTCCGGTCGCAAAGGCATCGGAGATTTTCGCCAACCGCTGGACTCCGCTCATCGTGCGCGAGCTGATGGCTGGCTCACTCTCTTTCAGCGACATCCATCGCGGCGTGCCGCTGATCTCCCGGGCCGTCCTGGTCGCCCGGCTGCGTGAGCTGCAGAACTACGGTGTCATTGATCGCCGGCCGCGCTCCGATGGCGCCGGTCATGAGTACTGGCTCACGCCCGCCGGCGAGGACTTGCGTGCGGTGGTGGAAGCACTCGGCCAGTGGGGAATGACCCACACCCGGGACCGGATCAAACGTTCCGATCTTGATCCCGCCCTCCTGATATGGGGATTGCGCAGGCGTGTTGATCTGAGCGCGTTGCCGGATCGCCGCATCGTCCTGCGCTTCGAATTTTCTGGCGTGCCGGCGAGCCGTACGAAATTCCGAATCATGTGGTTGATCCTCGGACGATCGGGTGTCGATGTATGCATGAAGGACCCGGGATTTGCCGTCGATCTTACACTTCGCGGCAATATCCGCGATTACGTCGAGGTCTATCTTGGCCATAGGAAATGGCGCGACGCAGCCCGCACGGCACTGCAGTTCGATGGCGATCAGCGGATTGCGAGAGCGTTCCCTGTCTGGCTGCGATTTGAAACGGTAAGCAACCGAAATGCTCCGGCCCTGCACTTCGCTGCGCGGCCTGTTTCCGTTGAGACCGATCATTCGGATAGGCTGCCGTCCCGGCCCCGCGGAATGCGGGCTCGGTCGCCCGGCGGTTCGCGCGCGACAGATCGCAGGCGCGCGTACGACTCGCGGTCACCGTAACGCCGTCCTTGGCTCGGTTGTTCGTTATCCCTGGAGTGATCTCGAGCGGGGGCCCGCTGCAACCTCCCGGGGGACATCAGCCGCCCGTCTGGTTGTCTCGAGTCCCCCCGACTCTCATGGGCCAGCTAAGATGCGCGAACCAGCCCGACCTCGATTTCGCTCCGAGGACCGCTTCGGGTCAAACTGAGAAGAACTCAGTATGAGCCCATGTTTTCCGCTTTGCCCCCGAATGCGGCCATTCATCATAGCAGTTGGCATGTCTCAGAAGGCCACATGCGGACTTCTGCACCGCAGCAAACAGGAGAGCGCCATTGCGGTGCGTGGCAACGTCGGATCTACTAGTTGCCCACTAGGGAAGCCCGACATGAAGGAAGCGCATCCGGACTCCAGCCATCTCTATGAGGTGGAGCGTCGTGTTGAGCATGCAGTCCGCCCGGGATTTCGTATTCTGGAGTTTGCAGCTCTCGCTGACGCAGAAGGTGCCCTGGCACAGCCACACCAATATCTCCGATACTTTCTACGTTCTGGAAGGACACGTGAAGCTGTTCTTGCAGGACCCAAAAGAGGAAGTGAATCTGAAGCCCGGCGAAGTCTATGTAGTCAGACCGGCGCGACCGCATCTGGTGACCAACGGTGGCGCGAAATCGCTCACGTTTCTGAATTTACAAGGTGTGGGTGAAATCGATTTCGTTCCGGCGCGTTGACTTTTCGCCACCGCGGCGCGCAGCCGACCACTCAAACCGGCAAAGCGTTATCCGCCGCTTTGCCCCTGGTACGCTCCCTGACTCCAGCCGAAAGCATGCGATGTCTCACGCGGCTCAACGCCGCTTCACGTACCATGCATCCGGGTCATCGCGGCCGAAGCGAGTCGTCGACGCTATGTCTGGTTTATCCGCGATAGTGACCGAACTGCGAACGTCCTTGATTGACGACATTGAGCGAAAAAGAAGCCGCCAATTACTGCAGCCCCCTTTCTCATGAGGTGAAAGTCACCACCAATGGCGATGATGCCACCAGCCACAGTGGTGGCCGCGGTGCCAACCGTAGTGATGGCCACGGTACCAACCAAAGTGATGGCCGCGACCGCCGTGATGGCCCCACCCATGCCCATGCCCGTGGCCGCCCTTGACCTGAATAACCGCTTCATCGGCTCCGCCCAGCGTATAGGGGGTTGCTACGGGCATAGCCGATGCCGAAACGGTTGGCGCGAGTGCAAAGGCACAGACGGTAGTCCGATTATCAGAAGCCGCTTCATTTTGGTGCCTCCTCCTTTCTGAGAGGTGCTCGCGCGAACTATCCGCTTCGTTTTGAATATTGACTGAACAGGCGTAAACGCCCGTTCAGCACCGTTGCGACTGACTGCTAGGATCGACTACTCATCCGCCTCCCGTTCGCGGCGCAGATCCGAGGAGGAGCGGGCCCCTGGTCTGTCGAAAAACTGTGGGGCTAGTGACGCTCTGGAAGAATCTCCAAAGCCACTATATTGTTAGCGTGCATCAAGAGAGGGGCTGACGCCCTCGCCAACCTGCCGTCCCGGGCAAGGTGGCTCCCGCAAGGGGATGCGGCCAATTCGGCAACGATACGGGTCGCACGGGTGTCAGCCTCCTCGCCAATGCGATGGAGGTATTTTTTATGGCTGACGTATTCTCTAGTCCCCTCGATGAGCATCAGAGCGCATTTGTCGATCCCTGGAGTCATCAGCCCCAGAATTGGGGAGATATTCCAGATGACGCGGTGTTCGCTGGGGCATGGCACCTAAACGTCGGAATCGACACTCTTCATGAAGCGCTTTTTCTTGCACGTGATGACCATGGGGACCGCCTGTGGTCACTAACAACACCAGCTGAGAAGGCCACGCGAGAGAATTTAGACGCCCGCGACAACGGCGATCGCGCCTGGATCAAGCGGAAGATCAGTTGCGGCTGTGTGGCCGGAGCGGTTCGCGTCGGAAGTCCGCGCGATGCGGCGAGCATCCTAATGAA
>NZ_AXAP01000147.1 GCF_000472865.1 Bradyrhizobium elkanii WSM2783 | reverse complement strand
CCATCACAGCGATCCTTCAAGAATCGGCGGCGCCACTTGCCAACGGTGTGTTCATGGATGCCAAGTTCGGCAGCCACAGATTTGCTTGGCAAGCCATCTGCGCACCGTAGGATCGCGCGGCACCGCTCAGATAGCGACCGGGCCACACGATAACGACGAACCTGCCTCTCTAAATATGCTCGCTCTTGCGGACTCAGCACCAACGGCTCGATTGGCCGGCCTCTAACACCTGTATTCGCCACAAGCGCTCTCCTCTACAGAGAATCGAGCCATCATATAATGTGACGAACTTGCGTTCCAGATGACTAGGATCGTCCGACTTTTTCCGCCAAACAGGCTGGGTTACTTGGGAATGCCTTTCGTATTCGCTACCCACATTGGGCACAAGGTGCTCGACAGAGCGGTCAAAGCCTATCGTTCGAATTGTATACCGTCCGCTGTTCGTAGCCGTCCCTATCGTGATCAGTGCGCTGGGTATTGCGGCGGAAAGCGACGACATGGCGCATTATCTCCATACATCAATAGCAAATTGTAGTCGGCTCGATGCGTGATAAAAACATGCCGCTGGTCCCGCCCGCTCGCGATTTAGCAGCCTCGCTTAACGCCGAAGAACGAGCGCGTCTTGACCAAGTCCTTCCGTTTGCCATCGGCGGATCACGCGAAACCGTATACCGCAAGATAGAAAGCTTGCTATCCGCGACGGTAGCCGACGAGCTTATGATCCTCTCGTTCACTTACGATGAGGCCGACCTGCGCAGGTGCGCCGAGATCGTTGCTGATATGTCGTCAGCTTTCGATAGGACTCCAAACCGTTCGAATTCCGTCAGAAGGTACCCGGAAGCCTGAACTGCGCCCGAGCGGATGCAGGTCGAGATCTCCAGTGGCGGCAAGTCCCCTAACTTCCTCATGTAGTAGGCTCCGAAGCTGTAACCAAACCTGCATCACCCACGAATATAATCTCGTCGGATTGCATCAGCGAGGTGACGCGCACACCGAGGGCGCCGGCCGGCGAGGAACTCGGAGATCGCCGGCCTCGATCATCAAACCTATAGGGAGAGAGCAGTGGGACTGTCCTGGCAACAAGGTCCGCTCTCAACGGGAGCATTTGGCCGGTTCCTCGTGCCCGAACCGCTGCCCAAGCGATTGTTGTACGTGGAGCGTTTGCGTCGGCGCATGCGCGTGCGTTTCGCCGGAAGATGGATCGCCGATAGCGAGAATGTCCTGCTGCTCTTCGAGCCCGGCCGCTATCCGGTAGCCTACTTCCCTGAGAACGATGTTTCTCGAAACGTCCTGGAGCGCACCGAGCACACCACCCAACACGCTGATCTCGGACTCACGTCCTGGTACAGCGTCCGGGCGGACGAGCAAAACGCCGTGCCGCGAGGGGCGTGGCAGCACACCAGTCTGCCAGCTCACGCGAGCGAACTGCAGGCACGCGTCGCGTTCGCCTGGCGGGCCATGGACGCGTTCTACGAAGAAGACGAGCGAATCGTGGGCCATGCCGCTGACCCCTACCACCGCATCGACATTCGCCAAGCCTCCCGGAACCTCGTCGTTCGCTATGGCGACCGGATCATCGCCGACACCAAGCGGCCGGTGGTCCTCTACGAGTCCGGTTTCGCGCCGCGCTGGTACGTTCCACGCGCCGACATCGATGAGTCCGCCCTCACTCCCGTGAAACTCCAGACTTTCTGCCCATACAAGGGACTGTGCAGCTACTACAGCATCGGTGACGCACGCCAGGCAGCCTGGTTCTATCCCGATGCCTATCCCGAGGTGCGCCGCATCTCCAACCTGGTGTCGTTCGAACCGGACATCGTCACGGTCCATCTTAACGGCACCCAGCTCCACCTTGAGCCGGGCCAGACCGTGGTTCCGCATGGCCCCGACCGCAACCTCGACGTCACCGAGGTAGTCCGCCCTGCAAACGGCGATGATCGGTCACCCGACAGCGGCCCCGCATCGGCTGCGAGTAGCTAGGAAAACTTCCGGTCCCTATCAATCTCTATCAAAGCGAAGCGGGACATGGCGCGATTACTGTCGGTGAACGTCGGGCTTCCGCGCGATGTCAAGTGGAACGGTCGCACTGTGCACACCGCGATCTGGAAAAATCCGGTAACCGGCCACTGCCGCGTAGGCCGGTTGAATCTGGACGGAGACGGTCAGGGGGACCTGAGCGGCCACGGAGGTGAGCAGCGAGCCGTCTTCGTCTACCAGATCGAATCGTATCGCTACTGGCGGGATCAGCTGAAGCGGACCGACTTCGTCCACGGACAGTTCGGCGAAAATTTCACGATCGATGGGTTGCCCGACGACGCCGTGTGCATCGGCGATCGCTATCAGATCGGCGCGGCGCTGTTCGAGGTCACTCAGCCTCGCGTGACCTGTTATCGCGTGGGCATTCGCACGAACGAGCCACGGATGCCGGCTTTGCTGACATCCAGCGGACGGCCGGGCTTCTACTTCCGCGTCCTGCAGGAGGGCGAGGTGGGCGCCGGCGACGAAATCGTGAAGGTGGGCGAGGCGAACGAGCGAATGACGGTCGCGGAGATCAACGCGCTTCTCTATTCGCCCAATCACCCGCGCGACCGATTGGAGCGCGCCTTGCGCATCGAGGCGCTTTCGCCCGGATGGCGCTGGTCGTTTGAGGCATTACTGCAGAGCCAAACGGCTGCCACGGGGAGTGGCAACGCGGGGCTTGCGCCGGCAGCAGCCGCACATCCCGTCGCACCTGGATTTCGGTCACTCGCCGTCGTGGCGATTGATCAGGAGTCCGCGGACGTGCTCTCCCTGTTGATGCAGGATCCGGACGTTCGGCCGCTGCCGCCGGCTTTGCCAGGTCAGTACGTCGTCTTGCGTCTTCGACCGAACGGCGGCGGCCCGCCACTCTTTCGCAGCTACTCCCTCTCCGGTTCCCCTTCGACGGAGCGCTATCGCATCAGCGTGAAGATCGAGCCGAATGGTGCGGCTGGAACCTACCTGCGCGAGCATCTCCAGGTGGGCGACGTTCTCGAGGTCAGCTCACCGCGTGGAAGCTTCATTCTGGAGTCCGGGGAGCAGCCCGTGGTGTTGCTTAGCGCGGGAATCGGAGCGACGCCCGTTCTGGCGATGCTGCACGCGTTGGCGGAGGCCCGCTCGCCACGTCAAGTCTTGTGGCTGCATACGGCTCGCGACCGACAGCATCATCCGTTTGCCGCCGAAGTCCGCCGCCTCATGCTCGGGCTCGCCCGCAGCCGCAGCTATGTGTGCTACAGCAGGCCGGGCTCGCGCGATAGGATGGGCGAGGACTTCGACGCAGCCGGTCATCTGTCGCAATCGGTCTTCGAGGAGGTCGGCATCCCGCGAGAGGCGGATGTCTACCTCTGTGGGCCGACCCGTTTCATGGCGGACATGAAAGCGGCGCTCGCGGCGTTTGGCATGCCGCCGGAGCGGGTTCATGTCGAGATTTTCAACGGCAGCGAGTCGATGACTCCCGGCGTCGTCGGCGCAGCGATGCGAGCGCCTCATCTGCCGGCGGACGACGCCAACACCGGTCCGCTGGTATCGTTCGCGCGAAGTGGCGTTGCCGCCCACTGGAAGGCGTCAGCCTATCAGAGCATTTTGGAGCTGGCCGAGGCATGCGATGTCCCGGTTCGTTGGTCGTGCCGGACCGGTGTTTGTCACAACTGTGAAAGCGGTTTGGTTTCGGGCGCGGTCGCCTATGGACCGGAGCCACTCGATAAGCCTGCCGATGGCAACGTTCTGGTTTGCTGCTCACAACCGGTTGGTGACGTCGTCATCGACTTATGAACGCCGAGGGCAGCGCATATCGGGTCGAAGACGAGGAGAGAGGTACGATGAACGCGATCAGCGGAGCGGTCCCGAAGTTCTCGGTCGAGGTGATCACGTTGCCGGTGAGCGATGTCGATCGAGCGCTGCGGTTCTATGTCGACCAAGTGGGCTTCGCGCTCGACGTCGATTATTCGCCGAACTACGCGTTCCGCGTCGTGCAGCTCACTCCGCCAGGCTCCAGCTGCTCGATACAGATCGGCAGGGGACTTACCGACGCGCCCGCCGGATCACTTCGCAACGTCTATCTCGTCGTGACCGACCTTGAGGCTGCGCGGAGCCGTCTGCTCGAACGCGGGGTCGCAGTTGGCGCGATCCGCCACAAGACGCCCGTTGATGCCTGGGACGGAAGTTTCGCACCCGGGCTCGACCCCGCGCGCAAGGACTACGCCAGCTTCGCCGACTTCTCGGATCCGGACGGCAACAGCTGGGTGTTGCAGGAACGCGGTTACCGTGATTTCTGAAATGTATGGAGGTTCGGTGTCTCAAGCATCGTTTCGGAAGCTCTAGGTTTCGGCCGTGAAATCTTGCCGTCCTCTCGTTGCTCTCCGGAGATCACAGCGGAATTGCAGCGCGGCTGCTCTGGCGCCTATCGTTCCGACACTTTTGGATGGCTCACTCTCCGAGCGCCGCCAACCATTCGCCAACCGCAATCGGACCGCGCCCGCGTTCGGATCGGGCTCTGGCAGTCTCGAAATCGTCCGTTCTTCTGACCTAACTTCTCAAAGTCTACGGCCCATTCTGGCCACGCGCCCGGTGAACATATTCGTGCAAAGTTTCGTCCGACCTAGCGCGATCACCGTCCGCTCTGCTCTCGAGAGCCGGCGCATCGATCTCTTGCGGAGCTCTCTACGCAAGCGGCTTGACCATTCTAACGGTTCCTCGAGAAGCCAAAATCAGTGCCTAGCCCCAGTCCAACCCATTGTCGCTACCGGCCGGCCCCGGGGTCTGCGGCCTCCATCGAGGACAGGGATCCTGTTAGGCGATTGGTGGTCCCGCAATATCTGCTGGCGATCGCTCGCCTCGGCCCATATCCGATCGATCGTGCCTTGACGTGGCGGTGCGCACCTCCGGGCGGACGTAGATAAGCAGACAGACACAAATCAGGACCATGCCGCCGATCGGGTACTCAAGTGCTACAAGAGCAGCCGAAGCAAAAAGTCCTGTAGTTATGAATGAGCGCACGCGCATGATCTTTCGCGCGTGGGCTGGCACTTCCTCACTTTGAGGCCGGTCGATGGCTTCCATGCACAAGAGCACGTAGGTCGCGTTCACGAATACGAGGACGCCTGCATAGAATGAAACGGGAATTGCAGCGAGCTCCGTTTGCGCGATCCAGGCAGTTGAGAACGGCATAAGCGAGACCGAGAATAAATGGGCAAAGTTTACCCAAATCAGGCGGCCTGTCGCAATGTTTGCGTACTGCAACAGATGGTGATGATTAATCCAAACGATTGCGATGAAGAAATAGCTCACGGCGTAACTCACCGCACTAGGCCACAACGAAATAAGAGCCTTCAGAGTCCAGGCGTGAGGAGCTTTCAATTCAAGTACAAGGATCGTAATGATGACCGCGAATACTGCGTCTGACAACGCGTTCAGCCGGTCCGGCTTCGACTCTCGCGCAATCATCTCTTTCTCCTCTATGTAGTTTCATTCTCGGTTTTGAACCGAGCAAGCTCCAGGGAGTCATTGGTCCATAAGCGGGTAACAGTCGCCTTCCGGCGAAAAAAAACGAGAAGGAGCCTGGAAAGTAAGCGCCGAACGAACGCGATCGATGATGATAGCGTCATCACAGCGCGACACCATTTCCTTAGCCTTGCATTCCACGGTGGCGAGACCATCGTCGAAAATTGGAGCGCCACACAGCATGGTGCCCATCGGAAGTCCATATATCGAGGGGCCTCTTCGAGACCAATCCTACCAGCAAATCGGTCATCGCGCTTCTCATCATGGACTTCATGCGATCTCTCTCGGGCCTGCCACAACGGCGTTGCAGTTGACCAACGCGGTCAGCTTCTTTAACCCTCGATGGATGTTGATCTTAACGAGCGCCGCGGATTGCCCGGTTACACCAGATGCGCGTTCGATGCTAAGCCCCTTCAACTTCACAAGACGGATTACGCTGGCCTCCGCAGGTTTCAGCCGGCCAAGCAGGTCGTCCACCGCGACGGCGCTGATCGCGCTTTCACCGTGATCCTCGATCGGTATCTTGTCGTCGAGCGGTAGTGCGGAGAATCGAGACGCGTCGCGAACACGATCGATCCACTTGTAACGTGCAATCGCCATGGCCCACGCACCGAACGATCTCGGCGGTGCGTATGTATGTCGTTTGGAATGGATCGCGAGAAGAGCATCTTGTCTCGCATCTTCAGATGCGGGGTGCGGAAGTCGCCGTGCGTAGTAACGACGCAGCCAGACGTCCAATTCTCTAATTAGCTGCTCGTAGGCGTGGCTATCACCATCTTGCCCAGCGGCCATCAGCCGCCCCCATCGCCTGAACCGTGCATCAAAGTTTTCGGCCTGCGAAGCTGCTTTTGCCTTTTTGGGCGCGCCAATTAGGAAACCAGGTGACAAGGAGCTTTGTGCAGCTTTGCTACGGCGCTGCGGCAAGGAGGCTCCCGAGGAACCAATGATCCGATCAGGCAAGGCGTTCATTCGCACTGGCTCCTCTCGACCCACTCAAGAAGGGCATTGGCGTCGAACGGCTTTCTGAAAAGGCACTTCGTGCCGACTGAGATGGCTTCTGTGTCCAAGTGCGTCTCAGAGAGGGCCGTAATGAGGATGACTGCTGTCAGGATGCTTTGCTCGCGCAGCTTTCGTGTGAGGGTAAGCGCCATCTTGCTGAGGTCTGCCGGCAACCGGAATTCGCTGATCGTAGGTTGCGAGGAAAAAAAACTTGCCTTCTCACGAGGAAAGCTCGCATCGGCCTTGGTGAGCGGTTCGCCGCTTTCGCTCAGCAATACAGCGCCTCGGCCTGCGCCCGAATAGCCGAGTGCGGCGTTAAGAAGAGCCTTAGCCAGTCCTTCGTAGCTGGTCTCTTTCGAGATCGTCTGAAACGCTTTGGCGATCAGCTCCAATTCTGATGTTTTTACCTCAAACATCATCGCGCGGCGCTCGTGGTAACGGCAGCGACAAAACTTATCAGGCGATTGCTATTTCCGCGCTCGGTACCTCGGCTAAGTCCGCGCACGAGGACGCCGAGATAGCCGAGTGACGAACTTTATCAAGTCCCCACGGTAGTAGAGCTTCTCGTAATCGATCGGTCTAAGCCCTTCGGTATATGAGGTGCGCTCAACCAGAAAGATGGCACTCCCGATTGCTACGCCTAGCGCGCTGGCAACCTCCTCCTCAGCCGTTACAGCTTCCAGCTGGTATTCGGCGTTGATCAAAGGGACACCGTACTTACCCTCAAGCAACGCAAAGATCGGCTCAGCCTCTAAGTCATTCTTGACAATCTTCTTTCCGATCTCCAGCGGCAAATACGTTTCATCGAACGACATTGCCACGCCGTCGGCTATCCGGACGCGCTTGATCCGATAAACCTTAGTGCCCGGCGCTACGCCGAGATGCTGAGCGACTATGTTGCCAGCAACAATGGGTCGCTTGTCAATGAGACGAGCTGTCGGGTTGCGGCCAAGCGCGACCATATCCTCCACGAAACCGCTGAGTTCTGTGAGCTCTTGTCTAACTTTCGGCTCGCTGACAAACGTGCCCCTGCCACGTCGGATTTCGACCAACCCACGAGCCATAAGGTGCTCCACAGCTTTCCGCACAGTCGCTCGGCTGACGCCGAATCGATCGATCAGACCCTCCTCCGAAGGAAGCTGCGCTCCAGGCCTCAAGACGCCGGCAGCAATGTCGGACGCCAGCGCCGACGCGACTTGCGCATAAAGAGGTATAGCGTCAATGCTCAAGCTCACCAGGACATCATGACGTCCGGACGTCCTGTTGTCAACTGTTTGCCTGTAGCCTCGGGTTTTCGGCCGACAGATTTAGGTGCACGCTGCTGGTGAAATACTCTCAATTTGACAGCACAAGTATAACGGTCTCGCGCCTGTCTGTCGGAACAGCGACTTTCGGCAAGCAGACCCAAGAACCCGCAGCCCATGAGATCCTCTCAAAGGCTACAGATGCGGGGGTCGATTTCATCGACACGGACGACGGCTATCCCATCAATTGCGCTTCGCCAGAACGCATGCTCAGGCCGGAAAGCCTGGGAGCGCTCCACACTCGTCTGGATATCCAAGATGCTCGCCGCTGCACAGTCGCCAGGGGCTTCCACCGCTCAGCCATTAGCTGCAGCCGCAACCTAGCGCGTGGTAGGCCGACCGTAGGCCATTGGCCCGCACCTGCGGTTGGCGAGGCCGTTACGCGCAAGGCGGTCGGCCGTCGCGCAAGCGTCTTGTCGACGTCACCGCCAGTTGCCTTTCCTTGCTTTCACGGCAACGTGAGCTCCATGCCTGTAACTGATCTCGGACGGCTGACGAAGTATCGGTCAGAGATGACGCAGGGCGGCGGGAGATGGAGACGCGACACGTAACACGCCGGCAACTCGGCAAGCCTTTCTTGGTTGGCCAATACAGGAGAAGCAAGCATGATCTCGGCGGCATTCCCGTACAAAAAGAAGCGACGAACGGTCCTCGGCAGTGAGATGGCGTATGTGGAGGCGGGAAAGGGCGACCCGGTCGTGCTGCTGCACGGCAATCCCACGTCGTCGTATCTTTGGCGCAACGTGCTACCGCATTTGGAGCCACTAGGCCGCTGCATCGCCCCCGACCTGATCGGCATGGGCGATTCCGACAAATTGCCTGACAGTGGACCCGGCTCGTATCGCTTCGTTGAGCACCGCCGTTACTTGGAAGCCCTGCTCGAGAGTCTGGATGTGCACGAGCGGGTCACTCTCGTCATCCATGACTGGGGGTCAGCGCTCGGCTTCGACTGGGCCAACCGCCACCGCGAAGCTGTGAAGGCTATCGCGTACATGGAGGCGATCGTGGGGCCGCAGAACTGGGACCACTGGGACAAGTTTGGAATGCGAGCCGCCCTGGAGGGGTTGCGTTCCGAGGCCGGCGAGACGATGGTCCTGCGAGACAACTTTTTCATCGAGAAGATCCTGCCGGCGGCCATCCTGCGCACCCTCTCCGCCGAGGAGATGGCGGAGTACCGACGGCCGTTCGCCGAACCCGGCGAGGGACGACGGCCGACGCTGACATGGCCCCGGCAGATCCCCATCGAGGGCCAGCCCGCCGACGTGGCTGCGATCGCAGCCGCTTACGCGGACTGGCTGGGCACGAGCAATGTACCCAAGTTATTCTTGAAGGCCGAGCCTGGCGGGATCCTCGCCCATGGCGCGGTTCTCGACTTGGCCCGCAGCTTCCCGGCGCAGACCGAGGTGACGGTCGCAGGGCGCCATTTCGTCCAGGAGGATTCGCCGGACGAGATCGGGAGGGCCATCGCCGACTGGATGGCGAAGTTATAGAGTGCAATTATCTGAAGATCATCGGACTCTGAACGATTACAGATGCCTCCGGTTGTGCACGTCAAAAAGAACGCGACGTAACTGGCTGACGCTCTAGAAGCCCGAGTTGCGACTGCTCGATTTGGCGTACCTCAAGGGAGCAGGGCGCCCAGCATAACGGCCGCGCGTCGGCCAACTTATCTGGCCATGATTGAACTCCAACACGAACATGCTCAGCCGACGCTGAAGCCAGGGGTGATCTAGAAAACAGGTTTAGATGCCCGACCGATCTCAATTACTTGGCATCCTCGCCGGAGCGGGGGGGGGGAGCGCAATAGCAATCGGAAATATGGAGGCGTTCTCCATTGAGAGCACATTTCCGCTCTTCGCGATTCCATTCGCGACATCGATCGTGACCGTGCTAGGCTCACCAAAAGCAGAACCGGCGCAACCCCGCGCGCTTATCGGCAGTCATCTTGTCTCCACGCTGGCGGGACTACTGGTTGTGAAATTATGCGGCCCCGCGCTGTGGGCCGCCGCCGTCGCAGTTGGTCTGGCAATCGTGGCAATGCATCTGACCGGCACGTTTCATCCGCCCGCCGGCATCGATCCGCTGGTCGTTGTGGTCGACAACATGTCCTGGAGCTTTCTGGTCGTGCCCGTTGGCATAGGCGCCATGCTGCTCGCGACGTTTGCTTTTGCTTGGAACAATATCCTCACGCGATACGCTAACGGAGGCCATGGCTGGCCCGCCCGGTGGTGGTGACCTTCACATGCCTTATTGCGGCGAAAGGTGATGCCAAATGTCGCCTAACGATCTCGCAAGCTAAGCCGCCGCTTTTGGTTCTTGAGACATGTCATTGGGTGGTGTCACTCGAAGGTCTGATCGAAGAACCGTGCCACATTGGATCGTCCGGCTTCTGTTAGCTACGGGCTGTTGCCGAGTAGCGGCGCCAGAGCCGCCGAGGCCCTGATCTTTCGGTGTAGATTCGACACGAGTGTGTCCATTAGGCTCTTGTGTGGTAGCTTCGCAGCCGCGCATACAATTTAAACGAGCCTTTACAGCAGGCATCCAGGCATCGGCTAATGGCCCATCTGTTTGCCGCGAGTCATCCGGGAGCTATGGCCGAAATTGGGTGATGGGGCCGATCAGGCGGCGCGGTTAGCTGGCGTCGTCGATTCTGCGACGCCGTCGGTAAATTTGACGCCGGCAATGACCCTTGGCAACTGATTTTCGCCCTTCAGCCGGCGCCAGGTTTTGGCGGCGCTCATGACGAGCTTGAAGACCATGAGCCTTGCCGTCTTGTGCGACAGGCTTCCCTTGGAGCGGACGGTCCGGTGGCGGACTGTGGCGAAGACGCTTTCGATCGGGTTGGATGTGCGCAGGTGGTCCCAATG
>NZ_AXAP01000146.1 GCF_000472865.1 Bradyrhizobium elkanii WSM2783 | reverse complement strand
TGAACGGCGAGGTCACGACGGCCCGCACGAAACAGAGAAGCCCGATCATCCCGCCAACTTAGCCGAATCCGTCACATCATCAACTCGGACAAGGTTTTCGGTACACACAGGCCCGGTCGGTCTTCAATCTTTGATCCGAGTGTGGCTTGCAGGTCAGCGCTTGCCGGTCGGCCCCATCGATTGCCAGTTGCAACCGCGCTCGAAGGCGGCGCCGGCCTGATAGAGCGTCGACTCCTGCCAGTGTTTGGCGACCAGCATCAGCCCGATCGGGCGGCCGCCTTCTCCAAGGCCGCACGGGATCGAGAGCGCCGGATGGTGGGTGATGTTGAAAGGGCACGTGTTGGTGATCTGCTCCCAGCTATGCTGCATCAGGATTTCCATCGGCGCGTCCGGCGACGGAATCGGAGACGCCATCATCCGCGTCGTCGGCATCAACAACAGATCGTATTTCGCGAGCGCGGCGTCATACGCAGCGCGTAGCCTGCGCCGCAGATTTTGCGCCTTGAAGTAGAAGTAGCCCTGATAGAATTTGTCGGTATAGGCGCCCAGCAGCATGCCGACCTTCACGGTATCAGGCAGCTCGTTGGCACGGTCGCGCAGCGAGCCGAGCCGGCCGGCCAGCGAGATCGGATAGACGCCTTCGATATTGCGCGGCAGCGGGCTCTTGACCATCGCATGGAAGGTCCCTTCGAGCGCGATCGCCGACCAGATCGGCACGCCGGTCAGATGCCAGGGCACCGAGATCTGCTCGACGCTGGCGCCCTGGTCCTGCAGCACCTTGGCGGCCGCGCGCACACCGGCATCGACGTCCGGATGGGAATCGAACTGACCGAAACCCTCCTGCACCACGCCGATCCGCATGCCGGAAGCGCCGCGATCGATCGCCTTGGTGTAGGTGTCGAGCTTGAGGCCGCGCTGGCGGGAGTCGTAGCCGTCCTCTCCGGCCATCACTTCGAGGAACAGCGCATTGTCCGCCACTGTCGCCGTCAGTGGGCCGGCATGGTCGATTGTCGGGTCCATGCCCATGATGCCGGTATAGGGAACAAGGCCCCATGTCGGCTTGAGGCCGACGACGCCGGATAGCGACGCCGGAATCCGGATCGAGCCGGCCTGGTCGCCGCCGGTCGCCATGTCGACTTCGCCGAGGGCGACCAGCGCGCCCGAACCGGTCGAGGAACCGCCCGGGGTATGGCCCCAAGCGCGCGGATTCTGCACGGGCCCAGACGTGCTGGTCGCGGCGCCGCCCGAGAATGAGAAATATTCGCAGACCGACTTGCCGACGATCTCGGCGCCGGCGTCGAGCAGCCGGGTGATCACCGGCGCATCGAATTCCGGCACGTAGCCTTCCAGCACGGAGGCGCCGTTGGTCAGGGGAACGCCGGCCAACGCATAGGTGTCCTTGACGGCAACTTTCTTGCCCGCAAGCTTGCCGCTGCCTGCACCCTTGATGTGCGTCTTGGCGATCCATGCGCCGTGCTTGTTCTCTTCGCCCTCGGGCCGATAGTATTTTCCGCGCGGATATTTGATTTCGGGAACGTCGTCGGGCAGCGACGCAAGCAGGCTGTAGCCGTCACCGAACGGCTTGATGAAGCCGATCACTGAATTGGCGTAGCCTTCGGTGATGTCGATGCCCAGGCTGTCGCCGATTTCGCGCAATTGCTCGGTCGATGGAAGTTTGAAGGACATCGGCTTTGCTTCTCATAGGGGATGCGCGAGAGACGGATCTCAATCGCGCCGTTGCAGGTGTTGGCTCTGGTGTGTCCACCGATAGCATGCGTGTCGTTCTTCACGCTTGGCTGGCAATGCCGCCTGCTTGCCTCGGTGCGCCAATCTTCGTCATGCTCTTCGCTGGCACGGCTCTTGCTTTGAAATTCCGATATCCGAGCACGATGATCTCGATCGGAGAGTTTCGATGTTCAGTGCCCAGAATATCGTCGGGGCCAGCCGATCCTTTGAGCATTGGCACTACGCCACCTGCCACAACTATTCGATCACGGACTATCGGCGGACCAGACAGGGGCCGTTCTCGGGCCATATCTCGGCGCATTCCTTCGGCACGCTTACGGTGAGCAAGCTCTCCTCGCTGGCAACCGACGGCCGGATCGAGGTGGTTCGCGGCTCCGCGGAAATCCGCGCCGATCAGCGCGATCAGTTCATGTTGTTCCTGGTCTATTGCGGCGACGTCGGCTTTGCGCAGGACGGGCGCTCGGCGCGCGTCCGCAGTGGAGACATGATCATCTACGACCAGGCGCGGCCGTTCACGATGGAGTTCGGCGGCGAGACGCGGCAGATCATCGTTTCGATCCCGCGCCCATTGATGGCATCACGCGTTCCCGAGGCGGAACGATTTACCGCGCGTTTGATTTCATCGAATTCGAAATTGGGTACGCTGACGGCAAGCGTCGTTCGTCAGCTCGTCGAGTTCGAAGCCTCGCTCGATGAGGAAATCGCCAACCGGGTCGGCGGCTCCGCGCTCGACATATTGGCGGCGACGCTTCAGGCCGAGTTTTCCGATGATGGTGAGGACGCAGGCCGGCATGACCCTCGGCTCGCGCGGGTCAAGCGCTACGTTATCGCCAACCTGCACGACTGCGAAATGACGATCGACAGCATTGCGTCCGCGCAGAATCTGGCGCCCCGCACCTTGCACCGGCTGTTCGCCGCCGAAGGCACGACGCCGATCCGTTGGCTGTGGCAGCAGCGTCTCTCCGCGAGCTACAAGGCGCTCGCCGAAGGCCGCATCAGGAACGTGACGGATGCCGCGCTGAGCTACGGATTCACCGATCTCTCTCACTTCAGCCGGGCGTTCAAGAAGACGTTCGGCCACGCGCCGCACACCCTGGTGCGACGCTGACTGATTGCGGCCGTGGCACGCAGGTGCCGGTCGCACCGAAATGCCATCAACGCCTGAGACCGACACTCAGGCGCTCCCTCTTGTTGCCCGATCAGACTGCGCTGTGTCGCGACCGGCTAGATCCGGGCAACGAAGCGTGCATGGCTGATTGGCAACCATAACCTAGCATTTGGCAGTCCGAGACAAGCGTGGGCCTCTGAGCTGAGGCTAGCATCGCGGCCGGGTGAACTGGAGCATCGCTGGTTCACGGGGTGGGATCGGCCTGCGGCGAGATTGTTCTTCTCCACGAGGCAGCACGCACATGATCGGAAGATCTCGGCACAGAGGAGAGACCGGACGATGGGTATGAACCGCAGAACATTCTTGAAGACCAGCGCCGTCGCGAGCGCCTTCGCGCCCGCACTGGTTCGGAGCGCGGCCGCGGCCGATCCGATTCTGATCGCCAGCATGTACGACCTGTCCGGCGGGCTCGAAGGCTCGGGCAAGCCGATGTACGACGTCCTCAACTTCGCGGTCAGCGAAATGAATGTGGCGGGCGGGCTGCTCGGCCGCGAGATCAAGGTCATCAGCTACGACACCCAGACCAACATGCAGCTTTATGCGCAATATGCGCAGGAAGCCGCGCTCAAGCACAAGGTCGCGGTGGTCCATGGCGGCATCACCTCGGCCTCGCGCGAAGTGATCCGGCCGGTCCTGGACAAGTACAAGACGCTGTACTTCTACGACATGCCATATGAAGGCGGCGTCTGCGACCGCAACATCTTCATCGATGGCGTGACGCCCGCCCACAACACCCAGATTCTGGTCGAGCACGGCCTGAAGAACTGGGGCAAGAAGGTCTATACGCTCGCGGCCGATTACAATTACGGCCAGATCACCTCAGACTGGGTGAAGAAGTACGTCAAGGACGGCGGCGGCGAGGTGCTGGGCACCGAGTTCTTCCCGCTGGATGCAACCAATTTCGGCAGCACCATCTCCAAGATCCAGGCCGCCAAGCCGGACTGGATCATGACGATTCTGGTCGGCGGCGGCCCGATCTCCTTCTACCGCCAGTTCAACGCCGCGGGCCTCGCCGGAAAGATCCCGATCGCATCGACGACCTTCTCCGGCGCGAACGAACAACTCGTGCTCACGCCCGAGGAGAGCAACGGCATCGTGGTCGCGTACAACTACCTGGAGACGCTGGACAGCCCGGCCAACAAGGAATTCCTCTCCCGCTTCCGTGCCAAATATGGCGCCGACTATCCGCCCATCTCCGACCTGACAATGGCGAGCTACCAGGGCATGCTGCTCTGGGCGGCCGGCGTCAAGAAGGCCGGCTCGCTCGACCGCGAGAAGGTGATCGAGGCCCTGGAGACAGGCATCAGCATCGACGCGCCGAGCGGAAAGGTCACGCTCGATCCGCAAACCCATCACTGCATCTTCGACGTTCACCTCGCCAAGATGCAGGACAAGAAGCCGGTTCTGATCGAGACATTCCCGCAGCGCAAGCCGGAAGATACCGCCGCGGTGTGCGATCTGAAGAAGAATCCGCGCGAAGCGAAGCAGTACATCATCAAGGTGAACTAGTGCCTGGTTGCATCGAGCTGTGTCCTTGGTCCTGGAGGCTGCTGCGTTGGACTTAGCAATCGTTGTCGGGATCGATTTCATCTACGCGGTTGCGACGCTGGCGCTGATCAGCGTCGGGCTTGCCATCGTGTTCGGCATGATGCGGATCATCAATCTCGCCCATGGGGAATTCATGGTGATGGGCAGCTACAGCGCCGCCGTCGCCGTGCATCATCACGTCAATATCTGGATCGCCATCCTGATCATCCCGCCGGTCACCGTGGCAATCATTGGCGCTGCCGTCGAATACCTGATCGTGCGGCGGCTCTACGGGCGCATGGTCGAGACCATGCTGGCGACGTGGGGGCTCAGCCTGTTCGTCGTCGGCATCCTGACCATGATCTTCGGTGACGTCACCGAAGGCGTGCCGACGCCGCTGCCGGGGATAACGATCGGCTCCTATCAGGCGAGTGGCTACAGCCTGTTTGTGATCGCGGTGTCGATCGCGGCCATCGTTGGCGTCTATCTGGTGCTGCGCAACAGCCGGCTCGGACTGCTCGCGCGGGGAACGATGCAGAATGCCGAGATGGCGGCGGCGCTCGGTGTCGACACTTCGCGAATCTACGCCGTCACCTTTGCGTTCGGCGCGGCGCTTGCGGGATTGGCTGGCGGCGTATTGGCGCCGATCTCGGGCGTATTCCCCAGTATCGGCGGATCCTATATCGGCCGCGCCTTCATCACCGTGATCGGCGGCGGGCCGGCCGCACTGGTCGGCACGATCTCAGCATCATCGCTGTTCGGCTTCATCAATCAGCTTGCGACCTTCGCGACCAATCCGGTCTACGGCGAGGTGGCCCTTCTGGTGGCGGCGATCATCCTGATTCGTCTGCTGCCGCAGGGCATCACCGGACGCTTCTTCCGGGGCAGCCTATGACCGATCTCATTCGCGCCAACAGAGGCCTGGTTGCCGTCGGCGTCATCGGCCTGGGATTGTTGATCGGGCTGCCACTCGTGCTCGATCTCTACACGCTGCTGCAGATCACGTTCTACGTGATCTTCGCGATCCTGGCGCTGAGCCTCGCCTTCATCTGGGGGTATGGCGGCATTCTCTGCTTCGGCCACTCCGTGTTCTTCGGACTCGGTGCCTATGCCTATGCGGTCAGCGTCATCAATATCGGCGAGAGCACGTTGCCGTTCCTGATCGCGATGGCGCTGCCGGCCGCATTCGCTGCCGGGCTGGGCTATTTCATGTTCTACGGGCGCATCAGCGACGTCTACGTCGGAGTCATCACGCTGACGGTCACGCTGATCTTCTACAACGTCGTCAATTCCACCGCCGGCCCCCGATATCACATCGGCGAAGCGCTGCTCGGCGGCTTCAATGGCATGCCCAACGTTCCCTCGCTCAACGTTCCGTTCCAGCCGGACAATACGCTCGAGCCCGAGGGCATGTTCATCCTTTGCGGGGCGATTCTGTTGATCGTCTATTTCGGCCTGCACGCGCTTCTGCGCACCCGGTTCGGACGAGTGCTGGTCGCCGTGCGCGAGAACGAGCAGCGGGTCGAATTCCTTGGCTACGATTCGCGGCTGCACAAGCTGATCGCGTTTGCGATCGGCGGCGCGCTCGCCGGCCTCGCCGGCTGCCTGTTCACGGCTTGGGGCAATTTCGTCAGCCCGACCGCGTTCAGCGTGGTGCAGTCGGCGCAGATCATCATCTGGCTGATGGTCGGCGGGCCGGGCACACTGCTCGGCCCGGTGATCGGCGCCATGTTCATTTCGTGGCTGACCGTGAAGATCGGCACCCAGCAGACGATCAACGCCAACGTCGTGCTCGGGGGCATCCTCCTGGTGTTTGTGCTGCTGGTGCCGAAGGGCATCGCGCCGATGGTCTCCGAACGGTTGGTGCCATGGCTGCTCTCGCTGCGCCAGACGCAAGCCTCGCCGCGGCCGGTCGCGCAGGAGCGCAAGGCATGAGCGCGCCGCTGATCGAGACCCGTGGGTTGGTCAAGCATTTCGGTGGCGTGCAGGCGATCCGCGGTGTCGGTTTCACGCTGGCCGAAGGCGAATTGCGCTGCCTGATCGGTCCAAACGGGGCCGGCAAAAGCACCTTCTTCAAGCTGCTGACCGGACAAATCAAGCCGACCAGCGGCTCGGTCCTGTTCCGCGGGACCGATATCACCGCCTTGCAGGCGCACGAGATTGCGCGTCTCGGCATCGGTGTGAAGACGCAGGTGCCCAGCGTCTTCAATGGTCTTTCCGTGCGCGAGAATCTGTGGATCGCCGCGGCGCGCCACAGGAAGGGACGGGCGATCGCGCAGGCGGTGGAGGCGCAGATCGAGCGCCTGATGCTCGGACGCTTCGCCGAGAGCGTGACCGGCCAGCTCGCTCACGGCCAGCGACAGCGCGTTGAGCTCGGCATCGTGCTGTGCGGCGAGCCGAACCTGATCCTGCTGGACGAGCCGGCGGCCGGAATGACGGAAGAGGAGCGGGGCCGCACCGCGGAGATGATCGTGGAGATCAACCGCGACCACCCTCTGATCGTTGTCGAGCATGACATGGCCTTCATTCGCAGCATCGCGCGGCGCATCACCGTGTTCAATCAGGGCACGATCCTGATGGAGGGCGATGTCGACGAGGTCTTCAACAGCCAGGCGGTGCGCGACGTCTACCTCGGCAAGGCGGTGGCCGCGTGATGCTTCAGGTCGACAACATCCACGCCGGCTATGGCCGCATCCCCGTGCTCTCTGGCATCAACTTCAGCATGGCCGAAGGGCAGGTTGTCGGCGTGCTCGGCCATAACGGCATGGGCAAGACCACGCTGCTCCGGACCCTGATCGGACAGATCCCGCTCAGGAAAGGCGCGATCCGGTTCGACGGCGCCGACATCAGCAGATTGTCCTCGTTCCGCCGCGCCCGCGCCGGCATCGGCTTCGTTCCGCAGGGCCGCGCGATCTTTCCGAATCTGACGGCCCGCGAGAACCTGCGGATGGGCTTCATCGAGGATGGTGTTCATTCCGAAGAGAACACCGTGAAGGATGTGCTGGCGCGGTTTCCGCGACTAGATTCGATCATCGATCGCAGCGGCGGCGCGCTCTCCGGCGGCGAGCAGCAGATCCTGGCGCTGGCGCGCTGCCTGTGCGGGCGGCCGAAGCTGCTGCTGTTGGATGAGCCGACCGAAGGCATCCAGCCATCAATCGTCGAGGAGATCCTCGAGATCCTGATCGGCCTGCACCGTCATCAGGGCCTTGGCATCATCGTCGTCGAACAGAATCTCGATTTCATCAGGCGTCTTTCCGACCGGGTGCTGTTGATCGAAAAAGGCTCGATCACGGGAGAGGTCACGCCCGACGCATTGGGGGAGACCCGCGAGCTCGGCGCCTATGTCGCCGCCGAGTAGGAACACTTCGGACCCGCAACGAGCGGGTCACGAAGTCGGCAAGGCCGGCATTGCCGGCACGACAACCAGCGCAACGGAGCGCACAGACAGAGAGGTCGCCATGCACAAGATCGAGATGTCCCCCGAGATTCTGGACCGCATCAAGGCTTATCGCGACGGGCTGCACATATTCGGCAATATCGATCCCGCACGCACGGCGCATATCATCGTCGATCTGCAGAACGGATTCATGGAGCCCGGCGCGACGGTCGAGCTGCCGGTGGTGCGCGAGATCGTTCCTAACGTCAATGCGATCTGCGCGGCTGTGCGGGAGGCCGGCGGCCTCAACGTGTTCATCCGCTACCTGATCGACGACGAGACCCTGGTGAGCTGGTCGAGCTGGTTCACCGACTTCGCTTCGCCTGAGCGGCGCAGGGCGATGATCGATACGTTCAGCCGGGGCTGCCATGGCTTTGCGCTCTGGCCGGGCCTGGACGTGCAGTCGAGCGACCTGATCGTCGACAAGACCCGCTTCGGCGCCTTCGTGCCGGGCTCCTCGAAGCTGCACGAGATCCTGCAGGAGCGCGGGATCGACACCCTCATCATCACGGGGACCGCGACCAATGTGTGCTGCGAATCGACCGCGCGCGACGCGATGCAGATGAACTACAAGATCATCTTCGTCGCCGACGGCAATGCCGCGATGACCGACGCCGAGCACAATGCCACGCTGAACAACATGGTGGCGCTGTTCGCCGACATCATGACCACCAGGGAAGTGGTTGGCGTGCTCGGCACCGCCGCAGCCTCCAGGCAGGCCGCGGAGTGATTTACGAGCCCGGCTGAAGGCCCGGCGTCGAAAAGCCGCGTGTTCAGCCGCGGCCGGGCAAGGGGAATACGCGCATGGCACACCGACCGAGGATCGCCCATCTGGCTGGGCCGACGGCGACCATTCAGAACTCGCCGCCGCTCGTCACCTCGAACAAGGCGCGTAGAAAATACGGGCTGCCGCCACGCACGAATCGCGACGGCAGCGATGCGCGGTTCGATGCGCTGCGGGCACAGCGGCTGGCGGCCCCGGCCACGGTCTATGTTGAATGCTTCTCCGCTCATCCGCTGGAGGCGGATGCCGCCGAGCTCTATGGTCCGCCCGACGGTTATCTGGATGTTAACGGCATCTTCCGTCGCGAACGCATGAGCGCGACTGACAAGGCGGTGTTCGAAATCGAGATCAGGCCGGAGGACGGTCTCTATCCGCTACCCTATATGGCGCGGAAGGCGGATGGCGAGGCCTGGGAAGGCGAGTGCACGGAGCCAGGTGCGCCGGCGTCGCAGGCGAGGCAGTCGTTCTATCCTGACGGCTCACGTAGTTTCGAGGAGATCGACCGCTTGAGCGTCGGCGCGGAGGGCGTCGGCAATCTGATCTCCGCCTTTGCGGACGTCGATTTCTACCGGGTGCTGCCGCCGGCGGGGTACACCAAGGGGCTGCTGGCATCGCTGCGCACCGACGTCGGGGAGGGCGACATTCCGCCGGAAACCCGCAGCAAGGATTTCTTCGCCTACAGGCCCTATCACCTCGGCGAAGCGCCGCCGCGGCCGGCCTTGGCGCGTCTTACCAACGCCGCCCGCCGGATCTTCGATAGCAACAGATATGACGGAGCGATCTACACGCAGGGCAGTCCCCAGATCGAGGAGGTCGCCTACTGGTTCAATCTTCTGATCGACACGACGATTCCGATTTGCGGCAATGCCGCGCAGCGGCCACAGGGCGAGCTCAGCCATGACGGTCCGAAGAACATCACCGATTCCGTCGAGTACATCGCCTCACGAGTCTGGGCCGATGAGCACGGCCGCAACCGAGCGGGCGTCATCGTGCTGCAGGAGCAGCGCTTCTTCGCCGCGCGCGAAGTGATGAAGGTCGACGCACGGCCGGGCGGCTATGTCGCGACCGGCGGCCACGGCGGCATTCTCGGCGGTATGGGCTATCATGGCGCCGCCGTCCTGCACTACGTGCCGGCGCTGAAGCACACCTACCTGTCGGAGGTCAATCTCTCGAAGATTCCGCTCTCGGTGCCGGTCGCTTTGCGTTCAGACGGAATTGTCAGGCGCAACGAGATCAGGATCCGCGAGGACAATGGCGATCTCCTGGAGGGCGCCATTCCCTCCGTCTCGATCGTCAAGGATGGCGGCTTCTATGCCGAGGAGTATTTCGAGGATCCCGATGTCACCACCGATCTCGTCGCACTGGTGGAACGCAAGCTGGCGAAGAATCGCCTGGCCGGCTTCGTCGTCGAAGGCACGGTGCCATACGGCAAGATGACGTCGTCGGTTAGGCAGGCGGCGTTGCAGAAAGCGATCTACAGCGGCCTGCCCGTGGTGCGCGTCGGCCGCGGCAGCCCCGAAGGCTTTGCCGATCCGCACCCCTATTTCATCGCGGGCTCCAACCTCACAGCGACGAAGGCGCGAATGCTTCTGATGGCCTGTCTCCTGAAGTTCGGCAGCCTGCCGCCGGCGAACAATCCCGACGAGCCGACGGCTGCCGAACTCGCTGCGATCAGGGACGCCGTCGGCGCGTATCAACGAATTTTCGATACGCATTAGGGCGCCTTATTCCTTTAATGAGAACTTCTCATTTTGTGAGAGATCGCACCAGCTGTCTGTACCGAAAACCTAAGCTCGAGCGCAGTGGTGGTGAAGTCCGCCAAGGATGGCGTGTGATTTAATGCTTCCGGTCCGCTGAACCGGGCGGGCAACCGGCGCGTCTTTGTCCAACGACCGGTGCGCTCGGATGTCGTTGTAATAGCGTGCGTAGGATCGCAAAATCCGTCGTAGATGCGTCTCCCCAAAGACGATGATGTGATCTAAGCACTCGCGGCGGATCGATCCGATCAACCGTTCGGCAACTCCATTCTGCCACGGCGAGGCCGGTGCAGTAGGCCTGTCGCGGATGCCCATGGCGCGCATTCGGCGCG
>NZ_AXAP01000145.1 GCF_000472865.1 Bradyrhizobium elkanii WSM2783 | reverse complement strand
TCCCCCTCCTGCAAATCAATCCGCGAAGAGAATCACAGCTGCCACGCGCCCGATATAAAAAGATTCACAGTCTCGTAGGGTGGGCAAAGCGCAGCGTGCCGTGTACAGTGGGCACGCTGCGCTTTGTCGACCCTACTTTTTCCACATATCCTTCGCGGCGAAGAGGCCGCCGCCGGCGATCAGGATGGCGGCGATGGCGATCGCGGCCGTCGGCTGCGCGAAGCCGGCAAGAATCAGGAACGCGGTGGAAAGCAGCGGCGTTGCGTAGGAGGCCGCACCGAGCACACGGATATCGCCACGCTTCATGCCGATGTCCCAGGTGAAGAAGGCGGCGCCGACCGGGCCGACGCCAAGCGCTGCAATTGCAAGCCATTGCCCAGAAGTCTCGGGCCACACCGTCGTCTCGACTATCCAGTGCACGATCGCCGCGAGCAGCGCGGTGACAAGGCAGAAGCCGGCCACCGCATCCGTCGGCACCGCTTTGAGCCAGCGCGACATCACCGAATAGCTTGCCCAGACGAAGGCCGCGACAAATGCCGCGGCAAGGCCGGGAATCTGACCAGGCGCGAATCCGCGGGTGTTGCCGCCGAATAGCAGCACCGTTCCCACGAACCCCAAGCTGGCACCGACGATGTGATGCGGCGCGAGCCGCTCGCCCGGCAGGAACGCAGAAAACAGCACGATTAGAAGCGGCCAGAGATAGCTCAACAATCCAGCTTCCGCGGGCGGCGCAAAACGCAGTGCCAGGAAATACAGCGCGTGATAGCCGAACAGGCCACCGACGCCGACCACCCAGGCAGCCAGCGGCTGCTTCAGCGCAGCGAATGCGGAGGGACGAAAGATGAAGGTCGCGAAAGCAACCAACGCGCCGATCGCGAACGTCATCGCCGCGAGCTGGAAGGCGGGGATTTTGCCGGTCGCGACCGTGAGCACAGCGAGCAGCGACCACATGATGATCGCGGTCAGGCCGATCAGGGTAGCGGTGCGGGGAGTCATCGAAAGGTTTCCATCATGCCCGGGCTTGGCCCGGCCATCCACGTCTTCATTGCTGGCGTGCGTTATAAGGACGAAGATGCCCGGGACAAGCCCGGGCATGACGACTCACTGAGACTTGTCGCCGAGGCGAACGTGTGCCTCACACGTGATATTGACCACCGTTCACGGTGAGCGTCGAGCCGGTGATGAAACCGGCGTCGTCGGCGGCGAGGAACACCACCGCGCGCGCGATCTCCTCGGGCTCACCGAGACGGTTGACCGGGATCTGCGGGATCACGTTCTTCTCCAGGACGTCCTTCGGCACCGCCTGCACCATTTCGGTGTTGATATAGCCGGGCGCGATCACGTTCACGGTGATGCCGCCCTTGGCGTTCTCAAGCGCGAGCGCCTTGGTGAAGCCGATGTCGCCGGCCTTGGCCGCGGAATAATTGACTTGGCCGAACTGGCCTTTCTGGCCGTTGATGGAGGAGATGTTGACGATGCGGCCGAACTTGCGGGCGCGCATGCCCTCGATCACCTGGCGCGTCATGTTGAAGAGCGAGCCGAGATTGGTGTTGATCACCTCGTTCCACTGCTGCAGCGTCATCTTGTGGAATGCGGTGTCGCGAGTGATGCCGGCATTGTTGACGAGCACATCGATCGGGCCGATGTCGGCCTCCACCTGCTTGACCCCGGCAGCGCAGGCCTCGAACGAGGCGACGTCCCATTTGTAAACGGGAATGCCGGTTTCTTCCTTGAATTTTTGCGCCGCGGCATCATTGCCGCCATAGGTCGCCGCGACCTTGTAGCCGGCCGCCTTCAACGCCTTGCTGATCGCAGCGCCGATGCCCCGCGTCCCGCCTGTTACCAATGCAACACGTGCCATGTCCGTCTCCTCCTTCGTCATTTTTTTCTAGGCCGACATTGTGCCGGTCTTTTGAAATTTATCTCTCTATTGAGCATGATCTTTTCGGAAAACCGGTCTCCACTTTTCCGGATCATGCTCTCAAAACGAAAATGCCCGGCGCGAGGCCGGGCATTCTCTTAACAGCTTGCACTGCGGTTGACAGACGATCTTTTCATCATTCAACCCGGCATGTTGCCTCTTGTTCAGTCGCGTGCAACGCACATCGCGATGCCCATGCCGCCGCCGATGCACAACGTGGCGAGGCCCTTCTTGGCGTCGCGCTTCTGCATCTCGTGCAGCAGCGTCACGAGGACGCGGGCGCCGGACGCGCCGATCGGGTGACCGATCGCGATCGCGCCGCCGTTGACGTTGACCTTGGACGTATCCCAGCCGAGGTCCTTGTTGACGGCGCAGGCCTGCGCCGCGAACGCCTCGTTGGCCTCGATCAGGTCGAGATCGCCGATGCTCCAGCCGGCCTTCTTCAGTGCGCTGCGGGAAGCCGGGATCGGGCCGGTGCCCATGATCTTCGGGTCGACGCCGGCCTGGCCCCAGGAGACGATGCGCGCGAGCGGCGTCCTGCCTTCCTTGGCGGCCTGCTTGGCCGTCATCAGCACCACGGCGGCGGCGCCGTCATTGATGCCGGAAGCGCTGCCGGCGGTGACCGTGCCGTCCTTCTCGAAGGCGGGCTTGAGCTTGGCCATTGCGTCCAGCGTGGCGCCGTGGCGCGGATATTCGTCGGCGTCGACGACCACATCGCCCTTGCGGGTCTTGATGGTGACGGGGACGATCTCGTCCTTGAACCGGCCGGCCTTCTGCGCGGCTTCGGCCTTCTGCTGCGAGGCGACGGCGAACTCGTCCTGCTGGGCGCGGGTGATCTGATATTGCCGCGCCACGTTCTCGGCCGTGTTGCCCATGTGGTAGCCGTTGAAGGCGTCCCACAGGCCGTCCTTGATCATGGTGTCGACGAGCTCGAGCCCGCCCATCTTGACGCCGCCGCGCAGATGCTGCGCATGCGGGGCCATGCTCATGGATTCCTGGCCGCCGGCGACCACGATGTCGGAATCGCCATTGACCAGCGCCTGGTAGCCGAGCGCGACCGAGCGCAGGCCCGAGCCGCAGAGCTGGTTGACGCCCCAGGCCGGGCTTTCCACCGGGATGCCGGCGGCGATCGAGGCCTGGCGGGCCGGGTTCTGGCCCTGGGCTGCGGTCAGGATCTGACCCATGATAACTTCGGACACGCGGCCCGGCTCGACGCCCGCGCGCTCCAGCGCCGCCTTGATGGCGATGGCGCCGAGGTCATGGGCGGAAGTGTTGGCGAAAGCACCGTTGAAACTGCCGACCGGGGTGCGGGCGGCGCTGACGATGACGACATCGTCTGACATGGGCATCTCCTAGAGCTTGATGTTTGGCCTGGGTAACTTGGCGGCGGGCGGGCGGCCGGACGCGGGCCTATCTTTCGGCCTCATCCTGTTAACCTCCTTGAGGCATGTCAATCGGCCAGACGGCCAAATGCTGTCGCGGCGCACTTAAATTGACCCCGTTGGAGCTTTCCTGAGCAATAACTATGCTTTGGAATTAACCGTGGCGCACAAATCGTTGCCGAACTGCTTTGAAAATGCTTACCTTTGCTGCGATGCGTGTGCATCACCCCTGCAGCAATGCTGCAAAGGGTCCCCTCCTGGTGTTGATGTGTGAGCCCCATGGCAAAATCAGAACACCCGACCACGATCAAGAAGTACGCCAACCGGCGGCTCTATAATACCGGAACCAGCACTTATGTGACGCTCGAGGATCTCGCCGCGATGGTGAAGGAAGGCGAGGATTTCCTCGTCTACGACGCCAAGACCGGTGACGACATCACCCGATCGGTGTTGGCGCAGATCATCTTCGAGCAGGAGAACAAGGCCGGCCAGAATCTGTTGCCGACCACTTTCCTGCGGCAGTTGATCCGGTTCTACGGCGACAGCATGCAAATGGTGGTGCCGAAATATCTCGAGCAGTCGATCGAGACGCTGACGAAAGAGCAGGAGAAATTCCGCAAGCAAATCGCAAGCACGCTGAGCGGAACTCCCTTCGCCCCGCTCGAGGAACAGGTTCGGCGCAACATGGAGCTGTTCCAGCAGACCTTCTCCATGTTCAAGCCATTCGTGCCGCCGCGCACGGGAACCGCAACGCCCGAGCCCGAGAAAGTGCCGGAGCCGGCGCCGGATGACGACAACATCGACGACCTGCGCCGCCAGATGAAGGAAATGCAGGAGCGCCTCGAGCGGATGTCGCGCGAGACGACGACGGCGACGAAGAAGGAAGAGTAGGCTCTTCTGAAGTCGGCAATTGAGTTCGTCATTTCGGGATGCGCCGCAAGGCGCAGACCCGGAATCTATTGAATCACTTGCGTGAGCGGATGAATGGATTCTCTGATGTGCAAATTGCACATCATAGCTCGATGCTGTCGCATCGCCCCGGAATGACAGCCAACCCAAATTGACCGACTAACCAGCCGCCGGCATCGCCTTATCCGCCGTCTGCCATGGCCGCGTCGGCGAGGCCAATCCGATCAGGCGGCCCTGGATATAGTCGCAGCCCCATTCGCGCAGCATCACCGCGGACGCTTCGTCCTGCACCCATTCCGCGACGGTCTTGATGCCGAGCCGGCGCGCGAGGTCGAGCAGTGTCTGCACGAAAGCGCGGTCGTCGGCGGAATGCGCGATGTTCTGCACGAAGGCGCCATCGATCTTGACGATATCGACGCCGAGCTTGCGCAGATTGCGGAACGAGGTGTAGCCGGCGCCGAAATCATCGATCGCGATCCGGCTGCCGAAATTCTTCAACCGCGTGACGAAGCCGCGCACCTCGTCGAGATTGCTGATCGCCACCGTCTCCGTGATCTCGACGATCAGCCGCTCGCCGACGCCGGGATGCGCGGCCATCAGCGATTCGATTCCGGAGAGCCAGTCCGGATCCATCGTGGTATCCGGCGAGATGTTGAGGCTGAGCTGAACCTCGGGTGAAGCGGCAAGCTCGGCCACCGCAAGCTCGAGCACGCGGTGATCGACCAGCCGGATCAGGCCGAGACGCTCGGCGACCGGCACAATGTCGGGCGCCGACAATGCCCGCCCGTCCTCCTGCTGCATGCGCACCAGGCACTCGTAGAAGGCAGGCTGCCGCGACTGCACCTCGACCACCGGCTCGAACGCCACGACGATGCGACGTTCGTTCAGCGCGGTGACGATCTCGTCGGTGACGCGGATGTTGACGCGGCGCTGGGCGTCGCGCTCGACATTCGGCTTCCAAAGCAGGAACGAGCCGGCGCGGCGGCTCTTGGTGGTATCGAGCGTCTCCTGGGCGCGGTTGATCGCCTCGTCGGCGCTGCGGGCGTGGCGGGGCACGCTGACCGCGCCTATCGACGCCGTCACCGAGACGGGGCCCGACTTGGTCGGCACGATCTCCTCCCGCACGGCCGTGAGAAAACGTTCGGCGGCGACATTGGCATCGTCGACGGTGCAGTTGCGCAGGATCAGCCCGAACTTGTTGCCGGAGAAACGCCCGAGCACGTCGCCGCCGCGCAGGCGGGCGCGGATGCGCTTGCTGATCTCCGCGATCACGGCGTCAGCGACGTCGAAGCCGAAGGCGTCGTTGATGCGCGCCAGATGGTCGATGCCGATCAGCATGAAGGCGCAGGACGATCGGAAGCGTGCAGCCTCCTCGATCGCCTCGGCGAGCGCGGCGATCAGATGGGTGCGGTTGAGTTCGCCGGTGAGCGGATCGTGCCGCGACAGCTTCACGAGCTGCTCGTCGCGGGCATGACGCTCATTGTCGATCCTGATCACGCCCTGGGCGCGCACTGGCCGGCCGTCGGGTCCGGCAAACCAGCAGCCGGTTTCCTCGATCCAGATCACGGGCGCCGAGGTATTGGCCCGCACGCCGTACTCAATCCGGTAAGGCATGCCCTCGCCGCTACGGAGCGGCGCGGGTTGGCCGAACGCATCGCCGCGGATCGCGCGCGATGGCTCGATCAGCCTGGAAAATGCAGCGCCGCTTGCAATCGCCTCCGCCGGGAGATCGGGGAAAACCAGGGCCACATTGTCGCTCCAGACGAGCGCGTCGGAGGCAATATCCCAGACAAAGGTGACTTGGCCGAGGGAAGCCAGGATGTCGGCGGCTGGCGGGATGGAAGGCATCTGCTGTCGCCTCGTTTCAGGACACGGCCAATTCAGGACACGGCCAGTTGGATACAGGTGGACGCACGTGACAGTGGGTAAGTGATTCCGAGCCCGGAGTGTGCCTCTGTTTCCGCTCAGACCTTAGGTAAAGTTCATAAATAATCTGGAAACCACGTTTTGCCGCCATCGGGAACAAAAGCCCGTGCACCGGCATGGACCTTGCGAGTTCGAGGCCAACGGGATGGCAGCGTCCCGAAACGTGACAATCGAGCGGGATCAGCGATGCCGGAAGCCGGCGAATCAAGGCAAGTGCTGGACGGCGAGGTTTTGACCGGCGCCGCCACCGCCTCGGCTGAACTCGTCCCGCTGACCGAATCCCTGCACTACGTGTCCAAGCAGCCGCTGCCACGGCCCGACGCGGGCTTCGTGACCCAACTGATCGCGACTGCGGCGCTGGCGCCAGAGACTCGTCCGCTGCGGCGCGGCTCGCTGGCGGATGCGCAGATGGCCTATGGCGCCCATCCGCAGGAACGGCGCGGCGTCGCGCGCCGCACGCGCCAGATCATCTAAGAGCGTTTTCGAGCGAAAGTGGAAACCGGTTCGCGTAAAGAAAACGCGTCAAAACAAGAATCCAGAGCTCAGCGCTGTTCCGGTTCAGTCGGCGGATTGCGGCTTGGCTGCAGGTCCGGGGAGGCGACCGCGGGTTGCGCCTGCGTCGGCTTGGAATGATCCTGCAGCACTGATTCCGCGACCGAGGCCGCCGGCGGCACCGTGTTCGCTGACGTCGTTGAGGCTGCGGGTGGTGGAGCCGGCTGCGGGGCCGGCGCGGGAGCCGGCTGGGGAGTTGGCGCCGGCGCGGGTTGCGGCAGCGGGGCTGGCTCCGGCTCGATTTGCTGCACCCGTGTTGCGGGCGCGATCGCCGCACGACGGCGGGTACGAAGCGCGATCCCGGAGATGAAATCCGCCAATGCCAGCAAGGTCAGCAGAGCAAAGGTCGAGGTGCCGAATTTCGGCCACAGCACGAATTCGGCGGCTGCTGCACCGAACACGATCAGCGACAGCAAGTGATCCATCACGAATTTGGCGCCCGGTCGCGCGCCCTTGATGACTTCGAGCAACAGCAGGAGGATGCCGAGCGCCAGCAGGATATCGCTCAGCGTTATCGGCCACTCCGCCCCCGACATCAGCGGCACCGTCACCAGCGGATCGACCAGCGATACGCCCGGCATCAGGAAGACGATGATGTTGTAGACCGCGAGCGGAATCAGCAGCAGCGGAAAACCGACCATGCGAGCGAGGCCTTAGCGAAGGAAACCAGGAGCGAAACGCCCTGAGATCGTGATTCGATCAGATTGAATCGGATCATGACCTGATTTGATTGTTTGAGCATGACTTCCGCGCAAACGCTACGCGTTTGTCGCGAGGGAAGAACCGGTGCCACTCTTCCCGGATCACGCCCGACGCGCCGGGGCGGACCGTCTGATCGCACTCATTGGCCGATTTCAGGCGGCCCAATCAATCGTGATCCCGGCCCTGCTTTCAGAGCCGGGGATCCAAATGCTCTCCGATCCCGCGGGGATCAGGATTCTTTCTTCTTCAGGACCTGCCGGCCTTTGTACATGCCGGTCTTGAGATCGAGATGGTGCGGGCGACGCAACTCGCCGGAATCCTTGTCCTCGACATAGGTCGGCTTCTTGATCGCGTCCGCCGAACGGCGCATGCCACGGCGCGACGGCGAGGTTTTTCTTCTGGGAACAGCCATAACGGTCCTCTAGGGGTGTTGCGGAGGCATCGTCCGAAATTAAGGACGCGCGTCAAAAGCGACTGCGATGCCGATAAGGTCGCGCTTATAGAGGAAGGGATGGCGTAAAGCTAGGGCCTGACGCGATTACCGCGACCAGATTGCGTCGCCATGCCGCCTCTCAGCTTGCGGGCAAGCGAGGCTGGGCCGCTCCGCCTCCGCGGGAACAAAACATGATCATTTACTATCAGTTTCCGCGCGCGACGTCCTATCTAGAATAGGCCATGCAGGTCCCGACCCCATCAACGACGCGGATGATTTCGACCGTGCCCATCGGACCTTCATCGGTGTCCGGATCGGTGCGGTAGAGCAGCAGATAAGGGGCCTCGACCAGCATGCGCATCGATGGTCGAAGATCCGACCGACGCATACCCATCCTTGGTTGCGACCTCAGCAGCTCCGCCTTGGCTTCGATGCGATCCCAATAGCGCTCGGCGGCAGCGGGCTGTTCCAGCCCGATCATGACGTAGATGTCCAGCAGGTCGGTACGCGCCTGGTTCGACCAGACCAGCTCAGTCGGCATTGCCGGAGGCTTTCTTCACACTCTCTAACCGCTTGCGGGCCTCTTCCCGCGGCTTCTTCATATCCAGCTCGCCGGCGGAGCCACTGGCGACGCCATCATCCCACATCTGCCGAAGCCGCCTGATATCTTCCTGGCGCAGTTCACGCTTCAATTGCCAGTCCCGCACCGCCTCGCGCACGATCTCACTCGTGGTGGCGTACTCTCCCGCCTCTACTGCGGCCTTGAGCGCCGAAATTTGCTCGTTCGTCAGTGCGACGCTCACCTTCTCGACCGATGCCATGAGAGCTCCTTCAACTGGGAGCAAATCTTACTACTTCTTGCCCTCTATGGGCAACCATGGTTCCGGGCGGCCAACGCAGCGGAACTCAGAATCCGCGGCTCTCGCTCCAGCAGCGCTGCACCGCGCTGGCGCGGGCCATATAGGTTGCGCTCAGGCGGCGTACACCGGGGCCGGGATTGCGGGCGCTGCGCTTGACCGGATTGGGCAGGATCGCCGCGAGCAGCGCTGCCTCGCGTGGCGACAAAGTCGCCGCCGAGCGGCCGAAGGCGTATTGGGAACCGGCCTCGGCCCCGAACTGGCCGGACGGGCCGAGCTCGGCGATGTTGAGATAGATTTCCAGGATCCGCTGCTTCGGCAGCACGAAATCGATCCACATGGCCAGCGGCAGTTCCAGGGCCTTGCGGACCACGCTGCGGCCCGGCCACAGGAACAGGTTCTTGGCGACCTGCTGGGTGATGGTCGAGCCGCCCCGGCCCGGCTCGCCATCCTCGGCATCGTCGATCGCATCCTGCAGCGCGTCCCAGTCGATGCCGCGATGGCTGCAGAACTTTGAATCCTCCGCTCCCACCACGGAGCGGGGCAGATATGGCGAGATCGCGTTGAAATCGACCCATTGCCGCGTGACCGGTGCGCCCTTCAGGGTACGCCAGGCCATCAGCGCCGAGACCGGATGGCCTGTCCGGTAAAGCGGCGTCAATGCGTAGGGCACGAGCAGCACGGCCACCAGCAGCAGCAAAAGGATCCGGACAACGCGCAAATTGGAGGTTCCGGCTGAAAGCGGGTCGGCGCTGCCGGCAATATTGGCCGGTTTCAAATGAGATTCTGCAACAATTGGCGGTTTTTCCAGCGCTTTTAAGGCGCAGCCTTCGGCCCGGCGGAATTGACGAAGCCGGTGCCATCAACGATTGTCCGCCCCGGAATCCGACCTGGAGCAATTCTTAATGACGACCGGTACTGCAGAATTCGCCAAGCGGCTGGACCAGACCGCTGACGATACCGAGGCCCTGCTGGCGAAACTCTTGGCCGACACCGTGGAGAAGGACGAGATCGTCCGCCCGAGGCGGCTGATCGAGGCCATGCGCTATTCGAGCCTCGGCGGCGGCAAGCGCCTGCGGCCGTTCCTGGTGGTCGAGAGTGCCGCCGTGTTCGGCGTGCCGCGCAACGCCGCGCTGATGGCGGGGGCCGCGCTCGAATGCATCCACTGCTACTCCCTGATCCATGACGACCTGCCGGCGATGGACAATAGCGATCTGCGCCGCGGCCGCCCCACCCTCCACAAGGCCTATGACGACGCGACAGCGATCCTCGCTGGTGACGCGCTGCTCACCATCGCCTTCGACATCATCACCCGCGACGAGATCCATCGCGACGCCGGCGTCAGGCTGGCGCTGACCCGGGCGCTCGCGCGCGCCTCCGGCGTCGGCGGCATGGCCGGCGGGCAGATGCTCGACCTGGCCGGCGAAGGCCGGTTCGGCGACCGCGAGCCGGTGGACGTGGCGCGGCTGCAGCAGATGAAGACCGGCGCGCTGCTCCGCTTCGGGTGCATCGCCGGCGCCATCCTCGGCCAGTCCTCCGAGAAAGAATATCTGGCGCTCGACGATTTCGGCCGCGCGCTCGGCGAAGCCTTCCAGATCGCCGACGACCTGCTCGACGTCGAGGGCGATGCAGCCGCGCTCGGCAAGCAGACCGGCCAGGACGCAGCGCTCGGCAAGACCACCTTCGTCACCCAGCTCGGCATCGACGGCGCCAAGCAGCGCGTCCGAGACCTGCTCGCGCGTGCCGATGCCGCTTTGTCGGTGTTCGGAGCGAAGGGCGATGTGCTGCGCGCAGCGGCGCGGTTCGTTGCCGAGCGCAGGAATTAGAGTGCCAATGGATCGGATCAGGTAGAACGACTAAGGCGAAGCTGCGCCCCCTCTCCCGCTTGCGCAGGGCTGTCCGGGGAATGAATCGCTATGTCGCAGTGCATGCTCGGCAAAACCGAGGCAAACCGGTCTTTTCTGGTTGTCGAGACACAGAAGGCCGAGCATGCGATTTCGCGGTAGCATTTTTGGGAAGCTCCTTGAACCGATCAGTCGACGGCGGTTTCAGACAGTTGTGGATGGTCTGGACGGGGATGGCTACGACAAGTCCTTCAAGAGCTGGGATCACCTGGTGGCGCTGATCTATGCGCAACTGAGCGGTCACGACAG
>NZ_AXAP01000144.1 GCF_000472865.1 Bradyrhizobium elkanii WSM2783 | reverse complement strand
AACCCCGCCTCCACCCCGCGCAGACTGTCGTGACCGCTCAGTTGCGCATAGATCAGCGCCACCAGGTGATCCCAGCTCTTGAAGGACTTGTCGTAGCCATCCCCGTCCAGACCATCCACAACTGTCTGAAACCGCCGTCGACTGATCGGTTCAAGGAGCTTCCCAAAAATGCTACCGCGAAATCGCATGCTCGGCCTTCTGTGTCTCGACAACCAGAAAAGACCGGTTTGCCTCGGTTTTGCCGAGCATGCACTGCGACATAGCGATTCATTCCCCGGACAGCCCTGCGCTCGCGGGGAGAGGTCGGATCGCATCGAAGATGCGATCCGGATGAGGGGGAACCGTTCCACGAGTCTATCTCTCACCGTGTTTGCGGAAGCTCCCCTCATCCCGACCTTCTCCCCGCGTGCGGGGAGAAGGAGAAACTCCCCAACTCCTGAATTGATCGCATTGGAAGGCTCCGCACAGGCGGGGGCACACCCATGAATCTCTCGAAATTTTTCATCGACCGCCCGATCTTTGCAGGCGTGCTGTCGGTCCTGATTTTCCTCGCCGGCCTGATCTCGCTGCTCGCGATGCCGATCTCGGAATATCCCGATGTCGTGCCGCCTTCGGTCGTGGTGCGCGCCACCTATCCCGGCGCCAATCCGAAGGTGATCGCGGAAACGGTCGCGACCCCGATCGAGGAGCAGATCAACGGCGTCGAGAACATGCTCTATATGAGCAGCCAGGCGACCACCGACGGCGCGATGACGCTGACGGTGACCTTCCGCCTCGGCACCGACCCCGACAAGGCGACGCAGCTCGTGCAGAACCGCGTGCAGCAGGCCGAGCCGCGCCTGCCGGCGGTGGTGCGCCAGCTCGGCATCATCACCAAGAAGAGCTCGCCCGACCTCACCATGGTGGTGCACCTGTTGTCGCCGAACAACCGCTACGACATGACGTATTTGCGCAACTACGCAGTGCTCAATGTCAAGGACCGGCTGGCGCGGATCGACGGCGTCGGCGACGTCCAGCTCTATGGCGCCGGCGACTATTCGATGCGGGTCTGGGTCGATCCGCAGAAGGCCGCCGAGCACGGCCTGACCGCGAGCGATATCGTCAGGGCGATCCAGGCGCAGAATGTCGAAGCCGCCGCCGGCGTGGTCGGCTCCTCGCCCAGCGTCAAGGGCATCGACCTGCAGCTTTCCGTCAACGCGGAGGGCCGGCTCGCCAGCGAAGAGCAGTTCGGTGAGATCGTGGTGAAGACCGGCGCGCGCGGCGAGGTGGTACGGCTGCGTGACGTCGCGCGCATTGAGTTAGGGGCTTCCGAATATGGCCTGCGCTCCCTGCTCGACAACAAGCAGGCGGTCGCGATCCCGATCAACCAAGCGCCCGGCTCCAACGCCCTCGATATCTCCACCAAGGTCCGCGCCACCATGGCCGAGATCAAGAAGAACATGCCCGATGGCGTCGACTTCAAGATCGTCTACGATCCCACGCAGTTCGTGCGTTCCTCGATCGAGGCGGTGGTGCACACGCTCTTGGAAGCGATCGTGCTGGTCGTGCTGGTGGTGATCCTGTTCCTGCAGACCTGGCGCGCCTCGATCATTCCGCTGCTCGCGGTGCCGGTGTCGATCGTCGGCACCTTCGCGGTGATGCATGTGTTCGGCTTCTCCATCAATGCGCTCAGCCTGTTCGGCCTGGTGCTCGCGATCGGCATCGTCGTCGACGACGCCATCGTCGTGGTCGAGAACGTCGAACGCAATATCGAGTCCGGCCTGTCGCCGCGGGAGGCCACCTACCAGGCGATGAAGGAAGTGTCCGGCCCGATCATCGCGATCGCGCTGGTCCTGATCGCGGTGTTCGTGCCGCTCGCCTTCATCTCCGGCCTCACCGGGCAGTTCTACAAGCAGTTCGCGTTGACGATCGCGATCTCCACCGTGATCTCGGCGATCAACTCGCTGACACTGTCGCCGGCGCTCTCGGCGCTGCTGCTGAAGGGCCATCACGAGCCCAAGGACAGGCTGACGCTGATCATGGACAAGGGGCTGGGCTGGTTCTTCCGGGGCTTTAACCGCGTCTTCACGCGCTCCTCGGAGAATTACGGCCGCAGCGTCACCAAGGTGATCTTCGGCAAGGCCGCCGTGATGGGCGTCTATGTGCTCCTGATCGGCGTCACCGCGGTGCTGTTCAAGCAGGTGCCGAGCGGCTTCGTTCCCGGCCAGGACAAGCAGTATCTGGTCGGCTTCGCGCGGCTGCCCGACGGCGCGACGCTGGATCGCACCGAGGAGGTCATCCGCAAGATGAGCGACATCGCGCTGACGCAGCCCGGCGTCGAAAGCTCGGTGGCGTTCCCGGGTCTGTCGATCTCCGGCTTCACCAACTCCTCCAACGCCGGCATCGTGTTCTCGACGCTGAAGCCGTTCGACGAGCGCAAGGACGCTTCGCTCAGCGGCAATGCGATCGCCGCCGAGCTCAACAAGAAATATGCCGGCATCCAGGAAGCCTTCATCGCGATGTTCCCGCCGCCGCCGGTCAACGGTCTCGGCACCATCGGCGGCTTCAAGCTGCAGATCGAGGATCGCGCTGGCCTCGGCTATGACGCGCTCAACGAGGCGACCAAGGCGTTCATGGCGGCGATGTCGAAGGCGCCGGAGATCGCCGGCCTGTTCTCGAGCTTCCAGGTCAACGTTCCCCAGCTCTATGCCGACATCGACCGCACCAAGGCGCTGCAGCTCGGCGTGCCCGTGACGGAGGTGTTCAACACGCTCCAAATCTATTTGGGCTCGTACTACGTCAACGACTTCAACAAATTCGGTCGTACGTACTCAGTCTATGTCCAGGCCGACGCGCCGTTCCGCGCCCGCGCCGACGACATCAGGCAGTTGAAGGTGCGTTCGGCCTCCGGCGACATGGTGCCGCTATCGGCGCTGCTGAAGATCCGCCAGAGCGCAGGGCCAGAGCGCGCGATCCGCTACAACGGCTTTTTGTCGTCGGACATCAACGCCGCTGCGGCGCCCGGCTATTCGTCCGGCCAGGCGCAGGAAGCGGCGACGCGGATCGCCGCCGAAGTGCTGCCGCCGGGCTTTGCCTTCGAATGGACCGACCTGACCTATCAGGAGTTCATCGCCGGCAATTCCGGCCTCTGGGTCTTCCCGCTCGCGATCCTGCTGGTCTTCCTGGTGCTGGCTGCGCTCTATGAAAGCCTGACGCTGCCGCTCGCGATCCTCATGATCGTGCCGATGGGACTATTGGCTGCGATGTTCGGCGTCTGGCTCTCCGGCGGCGACAACAACATCTTCACCCAGATCGGCTTGATCGTGCTGGTGGGATTGTCGGCGAAGAACGCGATCCTGATCGTCGAGTTCGCGCGCGAGTTGGAATTCGCCGGACGTTCGCCGATCCGCGCCGCGATCGAGGCGAGCCGCTTGCGGCTTCGCCCGATCCTGATGACGTCGATGGCGTTCATCATGGGCGTGCTGCCGCTGGTGCTCTCGACCGGCGCCGGCTCGGAGATGCGTCGCGCGATGGGCGTCGCAGTGTTCTCCGGCATGATCGGCGTCACGATCTTCGGTCTGTTCCTGACGCCGGTCTTCTATGTGTTGCTCCGCAGCGCCACCGGCATGAAGCCGCTGACGCATCACGGCGAAGCGACCATTCCAACAAAGGCCCACGCGGCATGACGCCGCGCGGGCCCGGAGCGTGATCACGCATTACAAAAAGATGAAGCGGGATGGTTTCGAGGAAAAATCATCCCGCTGCGGTCCTCACCTCAAGCGGCGAGGTCCTGCAGCAGTTTCGACGAGCCGCGCACCAGCACCTTGCGTCCGGCAGGCGTTAACGCAAGCGAATCGCCCCGCATCGCGGCGAGCCCCAGCGTGATCAGGCTATCGACCGCAAACCTGCTTATTCTCGAAGGGTTTGCTGCAGGTGCACGCAACGCCTTGAGAACTTCCCACTGATCCGTCGTCAGCTCGTAGTCGAATTCGTCGTTCATGGTCCCTCGGATTCGTTAACCATCGACGGGGTGCGTATTACCCAGCGCTCGTGAAGAACATGCGACCAGAACGAGTCAGGATTTCGAATTACGGGGATAGACCGTCACATCATCGTGTGGCTGGAATTCTTCAATATTTTCAAGCCATCCATTGAATCTTAACCAGATGATACAGCAGCACTTCTGACGTGTAGCCCGGGTGCAGCGCAGCGTGGCCCGGTGCATCTGCACCCACATTCACAAGCAGTCCCGGGTTACGCTCGCGCTGCACCCGGGCTGCGGCGGCTTTCGAGATCAACCGCGACGTACGCTGGCACCGCCATCCACAGGCAAGGTTACTCCGGTAATAAAGCTCGCTTCATCTGACGCCAGAAACAGCGCGGCGTTGGCGACGTCCCAGCCGGTGCCCATCTTCTGGCGCAGCGGCACCTTGCTGTCGCGCTCGGCCTCGACTTCCGCGCGGCTCTTGTTGAATTCGCGGGCGCGGGTGTCGACCGCCATCGGCGTGTTCATCAGGCCGGGCAGGATCACATTGGCGCGAATGCCGTATTGCGCGTTCTGATAGGCGAGCTGTTCGGTGAAGGCGATCATCGCCGACTTCGTCGCCTTGTAGGCGACGTAAGGGTAGGTCGTGATCGCCGCCATCGAGGAGATATTGATGATGGCGCCGCTGTTCTGCGCGCGCATGATCGGGATCACATGCTTGGCGGCGAGGATGCAGCTCTTGAGGTTGATCGCGACGCAGCGGTCGAACGCCTCTTCGCTGATCTCGAGCAGTTCGGCATCGCCGCCTGCGAGGCTGACGCCGACATTGTTGTGCAGGATATCGACCTTGCCCCAGCGCCGATGGGCGTCCGCCACCATCGCTTTGATCTCGGCGTTCTTCGTCACGTCGGCCTTGAAGGCGACAGCGGTGCCGCCCTTCGCCGCGATCATGTCGACGGTCTCCTGCGCTGATTCGAAATGGTGGTCGACGCACAGCACCTTGGCGCCTTCGCGCGCGAAAGTGAGCGCGGTGGCGCGGCCGTTGCCGATGCCCTCGCCGGGACTCTGGCCGGCGCCGACGACGATGGCGACACGATCTTGAAGGCGCATCTCTGCTTCACTCCCGCTTTTCGTTCTTGTCCATCGGGGTTCTCCCCGTTGACGATAGCGTTTCAAAGATGCGCGGGGCCGGCAAGGGGGCGGGAGATATGCTGTCAGGCCATGAATGCAGGCCCTTCAACGCATAGCAAAACGGTGCATTTTATGCAGCCATAAAAGCTTGCACGAACGGGGAGCGAAGCATGTCGCTGATGGAAGTTGGCCTGGACGACAAGTACCGGTTGGATGTCAAACGCATCTTTCTTTCCGGTACCCAGGCGCTGGTGCGGCTTCCCATGCTGCAGCGCGAACGCGATCGTGCGCGGGGACTCACCACAGCGGGTTTCATCTCCGGCTACCGCGGCTCGCCGCTCGGTATGTACGACCACACATTGTGGCGGGCGAAATCTTTCCTCAAGCAGCACGACATCGCCTTCGTCCCTGGCCTCAACGAGGATCTGGCCGCGACTGCGGTGTGGGGCAGCCAGCAGGTCGGCATGTTTCCGGGCGCCAAGGTCGATGGCGTGTTCGGCATCTGGTACGGCAAGGGACCCGGCGTCGACCGCTCGCTCGATGCGCTGAAGCACGCCAATTCCGCCGGCACCTCGCGGAATGGCGGCGTGATCGCGCTCGCCGGCGACGACCATGGCTGCCAGTCCTCGACGCTGGCGCATCAGAGCGAGCAGGTGTTCGCATCGGCGCTGATGCCGGTCGTCAATCCGGCCACGCTGCAGGACTATCTCGACCTCGGCATCCTTGGCTTCGCCTTGTCGCGCTACAGCGGCTGCTGGGTCGGCTTCAAGGCGATCTCCGAGACGGTGGAGAGCTCGGCCTCGATCATCAGCGATCCCGACCGCATCCGGATCATCACGCCGGATGATTTCGAGATGCCGCCGGATGGCCTTTCCATTCGCTGGCCGGATGCGCCGCTCGAACAGGAGCGCCGCCTGCACGGCCCGAAGATGCAGGCCGTCGCCGCCTTTGCCCGCGCCAACCGCTTCGACCGCATCGTGCTCGACTCCAAGCCGGCGCGGCTCGGCATCATGGCGACCGGCAAGGCCTATCTCGATCTGCGACAGGCGCTGGCTGAGCTTGGTATCACCGACGCCGAGGCGCAAGCGCTCGGTCTTCGCATCTACAAGGTCGCGCTGACATGGCCGCTGGAGGAATCCGGCGCCCGCGCCTTCGCCGAAGGATTGCAGGACGTGCTCGTGGTCGAGGAGAAGCGTGGCTTCATCGAGGACCAGCTCATCCGCATCCTCTACAATGTGGATGCTTCCAGGCGGCCGTCGGTGGTCGGCAAGCGCGACGAGAGCGGCGCGGTGCTGCTGCCGAGCGAAGGGGAATTGACGCCGACCATGGTCGCTGCCGCTGTCGTCGCGCGGCTGCGCAGGCTCGGCCATCGCAGTCCGATGCTGGAGCAACGCCTCGCCAAGCTGGAGGCCTTCGATCGGCCGGCCGAGGGCATCGGCGCCGCAAAACTGCAGCGCACGCCCTATTTCTGCTCGGGCTGTCCGCACAACACCTCGACCAAGATCCCGGAAGGCAGCCGCGCCATGGCCGGCATCGGCTGTCACGGCATGGCGCTGTCGATCCCGGCGCGCCGCACCGCCACCATCTCGCATATGGGCGGCGAGGGCGTGGCCTGGATTGGGCAGGCGCCGTTCACCGACGAGAAGCACGTCTTCCAGAATCTCGGCGACGGCACCTACACCCATTCAGGCCTGCTCGCACTGCGCGCCGCGGCCGCCGCCGGCGTCAACATCACCTACAAGATCCTCTATAATGATGCGGTCGCGATGACCGGCGGTCAGCCCGCCGAAGGCAGCTTCAACGTGTCGCAGATTGCGCATCAGGTCGCCGCCGAAGGCACCAAGCGCATCGCCATCGTCTCCGACGATCCCACCAAATATCCCGCCAACTATTTCCCCACTGGCGCCACCATCCATCACCGCCGCGAGCTCGATGCCGTACAGCGCGAGCTCCGCGACATCGCCGGCCTCACGGTCCTGATCTACGACCAGACCTGCGCGGCCGAGAAGCGGCGTCGCCGCAAGCGCGGGCTCTATCCCGATCCGCCCAAGCGCGTCTTCATCAACGAGCGCGTCTGCGAGGGCTGCGGCGATTGCTCGGTGCAATCGAACTGCGTCTCGGTGCAGCCGCTCGAGACCGAATTCGGTCGCAAGCGTCGCATCGACCAGTCCAACTGCAACAAGGATTTCTCCTGCATCGAGGGCTTCTGCCCGAGCTTCGTCACCGTCCACAATCCCAAGCTGCGCAAGGCCGACCGCGCCGCTACCGATCCGTCGGCACTGTTTAAGGATTTGCCGACGCCGAAGCCGCAGGCGCTGTCCGGCCCCTACAATATTCTCGTCACCGGTATCGGCGGCACCGGCGTCATCACCATCGGCGCGCTGCTCGGCATGGCCGCCCATGTCGAAGGGCTCGCCTGCTCGACGCTCGATTTCACCGGCCTGTCGCAGAAGAACGGCGCGGTCATGAGCCATGTCCGCCTTGCGCCGCGTGCGGAGGATCTCGCCAGCGTCCGCATCGCCGCGGGCGGCGCCAATCTGATCCTCGGCTGCGACATCGTGGTCGCGACCAGCGTCGCGGCGCTCAGCCGGGCCGAACGCGGCGTGACGCGCGCGATCGTCAATGCCGACCTGCTGCCGACCGCGAGCTTCGTGATGAATCCCGACCTCGATTTCGAGGCGGGCGCGATGCGTGACACGCTGAGCGGGGCCGTCACCTCGTCCGACCTCGACATCCTCGACGCCACCGGCCTTGCCACCGCGCTGATGGGCGACAGCATCGCCACCAACGCCTTCCTGCTCGGCTTCGCCTTCCAGCGCGGCGCGGTGCCGATGTCGCTGGAGGCGCTGATGAAGGCGATCGAGCTGAACGGCGCCGCCGTCGAGATGAACAAGATGGCCTTCTCATGGGGCCGGCTCGCCGCGCACGACCTGGCGCGCGTCGTCAGCGCCGCGCGCTTCAAAACGTCGAGCGCGGCGCCGGCACGGCGCACGCTCGACGAGACCATCGCCTTCCGCGCCAAGTTCCTCACCGACTATCAGGACGAGGCCTATTCGCAGCGTTACCTCGCCGACGTCGCGCGGGTGCGGGCCGCCGAGACGGCAGCGGCCCCCGGCGCACATGAGCTGACGGAGGCGTTTGCAAAAGGCCTGTTCAAGCTGATGGCCTACAAGGACGAGTACGAGGTCGCACGGCTCTATACCGATGGCGAATTCGCGAGGGCGTTGAAGGAGCAGTTCGACGGCGAGCCCGGGTTGAAGGTGCTGCTCGCCCCGCCGCTGTTCGCGCGTCGCGACAAGGTCACCGGACATCTGCAGAAGCGCGAGTTCGGGCCCTGGGTGTTCAGCGCGTTCAGGCTGCTGGCGCGGCTGAAACGCTTGCGTGGTTCCGCGTTCGATATCTTCGGCTACACCGCCGAGCGGCGGATGGAGCGGGCGCTGCCGGGCGAATATTCGGCGATGATCCTGCGCCATCTCGGCAACAAGCCGCTCGATTTGCCGCGCTTGGTGGCGCTGGCGAAGGCTGCGGAGTTGGTACGCGGCTACGGCCACGTCAAGGAAGCGAACGTCGGTCGCTATCGCCAGGAGTGCCAGCGGCTCGAAGCTGCGATCGGTCAGCCGGTCGCGCAGGCGGCCGAGTAGGTTCCGATCCGGTCCGGTGCTTGGGCTGATTCTTGAGCCTATTCTTGGGCCGCAGGAAGCAACCTGCGGCCATTGTTTTCGTTGATCGGTAACCGTGCCCACAGGATCGGCTGGAATTGTCCGGCCGGCTTCCTACATGATGGGCGTGTCCACTTGGAGTCATTTCGGAGGCGTTCGGTGAGCTCCAGAAATGCAGTTCTGGCCGCCGTTGCCACCGCCGCCCTGGTCCTGAGCGTCCCGGCGATGGCGGACGATTATCGCCCCGGCGACTATTTCAATCTCGACCTCTCCAAGGCCGTGCTGTCGCCTAAGCGGCTCGGTCCGCCGACGGAGTTCGCACCGGTTCCCGTCGAAGCCAAAAGCGATCACAATGATGCTGCACACGTGGTCGCGGAACCGAAGCCGGTAGAGACGAAAAGGGTCAGGGCCGCGCGTGCTGCGCCTGTGCCTGAGCGGTCGGTGCGCACCGAGCGGCGCGTTCCCGCCCGCGCCAAGCTTGCCCGCCGCCACGGCAACCCCCTCGACGCCCAGGCCCGCGACACCCGCATCCAGACCTGGCCCTGCCGCTCCGGCGGCATCTGCAACTGGCGCTGACGGGCGCGCCCGACAAAGTCTTAAGAGCACCACTGGCGCACACATTCTCCGTCATGCCCGGGCTTGACCCGGCCATCCACGAGAGCGCGCGCGGCTGCAAGACGTGGATGCCCGGGTCAAGCCCGGGCATGACCAGCGCGTTTTCACGAGTCATCCACCTGACGTAAAACCGTAGGCTGGGAGTCAAGCAGCGCAGGCAACCTTCGTCGCGATTCGACGGAGATCCTGCCTGATGGCGATTGCGACACGCGCCAGGCGCGGCCTGACCCGGCGCCAGCTTCTGATCCGGTCAGGCTCGACCGCCGCACTCGCAAGTCTCGGCACTCTCGCAAAGCCTTATCTCAGCCGCGCCGCCGATCGCCCGCAGCTTCGGTGCGGGATTCAATCGGGTGACGTCTCTGATGATGCCGCTGTGATCTGGTCGCGTGTCGATCGGGCCGCGCGGATGCAGGTGGAATGCGCAGCCGACGAGAATTTCAAGACCATTTTGCGCGCGGCCTCAAGCGACGCGCTGCCTTCAACCGACTTCACCGCAAAGCTCCTCATCGATGGCCTGCCGCCGGGACAGGACATTTTCTATCGCGTGCGCTTTGAATCGTCCGATGGGCTTGCGGGCGAGGCGAGGGGCGGCCGTTTCCGCACGGCACCGATGACGCGCCAATCGATCTCCTTCGTCTGGTCCGGCGATACCGTGGGGCAGGGTTGGGGCATCGATCCCTCCCGCGGCGGCCTGCGCAGCTACCGCACGATGCTGGCGAACCGTCCCGACTTCTTCATTCATTCCGGCGACCACATCTACGCCGATTGCCCGGTGCCATCTGAGTTGCGGCTGCCGGACGGCACGCTCTGGCGTAACATCGTCACCGAAGAGAAGTCGACGGTTGCCAGGAGCCTCGCGCAATTTCGCGGCAACTACAAATACAATTGGTGTGACGCAAACTTCCGCGCCTTCCATGCGGAAGTGCCGATGTTCGCACAATGGGACGACCACGAGGTCGCCGACGACTGGTCGCCGATCGGCAGCGCTGATGAGACCGGCTATGCCGAGGACGGCTCTTCGCGTCTGGTGGCGCGGGCGCGGCGCGCGTTTCACGAATTCATGCCGATGCGCGCTACCCTCGCGCAGGACGGCCGCGTCTATCGCAAGATCGCCTATGGTCCGCTGCTCGACGTGTTCCTCATCGACATGCGCTCTTACCGCGATTCCACGTGGAATAAAGGCGATGGCAACAGCGACAGCTTCATCCTTGGCAAGGCGCAGCTCGCCTGGCTGAAGCGCGAGCTGGTCGCCTCCAACGCCACCTGGAAGGTGATCGCCGCGGACTTGCCGATCGGCCTCGTCAGCCTGGATGCGGTCGCGCTCGGCGACGGCTCGCCGGAGCGGCGCAAGCACGAGATCGCCGATCTCCTGTCTTTCATGAAGTGCGCCGACATCCGCAACACGGTCTGGCTCACCGCCGACATGCACTACACCGCGGCCCATCATTACGACCCGAACCGTGCGGTCTACCAGGATTTCGAGCCGTTCTGGGAATTCGTCTCCGGCCCGCTGCACGCCGGCACCTGGTCGCCGGGCGTGCTCGACAACACCTTCGGCCCCAAAGCGATGTATCAGAAAGGCTGCAGCGCGGAGCAGGGCGACAACCTCGCTCCCTGCTTCGGCCTGCAGTTCTTCGGTCGCGTCGACATCGATGGCCCGACCGGGGTGATGACGGTGACCTTGAAGGACGTCGACAACCGCGATCTCTGGTCGGTCGATATCGAGCCACGGCCGGATGCGCGGCCGGGCGAGATCATGGCAGAGCACATCTGACTCCCTCCGTCATTCCGGGGCGTCCGAAGGACGAGCCCGGAATCCATTCCGGCTGCAGCCCCTTGTCATTGCGAGCCAACGGGTCGCGCGAACGCGCGCCCGACGACAGGCTCCGCGAAGCGATCCACGTCTCCACAAGTGGCGCTATGGATTGCTTCGCTCTGATCGCAATGACGATGTGGATGCTTTGGGTGCGACAAATCAACTCGACGGGCAAATCAGCCCAAAGTCTGTCCAGCCGTGCTGCGAAAAATATTCCGCTTTCGCCGTCGGGCAAATCAGTGATTTAACTCCGCGCGTCTCACGGCGGATGAGGGGCGGCTCGCGATCGTCACGAACGTTGCGGTGAGATGCGGTGGACGTGA